>CAZOAZ010000010.1:0-133397 GCA_964577955.1 uncultured Bifidobacterium sp. | reverse complement strand
CCCGGATAGGCTTCGCGGCCCGGCGGGCGGCGGAGGAGCAGCGAGATTTCACGGTACGACTGGGCGTGTTTCGAGAGGTCGTCGTAGACGACGAGCGCATGCCGGCCCGAGTCGCGGAAGAATTCGCCGATGGTGCAGGCCGAATACGGGCTGATGTAGAGCAGCGGCGCCGGGTCGGAGGCGCCGGCGGCGACCACGATGGTGTAGCGCATCGCGTCGGCTTCTTCAAGCGTGCGCACCACCTGGGCGATGGTCGACTGCTTCTGGCCGATCGCGTTGTAGATGCAGATGACGCCGGTGTGTTTCTGGTTGAGGATGGTATCGATCGCCACCGCGGTCTTGCCGGTCTGGCGGTCACCGATGATCAGCTCGCGCTGGCCGCGGCCAATCGGCACCATCGCATCGATCGCCTTCAACCCGGTCTGGAGTGGTTCCTTCACCGACTGGCGATCAACGACGCCGGGCGCGAGACGTTCGATCGGGGAAGAGCGCGACGTGTGGATCGGACCTTTGCCGTCGATCGGCTGGCCGAGCGCGTTCACGACGCGGCCGAGCATTTCGTCGCCGACCGGCACCGAGATGATGCGGCCGGTGCGCTTGACGGTGTCGCCTTCCTTGATCTGGGTGTATTCGCCGAGGAGCACCGCGCCGACGCTTTCTTCCTCGAGGTTCAGCGCGATCCCGAACACGCCCTTCGGAAACTCCAGCATCTCGCCGGCCATCGCGTTCTCGATGCCGTGGATGCGGGCGATGCCGTCACCCAGGGAAATGATGCTGCCGACTTCGGCGACGTCCACGTCCACGGCAAAGCTGCCGATCTGGTCGCGGATGATCTTTGAGATTTCTTCGGCTTTGATATCCATATGCTGGCGTCTCTATCCTCTGCCGTCCGGATTCAACCGGGCCTTCAGGCGCTGAAGCTGGCTGGTCACGCTGCCGTCATACACCGTGCTGCCGATCCGCGCGACGATGCCGCCGATGATGGCGGGATCGACGTGAGCGGTCAGCATCACCGTTCGCCCCGTGGCGCGCGCCAGGCTGTGTTCGATCGCCTTGACCCGTTCAGCCGACAACGGCGCCGCCGTCGTCACGTCCGCCCGCACTTCGTTCCGGAGATCCATCAGCCGTGTCTTGAGCGCCTGTACGATGTCCGGTAGCAGCACCAGGCGGTCGCGCGACGCCAGCAGCAGCAGGAGCTTGCCGACCTGCGGTACCAGCGTCACGTGTTTCAGCAGCTCGCTGACCGCCGCGTGCTTCCGCGGCGTCGGCACGGCGGGGTTGTTCAGCACCTTTTGCAGCGCGGCATGGTGCTCGAGCAGGGCGGCGAAGCCCGCGAGCTCGGACTCGATGCGCGCGACGTCGGCGTGCTCCTTGAGCGCCACGTCGAGCGTGGCACGGGCGTAGCGGGTGGCAGCGGTGCGATTGGTCACGGTTAGTTCTGGACGCGCGGGTAGCTTGCGCTAACTTTCACAAGCGCGAAACAGGGATTTATACCACAGTTTTACGAGCACTTTCCGCCCCCGGCCGGAGCGGCGGGATCTCAGCGTTCGGTCAATTGGTCGAAGATGCGGATCAACTCGTCTTCTGACCCAAAGTCGATTTCAATGCGTCCTTTTGTCCCATGACGGACGATCCGGACGCGGGTACCGAACAAAAGACGTAAGCGTTCTTCGGCCGCGCGGGTGTGTACATCGGCCTTGACCGGTTCGGTTTCGGCCGCCGGCTTCGTCCCCGTCTCGGCGGCTTTGCGCGCCAGGCTTTCGGTTTCTCGTACGGAAAGGCTTCGCGCGATCACTTCGCGCGCAAGCCGCCGCTGATCTGCTTCGTCAGGCAAGGCGAGCAGCGCTCGCGCGTGCCCCATCGCGAGCCGTCCCGCAGCGACTTCCGCCTGCACTTCGGCGGGCAGTTTCAGGAGCCGCAGCATGTTCGCGACCGTCGCTCGATCCTTGCCGACCGCGGTCGCGACTTGATCCTGCGTCAACTGGAACTCGGCGCAGAGACGACGGTAGGCCTGCGCCTCGTCAATCGGATTGAGGTTCTCGCGCTGGATGTTTTCGATCAGCGCCATTTCCAGCAGCGACTGTTCCTTGCCGGGAGCCACGTCGCGCACGACAATCGGCACCCGCATCAGTCCGGCTTTTTGCGCGGCGCGCCACCGCCGCTCGCCGGCGATGATCTGAAACCGTTCGCCGGTTCGCCGCACCACAATCGGCTGGATCACGCCGTTCGACGCAATCGATCGCGCGAGGTCATCGAGACGCGCATCGTCCATCTGGCCGCGCGGCTGAAAGCTGCTCGGACTGAGAAGATGGATGTCGACATCGACCGATCCGACCACCGGCGGTGGGACGTCGGGAATCAGTGCGCTCAATCCTTTGCCGAGTGCGGGACGCTTTTCCATAGGAGGTTCCGTGAAATTGGCTAGATGACGTCCGGTTCCGTCGCGGCGGCATGAGCCGGCGCGCGTTCGAGTACTTCTCGCGCCAGCGCCGTGTATGCCTCGGCGCCGCGCGACCTCGGGTCGTAGAGCACGACGGGCACACCGTGGCTTGGCGCTTCGCCAAGCCGAATGTTGCGGGGAATCACGACGCGAAAGACTTTCTCCTTGAAGAATCCGCGGACATCGCTCGCCACTTGTTGACCGAGGTTGGTGCGCTCATCGCACATCGTCAGCAGCACGCCCTCGATATCGAGCGGCGGATTGAGCGCGGCGCGCACCCGTCTGAGCGTCCCGACAAGATCGGCCAGCCCCTCGAGCGCGAAATACTCGCAGTTCAACGGAATCAGCACGGCGTCCGCCGCCACGAGTCCGTTGAGCGTCAGCAGTCCAAGCGAGGGCGGACAATCGACGATGACGTAGTCGAAGCGGTCGCGGATTGAATGGAGCAGGAGACGAAGTCGCTCTTCGCGGCGGGCAAGCGGAACCAACTCGATCTCCGCGCCCGTCAATTGGCGATCGGCGGGGATCAAGAACAGCCCGTCGACAGCCGTCTTGATCACGAACGGTTCGGCGTCGAGCGTCGGTTCGGCGGTCGTCAAGGCGTCGTAGGTAGTGCCACCTTCAGCCTGGTGCCCTTTGAGGCCGACACCGCTGGTCAGATTGCCCTGGGGGTCAAGGTCGACGAGCAGGACTTGACGGCCGGCCAAGGCCAAGGCCGCGCCAACGTTGATCGCTGTCGTCGTCTTGCCGACTCCGCCCTTCTGATTGACAACGCTGAGGACGCGGGACATTCGGTTGTATGGCCAAATTTATCTTGGGGATGGTCGTTGGCGCTCGAGGAAGAATAGAGAAAGGCTCCGTGCAGGTCAACGCAGAAATGTTCCACGTGAAACATTGCGTGTCTAGAGATTGCGGAAGAGCTGAACTGTGGCGCCTTCGTGGCCAGGTAGCTGAGCTGATCCTTCAAAGCTCATCGACTCGACTGCTGGAGCGGCAGACGCCGCGAAGAAGAGCAGCCGACCGTTCCTCGTCAACCAGCGCTTTATCAGAGCGACAAGATTTTCGTCCAGCCGTACGGCGCGAACCGAAATCACGTCAGCTGACGCTGGTTCGAGGCTGAGTTCCTCAAATCGGCATTCGAGCACGTCGGCGGCAACTCCAATTACCCGGCAGGCTTCACGAAGGAATGCCGCCTTCTTGCCACGAGACTCGACCATCGTGAGTGCAGCGAGGGGCCGCAGGACTTTGAGCGGAATCGCCGGTGAACCGCCTCCGGATCCCAGATCGAGCAGCCGGAGACGTTCGACCGGAATGAGATCGGCAGCGATTCCTGGCTCAACGAAAAGGCGATCGACGGTGGCGAACTCAACCTCATCGAGGGGTAGAGCCGTCAGATTGACCCGTTTGTTCCAGCTTCGCAGCAGGTCGTAGTAGCGAAACAGTTGGTCGAGTTCTGACTCTGAGTAGCCGACACCGAATTTCGAACCGCGGTCCCTCAGTACGGCGGCGAAACGAGCGGCGTCGATCACCGGGCAGGCCCTAGTCGTCCGACGTACGCGGCCAGCACGGCTCCAGCGGCTGGAGTGACTCCAGGAATCCTGAGGGCGTGACCGATCGTGTCAGGCCGCACCTGTCGAAGCCGCTCGACGATTTCGCGTGAGAGTCCTGGCACTCGCTCAAACGGAAACCCCGCCGGAATGAGGCGCCGTTCGTCCTTCCGTGCGCGCTCGATCTCGCTTTGCTGTTGCCTCAGATAGCCTTCGTACTTGATTGCGGTTTCGGCGCTGGCGAGATCAATGTGCGGCCGTTCAAGGTCGATCTCGAGACCCACACGACCAGAGGAATACAGCTGCTCGAGACGGGTTTCCGGTTGACGCAGCAGTTGCGCGGCACTGAGACCGGCGCCGTTTTCCGCCTTCACTCTGGTCTCGGACAATCTCTTTAAGTTGTTGCTATACCTAGACTTCCTGTCGTCAAAGATGTGCCATCTGTGGTCGTCGACGAGACCGATTTGACGTCCCGCTGGCGTCAACCGCAAGTCGGCGTTGTCAATCCGCAGGTGCAGCCGGTGCTCGGCTCGTGACGTAAACATCCGGTACGGCTCGAGACAGCCGCGCGTGATGAGGTCGTCAACCAGGATGCCAACGTACGCTTCGTCGCGGCGAAGGTGAAAAGCTTCCAGACTCTGGGTTTGCCGCGCGGCATTGATTCCCGCCATCAAGCCTTGCGCGGCGGCTTCCTCGTAGCCGGACGTTCCATTGATTTGCCCGGCCAGATACAGCCCCGAAATGCGTTTCGTCTGAAGCCCGCGATCGAGCTCCGTGGGCTGAATGAAATCGTATTCCACGGCGTACCCAGGTCGAAGCAACACGGCGTTCTCGAGGCCGGGAAGGGCGTGGACCAGGTCTTCCTGCACCTGGCGCGGCAGGCTCGTCGAGAACCCGTTGACGTAGACCTCCGGCACGTCAAGCCCTTCGGGCTCGAGAAAGATCTGATGCCGTTCGCGATCCGGAAACCGGACGATCTTGTCTTCGAGCGACGGGCAGTATCTCGGGCCGATGCCGCGGATCTGCCCGTTGAAGAGCGGCGAATGCTCGATGTTCGCGCGGACGAGGTCGCGCACCCGATCGTTGGTGTGCAACAGATAGCAGCGAATCTGATCGCGTTGAATCGTGCCGCTCGTAAACGAGAACGGCACCGGCGGCTGATCGCCGTCCTCGATCTGAAACCGGCCGGCCGCCACTTCGCTTTCAAATTCGATGCTCGCGCGATCGAGGCGGGGCGGCGTCCCGGTCTTGAGCCGTCCGCAGGTGAAGCCGAGGCCCTTCAACGATTCGGACAGCTCACACGACGGCGGTTCACCGTGCCGTCCCGCCGGCCGCTGTTCCTGACCGATATGGATCAAGCCGTTGAGAAAGGTCCCGGTCGTGACGATCAGCGAACGGCAGGCGTGGAAATCACCGTCCTCGAATTGCAGCCCGGCGACGCGATCGTGCTCGACGACGACGCGTCCCGCCCGTCCGATCAGCCACTCGATTCCCGGCTCCTGTTCCAACGCGGCGCGAACCCATTGCGAGTAGATCCGCTTGTCCGCCTGCGCGCGCGGCGACCACACCGCCGGCCCGCGGCTGCGATTGAGCAGCTTGAACTGAATCGCGGTCGCGTCCGTCGCCCGGCCCATCAAACCGCCGAGTGCGTCGATCTCGCGGACGAGATGACCCTTCGCGGTTCCGCCGATGGCCGGGTTGCAGGGCATGTGCGCGACGGTGTCGCGGGAGAGCGTGCACAACCCGACGTGCGCACCGAGACGCGCCGCCGCAAATGCCGCTTCGCACCCCGCATGCCCCGCGCCGATGACGATCACGTCAAACGTCATTTGCCGATGCAGAACTTCTCGAAAATGTGCCGCAGGATGTCTTCGCTCGTCCGCCGTCCGACCACTTCATCGAGGAGTTGACGCGCCGTCTGCAGATCCGCGAGCACGAATTCCTCGGAGAGCGACTGGCCGTCGCTCCACGCCGCCGCGCGCGCGCGCGCCAACGCCGCGCGTACCCGCTCGAGCAGATCCAGGTGCCGCACGTTGGTGATCGCCGGTCGATCGCGCAGCGGCTCGACGTCCAGCGCCCGCGCAATCGCGGCGCGCAGCTCGTCGAGGCCTGCGCCGGTTCTCGCGGATACGCTCACGACCTGATTGTCGCTCCACGCTTTCGGCAAATCCGCCTTGTTGCCAACCCACACGATCGCGCCCGTCTGTCCGCTCAAGGCTTCGATCTGCGGCGCGCGCGGACGAGAGACATCGATGACGGCCAGCACCAGATCCACCACTTTCGACGTCGCGCGCGACCGCGACACGCCTTCGGCTTCGACCGCGTCTCCAGTATCGCGGAGGCCGGCCGTATCGACGAGTGTGATCTTCAATCCCTCGAGATCGATCGTCTCGGTGACGAGATCGCGGGTGGTTCCTGCCTGCGGGGCAACAATCGCCCGCGCGGCTCCGACGAGCGCATTGAAGAGACTCGATTTGCCGACGTTGGGCGGACCGATGATGCCGACGTGCAACCCTTCACGAACAACGCGGCCGCGCCGGCCGTCGGCCAAGAGCGCATCGACGCGCCTGACGACGTCGTCGATCGCTTCTGCGAGCGCCGCCGGTTCGACGAAGTGATAGCCCTCTTCCGGAAAATCCACCGACGCTTCGAGGCGGGCGACGAGATCGAAGAGCGAACGATCGATGGTCTCGATCGCAGTGGTCAACGTGCCGTTCAATTGATCGAACGCGCTCCGCGCCTGCAGCGGCGTGACGGCGTCGATCAAATCACCGACCGCTTCCGCCTGCGTCAAATCGATCCGGCCGTTAAGAAACGCGCGCAGCGTGAATTCGCCGGGTTGCGCCAACCGCGCGCCCGCGGCCAGCGCCGACGCGATGATCGCCTTGAGTACGACCGGACTCCCGTGCGCGCTGAGCTCCACCACGTCGTCACCGGTATACGACTTCGGCGCCGGGAAATAGGTGACGACGACCTGATCGAACGATGAGTCGCCGCGAAGATCTCCGGCTCCGGCCGGCGCCTGCACCCGGGAAAACGTCGCGCGCCGCGGCGTGAGCGGCTCCCGGCGATCGATCAACCGGCCGGCGACCGCTGCGGCGTCAGTGCCGCTGATCCGAACGATGCCGATGCCGCCGCGTCCTGGCGGCGTGGCGATGGCGACGATCGTATCGTCGGTGGAAAACGTCACGCGTGCCCGCGCGAAGCCTACTTGCGCGGGGAAATGTAGACGGTTTTCGAGAAGGCGTCGCCGACGCTCTCGGATGACACGCCGGGAACTTCCGCCACCGAAAGGTGAACGAGCCGGCGCTCGTAGGGATTCAACGGACCGAGTTGCTGATCCACGCCGGTCTCTTTGGCCTTTTCGGCGAGGAACTTCGCCATCTTGCGCAGCTCGAGATCCTTGCCCTTCCGATATGCCAGCGCGTCGACAAATACACGCGTGTCGTCGCCGAGCGAGCGGCCAAAGGACATGTCGACCACGTGCTGCAGCGCCTTGAGCGGCTCGCCGCGATGCCGCACCAGCAGTTCCGCCTCTTCTCCGGAGAGATTCAACCGCGGGCCGTCGGCGGTCTCCTCGACGTCGACGGGCGTGTTGATGCCGAGCGCGGCGGAAAACTGATTGAGAAACTCGACGATCGGTGCGGTCTGGTCCGGCATGTTCAGTTCTCCCGCGCTGCGTCTTCCGTCTTGCTGCTGCCGACGCGCTTCACTTTACGTTCCGCCGCCGGTCGGACGGGCCTGACTTTGGGCGGACCGATCAAATAGTTCGTCGCGGCCTGCTGGCCGATACGCCAGACACCGCCGACGAACCAGTAGAGCATCGTCCCGGCCGGAGCGCTGAGGAAGACAAACGTCATCACCAGCGGCATGAACATCATGATCTTCTGCTGAGTGGGGTCGCCGCCCGTCTGCGGCATCATCCACTGCGTGATCAGCTGCGTCACACCGGAAAGAATCGGCAGGACATAGTACGCGTCCGCCTGCGACAGATCGTGAATCCAGCCGATGAACGGCGCGCCGCGGAACTCGATCGCGGTACTGAGGAGTGTGTAGAACGCGATCAGCACTGGAAATGTCAGCAGCAACGGCACGCAGCCACTCGCCGGGTTCACCCCGCGATCGCGGTAGAGCGCCATGATCTCCTGGTTCATCTTCTGCTTGGCCGGGTCGGTCACCTTCAACTTGGCGTAGCGATCCTGGATCGCCTTCATCTCCGGCTGAATCTCCTGCATCTTGCGCATGGAGACCACGCTCTTGTGATTGAGCGGAAAGAAGACGATGTTCATCAGGATCGTGAGGACGACGATCGACCAGCCGTAGTTGCCGGTGAACCCCTGGATCCAGTTCAGTGCGCGCAGCAGCGGAACTTCGATGACCGCCCAGATGCCGAAGTTGATGACGCGCGTGAAATTGCGATCCAACGCGGCGAGCGTATCGAAGTGCTTCGGTCCGGCGTAGAAAACGATCGGTTCGTCGTGCTTCGCGCGCTCGACCGAATAGCCCATCAGCTCGCGGGCCGGATCTTTCGATCCGGCCGGTGGCGGTATCGTCACCGGCTCGAAAATCACCTTCGTCGAACCGAGCTTGTAGGCGAACGATGAGAAGTAATGATCCTCGATGCCGGCGTATTCGAAGTTCTGGTCGTAAGCCGGCTGCTTGGTGGCGTCAGCGATCGTCAGCCGACTGACTTTTCCAGCCACTGAATAGAGCCCGCCCGGCTTGATCCCGTACCGTCCGGCCTGCGGGTCGTCGTCGCCGAGGCCGGGCCCCCAGACGACGGCCGGGTTGAGCACCTGGCCGTTGGCTGTGACGGTCGTCTGGAACTGGATGGTGTACGACGACGGGTCCAGGACGAATTCCTTCGAGGCTGCGACGCCGGCGGAGTCTCGATACTCGAACAGCAGGCGAGTGCGGCCGGAGGCATCCGTTGCCGGCGCGCTGGCGGAGTAGATCGCACCGTTCAGCGATCCCGTGGTGGCAGCGTCAGCGACGCGCAGCGAAAAAGGCAGCGCCTGTCGTGCCGGTTCGTCGGCGGCGAGCAAATCCAGCGGCTGACCGGAATGATTCTGATACTTCTTCAGCCGCCAGCTCTTCAAACGACCGCCGCGATTGGTGAAGGTGGCGATGACATTCGGCGTCTCGACGGAAATGTCGCGCTCGCTGGATTCGCCGGTCAGCGAGGTGACTCCAGGCGCCGGAGTCGCGGCAACGATCACCGCGGGAGCCGGCGTCGCCGCGGGAACTGACGCGCTGGGCTCAGTTGGAGCCGAAGCCGTTCCCGGGGCGCCAGGGAGCGGTTTCGGCGCTGGTTTCACGAAGAACGCCTGGTACGAGTACAGCACCAGGAACGACAGAAAGATGGCGACGAGGACGCGGCGTTCCATTTAGGTTCTGGGGGGCACCGGATCGTAGCCGCCGGCGCGCCATGGGTGACATCTGGAGAGACGCCGGACAGCCAGCCACGTTCCCCGGCCAACACCAAAACGGTCGATGGCCTCGGCGGCGTACGCGGAGCAGGACGGATGAAAACGGCAGGAACCAGCAAAAAGCGGCGAGAGCAGCAGCTTGTAACCGCGCAGCAGCGCCAGGGCGATGACCACCGAGGGTGGGCGTGAAACCGGACGGGCGTGCGATGGCGACGGCCCGCTCATGTCAGCGCCGGCGCCGTAAGCAGCGGTCGAGAGAACTCCGGAATTCGGTTTCAAGGGTGGCCAGGCTGGCTTCAATCAGATCACGTTTTGGAACAACGACGAGATCGAACCCGGGTGCGAGTTTGTTGTGACGAAAGATCTCGCGAACGACGCGCTTGGCCCGGTTTCGGACCACGGCGCCACCCAGCTTGCGAGTGGCGGCGATGCCCAACCGCCCGGTCGTCGTCCCATTGGCGAGCCCAAACATCGTGAAATAGCGGCTGTGGACCTTGGAGCCCTGATCGTAGATCTTCTTGTAGTCCACGTGCCGCCGGACGCGCTCGCTTTGCGGAAAGCCGGCCATGATGCTCGGATCCCACCAGCGACTGGCTGGCGCGAGCTAGCGGGTGCTGACGGTCAGCCGCTTGCGTCCCTTTGCACGACGCCGCTTGAGCACCAGACGGCCATTCTTCGTGCTCATCCGGACCAGAAAGCCGTGCGCACGAGCCCGGCGGCGCGTGTTCGGCTGAAATGTGCGTTTTCCCTTCATGATCGCCCCCGCGACTCGTTGTCGACTTTCTGTAACTGAAACGAACCGCTTATGTTAGCCAAGCCATTCAGACGGTGTCAATGCGGCGGGAAACTGTGTTAGAGTCGGCGTCCTCGTTTTCAGAGCCGTCCAGAAGCCAAGACTCTCTCCGTCACCAGTCAGCATGGCCGTTTGGTCTCTTCCCAAAGTTTTCCACACCTGTGGAAAAAACTGTGGAAATTCCCCGAGATCCGTGTGTCTACACCGGTTGGAGCCAGGATTCGCAGCGCTTTTCGGCTCGGCGAAGCTGAAAACGCCAGTGTTTTCGGCCTCTTTCGGCCACGAGTCGCTGTAGATCGATGAAAACCCAAGGAAACAACGGGGCGAAAGGGTCCCATTTGGCGGTTTTCCGAAGCAAATGAACCTCTGGGAACAGGTCCTGGCGCGCGTCGAAACCAAGGTGAACCGGCACAGCTTCTACACCTGGTTCAAACCGACCGGTTTCCTCGCCGAGGACGCATCGGTTCTCACGGTGCGGGTGCCAAACGCGCTCTTCAAGGATTGGCTCACCAAGCACTACTCGGGCGTGATTGCCGAAGCCATGACCGAGGTCAAGCGCGGCGGACTCGCGGTGCTCTTCGTCGCCGAACCGCAGGGGGACGCGCCGGCCATTGCCCTTGGCCCTGAGGAGAGTGCGGCTCTCAAGGAGCCGCCTGCGCCTCAGTTGGTTTCGGGTTCAGCCGGGCTGAACCCCCGCTATACCTTCGACACGTTCATCGTCGGATCGTCCAACCAGTTCGCCCACGCCGCCTGCCGGGCCATCGCGGAATTGCCATCGCGTTCCTACAATCCGCTGTTCATCTACGGTGGGGTGGGACTCGGCAAGACCCATCTGATGCACGCGGTCGGGCACTACGTGCTGCAGCATGACCGCAATCTGAAACTGACCTACATCTCGTCCGAGCGATTCATGAACGAGATGATCAACGCCTTGCGCTATGACCGGGTGATCGACTTCCGTGAACGGTATCGAAGCGTCGACGTGCTGCTGGTCGACGACATCCAGTTTCTGGCCGGAAAAGAAGGCACGCAGACCGAGTTCTTCCACACGTTCAACGCGCTCTACGATTCCCAGAAGCAGATCGTGTTGAGCAGCGACTGTCCGCCGCATGAAATTCCGGCGCTCGAAGAGCGGCTTCGCTCGCGTTTTGAATGGGGCCTGATTGCGGACATTCAGTCGCCTGACGTCGAAACGAAGGTGGCCATTCTCAAGAAGAAGGCTGAGACCGAAGTCGTACCGCTGCCGGACGATGTCGCGATGTACATCGCGCACAAGATCAAGTCCAACATCCGTGAGCTCGAAGGATCGTTGATTCGGTTGATTGCCTACGCGTCCTTGAAAGGCGAGGAAATCTCTCTGCCACTCGCCAAGGAAGTCCTGAAGAACATCCTCGATCATGAGGAGCGGGCCGTCACCATCGACATCATTCAGAAGTACGTCGCCGACTATTACCAGTTGAAGCTGGCGGAGCTGAAGTCCCGAAACAATTCGAAGTCAGTCGCGATGCCGCGCCAGATCGCCATGTATCTGTGCAAGTCGCTGACGCACGCATCGCTCCCGGAAATCGGCCGAAGCTTCGGCGGGAAGCACCATTCGACCGTGATTCATTCGATTCGGAAGGTTGAGGAAATGCGCAAGCGCGACACGGATTTCAACAGCCTGATGAGCAACTTTCTCGAGGGATTCCGCTGATTTTCCGCAGCTTCCACAGGCCCCACTCCAACCGGGCTGTGGACGATTTGTGGATCTCCGGCCGGGCCGGCAAGCGGGTCCTGGGCACGCCGATCAGAGCACTATTTTTCCACAACCTAAGTTGTTCATTAATAAGGAGTAGTTCCAACATCACATTTTTGAACAGACACTCTCTTCCTATATACTTTCCCCTTCACAGATCTTCCCCTTCTCTGTAGGGGATCGCGGGCCTGAGGCCCTCCCTTCTCGAGGTCAGTACAGCCATGGAACTTGTCGTCCGCAAGAACGACCTTCTGCGAGAACTGCAGCTTTTCCAGGGAATCGTCGAACGCAAGAACACGATTCCGATCCTGGCCAACGTGCTGATGGACGCGAAGGGCGACGAGGTGAAGTTTCTGGCGACCGATCTCGAAGTCGGTCTTCGCAGCCGTTGCGCCGCGAACGTGACCAAGAGCGGCGCGCTGACGCTGCCAGCCAAGAAGCTCTATGAGATCGTGAAGTCACTGCCTGACACCGACATCCGCATCACCGAGGAAAAGAGCGGCGTCCGGATTGCCGCCGATCGATTCGACTCGCGTATGCAGACGCTGCCTCGCGAAGATTTTCCGACCCTCCCTGAAGGCCACGGCAAGCCGACGGCCATGCTGCCCAGCAGCGCGCTTCGCGAAATGGTGTCGAAGACGCAGTTTGCGATCACCGGAGAAGACACCCGGTTCTTCCTGAACGGCGCACAGTTCCTGCTCCGGCCTGATTCGATGAGCCTGGTCGCCACCGATGGTCATCGCCTTGCGCTGGTGACGGTGAAGCGGGATGGGAAGCACAAAAACGAGGGTGAAGAGAGCAAGGCCATTCTTCCGAAGAAGACGCTCGGCGAGCTGGCTCGACTGGTGAGCGAAGGCGACAACCCGATCAACTACGAGCGCGGCGAGAATCACATTTTTTTCGAAATCGGTGACCGGTTGCTCATCTCGCGGATGATCGACGGGCAGTTCCCGGCCTACGAGCGGGTGATTCCCAAGGGCAACGACAAACACATCGAATTCGAGCGCGATCGGCTGACGAATGCGGTCAAGCGCGTCGCCCTGCTCTCCAACGAACGGTCGCGCGCCGTCAAGTTCCAGATCGACAAAGGCAAGGTCGACGTCACGTCGAGCAGTCCTGAATTGGGCGAGGCCCACGAATCCTTACCGGTGGACTACAACGGACCCAGCCTGCAGATTTGCTTCAACGCGCAATACGTGTTGGATTTTCTCGCGGCGGTGAGCGCCGATGTCGTGGCGCTCGAACTCAAGGACGAGGTCAGCCAGGCCGTGATGACGCCAATCGGCGCCGAGGGATACGAGTACACCTACGTCATCATGCCAATGAGGGTGTGAGCCAGAGACGCGCCGGGATTTTCCGGCACATCACGAACTGACATCCAAAACGAGAAGACGTGGAACATACCGAGAGCAACGAGCCAATCAAACCGCAGGATCCGAACCAGGACACTGCGCCCGCCAACGGTCACAACGGCTCCGCGGCCGACGCTGCCGACTACTCCGCCGACAAGATCAAGGTGCTCGAGGGGCTGGAAGCTGTCCGCAAGCGGCCGGCGATGTACATCGGCTCCACGGGACCCGCGGGACTGCACCATCTCGTCTACGAGATTGTCGACAACTCGATCGACGAGGCCCTCGCGGGCTTCTGCGACCAGGTCAACGTCAGCATCCATCTGGATAACTCGGTCACGGTCATCGACAACGGCCGCGGCATCCCGGTCGATCGGCACGAGAGCGGGAAATCAGCCGCGGAAGTCGTCGTCACCGTGCTCCATGCCGGCGGCAAGTTCGACAACGACAGCTACAAGGTCTCAGGCGGTCTCCACGGCGTGGGCATTTCGGTCGTGAACGCCTTGTCCGAAACCATGGAGCTGGAAATCTGGCGCAACGGCCAGGTCTATCAGCAGTCGTACGAACGCGGCCGCCCGACTGGCGATCTGGAAGTCACCGGCACCACGAAGCGGCGCGGGACGAAGGTCACCTTCAAGCCCGACTCCCAGATCTTCGAGACGGTCGTCTTCAGCTTCGACGTCCTGGCGCAGCGTCTCCGCGAACTCGCCTTCCTGAACGGCGGCATCATCGTCACGCTGGACGACGAGCGCGACGGCAAGAGCCATAAGTTTCACTACGAAGGCGGCATCGTCTCGTTCGTCACCCACTTGAACAAGAACAAGGCCGCGGTGAACGAGAAGCCGATCTTCATGAAAGGTGACAAGGACGGCATCGACTCTGAAATCGCGCTGCAGTGGAACGACAGCTACGCCGAAACGATCTATTCGTTCGCGAACAACATCAACACGCATGAAGGCGGCACGCACCTCTCAGGCTTTCGATCGGCATTGACGCGCACGATCAATTCGTACGCGACCAAGAACAACCTGGCGAAGGACCTCAAGGAAAGCATCACCGGCGAGGACATTCGCGAGGGCCTGACGGCGGTCATCAGCGTCAAGATTCCGCACCCGCAGTTCGAGGGGCAGACCAAAACCAAACTGGGCAACACCGAAGTCAAGGGCATCGTCGAGACGATCCTCAACGAAAAGCTGGGTGCCTATCTCGAAGAGAACCCGTCGGTGGCGCGGCGGATTGTCGGCAAAGCGATTGATGCCGCCCGCGCTCGAGAAGCCGCCAGAAAAGCTCGAGACCTCGTGCGCCGCAAAGGCGCGCTCGACGGCAGCTCCCTTCCCGGGAAGCTCGCGGACTGTCAGGAGCGTGATCCGGCGCTCTGCGAGCTGTACATCGTCGAGGGCGAATCGGCCGGTGGATCAGCCAAGCAGGGCCGGGATCGTCGCTTCCAGGCCATCCTGCCGCTCAAAGGGAAGATTCTGAACGTCGAGAAGGCTCGCTTCGACAAGATGCTCGGCAGTGACGAGATCAAGACGATGATCGCCGCTCTTGGCTGCGGCATCGGCGCTGAGGATTTCGACCTGGCGAAGATCCGGTATCACCGGATCATCATCATGACCGACGCCGACGTCGACGGATCGCACATCCGGACGCTGCTGCTGACGTTCTTCTACCGGCAGCTGCCGTCGGCGATCGAAAGCGGCTACATCTACATCGCCCAGCCGCCGCTGTTCCGCGTGAAGCGCGGCAAGTCCGAAACCTACATCAAGGACGAACGCGACCTCGAGGTGTATCTCATTCGCCGGGCGGTCGAAGGGCGGGTCGTGCGCGTCGTGTCGACGGGCGTGGAGATTTCAGGCACCGAGCTCGAGCGCGTGCTGCAGAAGCTGGTCGCCCAACAAAAGCTTCTGCACACCGTCGAACGACGCGGTCATCACCGGGAAGTCGTCGAAGCACTGGTCGCCGCCGGCGCTGATCGCGACTACTTTGCCGACCGGGATCGTCTGGAAGCCTTCGCGCAGACACTGACCAGTGAGGTTCGAGCGGTTAGCGTGCATCCCGACGAGGAGCACAACCGGTATCTCCTGCAGATTGAAGATCGCTCGACCGGCTACCCGCGTCACGATCGGATTGGCGTCGACTTCGTGACCGCCGGTGAGTACCGCACGCTGATCGCGAACCGCAAGGACATGCCACCGATTTCCGGCGAGACCATCGTGTCGGCGGTCGAAGAGCCGGCCGAAGACATCCCGGTCGAGGGCGCGGCGCCGGTGGCGCCAGCGCGTTCGGCCGCCCCACCCAAGGACGTCAGGCTGAAGACCATCGACGAGCTCGTGGACTACTTCCTCACCGCCGGCAAGAAGGGCGTCGCGATCAACCGCTACAAAGGTCTCGGTGAGATGAATCCGGAGCAGCTGTGGGAAACCACGATGAATCCGGCGATTCGGACTCTGCTCCAGGTGCGTGCGGAAGATCACACAGAAGCGGACTTGATGTTCACCACACTGATGGGTGATCAAGTGGAACCGCGCCGCAAGTTCATCGAAGACAACGCGCTCGACGTGAAGAACCTCGATGTCTAGCGCCAGGCGCTAAATCTCCCTCTTCCAACAACGCATGCCTGAACCCGTTCAGATTCACCAGCCCGTCAACATCGAAGACGAGATGAAGCGGTCGTACATGGATTACGCCATGAGCGTAATCATTGGCCGAGCGCTGCCGGACGCCCGCGACGGCCTGAAGCCGGCGCATCGCCGTGTCCTGTACGGCATGAAGACGATGGGCTTGGCGTCGACGCGCGGGTATCGCAAGAGCGCCAAGATCGTCGGCGAGGTGATGGGCAACTTCCATCCTCACGGCGATGCCTCGATCTACGACACGCTCGTCCGGATGGCGCAGGACTTCAACATGCGCTATCCCCTGGTGGACGGCCAGGGCAACTTCGGCTCGATCGACGGCGACCCGCCGGCGGCGATGCGGTATACCGAGTCGCGGCTCCAGGCGCTGGCCGACGACATGATGGTCGACCTCGACAAGGACACGGTCGACTTCACTCCCAACTACGACGAGACCACCGAAGAACCGACGGTTCTGCCGACGCCGTTTCCCAACCTCCTCGTCAACGGTTCCGCCGGCATCGCCGTCGGGATGGCCACCAACGTCCCGCCTCACAATCTGACCGAGGTCATCGACGGCTGCATCTGGATCATCGAGAACACCCATCTCCGCGACGCGCAGGGCGAGACGCCCGCGCCGACCCGCGCCGAGAAGATCCGTCAACTGATTCGCCTGATTCCTGCGCCAGACTTTCCGACCGGTGGCTTCATCGTCGGCCGCGCTGGGGCGGTCCAGGCCTACACGACCGGGCGCGGCTCGATTCTGATGCAGGCGCGGTCGATCACGGAGACCAACAAGAAGGGCGACCGTACGTCGATCGTCTTCACCGAAATCCCGTATCAGGTCAATAAGGCCAAACTGATCGAACGGATTGCGGATCTGGTTCGTGAGAAGACGCTCGAAGGCATTTCTGATCTCCGGGACGAGTCCGACCGCGACGGCATGCGCATCGTGGTCGAGTTGAAGCGCGGCGAAGTGCCGGAAGTCGTGCTCAACAACCTATACAAGTACACGCCGCTCCAATCGAGCTTTGGCATCATCATGCTGGCGATTGTTGGCGGCAGGCCGAAGGTGCTCAATCTGCTGGAGCTCGTCGAGAGCTTCATCGAGTTCCGGCGCGAAGTGGTGCGGCGCCGGACCGAGTTCGAGCTCCGCAAGGCCGAGGCGCGGTACCACATCCTCGAAGGGCTGAAGATCGCGCTCGATCATCTCGACGAGGTGATCAGGCTGATTCGCGGGTCGAAGACCGTCCCGGAAGCGCGCGACGGCCTGATGACGAACTTCGGACTCTCACAGATACAGTCCCAGGCCATCCTGGACATGCAGCTCCAGCGCCTCACCGGTCTCGAGCGCCAGAAGATCCTCGACGAGCTGGCCGAACTGCTCAAGACCATCGAGCGACTTCGCGCGATTCTTGCCAGCGAACGGCTGTTGATGCAGATCGTCGTGACCGAGCTGCGCGAGGTCAAGGAGAAGTACGGCGACGAGCGGCGCACCGAGATTCTCGATGCCGAGTCCGGTGAGCTCAGCATCGAAGATCTGATCGCCGAAGAAGACATGGCGATCACCGTCAGCAACACCGGCTACATCAAACGGACGGCGATTTCGACCTACCGGAATCAGCGCCGCGGCGGCAAGGGCCGGATCGGCATGCGGACCAAGGACGAAGACTTCGTCGGCCACCTGTTCGTCGCGTCGACGCATGCGTACATCATGATTTTCTCGGACCGCGGCCGGGCCTACTGGCTGAAGGTCCACGAAATCCCCGATGTCGGTCCTGGCGGCAAGGGCAAATCGATCGCCAATCTGGTGTCGATGGAGGAAGGGGAACGCATCGCGGCGATGCTCGCGGTCAAGGAGTTCGACGAAAACAATTTCGTCGTGATGGGCACGCGCAAAGGCGTCGTCAAGAAGACGACGCTGGCAGCATTCAGCAACCCGCGCGCCGGTGGCATCATCGCGATGGGGGTCGAGGACGGCGACTCGGTCATTGCCGTCCAGTTGACCGACGGCAGCGCTCAGGTCTTCATCGGCACGCACAGCGGCATGGCGATCCGCTTCCCCGAAGGTGATGTCCGGTCGATGGGCCGGACGGCCTACGGGGTCCGCGGCATCACCTTGCGCGACGACGACTTCGTCGTCGCCATGGAGACGGTGAAGGAAGGCGGCACGCTGCTGACCGTCACCGAACAAGGCTACGGCAAGCGCACCGAGATCGAGGAATACCGCATCCAATCGCGCGGCGGCGTCGGGATCATCAACATCACGACCAGCGACCGCAACGGCCCTGTGGTGGGCGTGGCCTACGTCCAGGATGGCGACGAAATCCTGCTCATCACCCAGCAGGGCATGATCCTGCGGATGCAGACCAATGACGTCCGCGCCATCGGCCGTGCCACTCAGGGTGTCCGGCTGATCGACATCGAGGACGGCGACAAGGTCGTCTCCATCGCCAAGCTCGCCGAAAAAGAAGAAGACGTTAACGGGACGGAGTGAGCGCTAATCGGGCGCGCTGGCGTCCGCTGTGGCGATGACCCAGTCGCCGCTGGCGTGTGTCATCGACGCGACGATCGCGCGTGTGGTCAGGCTCCCGTCGTCCTGCCCGGTTCGTCGAGTGGACAGGTGGGCGGTCAACTGGACCGTGGCGGTGGCCCGGTTTTCCGCCAGCGTGACGCGCACATCGACGAATTCGACGCGGACGCCGAGTGGCGGCGGTGTCCAACTCCGCAATCGCGCCAGAAGCACCTCGCGCGTCACGATCTCCTGATCGTCCCACCGGAACCGGACGTCCGGGGCGAAGTATTCCCGGAGCGCGGCAAATCGCGTCGCGCTCAGGGGCTCGCTCTCGGCGCCGGGGAGTGAGAGCGCTTCGCCGAGATTGCTGATGTGGCGCAAGATGTCGCGCTCATCGCTTGGCCAGTAGCGATACACCAGTCCCGCGATCATCATGCCGAAAATCACCGCAGCGACGATGGTGCCGGAATACGTCCGCTCGGACTCTTCGGGGGTCATGTGCGTCGCGCGGTCAGGCCGGTTCGAGGCGGGCGTATTTGGCGCGGAGCGTCTTCGTCCCCACCAGGTTGAAGCGGACGACCAGCTTCATGTCGTCTTCGACGGGTTCGACGGAAATGACGTTGCCGATGCCGAACTGATGATGGCGAACACGCATGCCGGGCCTGAGCGCCAGGCCGGTCGACTGATCCTCGTCTTCGTAGGCGTAAACCGGCGCCTCCTCGCGCGCCCGTCCGCCCCTGCCGCCGCGTCCGTACGGGTTGGTCTGGAACGTATAGTGCGAGAAGTTGCCCTGGTAGCCGGTGGAGGAGAACGTCGGCGTCTTTCGTTCGAGCAGATCCGACGGAATCTCGTCGATGAACTGTGAAGGTTCACTGGCCTTGTACTCGCCGAAGACCCGCCGCCGCGCCGCGCCAGTCAGCACCAGGCGTTGGCGCGCACGCGTCATGCCGACATAGCAGAGCCGGCGTTCCTCTTCGAGCTCTTCTTCGTCCTCGCTGGATCGGGAATGCGGGAACAGTCCTTCCTCGAGGCCCGCGAGGATCACGGTCGGAAACTCGAGACCCTTCGCGCTGTGCAGGGTCATCATCCAGATCCGGGCGTTCTTGGTGCCCTGCTCCTCGTCGACATCCGACAGCAGAGACAGGCGATCGACGAATCCGGTCAGCGACGGCTCGGGATCGCGGCCTTCGTACTCGCGCGCCGCCGAGACCAGTTCGGCGAGGTTTTCGATGCGCGCTTCGCCGTCCTCCGATCGGTCCTCGCGAAGATCCCGCAGGTAACCGCTGCGGTCGAGAATCTTGCCGAGCGTGATCGAGACCGGATCGGCGCGGGCGATGTCGGTGAGCGCGATGATCAGATCGCGAAACGTGGCCAGCGACGCCGCGGCCCGCCCGGTATAGGCGCGTTCTTCCAACCCTCGAACGATTCGTGCCCAGAGCGAGTTGGTCGCCACGGTCGGCTGCAGGCCGGCGGCAAGAAGCGGCAGGTCCTCGTGTGTTGACGGCTGGAAGCTGTCCAGAGCGTCCATGACGCCTTTGCCGATGCCGCGCGCCGGTACGTTGATGACCCGCCGAATACTGACGTCGTCGTGCGGATTGATCACGAGCCGCAGGTACGCCAGCGAGTCCTTGATTTCCTTGCGCTCGTAGAACCGGACCCCGCCGACGATCTTGTAGGCCAGCCCTTCGCGCATCAGCGCATCTTCGATGCTGCGCGACTGAGCGTTGGTCCGGTAGAGCACCGCGACCTTGGCATCGACGTCGTCGGCCAGGCCCGTCCGCGCCGTCCGCATGATGAAGTCGGCTTCTTCAATCTCGTCGCCGCCGCGGTAATAGACAATCCGCGCGCCGCCGGCCTGGTCGGTCCACAGCCGCTTGTCCTTGCGGTTGCGGTTGTGGCTGATCACGGCTGACGCGGCGTCGAGGATGACCTGTGTCGAACGGTAGTTGCGTTCGAGCTTGACGGTGACCGCTTCGGGAAAATCCTGCTCGAAGTCCAGGATGTTTCTCAGATCCGCGCCGCGCCATTTGTAGATCGACTGATCCGGATCGCCCACGACACAGAGGTTGCGATGCACTTCGGCCAGTCGCCGAATCAACAAGTACTGAGGCCGGTTGGTGTCCTGGTACTCGTCGACCATCACAAAGCGGAACTGGTTGGCGTACTTCGCCCGCACCGTCGGCGCGTTCTCGAAGAGCTCGACGGTCTTCAGCAGCAGGTCGTCGAAGTCCAGCGCGCTCGCCGCTTTGAGCGCGTTGAGGTAGTAGCTGTAGACCTTCGCGATGTGTTCCTCGCGGCGGTTCCACCCGGCCGCCGCCGCGATCGCGTCGGGGCTCTCCATCCGGTTCTTGGCGTGGCTGATCCGCGACAGCGCCGCGCGTGGCTGGACGATGCTGTCGTCGATATGCAGCTCCTTCATCGCCTGCTTGACGACGACGAGCTGGTCGGACGAGTCGTAGATCACGAAATCCCGCGACAGGCCAATCGCCGGGGCTTCACGCCGCAGCAATCGCGCGCACAAGGAGTGGAACGTCGACACCCACATGCGGCTGCAGTCGGACCCGAGCAGCGCTTCGACGCGGGCGCGCATTTCCTCCGCGGCTTTGTTGGTGAACGTGACGGCGAGAATCTCGTGCGGCTGCGCGTGGCCATCGCCGACGAGATAGGCGATGCGGCTGGTGATGACGCGCGTCTTGCCCGATCCGGCGCCGGCGAGGATCAGCAGCGGTCCCGTGACGTGCAGGACCGCGTCGCGCTGTTCAGGATTGAGGCTGTTCAGGAACTGCATGCAGGGACTTGAAGGACCGACGCGATGCCGATCGTAGCATCGTCCTCCCCCAGTCCCTAGCCCCGAGTCCCTGACCTCTAACCTCCGACCTCTACTCGACCGTCACACTCTTGGCGAGATTGCGCGGCTGGTCGACGTCGCAGCCGCGCCGGACCGCGATGTCGTAGGCCAGGAGCTGCAGCGGCACGACCATCGCGATCGGTGTCAGCAGTTCCGGCATCCGCGGGATCTCGATAATCACGTCCCGGGTCGGGTCGAGAATCGCCGACAGCGTGTTGTGGCCGCGAGTCGTGATCGCGATCACCGAGCCGCCGCGGGCCTTGACCTCCTGCATATTGCCGAGCATTTTCTCGAAGACCGCATCGTCGGGGGCCAGCGCGACGACCGGCATCCGCTCGTCAATCAGAGCGATCGGCCCGTGCTTCATCTCGCCGGCCGGATACCCCTCGGCGTGGATATACGAGATCTCCTTCAGCTTGAGCGCGCCCTCGAGGGCGATCGGATAGTTGATCCCGCGGCCGAGATACAGGAAGTCGGCCCGGTTGTGGAAGCGCGCGGCAACCTGTTCGATCTCCGGCGCCACCTTCAATGTCTGCTCGAGGAGCGTCGGCAGCTGCAGCAGGGCATCGACGTGCGCTTTGGACGCCTCGAGGCTGAGAGTACCGCGCGCCTGGC
Source organism: uncultured Bifidobacterium sp. (assembly GCA_964577955.1). Classification (GTDB taxonomy): domain Bacteria; phylum Acidobacteriota; class Vicinamibacteria; order Vicinamibacterales; family CAVVIG01; genus CADEEX01. The sequence continues at coordinate 111,514 of CAZOAZ010000010.1, read as the reverse complement.
CGATTCGCAGGGCGAGCAGATACAGGGCGACGAGCTGAGACGTAAAGGCCTTCGTCGAGGCCACACCGATCTCTGGTCCGGCGTGCGTGTAGACCGTGCCGTCGGTCTCGCGCGTCGCCATGCTGCCGACGACGTTGCAGATCGCCAGGCTGGAGGCGCCGTGTTGCTTGGCTTCGCGGAGGGCGGCCAGCGTGTCGGCCGTCTCGCCGGACTGGGTGATGATGATCGCCAGCGTCCGTTTCGACGCAATCGGGCTGCGGTAGCGGTACTCGGATCCGTAGTCGACTTCGACCGGCACACGGGCCAGCTGTTCGAGCAGGAACTTGCCGACGAGCGCCGAGTGCCAGGACGTTCCGCACGCCAGAATCGTGATGCGGTCGACATGCGCCAGCTGCTGGTTGGAGAGGTTCATCTCCTCGAGGAAGACCTCGCCGGTTTCCTGCGAGACGCGGCCGAGCACGGTTTCGCGGGCGGCGGTCGGCTGCTCGAAGATCTCCTTGAGCATGAAGTGCTTGTAGCCGGCCTTCTCCGCCATGATCGGATCCCACAGGACGCGCTGTGTCGCGGCGGACACCGGCCGGCCGAAGAAGTCCGTGAACTGGACGCCCCGGCGGGTGACCACCGCCATTTCCTCGTCGCCGAGGAACACGACGTCGCGGGTGTGGCTCAGAATCGCGGGAACGTCAGAGGCGACGAAGAATTCACGGCCGCCGTCTCCGAGCCCAACGACGATCGGCGGGCCCTTTCTGACGGCGACGATCTTTTCCGGATCGTCGGCCGAAATCAGCACGAGCGCGAACAGCCCGCGCATCAGCATCAGGGCGCGCCGCACTGCATTCTCGAGTCCGTCGTCTTTCATCTCGCGCTCGACGAGGTGCGCGACGATTTCGGTGTCGGTTTCGGTCACGAACTTGTGGCCCTGCCGCTGCAGTTCGTGTTTCAGATCCAGGTAGTTCTCGATGATCCCGTTGTGGACGACGACAATCTTGCCGGTGCAGTCGCGATGCGGGTGGGCGTTCTCTTCGGTCGGCCGGCCATGCGTCGCCCAGCGGGTGTGGCCGACGCCGTAGTCGCCGGAGATCGGATCCTTGTCGATGACGGATTCAAGATTCGAGAGCTTGCCGGCGCTCCGGCGCAGATCCACCGTGCCGTGGCGGACGACCGCGACGCCCGCGGAATCGTAGCCGCGGTATTCGAGCTTGCGGAGCCCTTCGATGAGAACCGGAACGACGTCCTTGTTGCCGATGTAGCCGACGATTCCACACATAGCGTGATCCTTGAAACTGACAATTAACAATTGAGCATTGTTAATTCTTGCGGCGCTTCTTCTTGTCCTCGACCCAGCCGTCGATGTTGCGCTGCTTGCCGGCGCTGACCGCCAGCGCCCCGGGCGGGACATTCTCGCGAACCGTCGTGCCGGTGCCGACATATGCGCCTTCGCCCACGGTGACCGGCGCAATCAGCTGCGTGTCGCTGCCGATGAACGCGCCGTCTTCAATCGTCGTGGTGTGCTTGTGCGTGCCGTCGTAGTTGCACGTGATCGTGCCGGCGCCGATGTTGACGTGCGAGCCGATGACGGCGTCGCCGAGATAGGCGAGATGCATGGCCTTCGATCCCGGACCGAGCGCCGTCTTCTTCAGCTCGACGAAGTTGCCGACCTTGGCGTCGGACGCGAGCGACGCGCCGCCGCGCAGGTGCGCAAACGGTCCGACCGAGGCGCCGTGCCCGAGGCTCGAGTCGACTATCACGCAGTGGTTCAGGACCGTCGCGCGATCGCCAATCACCGAGTTCACGATGCGCGTGCCGCTGTGAATCTCACAGCCACCGCCGACGACCGTCAGGCCTTCGAGCGATACGCCAGGGTGGATGATGGTGTCGGGCCCGACCTGGACGGACCGGTGGATGTACGTGGTTGCCGGGTCCTCGATGGTCACTCCCGCGGCCATCAGTTCGGCGTTCTTGTTCTGTTTCACGATTTGGCTCACCGCAGCGAGCTCTCCCCGACTGTTGATGCCTTGAATCTCGACGGCGTTCGCGACCGGAACCGCTTCCACGCCCAGACCTTGCCCTCTGAATATCGACACGAGATCCGGCAGGTAATACTCCCGCTGGGCGTTCTGGGCGCCGATCCGACGGACCGCCGCGAACAAGCCCGACAGTTCGAACGCATAAATGCCCGAATTGATCTCGCGGATGCGCCGCTCGGCGTCTGTCGCGTCCTTCTCTTCGACAATCTGTGCAATTTGCTCGCCGGTGCGGACGATGCGTCCGTAGCCGTGCGGGTTCTCGACCGTCGCCGTGATCACCGTGGCCGCCGCCGCCGTGCGCCGATGGTGTTCGACCAGTGTTTTCAACGTTTGCGGTGAAAGGAGCGGCACATCTCCCGACAAGAGGATGAGCGTCCCCGTCTTGGCGCGGAGGAGCGGCTCCGTGCACAGAAGCGCGTGAGCCGTGCCGAGCTGTGGCTCCTGGACCACAAAGTTGAGGCCGTGATGTTGACTCGAGAGCGACTGCTCGAGCGTTTCTGCCTGGTGGCCGATGACGACCGTCGTCGTGGCGGGCCGAAGCGTCGCCGCGGCCGCGAGCACATATTCAATAAGGGGAATGCCCGCAACTTTGTGTAAGACCTTCGGGAGGGCGGACTTCATGCGGGTCCCTTTGCCCGCAGCAAGGATCACGACGTGGACATCAGACATGGTTAGGCGTCTTGATCGAGCAAAGTCGTTGCGAATGAGCCAAATCTTGATCCGGCAAGACGACTGCCCCGCATAGCGGGGCAAACGCAACGGCGAGATCAGCGAGGCTAACGTGCTCTGGGCAGAGCCTCGCTGGGCTCGGCAGCCGAGGTATCGGATCCTCGGCGGGATCGCCGTGGAGCGGCCGCCTGCCGTCCTGTAATTATCGCGCCGATTTGGGACGGAGTGTGCGGCGGTCCGCCTCGATCGGCGTCCCGCGCCGCGCTTCGACCGCCGTCCGGAAGGTCTCGTCGTCGTGCAACGGCTCCAGATCGGGATCGCGCCGGGCCATCGCCCGGTTCTCGGGGTTCAGCGCGATAGAGCGCTCGAGGTGGGCCACGGCTTCAGCATGCTCACCACGCTGCGCATGCGCGACCGCCAGCATGTAGAGCGCGTGGTCGTTGTCGGGGTCTTCATCCCGCACCAGACGGAGATGGTGAATCGCCTCGTCGTAATTTCCGCCGTTGATGGCGAGCGTGGAGGCGTAGAGGCGCTCCTCGACGGTTTGCGGCGTGACGGGCTTGGCCTTCACATGACGCTCGCAAATGTTGAGGTACAAGCGCACCCGTTCGTGCAGTTCCTTTTCGTCCGGATACTGCGTCAGCACCGACTGCAGCAACTCGAGCGCGTGGTCGTAAGCGTGACGCTGCAGCGCGGCGACGCCCTTCTCGTAGACGGCAACGGCCTCGACGTATGACGTGCGCTTCTGCGGTTCGGGAGGACGCATCGCAGCATGGGAGACGGGTGGCGCCGGCGCAGTCGACGCCGGACTCGCCGTTCGGGCGACGGTTGCGGCCGGTGCAGGCCGGACGTTCTGAGCCTTGATTTTCGGCTGCGGTCGCTGCTTCGCCATAGTCGTGTGCCTGACACGCCGAGCGCCAACATCTCGCCTGAAAACCGCGGGAAACTTATCAGAAGCCGAACGATTCGGTCAACCAACAGAGTTCTTGTGCTTCTCGATGGCGCCGTAGATTTCCTTCGCCGAAACACCATGTCTTCGACTGATCGTTGCAATCGCCTGGCGCCTCGTCAGACCGCCAGAATTGGTCAATTGCACAAATAACGGGACAATCTTCTCGTCCGAAAGCTCCTCGATGGTGGTTTTGTCGGGGACCCGTACCGCAACAACGAACTCTCCGCGTTCGTCCAGCCGGTTTAAGACTGCAGAAATCTGTCCATTGACCAATTCTTCATGGGCCTTGGTCAGCTCTCGACCCACCACTACCGTTGGATCGTTAAGTGCCTGCCCAATCTCAGCCAACGTGTCTCGGATCCGATGAGGCGCCTCGTAGAAGATGGCCAGCGGGACAGCCTTCGCCAACGACTCGAGCCATTGTTTTCTGGCTGACGACCTAGTTGGAGGGAAGCCAAGGAATGTGAACGAGGACCCTTCCATCCCAGCCGCAGAAAGCAATGCGAGAAGGGCGCTGGGACCGGGAATCGGCGAAACCGTCAGACCCCGGGCGGTCGCCGCGGCAACCAGGTGCGCACCAGGATCGGAAATCGCCGGCGTCCCGGCGTCAGATACGAGGGCGACGTTCTCGCCAGCGTCAAGCCGGGCAAGGATCGCCGGCGTCTTCTCATGTTCGTTGTGCTCGTGGAAGCTCGTTGTCGGAGTCGTAATTCCGTAGCGGGTCAGGAGGTGGGACGTGCGGCGCGTGTCTTCCGCCGCAATCAGCGAAACCTCCCGCAGGATCCGGAGCGCCCGGGCCGTCACGTCTTCGAGGTTGCCGATTGGCGTGGCGACCACGAACAGCGTGCCGGGCATGTTGCGAGACTCTTTATTGTACCATTGACGGATCGCTTGGGTGGCCAGCCCGGCCACGGTTCAACGGTCCCATTCACGTCAGGAGCCATGCCCGTTTCCGAACCACTTCCGCATTTCGTTGACGACCTCCTCGGGTACCTCCACGAAACGCATCCCACGCAGGCCACCTTCGACGGCGTACACGCTCACGACGACCTGCTCGAGGACGTCAGCCGGCACGGGATCGAACACGAACTCCGCGCCCTGACCGGCTACCTGCGCCGTCTGGAAGAGATCGACCGCGACGGCTTGACCGTCGTCGAAGCGCTGGAACACCGCATGCTCGCGGGGCATCTGCGCAGCCGGATGTTCGACCTCGAAGAGGTGCGGACCTGGGAGAAGAATCCCCAGTTCTATGCCGACCTCATCGCCTCGAGCCTCGCGACGCAGACGCTCTTCGCCTACGCGCCGCCGGCCGAACGGGCCCGCCGGGCGCTCTCGAAATTGCGCCAGACGCCGCGTGTCATTCAGGCCGCTCGCGACAACGTCAAGGAGCCGCCGGGCATTTTCGTCAAGGTCGGCATCGAGGCGATGCGCGGTGCGCTGACCTTCATCGACGAGGATCTGCCGCGGGCCTTTTCGAGCGTCGACGATTTGCATTTGCTCGGCGACCTGGCCGACGCGCAGGCCGAGGCCTCGCAGGCGGTCGGTGCCTACCTGCAGTATCTCGAAGACGAGGTCGCGCCGAAGGCCCGTGGTTCCTTCCGACTCGGGCGCGACAAGTTCGAACAGAAGGTGCGCCTCGACGAAGGCATCGGCCTTCCGGTCGAGCGATTGCTGGCGATTGCGACGCGCGAACTGGAGGCGACACAGCAAGCCTTCAAGGCGCTGGCCGGCCGCGGCAATGGCGGCGATCCCCTCGCCGCCTGGGCGAAAACCAAGTCAGCCCACCCGGGTCCAGGCGATCTGATTCGCGTCGGCCGCGAGCAGCTCGAGGAACTGAAAACCTTCGTCGAGCGGCAGGGGCTGGTCACAATTCCGCCTGCCGAACCCATCACGGTCGCCCCGACGCCGGAGTTCTATCGCTGGTCGTTCGCCAGCATGTGGACCTCGGGTCCGTTCGAGACCAAACCGAGCCGCGCCTTCTACTACCTGACCGACATCGACCCGTCGTGGAGCCACGAGCGCCAACTGGAACATCTCCGCGACTACAACTTCCCGACGCTCTGGTCGATCTCGATTCACGAGGTCTATCCCGGACACTTCCTGCAGTCGCAGCACGCGCGCAAAGTCGCCTCGAAGGCGCGCAAGTCGACGCTCTTTGCTCCGGCGTCATTTGTCGAAGGCTGGGCGCACTACTGCGAGCAGATGATGATCGAAGCCGGCTTCGGCCGGAACGACGCCGCGGTCAAACTTGGCCAGCTCGCCGAGGCGCTGATTCGGCTCGTCCGCTTCATCGTCGGCATCAAGCTGCACACCGAGGACCTTTCCGTTGAACAGGGCGTACGCCTGTTCCGCGACGAAGCCTATATGGAGGAAGCGAGCGCGAGGCGCGAAGCGGAACGCGGCACCTTCGATCCGACGTATCTCGTGTATACCGTCGGCAAGCTGATGTTGCTCAAACTCCGTCAGGACTATAAACAACAGGAAGGCAAGGCGTTCTCGTTGAAAACCTTTCACGACACGCTGCTCGGCCATGGCACGGCGCCGATCTGGCTGCATCGCAAACTGATGCTGACCGACGATAACGGCGACCTGCTCGAGTAGTTTTGATCATGCCGCTGTACGAATATCTCTGCGACGCCTGCGGTCAGCACTTCGAAGCCATTCGAAAGTTTTCTGATCCACCGCTCGAAACCTGCGCGAAGTGCGGCCGCGGCCCGGTCCACAAACAGATCTCGTCGCCGGCCTTCCAGTTCAAAGGCACCGGCTGGTACATCACCGACTACGCCAAGAAGGACCAGGGCGGAAAGAGCAGCGAGAAAGGCGACAAGGGCAGCGAGAAGAGTGATGCCGGCGAAACGTCGGCGGCGAAGGATTCAACGACGAAAACCGAGACGTCCACCGCGGCGCCCTCGGACTCATCGTCCAAGTCGTCGGACTCGTCGTCCAGTACGGCGAAACCGCCCGCGAAGGACTAGCGTTTCAGCGCGAACCCGGAGGAGGCGAGGTAGGCCGAGAACTTCTCGGCGAGCTCCGGACGGCGCAGGGCGAAGTAGACGACGGCCTTCAGGAACCCCAGTTTGTTTCCGGTATCGTGACGGACGCCCTTCACCTCGCAGGCATAGAGCGGACGCGTCTTGAGCAGTTCGCGCAGGCCGTTGGTCAGCTGGATCTCGCCGGTCCGATCCTTTTTGATCGTTTCGAGGGCGTCGAAGATGTCGGGCGTGAGGATGTAGCGCCCGATGATTGCCATGTTGGACGGCGCTTCGTGGCGCGGCGGCTTCTCGACCAGATCCTTGATTTTGTAGACGCCCGGGCCGAGATTCGCCGAGTGGTCGGGTTCGATGACGCCATAACTCGAGACCTCGTCCATCGGCACGCGCTCGACGGCGATCACCGGACCGTTGACCCGGTGGAACACGTCGATCAGCTGCTTGGTCGCCGGCGGATCAGCGTCGATCACATCGTCGCCGAGCACGACGGCGAACGGTTCATTGCCGACCAGCGCGCGGGTGACCAGCACCGCATGGCCGAGGCCGAGCGGTTCGCCCTGACGGACGTAGGCGAAATTGATCATGCCGGAGATCTTGCGGACCTCGGCGAGGAGATCGTGCTTGCCGCGTTCGGCAAGAAACGTTTCGAGTTCGACCGAGACGTCGAAGTGATCTTCGATCGCGTTCTTGCCGCGGCCGGTCACGAGGATGACATTGTCGATGCCCGACTCGACCACTTCCTCGACGCCGTACTGAATGATCGGCTTGTCGACGAGCGGCAGCATTTCCTTCGGCTGCGCCTTGGTCGCGGGCAGGAAGCGGGTGCCCAGACCGGCGGCAGGAAACACGGCTTTGCGGACGATAGATGACATCGCGCGGATCGTAGCAGAACTCGGCCGCGAGCGAGAACGCGCGACATATACAATGATGCACGAGGTAGCATGCTCGACCCCAATTTCGTGAGAGAGAACATGCAGGCGGTTCGGACCGGCCTGACGAACCGCGGGATGGATCCGGATCGCGCGCTCGAAGAGCTCGCGACGCTCGAATCCGTCCGCCGCCGCGTCATTCCCGAACTCGAGGGACTGAAGCGTCAGCAGAACACGTCCGGAGACGAGATCGCCAAGGCCAAACGGCAGGGCCAGGACACCGCCCACATCCAGGAAACCAACCGCCAGCGCGCGCAGCAGATCAAACAGCTCGGAATTCAGCTCGATGCGATCGAATATCAGCGGATGCAGGCGCTGCTTCAGCTGCCGAACCTGCCGCACGCCGGCGTGCCGACCGGCAGATCCGCCGCCGACAACGTCGAGGTCCGCCGCCACGGCACGCCGCGCGAGTTCGACTTCGAGCCGCAGGCGCATTGGGATCTCGGTCCGGCGCTCGGGATTATCGACTTCGAGCGCGCGACGAAAATCGCCGGGGCGCGGTTTTCCGTCCTGAGCGGCGCCGGCGCCCGGCTCGAACGGGCGCTGATCAACTTCATGCTCGATCTCCACACGACCGAGCACGGTTACCGGGAGATGGAGCCGCCCTTTCTCGTCAATGCCGCGGCGCTGACCGGCACGGGGAACCTGCCGAAGTTCGAAGCGGATCTCTTCAAGATCGCCGGCGACTGGGACTTGTATCTCGTGCCGACGGCCGAGGTGCCGCTGACCAATCTTCACCGCGGCGAAATCCTCGACGGCCGCGATCTCCCGATCAACTACACTGCCTACACGCCGTGCTTTCGCAGCGAAGCCGGTTCATACGGCCAGGACGTTCGCGGGCTGATTCGTCAACATCAGTTCGACAAGGTCGAACTGGTCAAGATCACGACGCCGGAGCAGTCGTACGAAGAACACGAACGTCTGACCCGCGACGCGGAGGAGGTGCTCCGTCGCCTGGAGCTCCCGTACCGCACTATGCTTCTGTGCACCGGGGACATGGGGTTTTCATCCGCCAAGACCTACGACATCGAGGTCTGGTTGCCGAGCCAGAAAACCTACCGGGAGATTTCCTCCTGCACCAACACCGAAGCGTTCCAGGCGCGCCGTGCCAAGATCCAGTTTCGGTCTGGCGGCACCGGCAAGGCGGAATTTGCGCACACGCTCAATGGGTCAGGGCTGGCGGTCGGCCGGACGCTGATTGCGATCCTCGAGAACTACCAGCAGAAGGACGGTTCAGTCGTGATCCCGCAGGTCCTCCGGCCGTACACCAACGGCCTCGAAGTCATCACGCCCGGAAAATAAGCGGGGTCGGACACCGGAACAATCGCCGGGTGTCTGACCCCGCGTCACACGCTCACGCGCTCTTCGGTTCGTCTTTTTCGGTCTGAACGTGCCAGACTTTTTCGGCGTACTCGAGCGTCGTCCGATCGCTCGAAAACTTTCCCATGCCGGCGACATTGAGAATCGCCCGGCGCGCCCATTCCTCGGGATCGCGGAACAGCGCGTCGACCCGGTCCTGACAGTCGACGTACGAGCGGTAGTCGGCGAGCAGGAAATAGTGGTCGCCGCCGTTCAGCAGCGTGTCGACGATCGGCCGGAACCGCTCCGGCGCATCCGCCGAGAAATACCCCGACGCGATCATGTCGAGGACACGCTTCAGTTCCACGTCGCCGTCGTAGATCTCCCATGGGTTGTAGCCGTCGCGGCGCGCCTCGGCTTCCGCGGCATTCATCCCGAAAATGAAGAAGTTCTCGGCACCGATTTCGGCGCGCATCTCGATGTTCGCGCCGTCGAGCGTGCCGATGGTCATCGCGCCGTTCAGCGCGAGCTTCATGTTGCCGGTGCCTGACGCCTCGGTGCCAGCCGTCGAAATCTGCTCCGAGAGATCGCTCGCCGGGATGATGCGCTCGGCGTTCGAGACGCCGTAGTCGGGAAGGAAGACCACCTTCAGTCGATCGCCAATCGCCGGATCGTTGTTGATCACGTCGGCGACGCCGTGAATCAACCGGATGATCAACTTGGCCATCCAGTAGCCGGGAGCCGCCTTGCCGCTGAAGATCACCGTCCGCGGCACCAGGTTCGACTGACCGTCGCGCAGCCGGCTGTAGCGCGTCAGCACATGCAGCACGTTGAGCAGCTGGCGTTTGTACTCGTGAAAGCGCTTGACCTGAACGTCGAAGAGCGATGCCGGATCGACCGTGATGCCCAACCGGCCTTTGATCGTGTGCGCCAGCCGTTGCTTGTTGGCGTACTTGATGGCGCGGAACCGGCGGTTGAAATCAGCGTGATCGGCGAAGGCGTCGAGTTTGCGGACCTCGGAGAGGTCGGTGATCCAGTCTTCCCCGATGCTGTCGGTGATGAGCCGGGCCAGTGCCGGATTCGCCTGATTCAACCAGCGCCGCGGCGTGATCCCGTTGGTGATGTTGATGATCTTCTCCGGCCAGAAGCCGTGGAAGTCGGTAAAGACGCGCGTCTTCATCAGCTCCGTGTGAATCGCCGAGACACCGTTCACCCGGTGGCTGCCGACAAACGCCAGATGGGCCATCCGCAGGCGGCGTCCCGCGGCATTCTCGTCAACGATCGACATCCGCCGGAGCCGATCGACGTCGCCCGGATACTGATAGCGGACCTGCTCGAGGAAGCGGTGGTTGATCTCGTAGATGATCTGCAGATGCCGCGGCAGGACCTCGGCGAACAGGCTCACCGGCCAGCTTTCCAGCGCCTCCGGCATCAGCGTATGGTTGGTGTAGGCGAATGTCCGCGACGTCAGATCCCACGCTTTTTCCCACGGCAGACGATGAAGGTCGACCAGGATGCGCATCAGTTCCGCGATCGCAATCGACGGATGCGTGTCGTTCAGTTGAATCGCCACCTTGTCCGGCAGATCGTCGAGACTTTCGTGCACGGAGTGGAAGCGGCGCAGGATGTCCTGGAGTGACGCACAGACGAAGAAGTACTGCTGCTTCAGCCGCAGCGTGCGGCCGCTCGCCGTCGAGTCGTCTGGATAGAGCACCTTCGAGAGATTTTCCGAGTCATTCTTGCTGGCGACCGCCTGCAGGTAGTTCCCCTCGTTGAAGCTCTTGAGGTTGAAATCGCGCGACGCCTTCGCCGACCACAGGCGCATGTTGTTCACCGTCTCGGTGCCGAAGCCGGGCACCGGCGTATCGAACGCCATCGCCATCACGTCGTCGGTATCGATCCAGTGGAACCGTGATTCACCGTGTTCGTCGGTGAACTGGACGACCCGGCCGCCGAACTTGACCGGAAAGAGCGCTTCGGGTCGCGCGAACTCCCACGGATTGCCGTACTGCAGCCAGTTGTCCGGGTGCTCGACCTGCCAGCCCTGTTCGATCTGCTGGTTGAACATGCCGTACTCGTAGCGAATCCCGTAGCCGTAGCCGGGCAGCGAGAGCGTCGCCATCGAGTCGAGGAAGCAGGCGGCCAGGCGCCCGAGGCCGCCGTTGCCGAGGGCCGCGTCCGCTTCGATCTGGCAGATTTCCTCGAAGTCGAGTTCCATCTGGGCGAGTGCGTCCTTGCAGTGCTCGTAGTACCCCATGTTCAGCAGGCTGTTGGAGAGCAGCCGCCCAGTCAGGAACTCCATCGAGAGGTAGTAGACCCGCTTGGCGTCGGAGCGGTAGTAGCTCCGCATCGTGTCCATCCACCGCTCGATCAGCCGATCGCGCGTGGCATACGCGGTGGCGTTGAACCAGTCGCGCTGCGTCGCCATCATCGGGTCCTTGCCCAGCGAGTAGATCAGACGGTTGCTCAGGGAGCGGCGGAATCCGCGTCGCTCGCGGGTGACACTTTCCTGCTGAATCTGCGCAAGGTTGCTCGTGGGCATCGGGTCCGGTTCCTCGGACATTGAATCGGCGCCGATTGCGTCACCTCAAATACAGAATCGCGATCCCGCCCTGCACAGGACTGCGGCGGGCTGCGTGTTCTGGCGGCGGCGAGAACTTCGCATCGTCGCTGCCGATTCAACCTCCATGCGACGCCTGGTTCTTACGCTGCTCGTGATGGTTGTCTTTCCGGCGTCGGTTCTGGCCCAGAACTGGTCGCTCGATGCCCGGCAGATTGCGCTCGGCGCGATGGGCGGGACCAGGAATCTGGCGACGGACATGATTGAGGACGAGCGTCCGTACAGCTCGATCATCATTCCGCTCGGTCTCGTCCAGGTCTTGAGCAATTCCGAGCGGATGAACCCGGCCAGCGAGCAGTTCGACATCGTCCGCACCATCGAGTACGCCATCGCACCGGTGCACTACGTCGTCGGCCGCAACAGTTCGATTACCGGTGACGAGTTCGTGGTCGATCTGCGGAACGCGCTCCTCAACCGTGATCTGAACGCCTATCGAGGGTTTCTGCCGGCGACCCAGCCCGCCTCCGGCGGCCTGGCCGCGCCGACCATCGGCGGCGGCATCAGTGTCTATGCGAATCCCAACGGCGCATTTCAACGCGTCTTCATCGGCGCCGGACCGTATGTCGCTCTGCGAGGGGCGCTGACGACTGACGAGTCGCTCACACGGATTCTCGGCAGCAGCGCGCCGGTCTACGTGCCGAACGCGCACATGCAGTTGACCAGCGGCACCGAGATCCAGACCGCCATGTCCGCGACGCTCGGATATCGAGCGCTCTTTCCGTGGCCGGAGGGCTTCAGCGCCCACGGGGAGCGCGAAGGGGTCTACGTCGCGTTCAACTACAACTTCATTGGCGGGTTCCGCTACGAGAACATTGGCACGTCGCTGCGCCTGGACACGGACGCCGGCGGCCTTCTGACGTTGAATCCGTTTCTCGGCGCGCCGCTCGTCGTCACCCGCGACACGGCCGGCTCCGGACGCGGGCGAGCCATCGATGTGGGTGTTGGTGCGGTGATCGGCAAGTGGGAGATGGGCGTCGGCGCCAACGGCATCGCCAATCACATCACCTGGAGCGGCGTCGAGCGGACCAGCTACTCGATCGGCAATCTCCTCAGCGGCAACAGCAATTTCATCCAGAGTGCGACGAATCGCCTGGGCGATATCGATGTCGTGCTGCCGGTGGATGTCCGCGGTGATCTCGCCTATCACGAAGCCAACTGGTCGGCGCTGACCGCGGTCGGTCGCGGCTTCAATGGTGTGACGTTTCATGCGGGGTACGAACGCCGTCTCGGTCACGCGGCTCTGCGCGTTGGCGCGTTCCATTCAAACGGCAGCTGGGAGCCGACCGGCGGCGTGGGCCTGCCGCTTGGGGAACGTGTGGCGGTGGATCTCGCCGCTTACGGGACCAGCGCCAACATCGAGCGCGAGCGTCACATCGCCGTCGCCGTCTCGGTCCGGGTCAACGCCAGGACACTCCAGCCCGTTCGCAGCCGGTAGCGCGATCTCAGCGGTAGGGACCGGCTTCAGCCGGTCCGAGATAGAGTTGCTCGGTGCCTCGGCTGACGCTGTGCTTCCTGTGTTTCCTGCTCGGTGCGTCGCCGCTGCAGGCCCAGAGCTTTTCGTTCGACGCCAGAAAAGTTGCGCTCGGCGACGTTGCCGGAACTGACCAGCTCAGTTCAGAGATGGTCGATCCGCGGCATCCGTACGGATCGTTCTTCATCCCGCTCGGTCTCTTTCAAGTCCTCGCCACCGCCGACCGCGTGGTTCCCGGCAGCGACAGCTTCGACGCCGTGGCGGCCATCGACTACGTCTTTGCCCCCGTTCACTACGTCGTGGGACGCGGCACCGGCAGCAATGGCGGCGACTTTCTGAGCGACCTGCGCGACGGGCGCGTGAATCGTGACCTGACGGTTTATCGTGGCTTTCTGCCCGTCGATCAACCTTCGATGGGCGGTCTGTGCTCGCCGAGCTTCGGCGGCGCGCTCAAGTTGCATCAGAACGAGACCGGCTCGTATCACCGCATTTACGTCGGCGCCGGTCCGTACATCGCGGTTCAAGCCGGCATTGCAACGAACGATGCGTTCAATCAGATTTTCGGCGGTGACCAGGCGGTGTACCCGCCGAACGCGCAGGCTCGGGTCACCAGCGCATCGGAGTTCGAGGCGGCCGCCGCGGTGACCGTCGGCTACCGCGGCCGATTTCTCTGGAACGACACCGCTTCACCTTCGGCGCGCGACGGACTCTACGTCGCGGTGAACTACAACTTTCTCGGCGGGTTTCGCTATGAAGGTGTGGACGGCGGGTTGCGGCTGGACACCGACGGTGCCGGGCTGCTGACGGTCAACCTGGCCCAACCCAGTCCGCTCCTCGCGACGCGCAACAGCTCCTCCTCCGGGCAAGGGCGCGCGATTGACGCGGGCGTGACCGCGGTCGTCGGCCGCTGGGATATCGGCGGCGGGTTCAGCGGGCTGTTGAATGAAATCACCTGGACCGGGGTCCGCCAGACGACGCACTCCATGGCGAACATCATCGCCGGCGAGGGGACGCTGGTGAGTTCAGCGGCGGTGCCCGGCCCGGATGTGCGCGCCACCGTGCCAGTCGATGTCCGCGGAACGTTGGCGTATCACGCGGACCGCTGGTCGGTGCTGACTGCGGCCGGCCGTGGATTTCCCGGTACGACGTTTCACATCGGCTACGAACGTCAGGTCGTCATGGGCACTGTTCGTACCGGCATCTTCTATACGAGTGGCGCCTGGCAGCCGACCGCCGGTGTCGGCATCAATCTCTCGCGTCGAGCAGCGCTGGACCTGGCGGTGTTCGGATCGAGCGCCAACATCGAGCGTGAGCGTCACGTCGCGATTGCGGCGTCCATTCGCATCGAGGCAAAGCCTGAAACAGCGGAACAGCGGTAGGGACAGGCTTTAGCCTGTCCGGGATCTATCGCGATCGCCGCGGCCGCGGTTTCGGCAGGTGTGCGGCAACCTCGGTCAGCTTCGCGCTCGCCTTGGCGAGACCATCGACGATCTGCTGCTGGTCGCCGCTCAGTCCGGCGGCCCCCAGTTGATGAACGGCCTTGGCGATCGCGTCGGCCGGACCGTGGACGGCGCGCGCATGGTCTTCGAGTTGTTCGTGATCGAGCGCCTGCTGCCGTGCCTCGCGAAGAATCGGCCGCGTGTCGGCGTCGCCAATCATCCGCTCGATCGCCATGACCAGTCGTCCTTCGAGCTTGAGCGCGCGGGCGCGGAGCAGCAGTTCCTCGCCGGCGTTCTCGATCATGAACGGACCGGAGGTGAGCACGCCGACCGCGTTCTGACGCCAGTGCTCCTCGGCCTCGGGCAGGAAGTGTTCGAGAAACGGCAACGACGACCACTGCGCCATGCCCTTGAACCAGCGGGGCGGCGCGGTGAAGGTCCGGAACGAGCGGTCAGGCAGCCACTCGATGACGGCGAGGTCGAGTTCCTGCAGCAGAAATTCGATCAGGGCGTCCGCCATCGCTCACTTCCCCTCGGCGAGCATGGCCTTTGTCAGCCGTGTGAAGGCTTCCTCGACCCCGGTCCCGGACTTGGCGCTGGTCCGGATGATCGGCCAGCCCTCCTCCGCGACCTTGAAGAGCGCGCGATCGTCCACTTGCCACTCGCTCGCCAGATCCGACTTGTTGAGCGCCAGCACGAACGGCGCCGGTCCGACGACTTCCGCCGCCATCTTCTGCAGATCGCAGGCGGTCTGGAGCGTGTCGTAGCGGGTGCCGTCGACGACGAGCAGGTAACCGGAGGCGCCGCGCAGGTAAGACTTCTGGACCGTCTGGAACGCGTCCTGACCGTAGATGTCCCACAGCACCAGCGTCACCGCGAGTCCATCGACCTCCAGCGGCTTCTTGTCGATCTTCACGCCCACCGTCGATAGGTACTTGTCCGAAAAGATGCTGCTGACGTACCGGGAGACCATGCTGGTCTTGCCGACGGCAAAGCCGCCGAGCATGCAGATCTTTTTCTGGATCATGGACGGGAGCTTCCTGGCGCCGGAGCGTCGGCTGGCTTGACGTGAACGGTGACACGGCGGTTGCGTTGTTTGTCGGCTTCCCTGACGGACTCGACCGCGGGGTCGTTGCTGCCGACGCCGGTGCTGATGATCTCGAGCCGGTCGTGTCCGGCGGCGACGAGCGCGGTGCGGATCTGTTCGGCGCGGGCGCGGCTGAGCGGCAGGTTGGCCTCGGCGGCGCCATCGGCGTCGGTGTGGCCGACGACATCAAGCGTGAACCGGCGGTTGCCGGTCGTCGCGATCGACTGAAGCGCGGTCGCCGCGGCCGCCAGTTGCGCGACGACGTCCTGCTGCCCGGGCGCCAGTTGCGACTGCCCTTTGACGAAGAGCGGTGTCAGCGATTCCACGCGCCTCACGGCAGCGGCCACCTGTGCATCGACCGCGGCCGACGCGTCGAGCCGCGTGACGCCTGGAATCAGCAGCGACAGCCGCTGCGCATCGGCGAGCCATGCCGGCGGCGCGTTGCCGGCCACGGCCAGGGTGCCGCCCGTCAGGTTCAACGTCACGCCCGGCGGCGGCGCGAGGACCTGTCTGGCGCGCGCCAGCGCCAGATCGGGCGTCGACGCATAAAACGATTCCCACTGTGCCGCCACATCACCTGGCGGCAGCGGTGATTGCCGCAGCAGCTCCGCCGGATCCTTGGCCAGCGGATCGCGCAGGCCGGTCACGACGAATCGTCCGTCGCTCCTGCCGGACGAGACCACGACGATTCCCGGCTCGGATTTCAGCGCAGTGAGGTAGTTGTTCCAGCGCCAGCGATCCCGGACGACGAACGCGAGCCAGATCGCCAGTGCGGTGACGACTGCGGCGCCGAGAATCCAGGCGCCGCGCTTCGGGCGCTTTTCGCTGCTGCGGTACTCGGTGTGGAAGCAGGTTTCGAGCACCGGACGGGCAGCGTCGAACGGCGCCGCGTCGCCGTTGAAGCGCTCGAGCGTCTCGGAGAATTCCAGATGGATGGTCTCGACGGCGGACTGCAGACGTTCACGGAACGAAAGCGGCGCTTCGCCGCGAATCACCGCGGCCACGACCGCGCGCGGTCCCTGCTCGATCCAGACGGAGAGCTCGCCGACCTTCAACGCCTCGAGATTCTCGCTCTTGCCGAGACGAAACGAGTCGTGCACGAAGTCGCGGATCGCGGTGAGCATGCCGGACACCATGTCGGCATCGCGGACGTCGTCTTCGTGGTGCACGTGCTGGAGCAGCAGGCCACTCGCGGTTTCGATGAGGAACACCTGTTCGACGCGGTAGAGCAGCGTGTGGGTGAGGACGATTTCGGCGAACGACTTGCCCGACTTCATCGCCTCGAGCCGCCAGCCGATCGAACGGGCCGAGACGCTCAGCTCCAGCGTGCGATTGAGGCTGTCGACCATCGAGGCCAGCGCCGCGGCCACGGCCTTGCGGATTGCCGGGCCCATGACCGGGAACAGCGCGTCGGCGAGCGGCGCCGGATTCTGGCGGACCGAGGTTGTGATCGCCCGTTCGACGCCCGGCGCCAGCGCCCGGGCGAGCCGCGGATCGAGCGCGTGCTCGAGCAGCGCGCCAGGCAGGATTTCGCCGAGTTCCTTGCGGCGCTCTTCGCGATCGTCGAGACGTTCCTCGAGCGCGGAGAGCCGCGCTCGCTCCGGACCAATCAGCAGCTCCTGGAGTTCGTCGAGCTCCTCGCCGTGGCCGTGCGGACCGGTCCCGGCCAGCGGGCCGGGCCGGGCGTCAGGCACGCTCGCCGCCCAGTTTCGGCAGCGTCAACTCGTTGGTCAGGCGCATCGCCACTTCCGTCAGCAACGCCGAGAGCATCGTGCGATCGAGCTTGTCGCTGCGGATCTCGGTCGCCTCGCGGGTCAGCCGCGCCAGGATTTCGTCCACGCGCTTCTGGATTTCTTCGCGCAGGCCATGCTGCTGCTCGAGGAGCTGCTGCCGCAGCTCACGCTGCACCTTGCCGGTGTGGTCCTCGAGCTGTCCCGCCTTCTTCTCAAAAGCCTTGCCCATCTCGCGAAGCTCGCGCGACAGGTCCTTTGTCGAATCCGTCCGTTCCTGCTGCTCGGAGCTGATGCGTTCCGCCAGCGATTCGAGCTCCTGCTTGACGAACTGCTCCAGCATCGACAGCCGCTTCCGGACTTCCTCCTTCAGTTCGTTCGTGTCCTGCGCCAGACGCTCCTCGAGCCGCTGGAAGCGGCGGTCGCTGTCGCGGATCTGGTTGCCGAAGAGGATGTCGCGGACTTTGTCGAGATTGCCGCCGCCGAGATCCTCGGCGGCGCCGTTCGACTGTCCATCGGGTTTGGTCGGGGACGAGGGTTGGTTCTTCATGACTGCGACGGACCTTTCTCTGGACGAAGGAGGCACCGGTTTCTTACCTGGCTTCACGGGTTGGATGCGGCGGCGGGCGCGGGCTGTAGCCCCCATAGTGGGGCTAGGCTATCACACGGCCTCCGAGGCCCATCAGCCGCGGACGCGCGCGCCGTATAATCCCAAACTCCGTGATACAGAAGAAGATCTGCCTGCTGGGCGCGTCCGGAGTCGGCAAGACCAGCCTGGTCCGCCGCTTCGTCGAGAGCCTTTTCGACGAGAAATACCTGACGACCATCGGCGTGAAGGTCGACAAGAAGGCGGTGACTTTCGGCGATCAGGCGCTGACGCTGATGCTCTGGGACATCGCCGGCGCCGAGGAGCATTTCTCGGTCCCGAGCTCGTACGTCCGCGGCGCGGCCGGCTATCTGCTGGTCGTCGACGCGACCCGTCCTGAAACCATCGCGACCGCGCACGACCTCGCCGAGCAGGTCGCGCGCGACATCGGCGCGCTGCCCAGCGTTCTCGTCGTCAACAAGATGGATCTGGTGGAAGCGCGGAAGATTTCGCCGGGTGATGCTGCGTTGGGTGTGCTCGGCGCAAAGGCCATTCAGCCGGCAAGCGCGAAGACCGGCGAAGGCGTCGAGGAAGCGTTCTTGCGCCTGGCGGCCACGATATAGCGGTGGCGTCCGGCTTTAGCCGGATTACTCGATTCCCCTACAAATCAAACACCGTATCGGTCCGCGCGAATTCGATCCTTCCCTTCGCGTTGGCCGATCGCCGCACCATCGACTCGTCGAGCCAGTTGCGCTCCGACCATTCACGGTTTGGATCGTGGTGACCGATCAGCGTGTGATGAATGCCGCAGGCGTCGGCCATGTCGACCACGTCCTCGATGCAGCTGTGGCCCCACCCGACACGGGACACCGGTCCGCTGCCGCCAATACCCATGACGCCGTCGTACTCGGCGCGCAAATACTGGCCGTCGCGGTAGAGCAGATCGGCGCCCGTCGCATGGGCCACGAGCCGCGCCTCGGCTTCGCGGCTGATCCGCTCGTCGGGATGGCGGGGATCGGTGCCGTGCCGGAGTTCGTGGTCGGTGCAGAACACGAAGACGCGGCCGCCGTGCTCGACGCGGTAGGCGAGACAGGGCGCCGGGTGGAACACTTCGAACGGCGTGATGGTCGTCTGTCCAAGACGGATTGGCGTCCCCAGATCATGCTGCGCCGCGTTCGGCACCGGGGCACCGCCGCGGTCGTCTGCTCCGTCGCGAATCTCAATCGCGTGAAATTTCGCCGGCATGACGCCGTAGAAGATCGGCGTCTGGACGCCTTGCACGCCTTCCGCGACCTCGCGCGAGAAGATCCCGAGATTGAAATCGAGCGCACGTAGGAACTGGCGGTTGCCGTAGATGTGCAGATGATTGCGCGGGTCGAAACACACCGCCGCCTGGTCGAAGCCTTCCGTGTGATCGAGATGGCTGTGCGAACCGAAGAGATACAAATGGCGCTCGCCCCGGGCGCCCCACTTGGCTTGGAGATCGCGCGCGCACGGACGGAAGCCGCTGCCGCAGTCGAGCACGATGTCGAAGCCGTCGGCCGTTTCGATGCGGACGCAGGTCGTCAGGCCGCCGTAGACGCGCGGCTCCGGCAGGTCGAACCGGCTGGCGTAGTGCTCCAGCGCTTTGTCCGACACGGGCCCGCCGAGAAGCTCGTCGATTGTGCAGGCGAGATGACCCTTGGCGTCAGCATGGCGCGCAATGTCGGCAAAGACGGCCGTCAGCAGTTGATTGCGCGCGCGCGTTTCAAAGGCCTGGCGTTCGGCGCGCGACGGAAAAATCGATCCGCTGCCTTGCGTGCCGTAGAAGTGAACCCGCAACTGAAACACGACGTGGAGGATAACAGGGAACCGGCATTCCTTAGCGCGAACTCGACGCGCTCGGCGGACACGGTGTCCTGCCCTCCACACGCGTGCCCAGGATCAGATGCGAGTCTCCGAATTCGTGGCAGAGATAGCCCTGCCGACGCGCCGCTTCGTAGGCACGTCCGAGATGTCCCGGTGGCGGGCCGCTGACGTTCGCGACGCGTTCCAGGATCGTCAGGTGTGTGGCCTTGGGTTCGTGCAGGCCGCTGATGATCGAGGACACCGATCGCAGGTGGTGGCCAGGTGTGACCACGAGGTTCGTCCAGCCCTGGCCGGGTGACGTGACGCCGCGCTCATCGGTCAAGGTCTCGAGCGCGCGCACCACGGTCGTCCCAACCGCAATGATTCGGTGGCCGCGTCGTCTCGCCGCCGTGATCCGCTCAGCACTCGGAACGGGCACGCGGTAGAACTCCTCGTACGGCGGCTCGTGATCCTCCTGACTGGCCACGCCGGTGTGCAACAGGATGGGCACGATCTCAATCCCTTGCGCCACGAGCCGCGTGACCAGCTCTGGCGTGAACGGCCGTCCGGCAGAAGGCATTTCAGCGCTGCCCGGTTCGCTGGCGAAGACCGTCTGATAGGCCGTCAACGGCCAGGAGTCTTTGACGTAGCTGTACCGAATCGCAAACCCGTACGCCTCCAGATACGCAGCAAGCGCCAGCGGCAATTCGAGCGCGGCCATCCAGAGTCGCGACGGCGTCGCGAGACCAGCCGTCATCGGGTATGGAGCGAGGAGCGTCGCAGATCCTGTGGCGGGAAGCTCGAGCGTCATTCCGGCGTGGGCGCGGCGAGACGGCAACGATGCCACCGGTCCCTGCTCTCGGAGTTCCACGACCCAGAAATTGCCGGGAAGCATCGTCGACAGATGGAGCTCGCACGAATCGCCCGCGCGTGGCCGTGCCGGGAGCGCGGCGTTGACGGTGGCGCTGGTGTTGACGACCAGAACATCGCCTGGCGAGAGCCACCGTGGCAGATCGTAGAAACGCTCGTGGACGATCCGATCGTGTTCGAGGTCGGAGACGAGGAGCCGCACTTCGTCTCGGCGCAAGCCGCGGGCTTCAGGTGGCTCGCCAGCTTCGCGTGGCGCCTCCAGCGGCGGCAACTCTCCGGCTACGCGGGCTGCAGCCATGGCGCGTCCTTCCGTTGAGCCTCGAGTCGTTCGCCGCGAAGATCGTCCGGCTGCTGGCCGATCAGCCAGTTCCAGAACGGAATGGTGATGTCCGGCAGCGGCCGATCCGAAATGTCTTCTCCGGCAAAGGCCTCCTGATGCATGCGTGTTCGCATGTCGCCCGGATCCACGAGCACGGCCGAGACGCCCAGGTCCTTCAGCTCCACCGCCAGCGTTCTCGTGATGGCTTCGAACGCGGCCTTGCTCGCCGCGTACGGACCCCAGCCGGCGTAGGCGTGCGTCGCCGCATCGCTCGTGATGTTGACGATGAGGCCGCGGCGCTTCGTGAGCAGCGGCACCGCTGACTGAATCAGAAACAACGGCGCGGCCGCGTTGACGGGGAACAAGCGTCCGAGACGCGTCACGTCGAACGACAGCAGCGGACCGATCGGTCCCAGCTCGGACGCGTTGTTGACCAGCAGGTCCAGCCCGCCGAGCGATCGCGCCGCGTCGATCAGCCGGCCGCGCACCGCCGCGTCCGCGATGTCCCCGTCGACCGGCACGACCTGACGTCCGGGCGTGACCAGCTCGCCCGCAACCGTGATCAAATCCGGCGCATGGCGCGCGCCCAGCACCAGGTCGTAGCCGCGCTCCGCCAGGACGCGCGCGATGACCGCTCCAAGTCCCCGGCTGGCGCCGGTGACAACGGCGACTTTCTTTTCCAGACTCATCAAGATCACTCCTTCGTGTAATCCGGCTAAAGCCGGACGCCACCGAAGAGCATCGATGTTCAAGTGCACTTGAAGTCAAGCGTGAAATTCGGCAGACTGCGGTCATGGACATGGACGACGCCTTGACCATTGGCGCGGTCGCCGAACGCAGCGGTGTGGCGACCTCGGCGCTGCGTTTCTACGAAGAACAGGGACTGATCCACGCGGAGCGGACCGACGCCGGTCACCGCCGCTACCCGCGATCGGTGATCCGGCGCGTCGCGTTCATCGTCTTCGCGCAGAAAGTCGGGTTGTCGCTGGAGGAAGTGCGCGCCGAACTCGCCAGGCTGCCGCGCAACCGGGTTCCCGAACGGAGTGATTGGGCCAAGCTCTCGAGCGGCTGGACCAGGCGGATTCACGAACGGATCAATGAACTGGAGCGGCTGAAGGCGGGTCTGACCGAGTGCATCGGCTGTGGCTGTCTGTCGCTCGATCGATGCTATCTCTCGAATCCTGGCGATCGGCTCGCGCGGGGCGGTCCGGGCCCGCGGATGTGGGTGGACGGCCGCCGCCGCCCGCTATAATGCGCCACCGCACAGACGCCTGCGGATCGGACGGGAGGTCGCGATGACTCATGAAGTGACTGAAGCGATGTTCGAGCGCCGCCGTTCAGCAATGCTGCGGCAGGATGTTCCGACGTTGCTGCGCGACTACGCCGATGACTGTGTCGTCGAAAGTCCCAGCGCCGGTACTCACACCGGAAAGCGGGCCATCGAGGACGCGATGCGTCATATCTTTACGGCGCTGAACCTCAAGGTGCATCAGCAGTCCGTCATCATCGACGGCAACGCCGTGGCGGTGGTCGTGAAGATGGAAGGAAAGGACGTCGGCGACTTCCTTGGCCTGCCGCCGACCGGGAAATCGTTTCAAGTGCCCGGCGTGCTGCTCTTCGAACTGAAGGACGGCAAGATCGTCCACGAACGGCGGATTTACGACTTCACCGGCTTGATGGTGCAGATCGGACTGCTCAAGGCGAAGCCGGCGATTTGAGGCTCACGTGAACACTCTGGGAATGAAGCGGCGTGCGTTCTTCGGGCTGGCGATCGGCCCGCTGGTCGCGGGCGCAATCAGTAAGGTCGGCTACGCGCAAAGCGCGGCGGCGAACTGGATCTACCTCGGACTCGTGGCCGATACCGCCGGCGCCCCGAATCGGTGGCTGGGCGAGACCGGCTTCGCGTTCTCGCCCGCCGACCCGCAGAAGATCGTGCCCAAGGTCGGCGATCGCATCCAGTTGACGAGCGTCAAACAGATTCGCACGACCGACGCGCAGGGCCAGCGCCCGTTCGAGCGTCAGGTCAGCAACCCCGATACGGTCGGCGAATACAAACCGGGCACCGTGCTTCAGGTCCTCGAGATCGGCCGCCGCAACACCTCGAAAGCCGGCGATCGCTGGGACTGCTGGGTCCGAGTAGGGAACTAGAGGCTGGGGCCTGGGGGCGAGCGTTTCTTCGCGGCCTTTGCCCGAATCCTGCTGACCGTCTCCGGCGAGATCCCCAGGTACGACGCCAGCATCCACTGCGGCACCCGCAACGCAATTGACGGATACGTCTTGAGGAACTCGTCGTAGCGCTCTTCCGCGGTGCTCGTCAGCGTGCCGACGATCCGCTTGTCCTTCGCCGCGTTGTGCTTCTGCAGGCCGGTCTGCATCGATCGCGCGTAGCCGGGCACGTTCTGCACCAGTTTCTGATGCGACGGCGGATCGATCAGCAGCACGTCGGTCTCTTCGATCGCCTCGACGAAATACTGCGACGGATTGCCGGTCATCAGGCTCTCGATGTCAGTCAGCCACCAGTCCTCTGGGGCGAATTGAACGATTCGCTCCACCCCCTTGCCGTCGACCACATAACTGCGGAGGCAACCGCGCGCGACGAAGGCGCCGTAGCGCCGCCACGTCGATACGATCGTTCTTCACGATGAAGCGGCCATCGATGTCGAACCAGTCGCGGCGCGGCCGGTCGTAGTAGAGCTCGATGCCGTTCCCGTCCGGATCCTTGAGATACGCGGACAGGGTCGCGCCATGATCGCGAGCGCCGTCGATGCGCCAGCCGCGGGCCAGAACCCGCGCAACGGCATGGCCGAGAGCGCTCGCATCCGGATAGAGCAGCGCGAAGTGAAAGGGTCCGGTATGACCAGGAGGTGGATGCGTCCCGCCCGCCGCGTCGCGGCTGGCAGCCTGTAGTTCTGATCCATGGCTTGCTCCACTAGTGGCCTGTCCACGCTGAAGCAGTACCGCCTGCCGGGCGGGGCATCCCGCCTCGCGGCGTTGCTCATCGCTCACTTATGCCCAATAAGCTCGCTCTTCGCGCCTTGCGATCCGGGCGCCGCGCTCCGGCAATCGGTACTGCTTCAGCGTGGACAGGCCACTAGCGACGGAAGGTGAACGTCGCACGATCCGGCTGGCCATTGAGTCCGGGGGCTTCGACGACGATGCTGATGTCGGACACGGAGTAGGTGGCATGGAGCGACCCGCCGGAGTTCGGCGTCAAGGTGATCGTGTTGCCGGCGACGGTGTAGTGTCCGGTCGCCAACACGCCGTTCACGATGCCGTGAATGCTGCCGCTCCCTGAGAGTTCGGTCTGGTATTCCTCACGGTACGTGCCGTCCGTGTTCAATCGAATGCTGCCGTCGACCGCGCGCATCTGCATCAAGTAACCAGGGCCGGGCGAGAACGAGTCGAAGACGCACGGGACGGTCTGGCCGTCCACGGCGGCGAGCTGATACGTGCCGACCACCGAGGCGGTGTCGTTGCTGCTCGAACTGGTGCCGGTTGCCGGACCGGTCGTCGGCGCAGCGGGGTTGGCGTCCGCACACGCGCCGGCGGTCAGCGCGGCGGTCAGGGCGAGCGATGCGAGCGTCAGGTGAGTGAAGGTGTTGCGGCGGGCGAGAAACATGTGCGAGCTCCGTGTGCATCACCAGGTTCGAACCATTCGAACGGTGTATGCACACGGTAGCTGCCGGCCGGAAACCGGCCATTGATCTGGATCAAGAAGTGACGACGGACAGCCTAAAGGCTGTCCCTACCGGCGCACCGACTACTGCCGGTTGTAGCGGATCCCAGCCGTCTGAGCCTTCTCGATCGCGATCACCATCGCCGGGACCACGACGACACCCGGCAGGAGATTCGCGCGCAGATCCTTCTCGATGTCGGCCATCTTGCCCTTGCCGCGAACTTCGAGTTCCTGGCACCACGCGCCCAGCGCATTCGCGCAAATCAGGAACGTCGTCCCCATCTTCTGCAGGCTCTCGATGCCGATGGCCGGTAGTGCCTCGCCAAAGCCCGGGATGATCGGCGTCCCCATGGCCTGCATCAGCAGCGGCAATTCGTCGGCCGTGGGCCGATGGAACAGATTGCGCGTGTAAGCGCGCCCGGCCTTGTCCTTCAAGCCGGTATAGTCGCCGAGCGCGTACTTCGCCCACATCGCGTCGTTGAACGCGAGCGAGATGCTCGACTGCGGACCGATGCCGTAGAACGTGCCGACCGCGCCCACCTGACCGGCCGTCGTCTTGTACGCCGCCTGATAGGTGTTCACGTAGTTCAGGATGTGCAAAAGCGGCACGCCGTTCTTGTGTTGCGGGAAGTCGAACAGGGTGCGATGCGTGCCTTTGACACTGTTGATCCACGCATCCGGATTGCCCTGCTGCGCCTCCACGCTGCTGGTGCCGACGAACGGCACCGCTGCGGCAGCCGCGGCGGCGCCCAGCACGCGGCCGAGGAACCCACGACGATAGGTTTTGTCTGCAGCGTCCATCTGATCCTCCATCATCTTCGAGCCAGCCCCTTAGATGCCGGCTGGCCGCGCAGGATACCACTCTCGTCCCCTATGTGGCACGATATCCATTCGGTTCAGCCAGGGTGACCGGCCAAGGGGAGAGTTTTGAGCGACAACACTGAAGACTTCGCGGCGATGTTCGAAGCGTCGTTGAAGACGAAACGGATCGGGCGCGGTCAGACCGTCGAAGGGACTGTGGTCGCCATTGGTCCGGCCGTGGCGTTCGTGGATGTCGGCGGCAAAGGCGAGGCAATGATCGATATTGCCGAGCTCAAGGACGACGACGGCGCGCTCGAGGTTGCGGTCGGTGACCGCATTCAGGCGATGGTGACCTCGACCGAGGGCGGTCTCACGTTGTCCCGGCGCCTGGCGCGTGGCAGCGCGACCAATCGCCAGCTCGAAGACGCGTATCAGTCCGGGCTCGCGGTTGAAGGCAAGGTGGTTCAGGAGGTCAAAGGCGGGTTCGAGGTTCGCATCGGCAAGCAGCGCGCCTTCTGTCCGATGTCGCAAATCGATATCGTCCGCACGACGAACGCGGCGGAACACGTCGGACGTGTTTATACGTTCCGGATCACCGAATACAAGGAAGGCGGACGGAATCTGATCGTTTCTCGCCGGGTACTGCTCGAGGACGAGCGGCGGGCGGACGCGGTGGCGATCCGCAAGGCGATCGTGCCGGGCGCGATCGTCACCGGCCACGTCGCCTCGGTGCGCGATTTCGGCGCCTTTGTCGACCTGGGCGCCGGCGTCCAGGGCTTGCTGCACGTGTCGGAAATCGGCTGGTCGCGCGTGTCCGATCCCGCGAACCTGCTGAAGGCGGGCGAAGCAATCACCGTGAAGGTCCTGCGCGTCGACGAGGACAAGATCGCGCTCGGATTGAAACAACTGACCGCGGATCCGTGGACGACGGTGCAGGACAACTATGCGGTCGGACAGGTGCGGACGGGCAAGGTCACGCGGCAGACGGAGTTCGGCGCCTTCGTCGAGCTCGAGCCAGGACTCGAGGGGCTTGCGCACGTCTCCACCTTCGCGCCGACTGGCCATTCGAAGGGCTGGGCAAAGGCCGCGCCCGTCGGCACGACTGCGGCGTTCGAAATCCTGACCATCGACGTCGAGAAGAAACGGATTGGCCTCGCGCTCGTTCCCGAGGGGACGTCACGCGCGGCGACTGCCGTCGTGCAGAGCGGCATCGTGGCAGGCGCGCGGGTGACCGGAAAGATTGAACGTCACGAGAAGTTCGGCGTTTTCGTCTTCCTGGCGCCCGGCCGTACGGCCCTGATGCCGTTCAGCGAAACCGGTCTCGCAAAGGAGGCCGACGCGGCAAAGGCTCTTCCTATTGGTTCCGACATTGAGGTCGTGGTCCTCGAAGCCGACGCGGCTGGCCGACGGATTCGCGTTTCCCGCAAAGCCATCAACGACGCGCGCGAAGCCGACGAAGTCCGCGAGTACTCCGAGCGCTCCGACGTGGCCGCCCCTGCCTCGCTCGGGTCGCTGGCAGACAAGCTCCGAAACGCACTCAAGCGCTAGGGCACGACAGTCAGACCGCTGAAGGTATAGGGTACGCACATGTCCAGGCGTTACGTCGCCCTTCTGGCCCTCTGTTTCTGCACCGCGAGCGTCGGCCGTGGCGTTGGTCAAAAGCTGGACTATCCAGCGGCCAAACCAGGTGACAGTGGCTATGTCGCGGAAGATCCGCAACTGACGCGCCTGGTCGGTGCGCCCGGTCCCTCAATCACGCTCCGATCGATCGACGGCGGCACGATTGACATCGTGAGGAACTACGGCCGCAAGCCGGTCTACCTCAAGCTCTGGGCCACCTACTGCATCCCCTGCCGGGCGCAGATGCCGGGGCTCCAGAAGATCTACGAGACATTTGGCGATCGCATGCAAATCGTCGCCGTCGACGCCGGGGTCGGCGACGACGCCGCCAAAGTGCGCGCGTTTGTGACCGGGGCGACGTTGCGCATGCCGGTCGCGATCGACGACGGAAGCCTGGGCGCCTGGCTCAAGATGGAGGCGACGCCCGTGCACGTCTTGATCGGCAGCGACGGCCGGATTGCGTACGCCGGACATCAGGATGGCCCGAAGCTCGATGCCGCGATTCAACGCGTGCTCGCGGGCGCTCCCACGAATGCACCAATCGCAGCCGCAAAGGTCGAGTCGCTCGCGACGTTGAAGCGAGGCGACCTCGTGCCGGCTCTTGACCTGCGCGGTCCCGACGACAGGCCAGTCCGGTTGACGCGCGGCGCCACCGCGCGACCCCGAGCCATCCTGTTCACGTCGACCTGGTGCGAGAGCTATTTGAAGGACACCGAACCAGCGACGGTCGACGCCTGTCGCCGCACCCGCGAGCTGGTTGACGGCCTGTCCCAGGCTGGCACCATCGACTGGCTCGGCGTCGTGGCGCATCTCTGGACGACGCCGAAGGCACTCGCGGCCTACGAGACGCGTATGAAGCCGCGTGTTCCGATGGCGGTCGATAGCGATGGACAGGCGTTTCGCGTGTTCGGCATCCAGCGCTTGCCGGCGGTGGCGCTCATCGGCGCCGACGGCCGTCTGGTTCGAATGGTCGGTCCGGACGATACCGATCTCGCGGCGGCGGTCGAGAAGCTGGCGGCGCGGCGGTAGGTGGATGCGCGACGTTACAATGGGGTGTCTGGCCTGATTGTCGACGCGGAGAGATGGCCGAGTGGTCGATGGCGGTGGTCTTGAAAACCACTGAACCCGGAAGGGTTCCGGGGGTTCGAATCCCTCTCTCTCCGCCACACTTCGCTCCGCTCGTGTGGCGGAGCAGAGAGGTCTTCAGGCCGGCGCGCGGCTCTCGCCGCGACTCGGCTCGAATCCCTCGCGGCGGTTAGTCGGCCTTCGGCTTCGCCTCGGCCAGACGGACCGAATCCCTCTTCAGCTGAAGACTTCGCTTTGCTCGTCTCGTCCCCCTCAGCGTGGCGAGATAGTAAGAATCCCACGCTCACTGAAGACTTCGCTTTGCTCGTCTCGTCCCCCTCAGCCTGGCGAGATAGTAAGAATCCCACGCTCACTGAAGACTTCGCTTTGCTCGTCTCGTCCCGCTCAGGCTGCGAGATAGACCGAATCCCTCTTTAGCTGAAGACTTCGCTTCGCTCGTCTCGGCCGTCATCCGACCTCGCCACACGCCACCAAGTCGGCAACGGATCGCCCTCCCGTCTGCTCGGCTCACATCTCCGAAGCCGTTTCCCGGCATGTTCATGACGAAGGCCGCGGCGACGTATCGATCGCCGGGTAGAGCCACGAATGGGTCAGGCCTGGGTGCCGCTTGCCATAGCGCGCCGGAACATCCTGCGTCCAGTTGCTCGCGATGGTGAGCGAGAAGAGCAGCACCGCGGCCAGCGCGACGCGTTGCCCGAGACGCGGTGCGACAGCGGTGACCGGCGTCGATCGCAGCGGGTTCGGTCTGGCTCTCAGCCGCCCGAGCCGACGGAGCCGCGATCGATAGAGCAGCGCCAATCCAATGGCGGCCATGACGATGTTGAGCGTCTGGCCGGTGCCGAGCGCAAGACGGTGCGTGGGATAGTCGCGGAAGAGGTCGAGCCAGATGCGCAGGAACGGATACCAGAACACGAACTGCGCGGTCGTCGCACCAGGGGTAGGATTGGTGCGCCGCACCCAGAGCAGATACGGAATCAACAGCAGATTCTTCGCCCCGTCATAGAGCACGATCGGATGACGGAAACCGACGGCGTCCGGAAACTGCACGGCCCACGCGACGTCGGTCACGCGGCCGACGATCAGCCCGTCGATGAAGTTGCCCATGCGGCCGATGCCCATGAGGAACGCTCCGGGGATGACCAGCGCGTCGGCGATTTCGAGCAGCGGTTTCCGGTACGCGAACGAGAACAGCGTCGCCCCGGCAGCGGCGCCAAGCAGCAGACCGTGGGTGGCCATGCCGCCCAGCCACAACGCCGGGATGAACGACGGATGGTCGCGGTAGAACGGCCACTCGTCGAATGAGACTTCAATCGCCCGCCCGCCGATCAGCACGCCGATCGTCACGCACAACGTCAGCGCGTAGACCTCCCGCTCTGTGAGACCGAGACGCGTTCGCGCCCGCATCATGAACAGGTGAATCTGCAGGAATCCCGCGGCGTAGCTCAGTCCGTACCACCAGAAGTGCACTCCGAACAGCGTGCCGAGAATGGGATCGATATCGTGAATATACGGGCCTGTCATTCAACCGCCCTCTGGTCTGTCGTCGCGTTGGCGCTCGCCGAGTTGCAAAGCTCACGCCGCAGGCGGTGTCGGCAGTCCTGACGGCGCGGCGTTTGCTGTCCCGAGGGGTCGTGGAAAATCTGCCCATTCATCTGCTGCTCCACGGCACGAGCGTCATGATCGTCAGTCTCGTCGCCGGACTGTTGCTGCACCGCGCGATCCGTCTCAATGGAAATGTTGCCGGTTGGCACCTGGCCCACTCCGGAACCAGCGGGCGCGCCCTGTGGCTGATCGCGCTGGCGCCCGTTTTCCGATGGGTCGCGCTGCCGACGCCGCAGGTTTTGCTCGCTGTCTGGCTGATCGTCTTCTTCGTATGGACATCTGTGCTCGCGATGATTGTCGCGGCGGCCACCGGTCAGCGGGGACTGCGATGGCGCGGCTCCAGCACCGACAAGCTGGTGTTCGGCCTCTATGCCGTCGGCGCCGTGGCGGTCTTTCCGGCGATGTTCATGCTGATCGCCGGTTTGCTTCGGGCGCTGTAATCCTTGCGGTCCGCTCTGCGTCTTCGAGGCCACGCCGCACGCCGCTCGCGATCGTCACGGTCGCGATCATCTGGATCAGATGGAACAGCCCGTTGTGATCGAACGGCACGACAATCCGGGCCCGGAGCGGGCTGACCTGAACCGCCGCAGCCACCAGCGTCAACACGATCCCAGCACTGACGCGGTTCGCGCCCTGCACCCGGCGCCGCGCGCCGAGAAATACATAGATCGCGAGTGCCGTCAGCATGGCCGCCGCCTCGTACACGATGAAGATGGCGAACCCGCCGCCGAAGACACCCGTCAGCACGAAGACCGCCAGAGCGGTCGCCAGGCTCCACGGCAGCAGCCGGCGGGCGGCGGCGTCGCCGTGCCAGTCGCCGACCGCGCCGACGACGAAGAGCGCGACGGCGAGAGCGAGCGAGAGGTAGATGACCGCCCACGAAGCCGAACGCAACGAGGGCGGAATCTCGAGACCGTGAATGACGGCTCCGATGAACGATCCCCCTGCCAGGAGACCGAACACCCACGCCCACAGCATGCTCTTCAAGGCCTCGCGTACCGGCATCCTGCGAAGGCGTCCCAGGAGCACGAGGCAGAGGATACCGAGCGCCGCGTCGGTCGCCGCCGTCGTCAGTTCAGTGGCGGATGGGTTCAGCGACATGGCCACCCGGGTGATTCCAGCGCGTCATCGATCCGGATTTTTGCCAAATCGAGCGGAATTTCCCGCAGCGGCACGAACCGTCAGGGGCAAACCGATCCAACCCTCGCCGAACGCGACGGCGCCAACGAGCAACCAGGTCATGGCGGCCGTGATCCAGACGCTCGTCAGGAACGTCCACCCGGTCGTCGCCGCCGTGAACCAGAAGATCGACGCCGCCGTCAGCATCGCGTGCATCAGTGTGGTGACGAACAGACTGGCGGTGTGGGCATACACCCAGACAAGCAACACGCGAAATGCGGTCAGGTTGGCCACGGCCGCCAGGAACGACAGCGCCAGAAACACACCGATCGGAATGCCACCGGCATACGTTCCGCTGATGAAGACCTGCTGCAGGAAATGCCAGATGCCCCAGAGCACCCCGACGATGAGTCCTGTGGCGGGGACGCTTCGACTCCGAAGCAGCCGCGGCACGACGAAGCCGGTCCAACCGATCTCCTCGAGAATCGTCGTGACGCCGGCGCCGAGACCGCCGAAGAGCACCGCCATCTTGTTGTCGGCGGTGAAGAGCGGCGCATCCAGCGAGAGCAGAAACAGCACGCCGGCCGAGATCAGCGTTGGTGGCAGAATGGCGACGAGGTACCAGCCAGCGCCGACGCGCCAGGCGAGGAGGCGCGTCAGCAGTTCGCGATATCCGGTGCGTCCCTCGAGAAGACCGGTCAGAAGCAGGCCGGCGATGCTCGGTCCGGCCAGCATGGTCATCACCGCCGCGAGAAATTTGCCCTCGGCCTGCCAGTTTGAACTCACGAGCGAGCGTGGCCCGACGGCGATCACGAAGCCACCCCACGAGAGCCCGAACGTCAGGAGGTAATACGTCACCAGCGGGTGCGTGCGAATGAATCGTGCCATGGCCGTCCTCGGCTCGAGCCATGGCAAACGGCATGCCCCCGGGCCGGCCGTCACGGATTGCGGTGAGCAGGGCAAACACTTGACGGACAAGAAGTTGTGCGATGCACCGGCGAGACTGTCGGGCGCCGCCTCCGCCACCGTGCGCCGCCCGCGGGGACTAATTCGCGATGCGAGGGGGATTTCCGCCAAAGGGGATTGGGTTCGCTGGCGCGATTGCGTTAGCGTTGTACAAACAAACAGTTTGCAGATCGTCCAACGGAGGGAATCGTGTCTAACGAAAGCAAGTGTCCGGTCATGCACACGGCGGCGGGAACGGCGGGGAACGCGACGTGGTGGCCGAATCAACTGAACGTCAGGCTGCTCAATCAGCACTCCTCGCGGTCGAATCCGATGGGCGAGGAGTTCAACTACGCCGAGGAATTCAAGAGTCTCGACTTGAACGCGGTGATCAAGGACCTTCATGCGCTGATGACGGATTCGCAGGACTGGTGGCCGGCGGACTTTGGACACTACGGACCGTTTTTCATCCGGATGGCGTGGCACAGTGCCGGGACGTACCGCATTGGTGACGGCCGTGGCGGCGCCGGTTCCGGCACGCAGCGGTTTGCGCCGCTCAACAGCTGGCCGGACAACGGAAATCTCGACAAGGCGCGTCGGCTCCTCTGGCCGATCAAGCAGAAGTACGGCAGGAAGATTTCCTGGGCCGACCTGATGATCCTGGCCGGCAACGTCGCGCTCGAGTCGATGGGATTCAAGACGTTCGGCTTCGGCGGCGGTCGCGAAGATGTCTGGGAGCCCGAGGAAGACATCTTCTGGGGCCCCGAAGGCAAGTGGCTCGCCGATGAACGGTACAGCGGGGATCGCCAGCTGCAGAATCCGCTCGCCGCGGTGCAGATGGGCCTCATCTACGTGAACCCGGAAGGCCCCAACGGCAATCCGGACCCGCTCGCCGCGGCGCGCGACATCCGCGAAACGTTCGGGCGGATGGCGATGAACGACGAAGAGACCGTGGCGCTCATCGCGGGTGGCCACACGTTTGGCAAGACCCACGGGGCCGGCCCGGCGAGCCACGTCGGTCCCGAGCCGGAAGCCGCCGATATCGTGGAGCAAGGGTTTGGCTGGTCGAGCACGTTCGGCAGCGGCAAAGGTGGCGACACGATTACCAGCGGTCTGGAAGTCATCTGGACGACAACGCCGACGAAGTGGAGCAACAATTTCTTCTGGAACTTGTTCAGCTTCGACTGGGAACTGACCAAGAGTCCTGCCGGCGCGCACCAGTGGAAGCCGAAACATGGCGCCGGCGCCAATACGGTGCCTGACGCCCACGACAAATCGAAGCATCACGCCCCGTCGATGCTGACAACCGACCTCGCGCTGAGATTCGATCCGGCGTACGAAAAGATTTCACGCCGCTTCCTCGAGAACCCCGACCAGTTCGCTGACGCGTTCGCCCGTGCGTGGTTCAAGCTGACGCACCGTGACATGGGCCCGATTGCGCGCTACCTCGGACCGCTGGTGCCGAAGGAAGAGTTGATCTGGCAGGACCCGGTTCCCGCCGTCCATCATCCGCTGATGGACAGCCACGACATCGCGGCGATGAAGTCGAGGATCCTCGCATCCGGTCTCTCGGTCTCGCAGCTGGTGGCCACGGCCTGGGCGTCGGCGTCGACGTTCCGCGGATCCGACAAGCGCGGTGGCGCGAACGGTGCGCGCATCCGCCTCGCCCCACAGAAGGATTGGGCGGTCAACCAGCCGGCGCAGCTGGCGAAGGTCCTCCACACGCTGGAGGAAATCCAGAACCAGTTCAACGCGCACTCCGGCGGCAAGAAGGTGTCGCTCGCCGACCTGATCGTGCTTGGCGGTTGCGCCGCCGTCGAGAAGGCGGCCAGCAACGCGCACATGGAGGTCCACGTGCCGTTCACCCCCGGGCGTACCGATGCGTCGCAGGAACAGACCGACGCACACTCGTTCGCGCCGCTCGAACCGACGGCCGATGGCTTCCGGAACTATCTGCACGGCCAGCACGCGCTCACGGCCGAGGAACTGCTCCTCGACCGCGCGCAGCTGCTCACGCTCAGCGCGCCCGAAATGACCGTTCTCGTCGGCGGGCTGCGCGTGCTCAACGCCAACGGCTCGCAGTCGGCGCACGGGGAATTCACGAAACATCCGGAAACGCTGACCAACGACTTCTTCGTCAACCTGCTCGATATGGGAACGAAGTGGCAGAAGTCGGCGACCGACGGCGTCTTCGAAGGGCGCGATCGCAAGACCAACGCCCTGAAGTGGACCGCCACACGCGTCGATCTGGTGTTTGGATCGAATTCCGAGCTGCGGGCGCTGGCCGAGGTTTACGCGTGCGCCGACGCGAAGGGGAAATTCGTGAAGGACTTCGTCGCCGCGTGGAACAAGGTGATGAATCTCGATCGCTACGACGTGGCGTAAGTCCCGGGTGTGATGGACCGGCGGAGGGAAATCCTTCGCCGGTTCTCACCGCGCCCGCCGATCCAGTACACTGCCCGACGCCAGGTATGTCCACTGCATCGCGCTCACGTGGCGAGACCGATTTCGACGTTTTCCTGAGCCACAACGGGAAGGCCAAGCCGGCCATCCGCCAGCTCAAACAGCGTCTCGTCGCAGAGCAGCTCAACGTCTGGCTCGACGAAGATGAGCTAAGGCCAGGCATCCCCTGGCAGGAACTGCTCGAAGCCGGCATCCGGGCCTCCCAAAGCGTCGTCGTGGCGGTCGGCAAGGACGGTCTCGGGCCTTGGGAAGATCAGGAAATGCAGGGGGCGCTTCGCCTCGCCGCCAACGATCGCCGTCCGGTCATTCCGGTGCTGCTGCCCGGCTGTCCCGAGCAGCCCGAACTCCCGATGTTCCTCGGCAACCGCACGTGGGTCGATCTCCGCGCCGGGTTCGAAGACGCGGCCGGAATGGAAAACTTGCTGTGGGGGATTACCGGGAAGAAACCGAAGCGCCACGGACACCCCGCGGCCAAACCGGCCACGGCGGTTGAACACGAGCCGGCCGAGGATTCGGTTGAGGAAGAAGTCGAAGACGAGCCCGAGCAGGAAGAGACCGGGCCTGACGACTCACAATCACGACCCGCAACGCTGCTCGAAATTCTCCCGGGCACGTGGCACATCACGATTCGCATGCCGTTTCAGCCGATGCCGATTGGCGAACTGCAGATTCAGCTGTTTCCGACCGGCCAGTTTCAGGGTCAGTTGAACAATGCGATGGGATCCACCGCGGTCCAGGGCCAGTGGCAGGCGAACCCGGTGATGAACCAGATCGGACTGCAGGGATTTCAGACCAACGGCTTCCAGACGATGCCGTATGCCGTGCTTTTGCAGGTGAACGGCTTCGATCCTTCTCACATTTCGGGAGCCAGCGGCGTCGGCGAACAGGTCGAGTGGAACCGCGTGGGTCTTCCGCCGTCGCTGCCGTTCCAGACGGCTGCGCCTGCGCCACCCCGGCGACGATCCAAACGGCGCTAGTGGCCTGTCCACGCTGAAGCAGTACCGCCTGCCGGGCGGGGCATCCCGCCTCGCGGCGTTGCTCATCGCTCACTTATGCCCAATAAGCTCGCTCTTCGCGCCTTGCGATCCGGGCGCCGCGCTCCGGCAATCGGTACTGCTTCAGCGTGGACAGGCCACTAGAGCGCTTTGCGAATCCGGCTGAAGCCGGACCCACGATAGTTGGACACGCACTCTAGACGTCGAGGACGGCCCGTACTTTGTGCGCGAGCGCTGCCGGCGTGAACGGTTTCTGTAAGAACGCGTGCTGCATCTCCAGCTCGCCGCGGCGGTTGATCGCGTCGCGCGCGTAGCCGGATAGAAACAACACCTTGCACGACGGCCGGATCGCCGTCAGCTGCTCGGCCAGCGCGCGGCCGCCGAGATGCGGCATCACGACATCGGAAATCAACAGTTCGATGTGTCCCTGGTGGGCCCGCGCCAGACGCAGCCCTTCCTCGCCGTTGGGCGCCTCGATCACGTCGTAGCCGCACCGGGTGAGGATGTGTTTCGCGAGGGCGCGCACCGCGTGGTCGTCTTCCACCAGCAGAATCGTCTCGGTGCCGGTCGGCAGCGTCTGGCTGCGGGCGTCGCTGCGGCCCTGCTCGGGCGCCTCGTCCACCCGCGGCAGATAGACCTTGAACGTCGTCCCATGACCGACTTCACTGTAGACGGCGACGTGGCCGTGCGACTGCTTGACGATGCCATGAACCGTTGAGAGCCCGAGCCCGGTACCCTTGCCGAGCTCCTTCGTCGTGAAGAACGGTTCGAAGATCCGCGCCCGCACGGCGTCGTCCATCCCCGATCCGGTGTCGCTCACCGCCAGCATCACGTATTCGCCCGGCACGAGACCCGGAACGTCGCGGCAGTAGGTGTCGTCGAGTGTCATCCCCGCGGTTTCGATCGTGAGCTGCCCGCCGTTGGGCATGGCATCGCGAGCGTTCACCGCGAGATTCACCAGCACCTGTTCGAGCTGGCC
Source organism: uncultured Bifidobacterium sp. (assembly GCA_964577955.1). Classification (GTDB taxonomy): domain Bacteria; phylum Acidobacteriota; class Vicinamibacteria; order Vicinamibacterales; family CAVVIG01; genus CADEEX01. The sequence goes on along the minus strand of CAZOAZ010000010.1, from coordinate 75,413 downwards.
CGGGTCGACCCTCACGAGACCGATCCGCGGGTCGAGGCTCGTCTTGAGCAGGATGTCCTCGCCGATCAGACGGCGGAGCATCTTCTCCGTGTCGCCGACGATGGCGTTGAGATCCAGGACTCGGGGTTCGAGAACCTGCTGCCGGCTGAACGCCAGCAGGCGCTTGGTGAGCGCGCCGGCGTGTTCGCCGGCGATCTTGATCTCGAGGAGCGACGCCCGCATCGGATCGTCGGGATGCAGCGTTTCGAGCGCCAGGTCGGCGTACCCGTTGATGATCGTCAGGAGATTGTTGAAGTCGTGGGCGACGCCGCCGGCGAGCAGCCCCACGGCTTCGAGCTTCTGCGTCTGGATCCGTTCGCTTTCGGCGCGGCGTTGATCGGTGATGTCGACATGCGATCCGATCATGCGGATCGGCCGGTTCTCCTCGTCGAACACCAGCGAACCCTGCGAGAGGATCGAGCGGTAGCTGCCGTCCTTGTGCCGGAGCCTGAATTCGATCGAGTAGGGGATCGACGGATTGGCGATGCACTCGCGCATGCGCCGCATCGCGCGATCGATGTCGTCTGCGTGCACCCGGCGGCGCCATTCCTCGAAGGTGTCGCCGATTTCGGATTCGCTGTGACCGATCTGCCGCTTCCACTCCTCAGAGTAAAAGACGTGGTCGGTACGGAGATCCCAGTCCCACAACCCGACGTTGGCCGCCGTTGCGGCGCGCCTCAGCCGATCGTCGGTCGCCTTGAGTTCGTGCTCCGCGCGCTTGTATGACGAGAGGTCGATCCCCATGCCGAGCAGACAGCGCTGTCCGTCGAGATGGGCGAGGACGCCGTTGAAGAGAAACGGCGTGCGCCGTCCGCTCTTGGCGACGAGATGCGCTTCGACGTCGCCGGCGCCGGTTTCGAACACCCGCGCGATGCGCGAGCGCACCAGTTCCCGTTCGTCGCCGTCGAAGAAGTCGAGCGGGTGCAGGCCGGCGATCTCCGCCGCGGAGTATTCCGAGACGACTTCGAGGCGGCGGTTCCAGCGGAGAAAGCGTCCCTGCTCGTCGTAGACGTAGTAGACGCCCGGCAGGCTGCTGAGAACGGCCGCCGACAGATCGCGCTCGCGGCGGACCGCATTCAGCGTGTCGCGGCGCTCGGTGACGTCGCGCGTAACGACGCTGAAGCCGGCGTCGTTGCCGAAGTAGTCCTTCAGGTTGGAACTGGTGACTTCGGCCCAGAACTGCGAGCCGTCCTTCCGGACCCGTAATCCTTCCTGCTGGCACTGGCCGTACTCGCGCGCGAGCTGGAGCGCCTCGAGCGGCTGCTGTTCGGCAATTTCGTCGTCAGTGAAGAACCGCGCGTACGGCTGTTCGACGATCTCGTCGGCGCGGTAGCCGTAGATCCGCTCCGCGCCCGGATTCCAGCTCGCGACGTTGCCCGCCGGATCGACCATGAAGATGGCGTACTCGACGACCGACTCGACGAGCAGCCGGAACGGATCGGCAGCGTGATGCGCGAGCGACGTCAGAAACGGCGGCGCGGCGCCTCGCTTGTCTGGCGGCTGCGACGGGAGCGTCATTGTGGATCCCGAGCGCCGATCTTACGCGAGAGCCGCCGGGCCGCTGTCAGACGAATACCGTCGTTTCAGGGGATGGTAACGGGCACCGTTGCCGCGTTATTCCCATAATTGCTCTCGGGGAAGATGCGCTTGGGATTGATGGTCACCCGCAGCTGATACGCGCCGGACGGCAGGTCGGTGACATCCAGCCACTGGCAGTCGAGGCTCGAGTTGTATTCGTCCTGCCAGCCGGCGGAAATCCCCTGGTTGGAGCACGTATAGGTCGGCCGCGATCGCGCGTTCGGATCGAAGCGGTTGTAGTCCTCGAGACAGAACGCCTGCTTGCGGCCGCGCAGCACGACGCCGCCCGTCGAATTCAGCAGTTCGTAGCTGGCGTAGGCGCTGAAGTGATAGTGCTCGTGGCACGCGCTGTACTGGAAGAGCCCGTTGTTGACCGGCGGACCGAGATTGAGATCGACCGGTCCGATGTTGGGCGTGGAAACATCGAAGCGCAGGAGCTTGCGTCTGCCGCCGGCGTCCACGCAGCGTTCCATGATCGCGCAGTCGGTGCGCTTGAAATCCCTCGAGCGGACGAACGCGCTCGACTGCAGCCGCGCGGCGTCGATGGTGATGTCCGCCATCGCACCGCTGCCGCCCGGGTCGGCGGCGGTCGGCGCCGCCGGCGGATCGATTGTCATCGGACTCTTCACGGTTTCCTGACATGCCGCCGCACACAAACCGGCGACAAGCGCAGCAACACCCACTCGCGATGCCATGGACATGGTGGAAAGGAATCCTCGATCTCGATTATCGTCGCGTCATGATGCGTCTTGCAATCGCGCCGTGTACCGCGTTCGTTGTGGTCGCGCTGGCCGTTGCGCTGCCAGTGACCGCTGCGCCTCAGGTCAGGAATCCAGTGGCGTCTTCGCCAGAGTCAATCGCCGACGGCAAGCGGGTCTATACGCGTCACTGCGCCAGCTGTCACGGCTCGAATGCGGAGGGCGGGCAGGGCAACGACTTGATTCCGGCGGCGCCCGATCTGACCGACAAGGACTGGAAGACCGGGTCGTCCGACGCCGAGATCTTTTCGGCGATCAAGAACGGCGTGCCGCCGGATCTCAACATGGTGCCGTTTGCCGATCAGATCAGCGACACCGAGATCTGGAACGTCGTGAACTACCTCAGATCGCTCGCAAAGAAGTAAGGTCCGGCTAAAGTGATGGACGACGGACTGCGGTAGGGACAGCCTTCAGGCTGTCCGCGGATGTCTACCGCGCCAGCGGATCCGGGCGGACCTGGAATTTCACCAGCTTGCTGGTCACGCCGCGTCCGCCTTCCATATGGAACGGCGCGCGTGTCGAGACGCTCGTCCAGATCCCTTTTCCCTTCCAGCCTGCTCTCGGATCATCGATCCGGCCATCGATCCCCTTGGCGTAGAAGCCCATCGGGTACGGCATGCGGAACGTCATGAACTTGCCGTCGACGAGCGCGAGCAGGCCTTCGGACAAGTTGCCGGTCGCCAGCGGGACATCCTTGCCGAGTCCGAGCATGTCGAAGCGATCGACGAAGTCGTAGTAGGCCGAATCGGCGCTGGCGGCGTCGACCGCACCCTGATAGTTCGGACCCGGCAGCGCATAGAACGCCCAGCCTTCGGGGCAGTGCTTGCCCGTGGCCGTCGGACCGTTGAGCGGTCCTTTGCACTTGCGGCGATCGAAGCTCGCGAGCTGGCCGCTCGACAGCACCGCCCACACCACGCCGTTGCTGTCGACGTCCATTCCGCGCGGCGCGAAGCCGCTGCCCGAGGCCTTGGGATCCCTGAACGGCACTTCGAACACTTCGGACAAAGCCGTCGTCGACGGATTCGATCCAGGCACGATCCGGACGAGCGATCCCGGCATGCCTTGGACTGAGCCCCAGATCGATCCGTCGAGCGGGCTGGGCGCGACGCCGTAGAACGGCGTGACGACGCGCTTGTCCTTCGCCGGATCGAGCGGCTGCTCCGGCTCGACGTACGCGTCACGCTTGCCGTTGCCGTTCGTGTCGAGCACGAACACCGTCCAGCCTTGCGCTTTCTGCTCGTCGTGCGTCTTGTTGTAGATGTTGGTGTCGAACCAGCCCTCGACCGGTCCGCCGCCGGTAAACCAGAGCACGCCCTTGTCGTCGAAGTTCAGATGATGGGTGCCGAAGCAGGTATCGATCGTCGTGACCTGTTTGGTCTTCGGATCGTAGAGCTGCATCTGACGTCCGCTCTGCGCGATCGGAAACACCGCCGCCGACGGATGCGTCGATCCTTGCTGGCAGAAGGCCGACGTGGCATTCGGCCGGATTCGTGCCGCAATCCAGACGCGCGCCTCTTCGTCCATCGCGAAGCTGTGCGCGGTCGTCTGCGCCGTCCAGATCGCTTCGTCGCCCCAGTACGGCGACGCCTGCGCTGGCGGGTTGTTGGCCTGGCTCGGCGTCTTCGGATCGCGGACCTGGAGCTGGAACTTTGTCGCGGTGTGTTTCACCGGATCCACGACCGGGACGTAGTCGGCGCTTTCTTCGAGGGCGCCGTAAATCGGTCCGTTCGCGTTGACGGTCGGATTCCGTTTGTCGCTCGCGATCTCGTCGTGCAGATACGCCTTCGGATCCGCCCAATCCCACATCGTGACGACGACGCTCCGCTCCCGTCCCTGCGGTCGGGCGGGGGTTGCCGTGGGCAGCGCGCCCTTGGCGATCTGATCCGTCCAGTCTCCCCACATCGAGAGCGCGCGGGCGCGTCCGACCTGTGTGAAGCGCGCGCTCATCGCGCCGCCGGCTTGCCCCGCCTGAATCCTCCGGTCCCACGCCGCGGCCGCGTTCGGAAACGCGCCGAGCGCTGCGGGAATTTCGCGCGTCGCCTTGTTGCCCATCTGATGGCAGCCGGTGCAGCCGTCGGTGTTGACGACGTTGCGGATCCATTCGCCCTGGCTCTTCATGTTCGGCGAGATGCCGTTGCCGCCGGGTCCCGTTCCGGGGAAGTCACTTGCGGGTGGGAGATGCATGAGCGCGAGCCAGTACTGCGCCGGGTAGTACTCGGCGGCGGCCTTCGGGTTTGGCGCGGCCACTGCCGTGAGGTTGAGCGCCTTGCCGGGGCCGGCGGCGACTTTCGCTGAATCGACCAGCCCATAGCCGCGGACCCAGACGCTGTAGCTGCTCTTCGGCAAATCAGGCACGAGGTAGCGGCCCTGGTCGTCGGTGACGACGATCTTGCGCAGCGGCGTCGGCAGATCGCGCGACTCGGCGATGACCCACACCCCGGCCTCCGGTCCGCGCGCGCCGGTGACGATGCCGCCGATGTCGTCGGCGTCGAGCGTCACCGCCGCCTGTGCGGAGACGCGCGATCGGTTGTCACTGAGGACGAAGACAAGAAGCGCAGCGGCCGCCGCGCCCGCGAGAGAAATGAGGAATGACCGTTTCATGGCGACCTCCGTCAGCAATCAACCGTCGGCCCGCACGTGCGAACGCTAAGCGGGTCATGTCCCGATGTCAATGACGTCCTGACACGGTAGGGACAGCCTTCCGCCTTCGCCGAAGGCTCCGGCGGACCGCCGTAGCTTTAGCGGAGGCTGGTTAGGCTGTCCGCCGTCCGTGAAAATACGCCGGCAGATCCGGCTTGGTGTCGCGAAGAATCTCGAGAATCGCTTGACGATCGCCCGCCGACAAGGCGCGTCGGTAGCGCTCGCCGCGCTCGGCGCCGGACAACACGTCCCACAGCCGCTGGTAGATGGGATCCTTGGCCGCCTGGGGCAGCGCGTCAAAGGCGTCCGAGTAGATCAGGTAGCTGCACGGATACGTGACCAGTCTCCGGTTGAGATCGAGCTGGTGCAGCGAGCGGCCCTTCCCGTCCCGCGGACCGGCAAGGGAGAACCGCGCCGCGAAGCCGTTCGCGCCGACGATCCGGTCGGGCAGCGGCGCTTCATCGACGAAGAGCATGTAGTCGACCACCTCGGTCGCCACCGCGGCCATCATGTCGCGAACCCGGTCCAGTTCCCCGGGGCCGGCGACGAAGGGCGCGTGACGGAGCGGATCGGCCGCGCGCGCTTCCCAGCCGGCACGCGTCAGCAGGTTCGTCATGTGCGTCTGATGCGAGAACACGAGCAGCGCGGCGATGTCGCTCGACAGCGATTGATAGCCGTCGGCATCAAACCATCCGTGGAGCGACGCGAGGTCACGTGACGATCGAGCGGCGGCGGATCCGGTCTGGTTGCCGTGATGCACCGCCGATCCGCTGCGGCCGGTGACATACCAGCCGGCCCAGCGGTCGCGAATCGGACTGCGATGATCCATCGCGATCGACGGCGGCCGGGTGTCGGCGGCGGACGGATTGTCCGTGCTGAACATCAGGAATCCCGGAACGCCGAGGGTGTCGCCGGCCTGATGACACGAGAGACACATGAACTGGCGGTGGAAGGCAGGGGGGGTGTCGCGCTGCTGCTCGAGCGTGTAGAACACCACGCCTTGTTGGCGGTCGTGCGCGGCGACTTCGATCACGTCGCCGTCGCGCACCCAGCCGAGCGCGAGCCGATCGTTGAAGTAGATCGCGCGCGGGTTGGCGGCGCTGATGCGCCGCTGCTGGAGGCTGGTTTTCGAAAAGACCAGCAGCTGTGCGTCGGTCGCGAGACCGAGCGCGTCGAGCGCCGAGCGCAGATAGCCGCTGCGGCCGTCGAAGGTCAGCTGCGCGCGCCCGTCCTGAAGCTTCTGATTGAGCTCGTCGACGGCATTGCTGACCGGCGCCGTTGAATAGGCGATTGCTGGATCGTTGGCCGAGCCCAGGAACATGCCGCCGCGCTGCGCGAGGCCGGGCACGCCGAGCGCGGCCCCGATGGCGACCGCAACGGCGAGCGGCGTGGCGCCCCTGTTCACGCCGGTATTCTTGGCGTCGCTGGCAAATTTGATCAAGCTGAAACCGCGTTACTTGAGAGATTTTCACATCACCCTTAGCGAGATCGCTGAATTCAAACGAGTCTTGATCGGCGCAGCAATTGCTCTTTGGTCAGCCGTGACCAAACAGATTAACGACGTGACGTCGACCATCATTGGCGCGGCGATCGCCGTGCACCGCGAACTGGGTCCGGGCTTGCTGGAGTCGGCTTACACCGCGTGCTTAGCGATGGAACTCGCCGATACCGGTCTCAGCTTCGTGCGCGAGGAGCCGCTGCCGCTGTTGTACCGAGGCCGACCAGCAGGACTCGGCTATCGCGTCGATCTGCTCGTGGAGGATCAGGTCATCGTCGAAGTGAAGTCGGTCGAGCGGCTCGGAGCCATCCATGGCGCCCAACTCTTGTCCTACTTGCGCATGTCGGGCCGGTCTGTGGGTTTGCTGATTAACTTCAATGTGAAGTGGCTTGTGAAAGAAGGACTTCATCGCGTGGTCAATGAACGACCAAGGATAAAGGCGTGATGCCCTTAAACGCAGAGCCCGCAGGGCTCGCGGAGGGTGTTCGTGGACACACCGATCGACGTAGGCGGCCTGCGAAGCAGGCCGCGCGATCGGCCGGGTGCGAGCCACAGAATGAACGACGGCCGCGATTTTCTGATCGTTCATTCTGTGGCTCGCACCCGGCCAGTCGTCGCCGCTGCGCGGCGGCTACGTCGATCGGTCGTGCACGTACTCCAATCGCCCCCCGTTTGCCTGATCAACTGGATTCCTCGAGTTGAACGGCGGCGGTCGACGATCGTGACGTGTCCGAATACCTCCTTAGCTCTGCGAGCCCTGTGTTAAAGGCTCTAACCTGGCGATTTGGGCTTCGGGCGCCCCGGGAATTCAGGGGCGCCGCGGTCGTCGCGAGGTCGGTTTCCGGGCGGTTGGCTCGTGTACACTGGCTCGTTCCGTTAATCAATTGCAGGAGTTACTCATGCTGCAGACCTCTCGCTCGATGACGCGCCGGGTGATCGTTGCGGCCGCGCTCGCGGCCATCGCGCTCGTGGCCACGACGCCGGCGGCGCGCGCGCAGGATGTGATGAGCAAGGAGACCGCGGCCGCCGTCAGGGCCTCGTTCCTTGCCGATCTCGAAGTGATGCGCGGCAAGTTCGTCGGCCTCGCGGAGGCGTTCCCGCAGGACAAGTACACCTGGCGGCCGATGGACGGCGTCCGCTCGGTGTCGGAAGTCCTGATGCTCGCCGCGCAGGAAGGCTATGCCTTCGTACCGACGTCGTTTGGCGGCAAAGCCGCAGCGCTCGGCACGCGCGAGGAGATGATGGCGCTGCGCACGTTATCGGACAAGGCCAAGGTCATCGACCATCTCAACAAGGCCTTCGCCCACGCGAAGCTCGAGCTCGAAGCGCTGGATCCGGCGACGCTCACCGGCCGGCGCCAGGTGATGGGCCGCCAGATGTCCTTCGTCGACGGCATTCTCGCGATTGGCGGCGACCTTCACGAGCATCTCGGCCAGCTGATCGCGTACGCGCGCACCAACCACATCGTGCCGCCGTGGAGTAAGTAGCTGGTGCAAGGTTCTCGGTGCTAGGTGCTAGGTCGGTGCGCGATTGAGCACCCGGACCTCGCACCTTGCACCTAGAACCTAGAACCGAGCCCCTGAATCGAAAGGAGCGCGTGATGCGCCTTGTGCATGTAACCGCCGGTCTCGTCGCCGTCGCCATCGCCGCTACTGCTGTCGTGATCGAAGCGCAGGCGCCCGCGGTCGCGAAAGCCGCGGCGTCGAAGTCGATCCCGCGCACGCCAGACAATCGGCCGGATCTGCAGGGCGTATGGGACTTCGCCCAGTTGACGCCGTTCGAGCGGCCGGGCGCGTTCGGCGCCAAGAGCGATGTCTCGCAGGAAGAAGTCGAGGAGTTCGCGCAGCAGCGCCTCGAGGATAACAACAAGGACCGCCGCGACGGCAGCGCCGCCGCCGATGTCGCTCGGGCCTACAACGACTTCTGGTGGGACTTCGGCACGCGGATCGCCAAGCAGCCGTCGCTCGTCGTCGATCCGCCGGACGGCCGCGTCCCCGACACGACGGCCGAGGCCAAGGCGCGCGTCCGGAATGGCGCCAGGTACGAAAATCCTGAAGAACGGCCGCTCGCCGAACGCTGCATCCTCGGCTTCAACTCGGGTCCGCCGATGGTGCCAAGCGCGTACAACAACAACGTGCAGATCGTCCAGACGCCGGATCATGTCCTCATCCTGAACGAGATGATCCACAGCGCCAGAGTCGTGGACATGAAACGCCGCGAGCATCTGCCCGCGACGCTGCGCTTCCTGACCGGCGACTCGATCGGCCGCTGGGAAGGGCAGACGCTGGTCGTCGACACGACCAACTTCCAGAAGGATGGCGCGTTTCGCGGTGCCACGGCCAACATGCACCTGGTCGAGCGCTTCACTCGCGTCGACGAGAACACGCTGCGCTACGACTTCACCGTCAACGACCCCGCGACCTGGGTCCGGCCGTGGAGCGCGTCGATTCCGATGACACGGACCGACGAACTGATGTTCGAGTACGCCTGCCACGAAGCGAACCATGGCATGGAGGGCGTGATGAAAGGCGCGCGCTACGAGGATTCGGTGCGCGAGCAGAAGAAGTAGACGTGTGGGGAACGAGCCGCGGCGGCTGGTGGATCCTGCTCACCACGGTTCTCGCCATCGTCTCTGTCTGGCCGCCTGACCGCGACGACAGCCTCGCCGTCAAAGCGTTGAATTGGGCGGTCGATCCGTTCGACCGCCTGCCGACGTTGCCGCCGCAGCTCGGATTCGGTCTGAGCGACGATCCGCAGGCCGTGGAACTCCGCGACGCGCAGGTGCGCGAATACGATCGCCTCTACATGCAGGGCGGCTGGACCAAACGCCGTCTTGAACTCAAGGTGGCGCGCGATCCGATCAATCCATCGACCGAGCGCCAGCTCCTGCTGGCGCTCGGCATCATCGTTGCCTTTCTGGTCTGGAGATTCAGCCGGCCGACTACTGCGTAATCGTCAGCTTCTCAACCGTCCACGTCGAGCAATCGCCTTTGTAGACGACCGTTTCAGACTCACAGTGGAGTTCGTGCACGAGGCAGCCGCTCTGGCCATGACCGAGACTGGTCTGCGCCCAGCCGAGCAGCTTGCCGTCGAGATCGAACTTGTAGATCTTGCCGTTGCCGTCGCCGCTGTAGAGATACTGCTTCGCGCCCGGCGTCATGCACACCGACCACGGCGCGCCCATGCCCTCGATGATACGGAGCGGCTTGAGGTCGTTGTCGAACACCTGCACGCGGCGGTTGCCGCGGTCGGCGACGTAGATGTTGCCTTTGGCGTCCGCCGTGATGCCGTGCGGCGTGTTGAACTGGTTCGGTGCACTGCCGCGCACGCCGAGGTCCTTTACCCACGTGCCGTTCTTGCTGAACTTCGCGACGCGCGAGTTGTTGTAGCCGTCGGACACGAAGATGTTGCCCTCGGTGTCCCACGTCATGTCGGTCGGGCGATTGAAGACGTACGGGCGCGCCGGTGGCGTGTCTTCGAGCTTGCGGCCTTCTTCGACGAATCGTTCGAGCCAGTCGAGCGGCTCTTCCTTGCGGCCGAGCACCATCGCGACGCTGGCGTCGGGGCGGAACTTCACGATCATGTTCGCGCCTTCGTCGGCGATCCAGACATTGTCTTCCTTGTCGACGCGGACGGTGTGCGCGAAGCCCGACGCGTAGTTGTTCGGCCCCCACTCCTTGACGAACTTCAAGTTGGCGTCGAACTCGAACAGCATCGACGCCGCGCTGCCCTTGACCGTGGCGGTCTTGCCGGTGCGCGTGAACACGAACAGGCTGCCCTTCGAGTTCTTCGCGACGCCCACGGCTTCGCCAATCGTCTGGCCGGGAATCGAGAGCTTGAGGACCTCTTCGGTCACCTTCAACTGCGGTGTCGCCTTTTCGAGCGCCGCCTGCTTGGCTTGCTGCTCCGCGCTGCCGGCGAGTCCGCCGCCGGCCGGGGCTGCCGGCGCCTTCGGCGCGGCCGCGCCCTCTCCCTTGGGCGCCTGCGCGGCCGGCTGCTCGGCGCAGGCCGCCAGGCCCGCCGACAACGCCAGCACGACGATGATGCGGATGTTCATGGATGGTGCTCCTCGAGAACCGGTTAACGGACGAGACGCGAGAGTATATACGGGTTCCCTCCGACCGCCCCGGTCGAAAGTCCACGCCGGCCGGGGCAAACTCTTCCTCCGGGCAGACTCCGGTCGAGCTCCAACTTCATCGATTCGTCAGTGCACAGAATGGCGCGAGTACGCGATGATGAGGGCTTCCGGCTCCAGGAGCCATGAAGGATATTGCGGTGTTGAAATTGAAAGACTCGGGTTCGCAGGGTGATTCGCCCGAAAGCGAGCCGGTTTCGTCTCCGCCGACCGACCTCGATTCGCCGCTGCCGGAAAGCTGGCGTTCGCTGACTGAAGCGCCGCGCGAGTCCGCGATTCGCGCATTCCCGAAGACTGCCGTTCGCGAACCTGCGCCGGAAGCCGCGGCGCCGGCACCGTCCGAGGCTGCCGGAGCGGTGGCGCCGCCCACACAGCGCTCTGGCGGTCGCGCCAGCACCATCGCCTGGCTGCTGTTGCTCGCCGTGATCGGCGAAGCCGTTGCGATCGGTGTGTTGCTCACGCGCGAGCGGGGCGCGGCCGTTCCGCTGGTCGCGCCATCCCGCGTCGTCACCATCACATCGTCCGGCGGCGGCGACATGATCAGCGTCGACGGCCGTGACGTGGGCACGACGCCGTACCAACTCACGGTCAACGACGCCGTCCGGGAGATCCGGCTGCGACCGGCCGCCCCCTCGATCGTGGCCGAGACAACGGCAGCGCCTGCGGCCGAGACTGCGGACTCGCTCGTGCCGACGCGCCCGCGATCGGGCGGCCTGAGGGTGTCATCGGCGATCGAGATCCAGGTCATGGAGGGCGACCGTGTCCTCGGCTCGAGCGCGGACGGGGTGATCGTGACCACCGCCGGCTTCCACCAGCTCGATTTCGTCAACAGCGAATTCGGGTATCGCGAGCGGCGCGCGGTCGAACTCAGAGCCGGTCAGACGATCGCGTTGACCATCACGCCGCCGGCCGGACGCCTCAACATCAACGCGCAGCCATGGGCGCTCGTCTCGATCGACGGGAAAGACGCCGGCGAAACGCCGCTCGCGAATGTCTCCGTGCCGGTCGGCAAACACGAGATTCTGTTCCGCCATCCGCAGCTCGGCGAGCGCAAAGAAACCGTCAACGTCAAATCCGGCTTGCTCACCCGCCTCAGCGTCACCATCACTCCATAAGGCACGAACCATGCTGTTTGCGGTCGTGCTGTTGGCGGCTCTTCTCGCTCCCCAAACCGGCGCGCAGGACGGCCTGGCGCGAGCCAAGGAGCTGTATCTCGCAGCGTCGTACGAAGAAGCACTGACGGCGCTCGAGAGCGTGAAGCCGCCGGCGGGGAGCGCCGTCGCGCTCGAGACGCTTCAGTACCGTGCGTTCTGTCTGCTGGCATTGCAGCGCCAGGACGAAGCCAAGGCGCTGATCGAAGAAATGTATCGCGCCGATCCGTTCCTTCGCCCGTCGGCCGCTCAGATGTCGCCGCGTGTCCACGGAGTGTTTCAAGAGGTGCGGCGGGCCGTGCTCCCGGCAATCACCCAGCGCCAGTACGTCGAGGCCAAGGAGCTCTTCGAGAAGAAGGACCCGAAGGCCGCCGCGGCCTTCGATCGTGTCATCACGCTGCTCGATGACACGGACGTGAAAGGATCGGTCAGTCCGGATTTTCGCCTGGTCGTGACCGGGTTCCGCGACTTGAGCCGCGCTCTGGCGACGCCCCCGCCACCCGTTGCGCCGCCGCGCGCCGCCACAGACACGGCCTCGCCGCGCCAGGCCCCGTCGCCGCCGCCGCAGCCCGACGTGATCGTCCCTCCGACGGCGATTGCCCGTCAGATGCCGCGCTGGGCGCCCTTGAGCGCGGCCGACGCGTTGAAGGTGTACAACGGACAGCTCGAAGTGTCATTGGACGAGAAAGGCAACGTGACCGGGGCGAGCCTGCTCGCGCCCATCTATCCGCAGTACGACGACGCGCTGATCGCTTTTGCGAAACGCTGGCGGTTCAGACCAGCGACCCGGAATGGCCGTCCTATTCCCTACGCGCTGACAATTCCGATTCAGCTGCAGCAGTGACATAATATTTAACCCGTGCGGACACTCCGGTCCACGCTCGCCCTCGTCGCGCTTCTTTCGGCCTTTGCCGCCACCGGCTGCGAAGAGATCCCGTCGTCGCCCACCATGTCGGCGCCCTTCAGCCAGACCGACCTCCAGGTCGGTACGGGAGACGTGGTCGCGACCGGACAGACGCTCGGCGTCAACTATTCGGGATGGCTCTACGACGCGACCAAGCCGGACTTCAAGGGGTTGCCGTTCGACTCGAACCTTGGCCGCCCGGCCTTCGAGTTCGTGCTCGGCAACAGCGGCGTCATCCAGGGATGGGACCAGGGTGTCGTGGGCATGCGCGTCGGCGGCATCCGTCGCCTCGTCATTCCGCCCACGCTGGCGTACGGCAACCTGCGCAGCGGAATCATCCCGCCCTACTCGACGCTCGTGTTCGATATCGAGGTCTTGACGGCGACAACCCCCTAGTTAGCCCCCAGTCCCCAACTCATCGTTCATCAATCATCATTCAGCGATGGCTAGTCCGTGCGTTCGGCCACGAGCGACAGATCGCCGTCAGCGATCGTCAGCGTCCGTGCGCGTGCGCCGTCAAGTTGAAAGGCGATGCGAACTGAAGGGATCCCGCCTGGCGTGAATTGCAGCGCGCCCAGGTGGCTGAGAAAACGGCGCGTGCCACCCGTAATGGTGATGCCGCCGCTGCCGTTCTGGAAGTCGATCTCCACGGCCGGATCCCCGGGCAGCCGGAGCCGATAGCGGCCGCCAATCGCGGCGCGCTCCGCGTCCGTCAACGCCACGACGGTGGGACGCGGATCGGCATCGCCGATCGACTCGAGATAGCGGACCACGACCGCGGATTGCGTTCCGCCGGCGCGCGCGTGCTGGATCAAGCTGATGCCATGCGGTCCCGTCGTCTTCTGGACACCGGGATTGGCGTCGACGAACGCGCGCACGACGTCCAGCTGCCCGAGCATGGCGGCCGAAAAGATCGACGCGCGCGCGCCAGCGCCGAGCAGGAACGACGCGATGTCGCGGCGGCCCATGTGCGAGGCGGCGCCGAGCGGCGATTCCCAATCGCCGAATCCCCAATCCCAGGTCGCGTTGGCCAGCGCCGGCCGTCGGGCGATCAGCTCGCGGACGCGGTCGAGATTCGTATGCGACACCGTGACGATCTCGCGCACCGCCTCGCGCGACATCGCCGGGAAATCGCTACCCGCTGCCGCCGCCTTCGCGTCCTGGGCCACGGCCGTCAGCCTGGCTCCCGGGCCAACGGCGATCAGAGCCCCAATTCCGGTCGCGTGCTTCAGAAAAATCCGTCGCGTCGTGTCTCGCATCAGCTGTCCTCCGGTGGACATCAGACGGCCGCTGCCGCGATCGAGTCACGCGAGGATCGCGATGACGAGCGTCAGGACTCTACGAGGACGGAACCGCTTGACCTTGAACAGGATCCGCTGGCATACCAGGACCTAAGCTTTCACAACGAGACCGCAGAGGACACAAGGAGGTTCGCATGCTCCGAACCCTCCGCCTTGTCTTGTGCAATTGTTCTCTGCGAGTTCTGCGATCTCGTTGTGAAAGCTTTAGACAAGCACGTGGGGTTGGTTAATCCGCGCGCGGGATCTTCGGCGTGGCGGGATCGGTTTCGATCATCAGCACGTAGCGGTTGACGGCGCGCTGCACTTCCTCGGCGACCTGCGGGCCGACGGTCTCGATGGCTGATGCGTCGCGGACCAGGCGTCCGGCCCAGACGTGGGTTTGATCGTCGAGTCGCAGCAAGTGCGCGATCACCCGCAGCCCGCCCGGGTCGTGCTGCAGCTGTCCGAGGACGACGAAGCCGGCGCCGGTCTCCCTGCGAATCCGCGCGAGATCGCGGCGTTCGCGCGGTGCGCGCAGGACGGCGAGATTGCCGATGACACCAAGCTTCGAGCCGCCTTCGGCCGCCAGGCGCGACACGACCAGGTCGGACAGTCCGGCCACGAGGCGGTCGAAACGCGGATCACCGGTCTCGTTGTCGAAGAGACAGACCGCGAGTCGCGGCCGTCCCGCGTTCGTCTGCGCCGAGCGCCAGGTGATCAACGCCGCCATGCTGACGACGAGCAGCACGGCGGCGAACGCCATCGGACCGGAGACGCGAGGAACGTGGCGGTGCGAAGGACCAGGTTCGAGGTGCGTTGGGGGTGCGGGGTGCGACGTCCGATCAGCCGCGCCATCAGGCGTGACGGGCGCGATGAAACGGAAGCCGCGGCGCGGCAAGGTTTCGATGAAGCGCGGGTTGTCGGCGGTGTCGCCGAGCGCGGATCGGACCTGGCCGATGGTGTACGCCAGGCCGCGGTCGAAATCGACGTGGACCTCGCGGCCCCAGATGCGCTCGACGAGATCCTCGCGCGAGACGACCTCGCCGGCGCGTTCGAGCAGCAGCGCCAGCGCTCGCGCCGGCTGCGGCTCCAGCCGGACGGCGTGGCCGTCGCGCGTCAGGTGGCCAGTGTCGAAGGTGAAGGCGTAGCGGCCGAACCGGACCACGCGCGTCTCACCGTCCGAGTCCGAGGTGGAGCCGCACGCCGCCCATGATCAGGAATTGCTGATCGTCGATGCCGTTCTGTTCGGTGCCGATATCGTTGGCATGCAGACGATTGGTTTGAAATTCGCCGTAGAAGCCGAGCCACTTGGTCAGCCAGACTTCGAGGCCGCCGCCGAACATCCAGTTCCAGCCGGCGGTCTTGTGCTCGAGGGTCTGCGTGCCGCCGGGGATCGTCACGATCGCGCCGTCCACCGAGACGCTGCGGTCGTCCACCGTCTGGATTGTCGTGAACGTCGCCTGGTGGTAGTTGAGACCGCCCATGGCGTAGACGCGCGACCGCTGCACGACGGTGCTGGCGTTGCCGGTGATGGTCATCACCTTCGATTCCATCGCGTTCTCAAAATGGTGGCCGGAGCCTGTGCCCGTGCCGTCCAGATCCGAACCCTGCGCGAACGTGATCTGCGCGCCCACGAACCTGTTGAACCAGTAGGCAATGCCGCCGGACGCCCCCAAGGCGGTTCCGCTGGCCGCGCAGGTTGTGGCTGACGCGCACAGCCCTTCGGCAAAGTGATTCAAGAACACGCCGCCCGTGCCGGCGAAAACGACGAGGCCTTGCGGAGCCACCGTGTCGAACGGGCTGCGGTAGTTGCGATCGAGCCATGACCGCGGCACGTTGCCCTGCGTCAGGTGCAGCGACGCCCGGGATTCGTACATGTCGATGACGAATGTGGTCGTGGACCGCATGATGAACAGCCCAACCACATCGGTGCGGTTGCAGCCCGCCTCAAAAGGGGGCGAAATCCCCGAGTCCGTCAGGTAGACGCGAATCGTCGCGCCACACGCATCCACGAAGCCGCGCACCCGCAGCTCCAGCGTGCCGGCCGGCAGCGGAACGGGAATCGTTGCGTCGCCGCTGGCGTCGGCCGTCGCCGACTTGACCAGCTCGTTGACCCGCGCTTCGATCGTGGCGCCCTGCGGCGCACTCCGGACGATCACCGTCTGGGCCGCCGCCGGCGCGCACGTCATGATGATGCCGAGCGCCGCCGCGAGCGCCAGCCCTGGGAACCGCCTCATGTCGATGTCCTCTGTCGAATAGAGCACCCGATTATGTCGCACTTCGTGGCTCATGCCGCCATTTGCGCCCCATCGGGGTCAGACACCCGCGGGATCCGTGTGGTTAAGACGATGGTCGGGTCTCCTTGGACCTCTCCCCGTTGTGCGCCCGGATTTGGCGAAGGCGGACGGAACGAACGCGTTTAGCGGAGGCCGATCAGTCGGGGGATCCGTTGCCGGACAGGATTGGAAGAAGCGTCGGGAGAGTCGAGGCGGGGTCAGGCGCTAGACCTGACCCCGCACGGCCGAAAACAAGATCTTGGAGCTACGAGCGGCGGCGACGAGCGCGATAGGCGGCCGCGAGGCCGGCGCCAAGCAGCGTCAGCGTCGCCGGCTCCGGCACGGCTTCCGCGGTCAACGACGCGCCGAGCGGTTCGAAGAACTCGAGCGTGTTGTCGTTGATCCACAGGTACTGCAGGCCCTCGAAGGGGTTGCTGAGAGGATCTGAGAACACTGAAATCGTGAAGATGCCGTTTCCCACTTTGCTGAAGTGCAGCGTCGCCAGCACGATCGGATCCGGGCCCGGCGGGAGCAGCGCGAATCCCGAAGCCGCCGCGAACACGTCGACGCCCGGAATCGATTGAACCGGGTCGAAGTACGACGCGTTCGACGTCGCGCCGGCGAACGCGACCACGGGGCTGCTCACGGCCACGTCGAAGCCGAACGAGATCAATCCGTCGAGCGGATCGGTTCGGTCGTCGAACAGTCCTGTCACGACGACGTCCACATCGAACGCGCCGTTAACGACGGTTGGGCCGGACAGCGAAACGGTCGCCGCGTCCACGGGACGCGCCGCCAACGCTGCGAGGAACACGAAACCGAGACAAAGCTTCTTCACGATTGCACCTTTCAAGGTAAGGAGTACGAACGGTAGTACCCGGACCAGATCCGATAGTCGTTTGGCGAGATGACACCGTCGCCGTCGTAGTCCATGCGGCGATCGACCTGCGACGCAGGCTTGCCGTAGGCCGCGACGATGATGTTGCGGTCCGTCAGATCGACCACGCCGTCATCGTTCAAATCGCCCGCCAGCGGATTGAGCGCGATGAGGATCGGGTCGTGGTCGGACGCCGCGAATTCGTCCGGCGCGAAGTAGGCGGCCTGCGCGGTCGCGCTCTTCAGATTCGAGTCGAGCGCCTCGAGCGCTGCCGGTTCGTCGGCGTTGATGTGCAGCTCCGCGACGTTCTTGATGAACGGCAGGAACGCCGTGTTGACGATCGCGTGATCGAGATAACCCGAAACCGAGCCGAAGTTGTACGAGTAGGCGCCGGGCCCGAGCAGCAGTTGAATGAGGTTCTTGTAGCTCGGGCCGCCCGTGAACGCCTGAATCGGATCCTCGCCGAGATAGGCGTTGAAGTCGCCGATCAGCAGATACTTCCGATTCACGCCGGCCGGATCCGCGGTCGGATTGCCGTTCAGCCACGTTTGCACGTTGCCCGCCATCAGTGTGCGCAGGCCGTTGCAGTTGCCCTGCAGCGGATCGTCGCTCGCCCCGCCGCACGCGCTGCCCTTCGACCGGAAGTGATTGACGACGACGCTGAAGGTCTGCGTCGAGGTCTTCAATCCGGTGGCCGGCTTGAACGTCTGCGCCAGGCTCGGACGGTTGGTGTCGTTCTGGTAGTAGAGCGCCGCGAGCCCGACCGGGGTCACCTTGCCCGCGTCGTAGATGATCGCGTTGCGAATTGCGTCGGTACCGTTGTCGGTCACGTTCCCGCCGACGATGTTCGCGGCGTTGATCGTGTCGATGAACTGATAGTTCCGCCCGGTGGCCGACGCCAGGTTCGTCGTCAGGTCGGCGATCGCCGCGTTGGTGTACGTGACGCCGCTCGTCTGGCCGTTGGCGAAGTTCTGGACTTCGCTGAGGCCGTAGACGTCGGCATTCAGCTTCGAGAGCTTGGCAATCAGCTTGGCGCGCTGGTTGACCAGCTCCTGCGCCGTTGCCGCGCCGCGGCTGCCAAGCGTGGTGAAGAAGTTCAGGACGTTGGCGCTGACGACCTTGATCCGCCCGCCGAGCGCGGTCGAAATCGCCGCGGTGTTCGGCCGCGGATTCGGCGCGTTCGAGAACGTCACCGCCGACGTTGGGTGAAGCCGATACGCGCCGAAGCGATCGTCGAAAACACCGACGAGCGGCGTCGGGGTTCCACCGGTCGAATTGACGAGGGCGCCCACGCGCAAGGTGTTGGACGCGCTCAAGCCGGGGGCCGGATACGGCGCCACGCCGCCGCCATTGAGGTTCGCGTTCGACAGCGTGCTCGCATCGTCGAGCGCGATCTTGCTGCGCGCGTTCAGATCCGCCGCCGCCTGCCACGTCGCGACGTTGGCCACGGTCTGCGTCGGGTTGAAGAGCTGCGACGGCGCCAGATCGATCTGGCCGAACTGTCCGAGGCTGAAGCTGCCGGTGACGACGAGCTGCTGGGTGAACTGCACCAGCATGCCTTCGTAACGTTCGAAGTCCGCAACGCTGGCGATCGGCAGCGAGACGGTCGTCGGTGTCGGCAGCGGATTGCCGGTCGTGCAGACCTGGCTGCTCGTCACCGTGCCGACTTCGGTCAGGTTCGAAACCAGCGCGCCGGTGGCCGACGGGAACTCGGCAACCGTCCCGCGGACGCGGACGCGATTGCCGGCTGCGACCGGCACTGCGTTCGAGAACACGAAGACGCCTTCGGAAGTCGACGCGTCGGCGTCGTGCGACGCGTCCGGCTCTTCGAGATAGAAGCCGTTCATGCCCGACGCGCCCTGGAACGGTCCGACCACGATCCCTTCGATGTCGACGATCTGTCCGTTCAGCGGGCTCGTCGCGGCCGTGCCTTGAATCGTGTGAATCGGCGTGGCCGGCGTGCCGCAATTCGGGTTGAGCGGCAGCAACACCACGGTGTTGATCGAGAAGTTGCTCGAGCGCGCCTGGTCGTCGGTCACCGAGCACTGGAAGCTGGTCGGCCCAAGCGGCTGATTGATCGGCACGCCGCTCGTGTAGTCGAAGGCCGTGCCCACCACGTTGAACGCCTGCGCTGCCGACCCGCCGATCGGCGTCAGGTCGCAAATGACGGTGTGGCTGAGCGAGGTCGGATTCTGTCCTTTGGTGATCGTGCCGCTCAGCGTGATCGATCCGCCGGGGTTCACCGGCGACGAGGCCGTGCCGGTCGCCGTCGGGTTGATCGAGATCGTGCTCGTCGTCACGCTGACGCTGACGTCGTCGATCGACATGCCGTCGTCGCTGCCGCCCGTGTCGACGTCGGTCCAGCGGATGAAGAACGTCTGGCCGTCTGGAATGGTGAGGCCGCTGATGGTCGAGGAGATCGCCGTGCGACAGGCCGCGGTGTTGTTGCCGTCGGTCGGGGTGTTCGTGGTCGCCGAGCAGGTGCCGTCCGGCGACACGAAGTTCAGCGCCGCGACGTTGGTAAACGTCCCGGTCGTGATCGTCGCGGCCTGGTCGACGCTGTAGGCGAACGTGAGCCCTTCACCCTGGGCGACCGTTGCCGTGCCGCGCCGCCACATCTCGCCGGTGTACGACACGGTGATTGCCGTGAGCACGAAGCCGGTGTTGTTCACGAACTTCGCGCCGTACTGGATCGACGTGACCGAGCCGCTGCCGAGACTGCCGAGCGCTCGCTCGGTGCTGGCGGCGGCGCCAAAGCTGTAGGCATTGCCGCCGTTGCTGCTGCCGGTGCCGGGGAGGTAGTTGCCGTCGAGGGCCCCCGCCACATTCGGGCCGGTTTCGGCGAGATACCAGCCGTTGGGGAGGACGTTGGACACGACGGCGCCGTTCGAGAGCGTGTTGAAGTTCTCAGTGACGCCGGCGGCCGTGGTGATCGACACCGCGCCGCTGCCAGAAACGAATGTGAGCGCTCGGATCACGAGCGTCGTCGCGAGCATGAAGGTCGCGATCAGGAATACGCGACCGAGCAGTCCATTGCTTTTCACGCGATGTTCTCCCCTCGAAGAAGTTGCGGCGAGCAGGACGGCATTCTATCGCCCGAGGTGTGAGCCGTTCTTGAACAGCGCGAAAACTTTTCGCGATAAATTTTCGCCAGCGACAGGGTTGTCGGACGAAGGCTGCTTGGGAGCAGAGAAAGGTCGCGGCCGGCGGCGCGATCGCTGGCCGGCGCTGGCCGGAGTCGGCTACGGTCCGCCCGACAAGTGATACCTTATCGTGCCCGAACGCCGGTTCACGGGGCCGGGGCCGCCCCACGCACTCGACACGCGACGATGAAACGACTAGCTCTCGCTGCGCTCGCCGCGCTGGCTGCCGCCTGCGCGCACCAGAACCCGATGCAGCCGGAGGCGCCCAGCCTCGCGCTCACCAGATTCGTCGCCTTTGGCGACAGCATCACCGAAGGCGTCCTCTTCAGCGACTGCCGCAATTTCTCGCTGCTGTCGTTCCGCGACAGCTTCCGGTTCTATCCGAGAGTGGCTGGGGCGTCGTGGACGTATCCGGTGGTGCTGCAGAATCTACTCAACGCCCGCTACAACTCGGCGCCGCCCATCGTCCTCAATCGCGGGTTGGGCGGCGAGCAGACGAACGAAGCGCAGACGCGGTTCGCGCAAATGCTCGCGAATGACCATCCGGATGTGGTGCTGCTTCAGGACGGGCAGAACGACGTCGTTCAGGATCGAACGGCCGCGGAGATAGCGGCATCGATTCGGCAGCTGATTCACCTGGCCAAGGCAAATGGCTCGCTGGTTCTTCTCGGCACGGTGCTTCCTCAGAAAACATCACCCTGCCGGACCTATTTGAACCCCGCCAAGGTGCCGCCTGCAAACGACGCGATTCGTCAGATGGCCGCCACCGAACAGGTACCGCTGATCGATACCTATGCGGCGTTCGGCGCCGATCCCGGCGATTTGATCAGCGTCGACGGCCTGCATCCGAGCGTGGCGGGCTATCAGCGGTTCGCGGAAACCTACTACGACGCGATTCAACAGCTGCTGGAACGTTGACCGTGACGCGCGCGCCTTCATCGTCCGCGGTTCTCGAACGCTTCCTCCGCTACGTTCGTGTCGACACGCAGTCGTCGGAAGAGAGCACGACGTACCCCAGCACCGGCAAGCAGCTGGATTTGTTACGCGCGCTCGCCGACGAGCTCACGACGCTCGGGCTGACGGACGTGACCATGGACGAGTTCGGCTGCGTCTTTGCGACCGTGCCGGCGACGATGAAGAAGGCGATCCCCACGATCGGGTTCGTGGCGCACGTGGATACCTCGCCCGAGATGAGCGGCGCGGGTGTGAAGCCGATCGTCCACCGCCACTACCGAGGCGAGGATCTGGTGCTGCCCGACGATCCATCCGCGGTGCTCCGGCTCAAAGACAATCCGGCATTGGAAGAGCAGATCGGACACGACATCGTGACGGCCTCGGGCACGACGCTCCTCGGCGCGGACAACAAGGCCGGCGTGGCGGAAATCGTGACCGCGGCGGCATACCTCGTCGATCACCCCGAGATTCCTCACGGGCCGATCCGGATTGGTTTTACGCCGGACGAGGAAGTCGGCGCCGGCACGAAGCACTTTGACGTGGCGAAGTTCGGAGCCGCCTATGCCTACACGATGGACGGCGAAACCCGCGGCGAGATCGAGAGGGAGAGTTTCTCCGCCGACTCGATGCTCGTCACGTTCAAAGGTTTCAACACGCATCCGGGTTACGCGAAGGGGCGGATGATCAACGCGATCAAAGTCGCCGCCGATTTCATCAACCGGCTGCCGAGACAGGCGCAGTCGCCGGAGACTACCGCCGGCCGCGAGGGCTATGTCCATCCCTACGTCGTGCACGCGTCGGTCGAGCAGACGGCGGTCAAGCTGCTGATTCGCGACTTCAGCACGCCGGCGCTCAAAGCCGCCGAAGCGCAGCTGGCCGATCTCGCCGCGGCCACGGTGCGCGATTGGCCCGGCGCAGCGTTCTCGTTCGAGGTCGAAGAGTCGTATCGCAACCTCAAAGAGGTGCTCGATCGGCATCCGCATGTGGTCGAATACGCGCGCGAGGCGATTCGGCGGAGCGGCCTGCCGGTGCGCGAACGGCCGATCCGCGGCGGGACCGACGGCTGCCGGCTCTCGTTCATGGGGCTGCCGACGCCGAACATCTTTGCCGGCGAACACAACTTCCACTCGCGTCTCGAGTGGGTGTCGGTTCAGGACATGGAGAAGGCGGTCGAGGTGATCGTCAACCTCGTGCAGGTGTGGGCGGAACGATCGTGACGGACAGGCTGACCAGCCTCCGCTAAAGCTACGGCGGTCCGCCGAAGCCTTGGCGAAGGCGGAAGCCTGTCCCTACCGGCTCACTTTCAGCGTTGCGCGATACTCGGACGGATCGATCGTCCGGCTACTGAAGGGGTACGGCTGCAGCTGTACCAGCGCGATCGTGAGATCGCCGTGCGTCACCGGACGCATGTCGCCGGTGTGCAGGACAAGCGGCGTGACGCGACCGCCGCTTTCGAGAACGTCGATCTTGACGAGCGCGTCGCCGCCCGTGATGCAGACCGCGTCGGCCGGACACCGCGAGTCGCCTTCCACGCCGTTGAAGCGGATCCGAATCGACGTGTCGTCGATCGCGGCGCTCTCGCCGGGCGCCAGCACGAATTCCTGATTGAGTGCCACGGTTGGAGCGGTCATGCCGGCACACGAGGCCAGCACGAGGCAAAAGAGCGCCACGCGAACCTGCATGAACCGATCGTAGCGCGATTCAGTGGATCTGCGCGTCCTTGGTTTCGGTCGAGATCAGCAGTCCGACGAGCGTAAGCGCTGCCGCGAGCGTCAGATAGTAGCCGACGAACTGCAGGCCATAGGTGTTGGCCAGCCACGTCGCGATGTACGGCGCCAGCGAGGCGCCGAAGATTCCGGCGAAGTTGAACGTCAGCGAGCTGCCCGTATAGCGGACCGTGGTTGGAAAGAGCTCGGAGAGCACCGTGCCGAGCGGGCCGTAGGTCATCCCCATCAGCGCCAGGCCGAGACACATCATCATCAGCGCGCCGGCCGTTCCCGCCGTGAAGAGCGGCGCCATCACCAGGCCGAACAACCCGATGCCCGCGGTCACCCAGATCAGTGTCCGTCGCCGGCCGCGTTCGGCGAGAAGCGCCGACGGCGGAATCGTCACCCCGAAACAGATCACGCCGCCGAGCTGCATGATCAGGAACTGTTCACGCGAATAGCCGAGTTTCGTCGTGCCCCACGACAGCGCGAACACCGTCATCAGATAGAAGAGGACGAACGTCGCGAGCGAGATCAGCACGCCGGTGATCAGTGTGCCGGTGTGATCGCGAAAGACCGTGAGCATCGGCACTTCGACCCGTTCCTGCCGCTTCAACGACTCGCGAAACACCGGCGTCTCGGTGATCGTGAGACGGACGTAGAGGCCGACGAGCACCAGCACCGCACTGGCGAGAAACGGGATGCGCCAGCCGAACGCAAAGAATTGCGCGTCCGTCAGCATCCGCGAGAGCACCAGGAATACCGCGCCCGAGAAGAAGAACCCGACCGGTGCGCCGAGCTGCGGAAACATGCCGTACCACGCGCGTTTGCCCGGCGGCGCGTTTTCGACGGCGAGCAGCACGGCACCGCCCCACTCGCCGCCGAGTCCGAGTCCCTGGCCGAACCGGCAGAGCGCCAGCAGCAGCGGCGCGGCGACGCCGATCGTCTCGTAGGTCGGGAGCGCGCCGATCCCCACAGTCGACAGCCCCATGGTCAGGAGCGCCGCGACCAGCGTGGTCTTGCGGCCGACACGATCGCCGAAGTGGCCGAAGAGCGCCGAACCGATCGGACGGGCGAGGAAGGCGATGGCGAAGGTTGCCAGCGAGGCGAGCACGGCGGACGTGGGATCCGAGGCAGGAAAGAACAGCTTCGGGAAGACCAGGACCGCCGCGGTTGCGTAAATGTAGAAGTCGAAAAACTCAATCGTCGTGCCGATCAGGCTGGCGAAGAGCACCTGACCGGGACTGTTGACGGTTCGCGTCGGAGCCGTGGCATTCATTGCTGCAGATTCTTGATCAAGTGATTCCGTTCGGAACAGGCTCGCCGAAGCGCCTTGGGGCGCGACGGTGGCAGCCTGTCCGATCTGCGCGACAATCGTGACCGCCCATGACGCGCGCCCTTCGGCTCTCGCTCTCCGCCGTGGTCCTCGCGGCGGTTGTCGCGGGCCTCGTAATCCAGAGCCGGCTGGCACCAGAGACGCACCCGTGGGGCGACACGGCGACGACGTCGATCTACGCGATGCGCGCGGCGCGCGGCGAGCTGGCGACCGGCGCCTACTCCCGCTTCGAGTGGAATCATCCCGGCCCGCTCCTCTATCAACTGCTGGCGCCGCTCTACCGGTTGTCGGGGTACCGCGAAATCTCCCTCAAGTGGACGGTGCTGCTCATCAACCTCGTGGCGCTCGCGGGGCTTCTCGCCGTCGTGGCGCGGCGCGCGCCGCCCCTGGCGGTCGCCGTGGCCATCGCGCTCGTACCGTTGATCTACCGGGAACAGCGTCTCCTGTTCTGGGCGTGGAATCCGATTGTGCCGTTGATTCCGCTCGCGCTGGCGCTGGCGCTCGCGGCCGCCATGGCCAGCGAGGGATTGACGCTGCTGCCGGTCTTTGTCGCGGTGGCGTCGTTCATCGTGCAGACACACGTCGGGTTTGTTCCAGTGCTTGGTGCGGTGACGCTCGTCGTGCTTGTTCATTCTGTGGGATCCGGCCGTAGCCGGATGACCCGCGTCCGATCACTTTGGCTCGCCGCACTCGTGTTCACCGCACTTTGGGCCGTGCCGGTGATTCACGATCTGCGTCATCCGCCCGGCAATCTCGTGGCGCTGGCGCGATTCTTTCTGTCCGGATCGAGCGAGCCACACGACTGGCGATCAGTGCTCGTCATCAGCGCCAATCAACTGATCGGGCCATTCGATCCGCGGTGGGAGCTGACGACATTCGGTGCGTCGGCGGCGGTTTCGTGGCCCGTGCTGTTGGCCGCCGCGGCCGAGATTCCGCTCCTTGTCCTGACCGCCGTCGCCGCCCTGCGCCAGCACCGCCGCTTCGAAGCCGCGTTCGCGTGGACGGCCCTCGCCGCCACGCTTTCGGGAATACTCGCCGTGCGCGCCATCGCCGGTCCGATCTCCGACTATCTCGTGATCTGGCTCGCGGTGATCGGCGCATTGAACCTGGCGGCGATCGCCGCGCCGCTCCTGCGCGCGATTCAGGTCGGCCGTTCGCTCGGGCCTGTTGCCGTTCGAGCGGTCCTGACGGTCTACGTCGCGCTGGTCGGCGGGCTCGGGGCCAACCGGTTGATCGGAAAGCAGGCCGCCGATGCGCGCAGCATCATCGTCCCGACGCTCTCCGGCGAACTGGCGCGCTACTGCGCCAGCGAACGGATCGCGCGGCCGGTCCTGGGATTCAGCTGGGAGGCTTGGCAGGTCGCCACCGGCATCGTCCTCGATTTCTACACGGACGAACGACCGATTGCCGTGACCAACGACGTGCGATTCGTTGTGGGCGAGCCCTTCGCGGTCACTGGCACGGAGTCGGCCGAGTTCTACCTGATGCCGCAGGATGAAGGGTTGCCGGCCGGCGCGACCCGGCATGTCTGGCTGGCGACGTTTGGTTCCTTCCGTCTGGTGCGGCTGTTCAGGGACTGACCGAGCGTTGCGCACTCTGGCACGGGTTTCCATTGACGCTGGCTCGTGCCGATGCCGATAACTGGACTGGACGGACTGTGCCCGCGTTGGCTGCGCCTGTAACGCGCATCGCGGGCCGGTACGCTCGGATAAAACGGATACAATTCCATGCCGCGACCCGACCGCTCGTTCGCCGTACCCCGTCGTGATCCGATGAGAATCATTCGTGTTGCCATCTGCCTGACGGTCACTCTTTTGACCGCGGCGCTGGCCGCCGCCCAGGCCCCCGACACCGCCACGATCGCCGGCACGGTGACGAGCACGAACGGCCTGCTGCTCCCGGGCGCCGAAATCACGATCTGGAACGAAACGATCGCCGTGGAGCGCCGCGTCTCGACCGACGAGCGCGGCGCGTATCAAGTCGGCGACCTCCCGGTCCAGGGCGTCTACACCGTGCGCGCCGAGCTCTCCGGCTTCGCGACGATGCTCGAGAAGAGCATCACGCTGGTTCGCGGGGAGCGACAGCTCATCGACATCGCGATGCACCCCGCGACCAGCGAGACGCTGGTCGTCACCGGCCGGACGCCGACCATCGAACACGAGCATTCAGCGGTGCAGCAGCTCGTCGGCGAAACACTGGTCCACGCGATCCCGCTGATCAGCCGCGACTTCATTTCGCTGACCAGTCTGACGGCCGGGTTTACCGGCAATCCGAACTTTCCGAGCCCGCAAGGGCAGATCTACTGGGCGAATAACGTGCTGGTCGACGGCGCGAGCCACTTCTCGAAGTGGCGCGGTGCGGCGCGCACGTTTTATTCAGGCTACGGACTCGAGACGATTAGGGAAGTGCAGGTGCTGACCAGCCAGTTCTCAGCCGAGTACGGCGAGAGCCTGGCGACGGTGACGCTGGCGTCGACGAAGTCAGGCACCAACGAGGTGCATGGGTCGGGGCTGTTCTTCCTGCAGAACGGCGCGCTGAACGATCGGCCGATCTTCACCACCGAGACGCCTCCGTCCGGGCAGCAGCGGTTCGGCTTCACGATCGGCGGCCCGATTATTCAAGACCGATCGCACTATTTCGGCAGCTACGAGGGGCGCCGCGCGCGCCTTCACAACGTCGTCACGTCGCCGGCGGCGGCGGGACAACTGGTGCCGAGCGACGAAGACGAGCACATCCTCTTCTTCAAGGTCGATCACAAGAGCAATACGAACGATCTGCTGACGGTCCGCTACAACGGGCAGCGGTTTCGCTGGTCGGACGAGCCCGGCGGACTGTGGCTGCCCGGCTCGGGCACGCAGTTCAAGAACGACGTGCACACAGTGCTGGTCTCGCACACGCGGCTGCTCTCGAACGCCACGCTGAATCAGTTTCGCGCCCAGTTCGCGCACTTCGTCGACGAGCGCCTCGACCTGAACCCGACGCTCTACATCGAGCGCATCGGCTATTCGATTGAAGGTGGCCTGATCGGTCCATACCCGTTCGGCGCGTCGCCGGAGAAGACGTTCGAGATCGCGGACACGCTCTCGCACAAGCGCGGCATGCATTCGTTCAAGTTCGGCTTCGGCCTCAAGGACGTGCGGTCGCACAACCAGTCGCTGGCCAGAGGTTTTGGTGCGCTGTATTACGCAGGCGGTCCGGGCGTGGCCACGTCGCCGTTCGCGTTTGCGCGCGGCGTCGGCACCGAGAGCCAGGCGACCACCGACCCGCACAGCCTCTCGGGATACGGGTTCGTTCAGGACGACTGGCGCGTGTCGTCACGTCTCTCGCTCAATCTCGGCGTCCGCTACGACGTCGAGAGCATCTCGAACGTCGACGGATATACCGCGAGCGCCGACCGCAACAACATTCAGCCGCGTCTCGGTGTCGCGTGGGAGCCGATGGACGACAACCTCGTCGTGCGCGGCGGCCTCGGGCTCTACACCCAACAGCATCTGCTCTACGCCATCGGCCGCGTGGACCTCGAAGGCCCGGACGGCACGCAGATCTACAACGCCATTCCCGGACAGGTCGGATTCAACGAGGCCACTCCGCCGCCGCGTGACATCGTCGTGCTCGATCCGGCGTTCCACAGTCCGTACTCACTGCAGGCGACGGCCGGCGTCGAACGGCGGATCCTCGGCATCCAGTTCGGGGCCGACTACATCTACTTGCGCGGCCGCGAGCTCATGAGCCTGATCGACACCAACCCGCCCGCCTCGATTTCGGAGTCGACGATTCGCTCGGTGGCGGCGGCCGACCTGACCCGCCCGATCCGGCCGGTTTCCGGCGGCTTCCGCGAAATCATCGCCCTCGGCAACGAAGGCCAGAGCTGGTACCACGGCCTTCAGGTCAAGGTTTCGCAGTCTTCAGGACAGGTGCAGACAATGGCGTCTTATACCCTGTCCACGGCCGAGGATCAGGCCAACTTCCAACTCCCCGAAGACAGTCGAAACCTGGATGCGGAAAGAGGCCGCTCGGATTCCGATATAAGACACAATTTTGTTGTAGGGTTTACATGGCAGTTACCGGGAGGACCCGCTGCGCTGAACGGCTGGACGCTGTCCGGGACGGCGCAGGTTCGAAGCAACAGGCCGTACACGCAGACCTGGGGCAACGATCAGAACGGGACGACGCAGAACGACGCGCGACCAGGTGGGCGCAACACGTTGACGACGGGCACGTACCGCAACATCGACCTGAGTCTCGTCCGGCAGTTTCACGTCGGCTCGAAGACGATTGAAGGGCGGCTCGAAGCCTTCAACGTGTTCAGCATGGTGAACTACAACGAGTACATCGGATCGCTGTCGGCGGGCTACTACGATTCGCAGAACGTGTTCCGCTCGCTCTATTCGCAGCCGGTGACGGCCTTTCCGCAGCGGCGCCTGCAACTCGCGGCGGTGGTCAGGTTCTGATGGCGGCCCGACGCGTCCGGCCGATCGGGCGTTCCACGCTGACGGCAGTTGCCGCGACCGCCGCGGCCTGTCTGCTGCTCGTGCAGTGCGGCAAAGGTCCGACCGAACCGACGCCGTCCGCGCCTGGACCCTCGACGCCTACCGTGCCGGCGCCGGATCCCGGACCGGTGACGCCGGTGCCCGGTCCTCCGGTATTCTTCTCCGGCGCGGGCGACATCGCCAACTGCAACGTGCCCTCGACGAATCACCAAGGCACGGCGAACCTCCTCGAAGGGATCGGCGGACGCATTTTCACCCTGGGTGACAACGCCTACTCGAGAGGTCTGGCGAGCGAGTTCCAGGGCTGCTACAACACGACCTGGGGACGGCCGCAGCTGCGGGCGCGCACGTATCCATCGCCAGGAAACCACGACTACGGCGATACGCAGCGGCATGATGCGACGCCGTACTACAGCTACTTCGAGAATGCGGGACCGCGTGGGCTGGGGTACTACTCGTACGACCATGGCGACTGGCACATCATTTCGATGAACAGCAATTACTACGGGTCAAATCCGAACGCCGGCGAGCCCGGTCCAGCGCAGATGCAATGGCTGCAGGCGGACCTTGCGGCGAATCGCGCGAAGTGCACGCTCGCCTACTGGCATCATCCGGTGTTCTCGTCGGGCCCCAACGGCCCGAGCAGTGGCATGCGTCCGGTCTTCAGGGCTCTTTACGAGGCGGGAGCGGATGTCGTCCTGACGGGACACGACCACATCTACGAGGTGTTCAATCCTCAGAATGCGGATGGGCAGCTGGACAACGCACGCGGCATCCGCCAGTTCGTGGTCGGCACGGGCGGGACGAGGGAACTCACCAACGTGACCACGAGGGCGCCCAACAGTGCCGTTGTGCGCACGGGGATGTTCGGTATCCTGATGATGACGCTGAGCGCCGAGTCGTACTCATGGGAGTTCCGGACTGTCGCGAACGGTACGCAGGACAGCGGATCGGCTGCGTGTCACTAGCGGGTCCCGGTCGCGCGCGGCGACACTGTTGTATAGTTCCGGCTTGTTCCCGAGAGTCCAATAATTGATGGCCGCACCGAGTCAGACGGTTGGCGACCGGCTCCTGCTGTCTCCGCGCGAGCCGCTGCTTGCCGGCGGCGCCGCGGAGGCCTTTGAAGCACAGATCCGCCAGCTGATTCGCGGCGGCCACCGCGATCTCGTGGTCGATCTCGCCGGCGTCACCTCGATCGACAGCGCCGGCATCCGGGCGCTGGTGCGCGGGCACACGAGCGCGCAGCGCGCCGGCGGCAATCTTCGACTCGCGGCGGCGCGCCCCGCGGTCAGCAAGGTGCTCGAGCTCTCGCACCTCGCGAGCATTTTCGAAAGCTACGAATCGGTCGAAGCGGCGCGGTTCGCGTCGTGGCCATGGCAGGAAATTGCCGTCGCCATCGGCGGCACCATCTTTTGCGCCGCGCTCGTCTACGTCGGCCTCAGATGGCAGTACGAGCTCGCCAATTTCGGCGAGGCGCCGGCCGTGCCGGTCGATGCGGCCAGCGCCTTCTTTCCCAGCGGTACCGCCAAGCCGCCGGTCGTGCATCCGCTGCACGCGTTTCTCGAGGCCGGCAAGCTGGTCATCGCGCTGATCGTCGGCCTCCTGGTCAGTTATATCCACCATCCGACGCAGCGCGCCGCGAACCGTTCGCTGGAGCAGGCGCAAACGCTGTTGTGCGTGTCCGGCGCGTTCATGATGGTCATCATCGGCAACTCGGTGGCGCGCGCGTTCGGCGTCGCCGGCATCGCCGGGATCATCCGGTTCCGGACGCCCATCGAGGATCCGAAGGACGTCACCGTCCTGTTCCTGCTCATGGGCCTCGGCATGGCCACCGGTCTTGGCGCGTTCGCGGTGACCGGGCTCGGCACGGCGTTTCTCTGCCTGACGCTGCTCGCGCTCGATCAGGTCGCGCGCAAGTCCGCGCGCGTCATGCAGGTGGAAATCGTCGCCAGCGGCCGCGACTTTCCGACCACCCATGTCGAAAGCGTGTTCGCCCGCAATCAGGTGAACTTCGAGCCGCGCGAAATCACCCAGTCCGACGACGTGACGATCAAATACTTCACGTGGCTGAGCCCTGAAATTGCACTCGAGGATCTCAGCGCCCAGCTGATGGCGCCGAACTCCGGCGTCAGCGGCGTGTCGTGGGAGCGGCCGAAACGCGCATGAGCGGTCAAGCTCGTAACCGCCCGGTCGAT
Source organism: uncultured Bifidobacterium sp. (assembly GCA_964577955.1). Lineage (GTDB taxonomy): Bacteria > Acidobacteriota > Vicinamibacteria > Vicinamibacterales > CAVVIG01 > CADEEX01. Next base: position 44,453 of record CAZOAZ010000010.1, on the reverse strand, counting down.
CGGGTTGTCATCGCGCCGGATCTGCGGCGCGCGGCGCTGCTGGACGTCATCTGCCAGGCCCGTTCGCGCCTCACGCTCTCGTTGTTCCGCTGCAACGACAAAACCGTCTTTGCGGAAATCGCCGCGGCGGTGGATCGCGGCGTCAACGTCGACGTGCTCATGACGTCGCGGGCCAAGGGCGGCAAGAAGAAGCTGCGGAAGCTGTGGAAGCGGGTCGAAGAAACCGGCGCGACGGTCCATTCGTACACCGATCCGGTCGTGAAGTACCACGCCAAGTACCTCGTCGCCGACGAAGGTCCGGCGGTGATCGCCTCGCTCAACCTGACGAAGAAGTGCTTCAACTCGACGTGCGACGCGATCGTGATCACGCACGATCCCGCGATCGTCTCCGGCCTGAGAGACCTGATGGCCGCCGACCGCGCCAATCAGCCGGCACCCGACACGCTGACCGATCGCCTGATCGTCGGTCCCGAGCGCGCTCGACGGCAATTCACGCTGCTCATCGAGCAGGCGCGGACCAGCATCAAGCTGATCGATCCGAAGCTGGCCGATCCCGGCCTGGTGGCGCTGCTCAACCGGCGCCGCGCCGAGGGCCTGAAGGTCGACGTGTTCGGGGAGAAGCGGATCGGCGAGCTCAAGTCGCACGGCAAGATCATGCTGATTGACGACAGCCGCGCGGTGGTCGGCAGCCTCGCGCTGACGGCGCTCAGCCTCGACTTCCGGCGCGAGGTCGCGGTCGTGCTCGACGAACCGTCCGCGGTCGCCGACATTCGCGCTTTGTTCCAATCGATTGGTGCTGCAGCCACGGGCGGAACCGTGCCGGCTGCAACGGCAGGAGGCGCTTCGTGCTGATTGCTCTCGCTCTCGCTCTGGCCATTGACGAACCGGTAGCGGCCGCTGCCGCGACTGACGCGCCCCCGCCGCCGGTCGCGACCGCGGCGCCGTCAACCACGCCGACGCCGCAGACCGTGTCTCCGATCCTGCGCCTGCCGGCGCAGGCGCCGCCGATCCTGCGGCTGCCGGCGCAAACGCCACCGGTGCAGCCGGCGATCCGCTTCGTGTGGCGCGACCATCCGTCGATCCGTGCCGGCCGGAATTTCCGCCTCGATTTCGCCGTCAAGATTCAGGAGGACTTCCGTCAGGCTGGCGACGAGCCGCTCGATTTCGAAGAGTGGGACCTCCACCGCGCCCGGTTCGGCATCGAAGGCGAGCTGTTCCGCCACATCACGTTCCAGGTCGAACGCGAGACGACGACCGACACCGCCGGCAACCCCACGAAGTCGCCGTGGAAGGACGTCTGGGTCGACGCCGACTACATCAACGCCGCGCAGATTCGCGTCGGCAAGATGAAGGTCCCGTTCGGTCTCGATCAGTTGAACAGCGACTCCGATCTGGACTTTGTGTTCCGCTCGCTCGGCGGCAGCTTCCTCTCGCCCGGCCGCGACCTCGGCATCATGCTCCACGGCCGCTTCTTCATGCGCGGGCTGAACTATTGGGCCGGTGTGTTCGAGCAGGACGGCGACAATTCGCAGTCCACCTCGTTGACCCACCCGATCGTCGGCGGCGACGAAACCGTGGCGGGGCGTCTCACGGTCCGGCCGCTGCGCAAGTTGGGCGGGCCGTTCGCCGGAACCGAAATCGGCACGTCGCTCGCCTTCACCAGCGTCAACGATTCGACGGTGCTCGACAACGGAGTCAACTCGGTCATCGCCAACGGTCTGCGCGCGCGCACGCCGGTCTCGCAGTACACGTTCTTCGAGCCGATGTTCGTCAAGGGTCAGCGGCAGCGGATCGGCGTCGACGTCGAGTGGTTCCACGGACCGCTCAGCGCGTCGCTCGAGTACATCATGGTGAACGACCAGCGCCAGGGTCAGAGCATCCGCAGCACGGATCTCTCCGATGTGCGCTACCGCTCGTGGTACATCGAAGGCGCCTGGCTGCTGACCGGTGAAACCAAGGAAGGCGGCGTCACGCCGAAGCATCCGCTCTTCAAGGGCGGGATCGGCGCGCTGGAAGTCGCCGGCCGCCACGAACGGCTGCGCGTCGACAGCGTGGTCGGCCAGGACACGCCGTTCCGGAACTCCCGCGCCGAAACGATTCTTCCCAATGCCGACACGGTCTCGACCGTCGGCATCAACTGGTACCTGAACCGCTGGGGCAAGATCCAGTTCAACGCGATCCACGAGAAAACCGACGATGCGGAACGCAGCCCGATCGTTGGTGGCGCCGCCTGGTGGAGCGCCGTCGTCAGATTCCAGCTCGCGCTCTAACGTTTCCTCGGTGGCGTCCGGTCTAAGGGGTCGGACACCGGCCTTCGACTGCGCTCAGGCCGCTCGTCGGACAGGCTGAAGCCGGTCCCTACCGGGATGTTCGCTTCGCCAGATTCTTCAGCTGCATCCCCGCGCGCCGGATCAGTTCGAGACGCGCGGCTCCGGAGTGCCCGCCCACCATCTGCTGCACGCCGAACTCGAGGAAGCCTTTGCGCTCGGAGATCGTTCGCGCCGGCGCCGCTTCGATGTACTTCCGCGTTGCCGGTTCGAGCGCGAAGGCGAAGAGATCGCTCAACCAGTCCTGGTTGAGCCCGGTGGCGCGCCCGAACGCGATCGCGGTGTCGACGTAGGGCGCGGCGATGACCTGGCGGCCGGCGGCGAGCGCCGGGCGAATCTCCCAGCGCAGGCGAAACGCGAGATCGGCGGCGTAGAGCAGGAGCAGCGTGCGCGGCGACGGCCGCCCGGCGTCGCTGTCGGCGACCGTGACCTCGCCGAAAATTCCCGAGGCATCCCACGTGCTGATCGCGGCCCGGCGCGGTTGATTCGACGAGACGAGCGCGCGGGCCGCAGTCATGACCGCGGCGCCGTTGACACCGTCGAGCGCGATCAGCCGCTCCGCCGGCCGGCTCATTCGGGATGTCCGTGCGCGCCGAGCCACTCGGCGACCGCTTCCGTGTTCCAGTCCGACCACGCCCGCTGCTCGCACTCGCGAAACAGCTTGCGAATCGCATGATGCTGCTCGCCGATCGGCTGCTCAGCGTCGACGGTGATGAAGTTGAAAATCAGCGCCAGCGATTCGTACTCGCGAATGACGCGCGTGATGAAGCGCTCGTAGCTCTCGGTCGCGTCCTCGACCTGCGTCACGTCCTGACCGGCCTCGTAATAGTTGGGCGTCCGCACCGCGGCGACGCGGCGGCTCGACGTTCCCGGCGACACCGAGAAATAGAAGACGATGTCGGGCCAGAGCAGCGGCTGATAGAGCTTCAGCACCCAATCCAGCTCGAGCCCGCGCGCGACGTCACGCGCCAGGCCGGTGAACAGGAACCGGTCGGCGATGACCAGTTTGCCTTTCCACAACGCCGGGAGAACGTCGTGCTCGACGCGGTGGCGGAAATCGGCGGCGTGGAGCAGCGAGAACTCTTCCGGGCTCAACGCCCGGACCGCCTTGCGGCTCTTGATGATCGGCTTGATCAGATCCGACGAATTCCACTTCGTCGTGACGACGTCGTAGCCGTCGGCCTGCAGCCAGGTCTTGAAGAGTTTCCGCTGGGTGGTTTTCCCGGATCCGTCAGGGCCTTCGAACGCGACCAGGAGGCCGCGCTTCCGGTTCGGGTCGGTGAAATGTGCGCGCGCGCGCTGGCTGAGGACGCGGAAGGACGGCGAGATGGATGATATCGCCTTCGCCATCCGTCACTTATGTGCCGAGCGGCACCGTCAGCGCAACCCGGGTCCCGCGCGCCGTGAGTTCGGCGACCGCGTGCCCGCCGTGGGCCGCGGCGGCGCGCTGGACGGCGAGCAGCGAGACGAGCACCGGCACACCGCCGGCGCGTTCGGTCCACGCCGGATCGAAGGCACGCGACCGCCACGTGTCGTTCACGCTGACCAGATCCTGGCTGACCGCGAACGTAATCTGGCCGTCTGCAGCGGCGGCCGTGATCGCCAGCCGCGCATCGGCCACGCCGGCGAGAATCGCCAGCGTGGCGACGGACGCCCAGCCGATCGCGCCGGCCAGCAATGCTTCGTCGGCGGCCAGACAGGTGCCCCGCGGCAGCTCCGTCGTCACCTCGATGCCGACCGCGCGGACGCGTCGTTCGGCCTCGAAACTCCGGCTGGCCCGATCCAGGATCGTCTGCACCAGCACCGCGGTCCTGGCGACCTGAACTTCCTGACGGACGACGCGGGTCGCGTACAGGAGCGACGCCGCTCGCGCCGCTTCGGCGCGAATCAGGTTCGCCACCACCGCCCGCGACAGCTCCGACGATGACGACGTGAGCATGTCGGCGCAGGCCGTCAGCGTGGTCAGCGAATGGGCGAGGTCGCGGCCGGCATGAAGCGTCGTGTCCGGGATCGTCGGGGCCGGCGCGGGCGCGGTTTCCACCACGCGCTCACGCTCTGCGCTGAGGCTGGCCGCCGCCGCCAATTCTTCGGCTTTTTCGTCGTCGACGTCGTGGACAATGCACGGAACTTCGCGCAGGCCCGCGGACACCGCCGCGGCGAGCCGCTTGTGGCCGGCGATCAGCTGATACGAACCTTCACGATCCTGAACGATCAACGGCTGCAGAACGCCGTGTCGGCGAATCGACTCGATGAGCGGCGCGATCGCCGGCTGATCGACGAACACCGGCGCATCGATCGACTGAATCGGCAGCGTCCGCTCGCGGGCGGCCGGCGCTCGCGAGGCGAGCAGATCGACGTAGTGAGCTTCGGCGCGCATTCGATATGACCGTGGCAGTCCCTCGCGAACGGGTGCAGGAGACTCGAATTCAGGCACGTGTAAGAGGCTCGGGAAAAAAAGTGGAGTGACGACGCGCTATGGTTGAGGCAGTTATATCACGCATCCGTTGTGTCAGACTACGTGCATGTCTGTCGGTTCGTGTCGTTGAGTCCGACACGCGCGATCGTCAATTCCTCTTGACATGATCGATTCGTCTCGTCCTTCCGCGATCCGTGTGTTCGGCAAGTCGATGTACGTGTTTGCGGCCGGCTGGCTGATCGCCGTGGCGTGGCTGTGGGGGGCTGGGCTTTACCAGCAAATCTATCGGCACGGCACACCGCCGCCAAATTACGCCGCTGGTCTGGCCATCATTGGCGGGGTCATCCCTTCGTTCTTTATCTTTCTTTGCGGAAAAATCATTGGCCGTCTGGCGGGCCGTGCGCCGGAAACTCGTCTCGAACGTCGCGAGTGGTGGCATGCGTTCTGGTGGGCGTTCGTGCCGAACGCCCAGCTGTTCGCCACGGTCTGGATCATGATTCGCGAAGGGTATTAGAGGTGTGGGCGCGACCGACGCGGTCTTCGACCACTGGCTCGCTGATCTCGAGCGCCGCCACTTTCAGGATCTGACCTTTCCCGAAGTTTCGAGGGCGCTGCGCGCCCTGTCGTCGACGTACGTCGAACGTCGAGCGAAGCTCGGTCAGGGCGCCGCCCTCACCGGTGCCGGCAAGCGGGCGGCCTTTGCCCTCTTCTACGGTCCGCTCCACTTCCTGTTGATCCGATCGATCGCGCGATCGCTCACGTCTGCGGCGGCCATTCGCGGGCCGATCGTCGATCTCGGCTGCGGAACCGGGGCCGCGGGTTCAGCCTGGGCCTCGGTTTGCGGTCAACCGCCCGAGGTTGTCGGAGTCGATCGCCACCCGTGGGCCGTCGACGAAGCGCGCCGCACCTACCAGGCGTTCGGACTACGTAGCCGCGTCCGCGTCGCTGATCTGGCGCGCTTGCCGTTGCCGGCGCGCAGCGCGGTCCTGCTGGCTTTCGCGGTGAACGAACTGGACGATTCGTCGCGGGCCGGTCTTCGCGAACGCTTGCTCGAGCACGCCGCCCACGGCGGTCAGCTCTTGATCGTCGAACCGCTTGCCGGCTTCGTGGCCCCATGGTGGGCGGACTGGCGGAAGGCGATCGAAGCCGCCGGAGGCCGCGGCGACGAATGGCGTTTCAGGCTGGAACTGCCGCCGCTCGTCGAAAAGCTCGATCGCGCCGCCGGGCTCAACCACCGCGAACTCACTGGCCGCTCCCTCTGGATCTAGCGTATAAGGGGCCGTTCGTATGCCCGCCGACACTCCAATCAGACCAGCCGCGACCGTGGTCGTGCTGCGCGACGGGACGCGAGGTCCCGAGGTCTTCCTGGTGCGTCGCCATCATGCCATTGCCTTCATGGCCGGCGCGCACGTGTTTCCAGGCGGGCGGGTCGACCTCACGGATCGGGATGCCGATCCGTCCTGGTGCGACGGCATGGAAGAAGCGGCGCGGCAGATGCCAGGGGTGGACCCGGCCGACGCCGTGGCGTTTCACGTGGCGGCGGCGCGCGAACTCTTCGAAGAAGCGGGAGTTCTTCTCGCGCGCACCGCCTCGGGCGACTTTCTTTCCCTGACCGGCGAAGACGAGCACGAGCGCTTCACGCGGCACCGCTTCGACATCAACGGCGGCGGCCGCTCGCTCCGCGCCATCGTGGTCGAAGAGCGGCTGCGGCTGGCGCTGGACGCGCTGGTGTACTTCGCGCACTGGGTGACGCCGCCGCTCGACATCCGGCGCTTCGACACGCGGTTCTTCATCACGCGGGTGCCGCCCGATCAAGTGCCCGTCCACGACAACCACGAAGCGACCGAGAGCACCTGGACCCGGCCGGCGGCGGCCATCACCGGTGTTGCGCACGGCGAGTTCGTGCTGCCGCCGCCGACCTGGGCGACGCTGCGCGAACTCGAAGGCTTTGAATCCGTGGACGCCGCGCTGCAGTGGGCCGGCTCACGCCGTGTCTATTGCCGCGAGCCGCGCGTCTTCGAACAGGGCGCGGCAAAACACATCACCCTGCCCGGCGATCCGTCGATGCCGGAACCGGAACCGGTGCCGTACGAAACCCGCTTCATTCTCGTCAACGGTCATTGGACCCCAGAGCCACGACAGGCCCCATGAAAACCTCACATCTTCTTCTTACCGGGATCGCCTGCCTTCTTCTTGCTCCGCATGCCGCCCTGGGCGCGCCGGCGACGATGCGCGTCGACTATTACCACACGGGCAACGACAAGGAAGAACGCTTCAGCCTCGATCGCATCGTCATCGAACCGCTGCCGTGGCCGGGAAACATCGCCAGGCCGATCGACGCCACGAACCGCGGCAAGTACATCTTCGAAGTCACCGATCTGGCCAGCGGGCGGATGCTGTACTCGCGCGGTTTCGCGTCGATCTACGGTGAATGGGAGACGACCGCGGAAGCCCAGCGCATCGATCGGACGTTTTCGGAGTCGCTGCGTTTCCCGGCCGTCGACAAGCCGGCGCGGATCGTGGTGAAGAAGCGCGACGCGCGCAACGTGTTCCAGGACCTCTGGACGTTTGCCGTCGACCCGACCGACAAGTTCATCGAGAAGGGCACGCGTCTGCCGGCGGGGGCGCTGATCAAGATCCACGAGTCGGGCGATCCGGCGATCAAGCTCGATCTGCTGATCATGGGCGACGGCTACACGGCCGCCGAGCGGTCGAAGTTCGAGCGCGATGCGAAGCGGCTTGCCGAGGTGCTGCTCGACACGTCACCGTTCAAGGAACGGCGGCGCGATCTGAATATCTGGGCGCTGGCGCCGGCGGCCGCGGAGTCTGGGGTGTCGCGTCCCTCGCAGGGAATTTTCAGGCGATCGCCAGTCGGCGCGACCTACGATGCGTTCGACTCCGAGCGCTACATCCTGACGTTCGAAAATCGGGCGTTCCGCGATCTGGCCGCCAATGCGCCGTATGAAGTCGTAGAGATTCTGACGAATTCAGAAACGTACGGCGGCGGCGGGATCTTCAATCTGTTCAGCACCGTCGCGGCGGGCAATCTGTGGGCGCCGTACATCTTCGTTCACGAGTTCGGTCATCACGTCGCGGGCCTTGCCGACGAGTACTACACGTCGGACGTGGCCTACCTGCCACCGGCGGAGAAGATTGAGCCGTGGGAACCGAACGTGACGGCGCTGCTCGACCCCGCGGCGCTCAAGTGGAAGGATCTCGTCACGCCCGGCACGGCGTTGCCGACGCCGTGGCCGAAGACCGAGTTTGAAACCTACACGCGCGAGATTCAGGCCAAACGCCGCGACATTCGTGCCGCCAACCGTCCTGAAGCCGAGATGAACGCGCTCTTTCGCGAGGAGATGGTGAAGGACACGGCGCTGCTCGGCACCGGCGCGCACGCCCACACAGTCGGCGCGTTCGAGGGCGCGAACTACGAAGCGCGCGGCTACTACCGCCCCGAAGCGGACTGCATCATGTTCACGCGCGACGAGGTCCCGTTCTGCGCGGTGTGCCGACGGGCGATCGAGGCCATCATCGATCTGTACTCAAAAATGTGACGTGCGCGGTGCGGGGTGCACGGTGCACCGTGCCGGTGCCGCGTGCGCAGTGCGAAGGGTGCGGCGTGCGCGTGCGCAGCGCGCTGTAGATCACTGTTCTGCAGCGCTGCGCACGCACCGTGCACCACGCACCCAGCACCTCGCACCAGCACCCTGCACGGTGCACCGTGCACGGCGCACCGCTCTGTTGACAGGCGCGCAGCGCCTCGTCAGACTAGCGCCCGAGACGAAAGCGCATCGGGGCTCGACCCCACGACGAGGCGGACCATGGACGATTTTGATGACGACGGTGGATTGTTGCCGGACGACGACCTGACCGACGGAGCTGATTTGGGCGACCTGGACGAGGACGGCGACGGTCCGGACCTCGACATGGACGCCGGCGACGAACCGGCGGCCCCGCGCGCGAAAGCCGCTGCGCCGAAGAAGCCGGCGGCCCCCAAGGCCCCGAAAGCCGCCGCTCCGGCCCCGAAAGCGGCAGCCCCGGCGCCGGCGGCGAAAGCCGCGGCCCCGAAACCGGCCAAGAAAGCGCCGGCGAAGAAGGCCGCCGCCAAGAAGGCGGCTCCGAAAAAAGCGGCCAAGAAAGCCCCGGCCAAGAAGGCCGCCAAGAAGGCCGTGAAGAAGGCGGCCAAGAAGAGCGCCAAGAAGGCCGGCAAGAAAACCAACGCCAAGCGCCGGTAAGAACGTCGGCAGCGGTTGTTCCGGAAAGGGCCAGACATCGCGTCTGGCCCTGTTTGCTTGATGGCGTCCCCCGCTCCACTATCCCCACAGTTCGATCGCTGGTCCACCGCGCTCCTGTGCGCGCTGGCTGCCTTCGCGGTCGGTCAAGCCATTCAGGCCGGCAACGGACTCCTTGTCGAAAGCGCGGTTCCGTGGCTGTTTGCCGCCTTCGGGCTGGCGGTCGCGGCGACCATCTGGTCCGGTCCGGCTCGGCTCGAACGAGTCGGCGAGCGTCTCGTCCTCTTCGTGCTCGCCGCGACGCTGGCCGTGCAATTCATCCAGCTGCTCCTGACGGTGCCCGCGTTCTACATCCAGCTAAACCGCCGCGTTGTTCCATCGGACTACTACTTAGGCGTGTGCGCGGCGGCGCTGCTCGCGGGTCTCGAGCTCGCGAAGAATCCGCGGCCGCGCCGCGTCGCCTTTCCGCTGCTCCTGCTCGTGTTCATCTTCCTCGGGCGCTGGATCATCCATGCCTCGCCGCGTCCGTTCATCGACGTCTACGTGTTTCAGAAGGACGCGATTACCGCGCTGATGAGCGGCCAGAACCCGTATGCGCTGCGCTATCCGAACATCTATCCGGATCCGGTGTTTTACGGCGAGGGGCTGAGCAAGGACGGGATTCTGCAGTTCGGCTACCCGTATCTGCCGCTGTCATTGCTGCTCGCGGTGCCGGGACAGGTGCTCTTCGGAGACTATCGCTACGCGCAGCTCGCCGCGATGGCCGCGTCCGCGGCCTTCATCGCCTACGCGCGTCCAGGACGGATCGGTCCGGCCGCGGCGGCGCTGCTGCTCTTCACGCCGCGCAGTTTCTTCATTCTCGAGCAGGGCTGGACGGATCCCTTCGTTCTGCTCGGACTGTCCGCCGTCGTGTTCGTCGCTCTGCGATCGCCGCGGGTGCTGCCGTGGGCCGTCGGGCTGGCGCTGGCCGTCAAGCAGTACACGCTGTTCATGGTCCCGGCCGTCTGGCAGCTGCTGCCGCGTCCGCTGACGCCGGCGCGCGTCACCGGATTCGCACTGCGAGCGGCGGCGATCGGCGCCGCGGTGACGCTGCCGTTCGTGATCTGGGGACCGCGCGACTTCTGGTGGGACGTCGTTCAGCTGCAGCTCGTGCAGCCATTTCGTACCGACGCGCTCACCTTCCTCGCGTGGTTGGATGTCGGCGCCGATCCGCGGCTTGCGGCTCTCGCGTTTGTCGCCGCCGCGATAGGCGTGGGTCTCGGGCTCTGGCGCCAGCCGCGGACACCGGCCGGGTTCGCGGTCACCTGCGCGTTGGCCTACTTCGGCTTCTTCGCCTTCAACAAGCAGGCGTTCGCCAACTACTACTACTTCGCGCTCGGCACGTTCTGCGTGGCGGTGGGATCAGTGAAGACTGAGGAGTCGGAAGAATCCGGCTGAAGCCGGATTCCACGATCGCCGCTCGCGGCGGCTGTGGCAGCAGTCTGTCGCGTATGCTTCAGCACGAAATCCACATCCGGCGTCGATTCCGCAACGATGAAGACCTGATACGAGAAGAGCGTTCGCGAGAGCGCGATCGCAAGCTCGTTCGCTTTCAACAGCCCGCGTCCGAGCAGCCCGTCCCCGAACACTTTCGGAAACGGTCCCGGCACGCCGCGCACGACTTTGATCTTGAAGCCGGCATCCTTCAGCAGCCGCTGAATCGTGCGGAAGGTGAAGAGCCGCGTGTGCGTGGCGTCCAGGATCCCGGCCTTGCCGTAGTTGAATTGTCCGAGCAGCAGCAGCGAACGCTGGACGACGAACGCGATGTTCGGCGTCGTCAGCACGAGCGTCTTGGGGTTGTAGTCGAACTGGCGGCGCAGGGCTTCAAGAAACAGTTCCGGCTGGCGCAGATGTTCGATGACGTCGAGGAGCAGGAGATATTGATAGCGCGACACGTCGAAGCGCGGCGGATCGTCGAGGTTCTGAACGAAGACACGCACGCCTGGTGACGGCGTGGTCGGCTCGAACTGATCCACGACGGCGACCTCGCAGCCCTTCTTGACCAGTTCGCGTGCAATGCCGCCCGGTCCGGCGCCGATGTCGACGACCGTCGCACCCGCCGGCACCGCGTCGAGCGCCCACTGATGGCTCGAGCTGTAGCCGAGTTTCAAGTCGTAGTGGGCATTGCCGGCCTCGCCGGGCGGCGGCAGCGGATCGAAGCGTCGCTGCCACAGCAGTCCGGCGCGATGAAAGGCGTTCTTGGTCGTCGCGACGAGAACGTCCTTGGCGTACTTCACGCCGTTCACACGGCAGATTTCGTCACCGTAGTAAGTCGGGATCGGCAGTTCGACGATCCGCAGCTTCGCGTTCAGCAGCTGGATGATGATCTCGGTGTCGAAGTGGAAGTCGTTCGAGTTGAGGCGGAACTGAATCTGGCGGAGCGCGGTCGTCGAGTAGACGCGGTAGCCCGAGTGCATCTCGGTGAGCCGGCTGCCGAGCAGGAGGTTCTGGATCGTCGTCAGCACGCGGTTGCCGAGCCACTTGTAGAGCGGCATGCCGCCTTTGAGCGATCCGAACGCGGTCATCATGCGGCTGCCGAACACCGCGTCGGCCCGGCCGTCGACGAGCGGCTGCATCAGCGCTGGCAACTCTTCGGGCGCGTACTGGCCGTCGCCGTGGATCATCGCGACGAAGTCGAACCCTTCCGCGATCGCGTAGCTGTAGCCGACCTTCTGGTTGCCGCCGTAGCCCTGGTTGAATTCGTTCCGCAGCACCGTCATCCGGATGTCCGGATGCGCCGCCTGATACTCGCGCCCGATCGCAAAGGTCCGATCCTGGCTGGCGTCGTCGACCACAAGGACTTCGCAGTCGAAGCGGGAGAAGACGGCCGGCGGGATGCGCTCGAGCACTTTCCTGAGCGTCGATTCCGCGTAGTACGCGATGACGAAAATCAGCAGCTTGCTGCGCCCGGCGGGCATGGGAAAGGCTATGTTCTCACGCTCCGGTCCGAGATTGACATCGCTGGACCGCCTTGGGCAGACTGACCGTCCGATGCGTCCGCGCGAACAAGGGAGACGACCGGCGAAGGGACGCGCGCAACATAACTGAGAGGAGCGACGCGGTGAAGAAGTGGAGCGGCGGCCTGTTTCTGGCGTTGACGATCGGCGGCCTGGCGACGGTCTGGGCGGTTGACGGCGAGTGCGCGCCCCCGCGGTGCAGCGGGCTTGGCCCGACGTTCGTCACCGAAACCATCGCGGACATGGGTCTCGGCAAGGACGTGATCGTTCCGCTCAAGCTCCGCGGCAACAACGAAGGCTCGTATTTTTCGTTCAGCGGCTTGTGGCCGAAGCAGATCAAGAAGACGCGGACGATTCACATCGCGCTGCCGACCGACGAGATGACCAAGCAGCAGATCCGGGACGTCCAGGATCACCTCGGGATCAATTTCGGCAGGTGTTCGGTCGAGGAGAACGTCACGACCTGCGAACTCGTCCTGCGAGCGAAGAAGGACGGCGCCGTGCTCCTCCCGATTCGCGCCATCGACGAGTGCCAGCACAACGACTGCCCGACCAAGTCAGGCAAGACGCGGTGGGCCTTCTCCGTGAAGACCTATTCCTTCCGCATCACACACTGATGACGTAGTTTGGGTGGACGTGACGTAGTTTGGGTGTCAGACACGTGTCTGACACCGTGTCTGACACACCTTGTGGTTCGATTAGGACGAACCACAATTTGTAGTGGCTTCTTGGTATCCCGGCCGCGAGAAACCGCAGTCCAGTAGACTTTCTTTACGGAAAACTTGCCGAGGGGTCTGACGGGGTGTCAGACACGTGTCTGACACCCAAGGCCGTCCTCAAAGGGTCACGCTCATGGACGCGTTTTTTACCTCTGAAGGACTGCTCGCGCTCGTTACGCTGACGTTTCTCGAAATCATTCTCGGCGTCGACAATGTCATCTTCATTTCGATTCTCGCCGGCAAGCTGAAGCACGAGGAACAGAACCGTGCCCGCCGCACCGGACTGCTGGCGGCGATGGTGATGCGGATCCTGTTGCTCCTGTCGATCGCCTGGATCGTCAGGCTGACGATGCCGCTCTTCACCGTGATGCAGCAGGACATCTCGGGCCGCGACCTGATTCTGCTTGGCGGCGGCCTCTTCCTGATCGGCAAGGCCACGCTCGAAATTCATGAACGGCTCGAGGGCGGCGAAGGCCATCACGCGACGCGCGTGGTGCCGTCGTTCACCGCCGTGATCATCCAGATCATGCTCCTCGACATCGTCTTTTCGCTGGACTCGGTGATTACCGCGGTCGGCATGGCCGAGGACGTGTCGGTCATGGTGGCGGCGGTGATCCTCTCGGTCGCGATCATGATGTTCGCGGCCGGCCCGATCGGCGTCTTCGTCAGCGAACACCCGACGATCAAGGTCCTGGCGCTGTCGTTCCTGCTGCTGATCGGCGTCTCGCTGGTCGGCGACGGCCTCGACATGCACGTGCCCAAGGGCTACATCTATTTCGCGATGGGATTCTCGGTCTTCGTCGAGATGATCAATCTGCGGGTGCGGCGGCCGGCGACGGCGCCGGTGAAGCTGCGCCAGCCCTACATCGACGACCCGGCCTGAACCCGGCCGCGAGTCATTCTGAACATGTTCAAGAAGACGCTTGACCACCGGTCGTCCGGCCCGGTAGCCTTTGAACATGTTCAAAGGCACCCAGCAGACCGTCCGCGCCGTCCCGCAGCGCGCCGGCAGTGAGGAAACCCGCCGCCAGATTCTCGACACCGCGCTGACCCTGTTCCGCGAACAGGGGCTCGACGAGACGACGATGCGCGACATCGCCGCCCGCGCCGGCCTGTCGCTCGGCGCTGCCTATTACTACTTCAAGAGCAAGGAAGCGATCGTCGGCGCCTATTACGACTACATCCAGGCCGAGCATCAGGCCCAGGCCCGTGCCGCCTTTGCCACAGCCAAGAACCTGCGCGAGCGGCTGCGCGCCTCCTACCACTCCAAGATCGACATCGTCGAAAAGGACCAGCGGTTGCTGCGCGCGCTGTTCCGCTACGGCGGCGATCCGGACCACGCGCTGTCGTGGTTTGGACCGGCGACGGCGGGGCAGCGGGCCGCCTGCGCCGGAATCTACGCCGAAGCGCTGGCCGGCGAGCGTCTGCCTGACGATGTGCGCGATGCGGCGCCGACGCTGCTGTGGACCCTGCACATGGGCATCCTGCTGTACTTCGTCTATGACAAGTCGCCGAACTTCCGGCGCACCCGCAAGCTGATCGACGCGGCGGTCGACTTCGTCGTCGACGTGAAGCGTGTCGTCACCTCACCGTTTCTGCGCCCGATGCGGCGCAAGGTCCTGGGCATCCTGAAGAACGCCGGGCTGCTGCCGGAGAGTGGAGCCGTGCTGACAGCGTAGGCCAATCACGCGGAGGGCGGAGCAATGCCGACACGTCCCCTGACGAAAGCGATTCTTTGGGCCCTGCTGGCCACGGCAGTGGCTCAAGCCCCGGCCCAGACGTACAACAGCGACTTCGTCACCTGGGCGCGGATCGCGCTGTTGCTCCTCGGCACCATCAACATCGCCTTCTCACCGCCAAGCACGAGCAGCGTCCAAGGCCTGACTGTGGTCGGGGTGTTTGCCGGAGTCCTGATTCCGGATCTGCGTTTCTTCGTCGTCTTTCTACTGTGGCTGATCTGGCCGCCGGTATTCCTCATCAATTTCGCACTGGCGCGCGGAAAACATCACGTTGAGACGCCGGGCGAAACCGATCCAGATCCCGCAGTATCAGGATTGACCGCGCGAGTGGGGGCGGCCGCCGTCGTCGCCGGCGTCGCGGCGGCGTCCGTTGCGTATCGAGTCCTGGTTGATGTGCGGATGAACCAGAGCGCGGGACTCTTCGTCGGACTGCCGGCGCTTCTCGCCATCGTCGTCATCATGGCCGTCACGCCGCGCAGCGCCGTCGGCGTCGCGGTCAAGGCGGTGACGGTCGGTCTGCTGCTGTCGCTGGTGATGATGTGGGAAGGGATCCTTTGCATCGTCATGTCGGCCCCGATCTTCTACGCGGTGGCGATCTCGATGGCTGCCGCCGCCGACCGAATGCGCAAGGCCGGGCCGCCGTCGCGATCGTTCTTGTCCGGGCTCGTGCTGTTGATCGTGGCGCCGCTCAGCCTCGAAGGGCTCGGTCCGCACTTGTCGTTCAGGCGCTCGGAATCTGTTGAGGTCACGAGAGACCTGGACGCGCCCCTGGCCGCCGTAGAGCGTGCGCTCCTCTCGCCGCCACGATTCGCGCGAGCTCTTCCCGCACCGTTGCGCGTCGGATTTCCGCGCCCGCTGGGCTCCAGCGTCGACGCCGACGCGATGGGCACTCTGTGGAAGATCGAGATGCGCGGCGGCGAGACGTTTCTGAACGGCATGGAGCCGCGCACCGGCGCGCTCGTCATGCGGTTGGAGAATCGGCGAGCAGGACACCTCGAGTGGCAGGCAGTTGCCGACGATAGCCACATGACTCACTTCCTGAACTGGGAGCGGGCGATCGTCGACTGGCAGCCCGTCGATCCAGAGACGACTCGCGTGACCTGGACGATTCACTACCGGCGCGGCCTTGATCCGGCGTGGTACTTCGGGCCGATGGAACGGTATGCCGTGCGACTGGCGGCCGGCTACCTGATCGACGCCGTGGCGACGCCATGATCGGACTCGATCGCTATTTCCTCGTGCGGGCGGCCGCGCTCTATTTCGCAACGCTGGCGATCGGCGCGGTCTATCTCCGGCGGCGGCCGAACCGCGATGCGCTGGCCGGCGCGCTCCTCGCCTCGGCGTGGAACCTTCCGGCGCTGTTTCTGCTGCACATCTGGGCGACGAGCCTTGGCTGGTGGCGATACGACGCGACCGGTGGATTGCTGGTTGGAATGCCCGTGGATCTCTGGCTCGCATGGGCGGTGTTCTGGGGCGCGTTACCAGCGCTCGCCGCGCCCGCCGTTCCGATCGTCATCGTCATCACCGCGGCGCTGGTCATCGATATCGTGTTGATGCCGGCCGCGGCGCCAGTCGTTCGATTGGGCCGGGCGTGGTTGATCGGCGACGTCGTCGGGGTGGCCATCGTCCTGGCGCCGTCACAGCTGCTGGCCCGGTGGACGACGAGCCGAACGCATCTTGCTGGTCGCGTGTTGCTGCAGATGGGCGCGTTCAGCGGCCTGATGTTGCTCCTGTTGCCCGCGATCGTGATCCAAGGCACGGGCAGCAGTTGGAGCAATCCGCTCAGTTGGTCCGGCTGGGCCCTCAGCCTGGCGATCCAGGGGCTTGCCATTCCCGCGCTCCTTGGCGTCACCGCGGTTCAGGAGTTTGCGTCACGCGGCGGCGGCACGCCGGTTCCTTTCGATCCGCCGCGACGCCTCGTCTCGACCGGCGTCTACGCGTACGTCAGGAACCCGATGCAGCTGGCAGCGCTTCTACTGTTCGTGATCCTTGGTGTCCTGCTTCGCAACTGGTGGATAGCCGCGGCGGGCGTCGTCGCCCACATCTATTCGATTGGTCTGGCGAGGTGGGACGAGGACCAGGATCTCAGTGCCCGCTTTGGTCCGCGATGGGACGCGTACCGCAGCCGGGTCAGGGCGTGGATCCCGCGCCTGAGGCCCGCATTCGACATCGAAGAGCCGCCCGCCTCACTCTTCGTCGCAGCGTCGTGCGACATGTGCCGTGAAGTGCGCACCTGGTTCGAGGCGCGTCGCGTGCGGCACCTGGCGATCGTGCCGGCTGAATCACACGCTTCCGGGCGACTCACACGAATTACCTACGAGCCGTCCGACGGCAGCCCGCCTGCGTGCGGGGTTGAAGCCGTCGCCCGAGCGCTCGAACACATCCACTTCGGCTGGGCGATGGTGGGATTCTTCCTGCGCGTACCCGGCGTCCTCCAACTGGCGCAGTTGCTCGCCGACGCGTCAGGTGCGGAACCCCGTCGTGTCATGTCGGAGAGGCTGAAGCCTGTTTCTACCGGCACAATCTTCGGTCCGGCAGATGACCGCGTCACGCCGGACGCAGATCGGTGTGCTTGAAATCGTCGCCAACGAAGAGCAGCGAATCGGCGGCGACGGCGGCGGTGGCGTAGGCGAAGCAGTCGCCGAAATTGAGCGAGGCCTTGTGCCGTCCACGCCCGTAGCGCGCGAACGCGTCGACTGCGGTGTGCCATTCGGTCTCGCCGAACGGGACGACGGTGATCCCCAGTTCGCGAACCAGTGCCTCGACTTCGCGGCCGGCCCGTCCACGTCGACGGCCCGCGAAGACCAAAGACGTCTCCACGAGCGTCGGCGCGCCGATACGCACGGCGTCGGCTTCGAGGATGCGGTCGACGAGCTCCAGATAGCCCGGTTCGGCGAAGAGGATTGCGATCAGCGCTGACGAGTCGAGCGTCACACGCCCTCTCGCCCGAAGCCCAGAATCGCGTCCTCTTCGTCCCGAGTCAGACGGCGGCCGCGCTGAGCCTTCGGGATCGACGGCCAGACGGTGGTGGCCAGAAACTGAAGGACGCGCTCGCGGCGATCGGCGCGCGCGTGTCCCTTCAGGCGGCGGCGGCGCTCGTCAAGCGCGCGGCGAATCGCTTCGGTCTTTGATTCACCGGTCAGGCGGGCCACCTCGGCCGCCAACCGCTCGACTTCCGGGTTCTTCAGATTCAGCGCCATGGTTACACCATGGTATATCACTCATGGTGTAAGGGTGTAGCCAGTAGTTCATGCCCGACCGCCGGCGCACGCGTGACGAGCTACTGCCGCGCGAGCTGCAACCGCAGACCGAACAGTGCTGTCTAAAGAACGAACGCCGAGGCCGCCGGGCTCGCTGACGGATCTATCCAGGACGATTCGCGGCGTGGCTCAACGGGCTCGGCGTTCCCGCGTTTTCAAAGGAGTGGATCTGAATGTACCTGGCCGAGATTTGGCGCTACCCGGTGAAATCGATGGGCGGTGAACGTCTCAAGTGCGCGACGATCGGGCCGCTCGGCATTGCCGGCGATCGCATCGTCCACGTCTCCGCGCGTGGACGCGTGATTACCGCACGCACGCATCCTGCGCTGCTGCGCCATCGCGCCGTGATCGGCGCTGACGGCGAGCCGCTCGTCGATGGCCGTCCGTGGAACGACGAGGCTGTGACGAGCGCAGTTCGCGCCAGCGTCGGCCGCGAGGTCCGTCTGGTGCGCGACGAGTCGGCGGCGCGGTTCGATATCCTGCCGCTGCTCGTCGCAACCGACGGCGCGATCGCCGCGTTCGGGCGCGACCATCGCCGTCTCCGTCCCAATCTCGTCATCGGCGGCGTAGACGGACTCAGCGAACGTGAGTGGGAAGGCGCGCAGCTGCGAATCGGCGAAGTGCTGATTGCGCTGGCCGATCTGCGTGGGCGCTGCGTGATGACAACGTTCGACCCCGACACCGCTGCACAAGATCCTCGGGTACTCCGGGATATCGTCGATCGCTTCGACGGTCGCCTGGCCCTCAATGCGAGCGTATTCTCCGGTGGAAAAATTTGTGAAGGCGACCCGGTGACCCTTGTGAAATAAATCCCGCGGCGACACTCGGCCGCGCGACGTTCGAGAAGCAGGTCACGGCCCAGAAGTCGACCACGTACCGGTAGCTCTCGAAACGCAACACGTCGAGCCGCCTCCCGTCCGGTTCACCGAATGAAGGCAATCGCGCGGCCGTCCATCGCCCAGGTCGACGGATCCGTCGCACACACTGAGGCGCCGCGCGCGTGCGCGAGTGCCTGAACCGTGAGGGTGCTGCTGGTCAGGCGCACGAAGTAGCTGGAGGAGGGCGTCTCTTCCGACGTGTAGCAGTAGATCAGCCCGTCACCGGTCACATCTCGAAACGATCGATTCACCCGGCCCGTCGTCGCGAGCGGGAAGCGGGGCAAGGTGTTTTCGCTGCTGGCCAATGCGGGTGGCCCGGCTGAGAACGTCAGACCGCTCTGCGGATAGAACGGATGTGGAGCCAAGGCCAGAAAAGGCGACTCATCGCCCTGTTGATTCACCGGATCGCTTTGCATGACCCACACGCCCTGCGCCGTCCCAGCGACATCGACGTTCATCGTTCCGCACAAAGGGGCTTCGCCGCTTGCGCGTCTACCGGGAAAGCCGATTCGGTCATCGATCACCCGGCGCAGATCAGAGGTGAAGGGGTCATAGGGACAGATGGCGCTCAACGTCAATCCGCTGTAGCGGCTCGGATTGACGAACACGTTCTGATGCCCGTCGCGATAGAGCCCGAGATCGAACGCCCCAGCCGATACACCGCCTACGGTGCCGATCGTCTCACCGGCGGCGAAGGTCAGATCGACGTCGTCGTTCACGCAGGACCGTACGGTTTCGGTGGCGGTTGAATACATCTCGCAGTCGTCGCCGGTCTGGCTCTGAACACTGCCCACAACCGTCTGAATGTGCCCGAGGATCATCTGCGTGTCCCTGCAGACGGTGCCGACCAGCGAGAAGTCGGACTGTCCAGCCCGGAACGTCGATGTGAGGTAGCGCGTCGTGCGAACTTCAGTGACGTGAAAGGCCGACGGTGCGACCAACGTGATGCCGGTTCCGTTGAGATAGATACCGACATGATCGGTGGGAATCGTGTGCGTCGGCGGCCCCATACTGCCGATCGGCGTCGCTGCGGCGATCGCACTCGCTGGCACCGGCAGGTACGTAAAGGCCCCATCGCAGCTCGCGCCGCTCGGCCCGGTCGGGCTGCTGCACGAAAGCGTGACTGCAAGAACGAGGGCGGCCGTCAACCCAAACACCAACACTCGTCGCGGCGCGGACATCAATCCGCAGGTTACACCTTTCCAAGGCGTCTGCGGCGGGGACCACGGTCAGGACCTCGTGCGCATTCCTTCTGTAATCACGCCGACTCGCGCCACTCCCGCGCCTTTGGCGGCATCGATGACCGCAACAATCGATCGATAGCGCAGCGTCGGATCGCCGAGGATGTAGGCCGTCTTGTCCTGTCGGCTGCTGTAGATCTCGCGCAGGCGTTCCGCGAGGCCGTCGAGCGCGACCGGCTCTTGATTGATCGTCAGCTGACCGTGTGCGTCCACGCTGATGACGATCTGCGAATCGACATAGCCCTCGGGAAGAGCACCGTGCCGGACTTCCTGGGGCACGGTCGTGTCGAGGCTCTGCTGAGCGAGCGGGACTGTCGCCATGAAGATGATGAGCAGGACCAGCAACACGTCGATGAGTGGCGTGACGTTCAGATCCAGCCGCGGACCCGGTGAGCGGAGCGACATGGCGGCCCTCCCCCGAGTTTCGACACCGCTGCCGGTGAAAAGCTCCAAAGTCGGCGGCCAGCCGTCCGTTGCCGAAGGTCCTGGATTCGGCCGTATACTTGAGGGTCCGCCAGCGGCCGCCCGCTGCGGATGTGCGGTGAGGTGGCCGAGTGGCTGAAGGCGGCGGTTTGCTAAACCGTTGTACGGCCTTAAAGCTGTACCCAGGGTTCGAATCCCTGCCTCACCGCCAGATTCGCTCCGCTCCTCTGGCGGTTTGGCAGGTCTTCAGGCCACCGCGCGACTTGCGCCTTCGGCGCTCGTCGCGACTCGGCTCGAATCCCTGCCTCACCATGTAGCCTCGCCTCGCTCGGCTTCGTGCATCCCTCTTTCGCAGCCTCGCTTCGCTCGGCTTCACGCACACAACCTGCCGCCTGCTTCGCGTTCAGAAGCTGGTTGCTCTCGAGCTGAATTCGCGCGCGAAGGAGACTTTCGGCTTGTTCCGAGCAGACTCGCTGATGGCCTGGCGCAAATTCGTGGCCGAAACTCAACGCAGAACAAACGGTATACAAATTGCCAGCCGAGCTGGAAGTGCACAGTTCTTCGCTGTGCTTCCATCCAGGGACGGCTGTTGATGGTGCGATTCAGAAACGCTTTTCTGTCTATTTCTTTAGTGTCCGCCGTCGTCGTGCTCTTCGGGAGCGACGCCGCTGCGGCCCCTGTGAGTTGGGTCAATGAAACGGGGTTGGCGGTCGAAGCGGACTTCGCCCTCCTGGTGTCGCCGTCAACGCTCGGGACGGTTGGTGCGGGCACCACGTCTGCGACGATCTTCGGCGAAGTCTTCGAAACCGGAATTACCCCTGGCGCTGGCGCGAACGCGGCGGTCTTCGCCGATGTCGGCTATGGACTCGCTGGCACTGATCCTCGCACCGACGCGTCCTGGGTCTGGTTCAGCGCAATCTTCGACAGCCAGGTCGGCAACGACGACCGTTACCGCCAGCAGTTCCTGATTCCCAGTTTCAACGGCAACTACGCCTACACGTTCCGATTCAGCATCGACAGCGGCTTGAACTACACCGCCGCCGATTTGAACGGCGCCGGCTCGAACGCGCTACAGGATTTTGATCCGGCGAACCTGGGCACCTTCAACGTCGTCGATGGCCTCGATCCGTCGGCGGTTCCGGAACCTGCGACGCTGGTCCTGGTCGGTTTGGGCAGCGTCATCGCCGGCGCGCGGCACCGACGCCGGGCGTAGCGACCACACCGTCATGCCGTGGGCGTTGACCCCAGCGCCCACGGCGTTCCAGCCCGCTAGACGTTGACGGTGACCCGCAGGAACGTTGCCGGAATCAAGGTCGCGCCCTTGATCGCGCTCCGGTTCTCCCGCTCGAAGAGCGCCTCGATGTCCCGCTGAAGATCAGCGGCCCGGCCGTCCTGCGCCGCCGCCGCGAACGCGTTCATCGTCGGTCCGTAGTACGCCTTGAAGTCAGCCACCAGCGCGGCCGGCGATTTCGGTGACGCGAACGTGTACGTATCGCGGACGCACGAGATCTTCTCCTTTGGAATTCCTGCCGCGCCGAAGCGTTCAATCACATGATGTTCAACGCCCCAGGTCATCGGGCTGATGAACCCCTCGGGCGGCGGCGGCGAATAGGCGGAGCTGATCTTCAGGATCTGCGCGACGAGCGTCGGATCGTCCGGAATCCAGTTGCCCATGACGATGCGGCCGCCCGGGCGGGTGACGCGGGCCATTTCCCGGGCGACGTCGAACGGCTTGGGCGCGAACATCGCGCCGAAAATGCTGACCACGAGGTCGAAGCGGTAGTTGGCGAGCTCGCGCAGGTGCGTGGCGTCCCCCTGCTGAAAGCGGACGTTCGTCAAACCCTCGGCGCGCGCGCGCCGGTTTCCCGCCTCGACGAGATTGCCCGCAATGTCGACGCCAAGGACATCGGCGCCGAGCCTGGCCTCCGGCAGCGCCGTCGTCCCATCGCCGCTTCCCAGATCGAGCACCTTCATTCCGCGAGTGATGCCAAGTGCTGCGACGAGTGTCTCTCCGCTTTCGCGCATCGTCGCTGCAATGCGCGTGAAGTCGCCCTTTTCCCAGAGCGCCTGGTTCGGGTTCAGTGTCGCTACAGTCATTGTCTTGCTCCTCTTCTGCCGTCCGGCCATCAACCGTGCCGGGCGTTCCGTTTGAGGTCTCGAAAGTACAATGTCGATGTCGCAGCAACCATGTCCGAGCGTCTCCATGACTTGCCCGAACGGCCGACGAGCGCGGATGGCATTGCCGGGAGCCCGGCGAGCTTTGCTGGAAGTCCAGAGGACTGAATGGATGCGTTCTCGGAAATCCTGACCGGAGTGAAGCTGAACGGTGCGGTGTTCTTCACCGCCGAATTCTCAGCGCCCTGGGGAGTAACGACCGGCGCGTCAACGTTGCTGGCGGCGAAGATCGGCTCGCGTTCCGAACACCTGATCGTCTATCACCTGCTCGTCGAAGGCGGCGCTGCCGTCGAGATGGAAGACGGGTTGTCGATCGCTCTCGCGCCAGGAGACATCGTCATCTTTCCGCACGGCGATCCGCACCACTTGAGCAGCGGCGCGTCGGCGAGACGGCCGTATCCGAACTACGGCATCACGGCCAAGATTTCGACGCGGGATTTGAGTCCGCTTCGTGCCGGCGGCGGCGGCGAGATCACGCGGTTCGTGTGTGGCTACATGACGTGCGACCCGCATCTCAGTCGCCCGATTCTCGAGGGGCTGCCCGCAGCCTTCAGCGTCAACATCCGAGCGGACCGCTCCGGACACTGGCTCGAAAGTTCCATCCTGCATCTCGTCGAGGAATCCGTGTCGGGGCGCGTTGGCAGCGATGCGATGCTGGCCAAGCTGTCCGAGGCTCTGTTCGTCGACACGTTGCGCCGCTACGTTGGCGGTCTGCCCGAACAGCAGCGCGGGTGGCTCGCCGGTGCGCGCGATCCGATCGTCGGCAAGAGTCTCGGTCTGCTCCATGGCCGCGTCGCCGATCCCTGGACGATCGCGACGCTCGCGGACGAAGTCGGCCTCTCGCGCTCGGCACTGGTGGAACGGTTTTCGAGATTTCTCGGCGAGCCGCCGATGACGTATCTGACTCGCTGGCGGTTGCAGCTGGCGGCGCGGTCGCTTCAGAAGACATCACGCGGCGTCGCCGACATCGCCGCTGAGGTCGGGTACGAGTCGGAAGCCGCGTTCAGCCGCGCCTTCAAGCGGGAATTTGGCCGGCCGCCGGGCCGCTATCGCAGCGATCGTCGAAACGTCTCTTCTCTCGAAGGCGGGTAGAAGAGAGCGACGTCGACGTCATTGAGGTGCCCGCGCCGCGGATTCCTCGATCGTCAACGCCTCGGCGCGCTGCCTGACCCCGAGCAACATGCGCCGAGTCATCAGGAAGGCCGCAGGTTCGAGCACCAGGACCGTGAACAACCAACCCAACGCCGTCAGTGGCCGCACGTGGCTTCGCGACACGAATTGTGTTCGCCCGCGATCGATCGGATAGAGGCCAAACTGCCAGACCCAATCGAAGCCGTCCATGTTCTTCATATTCAGGACGAGCGCGCGATACGGCTCAATCACGGCGACTGGATATCCCCGGCCTCGCGGAAGAGGGATCTGATCACCCACGGCGAGGCGCTGGAACTCCGGGAGGATGCGTGTGGCGCTCGGGCGGTCCAGAAATCCGAACAGGCGATCGAGCCCGTCGTAGCTGTACAGCCCGCCGCGCTGATAGCCCATTTGCATCAGCCACGGCCAGATGTGTTCCGGTGGCGCGTTGATGGCGATGGCCATCGTGTACGAAAACGGCGGATCGATGAGCAGGCTGTCACCCGCCATGTGGCGCGTGAGGTCTGACTGAGTGGCGCCCCAATTTCGCATCCACCGTCGAATCGACACGCCATAGAGCACGACCAACGCAAGGATCACGAGAACGGTCGGAACCAACGCGACCTCCAGCGAGCACGACCAACCGCGTCATCTTCCGAGGCACACCCGATGCCAGGCGGGCACGCGCACGGTGCCTCAGCTTCGGCCTAAAACAAAGCGGTTGTAACGACAGGGCGACGGAGAGGCGAACAACCTGCCAAAAAAGTCCCGCGTCGATGGGCGAAATTTCCCAGATCGGACGCAGTGCCGACGGGAGTCGCGTTGCGAACCAGCCTGGTAGAATCGCGATCGATGCCCGTCAGCCTGACCGCCCGCGAACGCGCTCACCTGAAGGGGCGGGCCCACTCGCTCGAACCCGTCGTCCAGATCGGACAGGCCGGCCTCACCGACGCGGTCGTCAGCCAGATCGACCGCGCGCTCACGGCGCATGAATTGATCAAGGTTCGGGTGCTCGGCGATGACCGTCACGCGCGCGCCGAGCTCTTCGAGACCGTCTGCGCGCGTACCGACGCCAGTCCCGTGCAGAGCGTGGGCAAGGTGCTTGTGCTGTGGCGGCCGCGCCCGATCGAGGAAGCCTGACCGGAGACGTCTGAACGAATCCGCGACGCCGCCCATGGTCACGCACGACCGGCGACGAGCCAGAACGCGAACGCCGCGGTCGCACCAGCGAGTGCTCCGATGATCGCAAGCCGCACGAGATTTCCGAATGGGAACGACGCCAGATTGTGTTCCACCAGGAGCGCAGGGAGCAGGAAGGCGAGATAGAGGAGGAATGGTGTGGTGCCCAGGACTGCGCCGGCACACAGGTACGCGAGGCCGCCCCGACCGGACCGCCGCAGACCGACGTGCACCGGCATCGCGCCCAACACGGTGATGACGGCACCGGTAATCAGGGCGGCCCGACCAATCATCGGATTGGTCTCGTTCATGATCAGCGGAAAGACAGCAGTGACCGTCGCCGCCGCGACGAACGGCGCTGCGATGAACCCGACCAACACCCGAGCAAGCCGCGGCATCGGCGACTGATCAGTCTCCAACAGACAGAACCCGGAATCCACCAGGCTGACTGTTCGCAGTAGCCCTGGCGAAGGCAGAAGCCTGTCCCCTACCGCAGTCGGAATCAGGCCCGAGTCGGCAAGCCTCAGGGACTCGCCGTCTTCCGGCGCAGGCTCTCGGTAAAATTCAGCACGAACGTCGCGTGTTCGCCGTCCTGTGGCGCGGCCGTCGCTGGCATGAGCGCCACGATCCGCTCGCCGTCCGCGGCGATGTCGAAGTTCGGCAAGACCCCGGTATTGGCGAGCGCATGCCGAGACCAAGGAGTTGGCGCTCTCGCGACGAATCGGTCGCCGTCGATCCGGTAGGTCACGCTCATGACCTGCTGACCTGGTGTTCGATAAAGCAGTTCACGCCCGTTGGGTGACCAGCGGGCGAGCGTGCCGCCTGATGCCGACACACGGACTGCGGTCCCATCGTCCGGCACGCGCTTGACGTAGACCTCCCAGGCTCCCGATTCGTTCGACGTGTACGACAGCCATCGGCCGTCCGGTGAGAACGCCGGATAGGCCTCGAAGGCCGGGGTTTTCAGAAAGGCCGCAGGAGGCCCCAGCGCGACGCCCCGATCGTCAACCTGCAGCGGCGCGGTCCAGAGATCGAACGCCGTGTTGCCATCGCGTTCGTAGTAGGCGAGCACTTTGCCGTCGGGCGACACCGACCAGGGGACTTGCACAGTGGTCGCGTGAGTCAACCGCTGCGGCGCCATCGCGTCCGCCGATCTGCCGATTGAGCTCAAGGCGAGGCCGGACGTGCTGCCTTGGAGCAGGACGTCTCGCCCGGGGATCCACGTCGGACTCGTGTAGTCGCCGGGTTGACTGGAGAGTCGGACGGCGCGCTGGTCCTTGATCTCGTAGATGATCGTGGCCGGCAATCCGCTCGCGGTCACGGTCATCGCAAACCGGCCGCCATCGGGCGACACTCGAAGCCATCCGTAACGCCCCGGCGCTGATAACAGCGGTGTTCTGGCACCGGTTCGATCGATCCACTCCACGACGGACGGGATGCTCTCCGCGCCGCGCTGGTAGAGCACGGCCCCGGTTTCAGACGCATCAATCTGCGCGTAACCGAAGAGCGGTGAATAGGAGACGTCGTCCAACACAGGCACCGCGGTGCCGCGCGCTGTCAGTGTCTGCGCATCGAACGGCAAAGCGTACAGCGTGCCTTGATTGACATAGGTGAGGTAGCCGCTGGCCAGGTAGCGGCCGAACGTACCGCCTGCCACCAGCACGTTGCGCTCGACTCCGTCAGTGGACTGCACTTCGATTGCGGCACGATCGGCGTTCGCGCCGGTGCTGACCGTGTAAAGGACATGCCGCCCATCGGGCAGGATCTGCGGCCAGCGGGCAAATTTCACATCTGGTTCGGAGAGGCTGAGAGCGACCTGCGGAACGCCGCCATTCGCAGACACGCGCCACAGCCGACCGGGATCGCCGAACGCCGCGACGATCGAATCGTCCTTGCCCCAGCTCGCGCCCAGGAGATCCACCGCGGCGCAGATGACGGTCGGCTCACCGCCCTCGACCGGTGTCTTCTTCAGCGCGCCGTCGGCCCAAAAGCCGATCCACCGTCCGTCCGGAGACACGAACGGTGCGCGCGCGCCGTCGGTGCCCGGCAGGGCGGCCGCTGAATTCTGGTCGAGACGTCGAGTGTTCAGTCTGGTGCGGCCATTCGTCCCGCGGGAAACGAACACGACGCGAGTGCCATCGGGAGTGAGAATCGCCTGGGTGCCGACGTCGACTGCGATCGTCCCATCGTCGGTCAGGCGCACGTCGAATTGCATCGGCTCGAGCGGCCGGCGATCTGGTGCGCCGCCGCGTGCCCAGGTGGTGGCAGCGGCAACGAGAGCGGCAATGGCACAGAGCCACGCGATCCGCGCATCGCGAGCCAGGGCTCGGAAGACCGGCCATCGTGGCGCCGATGCTCCCGCAGCGTGTGACCCTGCAGGCGGCGTCTGACTGCGAAACTGGGGAACATAGCTGCCTTTGGCGAGCACCAGCCGCACGGTATGTTGCTGGCCTTCGTCTTCGTAGTACTCGTCGAGCCGTGCGCGAAGCCGCGAGGCCTCCGCACGCACGATCGGATCAACCCGCGGATCGAAAGCGGCGCCTCGTCCGAGCGCCTCGGCACCCAGCGTGTACTCCTTCAGTCGATCCGCATGACCCGCCAGCGTTTGTTCGACCACGAATCGAAGCAGTGCGCTCGACCGCTCGGCGCGCCGGAACGACGGATGGGCGAGCACCCGTTCGAGCTCGGCCCGGATCTCAGCGTGGTCTGCGGCTGGGGGCGTCATGGCGCGACCGGCCGATCATACGGGACCGATCGGCGGGATTGCGGACTGATCTCTCGCTGATCCAGACCGCACCGAACCGTCCCGTGCTTCCACCGATTGCTGGGGTGCGCGACGCTCGACGTGCGTTGATCCGGTTTCTGCGCAAGGAGGTTCCGTGCCAGCCCAGCCTGATGTTCAGCCGACAGATCGCCGTTTCTTCATGACAATGGCCGTGGCGGTGACCGCCACCGTCGTCGCGGGATTTGGTCCCACGTACTACTTCTGGCCCATGACCCACGTCACCGCCTATCCAACCGGCTTGCCGGTGAAGCCGTTTCTGCCGACGGCCATCCATCTCCACGCCGGGCTGTTCAGTTTGTGGCTCCTGCTCCTCGTCGTGCAGGCGACGCTGGTCACCAGTGGTCGTCGTGAGTTGCACCGGCGACTCGGGTTGACGGCGGTGTGCCTCGTCCCGTTGATGGTCGTGACCGGAGTGATGACCGCGATTCGCGGCGGCCGCGACGGCTGGAATCCAGGCGGTCCCTACCCCGATGCAATGGGCTTCATGGTCGTCGGCTTCGCGGACATCGCAACGTTCACGACCTTGACGGCGGCGGGGTTCATGGTTCGTCGCCGGTCAGCGCTCCACAAACGGCTGATGCTGCTCGGGACCCTCGGCGGGCTGACCTGGCCGGCCATCACGCGAATGCCACTGGTCGCGGGCAAACCTATCGTTATGTTTGGTTTGCTTGGCGCACTCGTACTCGCACTGCCGATCCGCGACTTCGTAGTTCGTTCTTCGTGGCGGATGGTCAGCCTGTGGTGTGCGCTGGCGATCTTGCTCACTTTTCCGATCCGCGTCGCGATCGGGAATAGCGTCTGGTGGCACGCCTTTGCCGTCTGGCTGACGAGCCGCTAACGCGTCAGGCGGTAACGTTCCGCAAGCGGCGGCGTGTAGATCGGCGGGCTGAAGTACATCGTTCCTTCCATCAGTTCGACCGTCGTCTGTCGAATCAGCCGCGCCTGCGCGTCGACGGCGGCGCGCCACGCGCGCCAGTCGGGGCCGTTGCCGCCGAGCAAGACCGCGCGCTCGGGCGACATCGCCAGACGATGTTCGCGACTGGCGTAGCGCGTCAGCGTGACGACTTCGTCGTAGTCGGCGCTCTCGGTGGTGCGGTTCGGAGCGTCCGGATGCATCACCAGCCACTGTCCGATCGGGCGGGCGCCGAGCTTTTCCTCCCACGGCCAGATGTTGTCCCGCGTGTCGGCCACGAACCGCTGAAAGGCGCCCTTAGAGATGCGCTGATAGCGCAGCTCCACGACTTCGCGTCCGGGCCGCGCCGCTTCGGTTCGCACGACGATGACCTCGTCCGTCGGCGCCGGTGCGGTTGCGTCGATGCGCTCGTAACGCTCGGCCACGCCAGGCATGTAGAGCGGCCGCGTCGGCGCGTTCTCTCCCTGGAGGAAGTACGCGCCTTTCGACCCGGTCTGCACGCCGGCGCGGTCGCGTCCCGACTGCAGGCTCGCCTCGCGACTCGGGCCGTTGCCGCCGAGTTGGGCGTTGGCGTTGTCGCGCGTCGCCCGCCAGTGCTCGAAGCTCGCATATCGCGCGAGGCGATACGCGTCCTCCACCGGTGTCTCGACGGTCCTGCCGTCCCGCTCGACCACCAGCCACTGACCGACGATCCGCGTGCCGATCTGCTCGTACCAGGGCCAGACGCCAGCGAGACTGGAGCGGTAGTAGTCCTCGTGCGCGCCTTTCTTCAACTCCTGATGTCTGAGGACGAGCACTTCCTGCCCGGCGCGCGGCCGTTCGTTGCGCACGGCGATCGGCGCCGGCGGCGTCTGCGCGCCGGGATCCGGTTCTGTCATCAGCAGTCCGGAGATGGTGATCACAATGACGGTGGTCAGCAGCGTCGTCGAATGGGATGCCTTCATGGCGCGGATTATAGGGCGCTCCATCTTGATCCATCGACTACGATTCGAAGGGAATGGCGATTGGGCTCGCGGAAGGGAAGCGAACCGTTTCGCTGCCGGCCCGGCAGCTGGCGAATCAGGCGTTCTCGCGAGCGTCCGGGGCGCCGCTTCGCTCCGGCAACCACGTTCGTCTCCTCAAAGACGCGGCCGAAAACTACCGCATTTGGCTCGAGACGATTCGCGAGGCGCAACAGAGCGTCCACGTCGAGATGTATTTCATCCGCGACGATGCCATCGGACAACAGTTCGCGGACGCGTTGAGCGCGAAGGCGTCGGCCGGTGTGGCGGTCCGCGTCCTGTACGACTGGATGGGCGGATTGGGAAAGACCTCGCGCGCCTTCTGGCGGCGGCTGCGCGCGAGCGGTGTGGATGTCCGCTGTTACAACCCGCCCCGTTTCGATCAGCCCTTCGGCTGGATCCTTCGCGATCACCGGAAGCTGATTGTCGTGGACGGGCATGTCGGGTTCGTGCCCGGCTTGTGCATCGGTCAGGAGTGGGCCGGCGATCCCGCGCGATCGATCGAGCCGTGGCGCGACACGGGCGTCGAGCTGCGCGGTCCCGCGGTCGCGGATCTCGAGGCCGCGTTTGCGGAAGCCTGGGCCGCGGCCGGCGATCCGTTGCCGCCGGAAGTCCTCGACGCCCCGCCTCCGCTCCCGAGCGGCGACGTTGACGTGCGCGTCATCGCGACGCTGCCGCGCTCGGCGGAGCTGCTCCGCGTCGATCAGCTCGTCGCCGCGATGGCACGCGAAACGCTCTGGCTCACGGACGCCTACTACGCCGGCACCGTGAGCTACGTGCAGACGCTGCGCGCCGCCGCGCACGACGGCGTCGACGTCCGGCTGCTCGTGCCGAGTGCCACCGACATCCCGCTGCTGCGCCCGATCACGCGGGCGGGTTACCGGCTGCTGCTCGAAGCTGGCGTGCGGGTGTTCGAGTGGAACGGCTCCATGCTCCACGCCAAGACCGCCGTGGCCGACGGACGCTGGGCCCGCGTCGGCTCGACGAATCTCAATCTCGCCAGCTGGATGACCAACCGCGAGCTCGATCTCGTGGTCGAGAACGTCGGCTTCGCGCAGCAGATGCAGGCGATGTTCGAGGCCGATCTGACCAACGCGACCGAGATCGTGCTCGAACGATCGCACGTGCGGGCCCAGCATCGCGTGCCGCGGCCAAGACGAAGGGCCGGCGGCAGCGGCAGCGCCGGCCGCGTCGTCGCCGGGGCGGTTCGTATCAGCAATACTGTCGGCGCCGCGATCGCCAACACGCGCGTGCTCGAATCGGCGGAAGCGAGCCTCGCGTTGATGGCCGGCACGGCGCTCGTCGCGATTGGCGCGGTCGCACTCTGGGAACCGCGGCTCATCGCCTGGCCGCTGGCGGCGATCGCCTTGTGGATCGCGCTCGTCCTGACCTGGCGCGGTCTCGTGTTGTGGCGGAAGCGGCCGTAGAATTCTGGGTCGGCGGGAAGGGCGGGAAGGGCAGGAAGGGCAGGAAGGCGCGCGACATGGACTATTTGCGCACGCGAATCTTGATTGTGGCGCTGATGATCGGCGCGAGTGGATGTGGTGTGAGCGAGAAACCGAAACCGGTTGCACAGGCCGCGCCCGACTTGTCGCCGGCGGCCGTCAAGGCGGCCGACGAGTTTATCTGGCTCGAAGACGTCGCGGGCGACAAGGCGATGGACTGGGTGCGCGAGCAGAACGCGAAGTCGCAGGCGCTGCTCGAAGCCGAACCGCACTACGCGGCGTTCAGGGAAGAAGCGCTGGCGATCCTGACCGCGCAGGACCGCACGCCGACACCGCGCTTCCACGCTGACGGCATCAGTAATTTCTGGCAGGACGGGACGCATGTCCGCGGCGTGTGGCGGCACGCGTCGATCGCGAGCTACCGCGGCGGTACGCCAGACTGGCAGACGCTGCTCGACGTCGATGCGTTGGCGAAGAACGAAGGCAAGAACTGGCTCTACAAAGGCGCGGAATGCCTGGCGCCGGCCGATACGCGCTGCCTGATCAGCCTGTCGGAAGGCGGTGAGGACGCGGTCACGGTCCGCGAGTTCGACGCGGGCACACGCGCGTTCGTCGCCGGCGGCTTCAGTATCCCGCGCGGCAAGCACGGAATCTCGTGGCTGGACCAGGACACGCTGCTCGTCGCGAGCGACTTCGGCCCGGGCACGCTCACCGAAAGCGGCTATCCGTTCATCGTCAAAACTTTGAAGCGTGGTCAGACGTTGGCCGAGGCGTCCGAACTCTTTCGCGGGGATGCCCGCGACGGCGGCTACGGCGTCGATACGTCGGTGATGCGCGACGGCGCCGGCCGTGTGCTGGCGGTGATCGTGTCGAGACCGCTCGACACCTACCGCAGCGAGTACTGGGAAGTGGTCAGCGGCAAGCCGGTGCGGCTGAAGCTGCCGGAGAAGATGAGTCTGCGCGGCGCGATGCCCGGCAAGCCGGCGCGGCTCGTTCTGACGATCGACGAGCCCTGGACGCTTGACGGCGCGGCGATCGCGCCCGGCACCCTCCTCGCCGTGCCCATCGATCGGTTGAGGACCGGCGCCGACGCCGCTTCGTCGTCAGCCACGGCGACGCCTGTGGGGTCCGGCTTTAGCCGGACCTTCACGGTGTTTGCGCCATCGGCTCGTCAGTCGGTTGAAGAACTCGCGGTGTTCGACGATCGTCTGGTCGTCAGCATCATCGACAACGTCAAGGGCCAGGCGCTGGTGTTCACCGAGGGTCAGGACGGCTGGTCCGGTGCGCCGCTCCCGTCACCGGACAACGTTGCCGTTCATCTGGGATCGGCGAGCCGCCGCAGCGGGCGCGCGTTCTATTCCTATGAAGGGTTTCTGACGCCGGCGACACTCAGCCTTGCCGACGTGAAACACGTCTCGGCCGACATTATTCGCACCGCGCCAGCCAAGTTCGACGGCACCCGGCACGTCGTCGAACAGTTCGACGCCGCGTCGGCGGACGGCACGAAGATCCCGTATTTCGTGGTCCGGCCGAAGGACGCGCCGCTCGATGGATCGACGCCGACGATGATGTTCGGCTACGGCGGATTTCAGGTGTCGTATCCGCCGGCCTACAAACCGGAGCTCGGCAGGCTGTGGCTCGAGCGCGGCGGTGCTTACGTCCTCGCCAACATCCGCGGCGGCGGCGAGTTCGGTCCGGCATGGCATCAGGCGGCACTAAAGGCCAACCGTCAGCGCGCGTTCGACGACTTTGCCGCAGTCGCCGCGGATCTTGCGGCGCGCAAGATCACGTCGGCGAAGCATCTCGGGATCTACGGCCGCTCGAACGGCGGCGTGCTGACCTCGGTGATGCTGACGCAGCATCCGGAGCTCATCGGCGCCGCGGTGATCGAGAGTCCGCTCGTCGACATGCTGCGTTATCACGAGCTGCCGCCGGGCGCGTCGTGGATGGGCGAGTACGGCGATCCGCGCATTCCCGAGGAAGCCGCGTGGATTGCGAAGTACTCGGCCTATCAGATCGCGAAGCCGGGCCGGAACTATCCCGAGGTCTACATCACGACGAACATGCGCGACGACCGTGTCCACCCCGGTCACGCCCGCAAGTTCGCGGCGCGCCTGCAGGCGATGGGCTACCAGGCCATTTACTTCGAGAACACTGAAGGCGGGCATTCGAACGATTCGGATCCGGTCATGAACGCGTCGCGGTGGGCGCGCCACTACGCCTACCTCGCGCGCGCGCTGGGCTTGAAATGAGTCCTTGTGGGATCCGACGATGAGTCCCTGTGGGATCCGGCTTTAGCCGGATTGAGATCAGTGACAACAGAAGCCATCGCCGAGCTCGATCGCCGGTATGCAGTGCCCGGCCGGGCGCGGGTCACAGCGGGCCGCGGCGGCCTGGCCAGGATCACCGCACAGTCGAAGAGCGGGTCCGGCGAAATCTACCTGCACGGCGGACAAGTGACGTCGTGGACGCCGGCGGGTTTCGGCGACGTGCTGTTCGTCAGCCGTGAAGCGCGCTGGGAAGAGGGCCGGGCGATCCGCGGTGGAATTCCGGTGTGCTTTCCGTGGTTCGGCGCGAAGGCTGACAATCCGCAGGCGCCCGCACACGGCTTCGTCCGCCTGCTGCCTTGGCACATCGAATCCATCGCGGCGACCGCCGACGCGGTCGTGGTGCATCTCTTCACGACGAGCACTGACGAGACGCGCCGTCTCTGGCCTGCGGACTTTCGTCTTCAACTGGCGGCGACGTTCGGGGCGTCGCTCCGTCTCGGCTTGACGGTCACCAACACCGGGACGAGCGACCTGACCTGTGAAGAAGCGCTGCACACGTACTTTGCCGTCGGCGACGTCCGCAGGATCCGGCTTCACGGACTCGACGGCGGCCGCTACGTGGACAAGGTCGGCGGCTCGCACGAACGGGTACAGGAAGGCGACATCGGCTTCACGGGCGAGACCGACCGCATCTATCAGGAAACGGTCGCCATGGTGGAGATCGACGATCCCGTCGCGGGAAGGCGGATCCACATCGCCAAATCGCATTCCGACTGCACCGTGGTGTGGAATCCATGGATCGGCCGGGCCAAGGCGCTGTCCGACTTCGGCGACGACGAATGGCCGGGCATGGTGTGCGTTGAAACCTGCAACGTGTCGCCTTCTCTCGTGACCGTCGCACCCGGGCAGCAGCACACGATGTCGGCCGACATAACCGTCATGTAAGCGGCGGCCGCCTCGTGCAGGTGGTATCGTCTTCACATGAAGACGACGATCATACTGATGCTGCTCGGAGCGCTGGCGGGCGTGTTCATCGCGGCCTGGATCGTGCCGCCGACCCTGGCGTGGTACAGCGCGCCAGGTGGCTTGCCGAAGGGCGCGCAGATTCAGGCGGTCGTCGAAATCCCCGAAGTGATCCGCTACGCCACCGGCAAGTTGATCCGCTGGCAATTGATCTCTGCCGGCATCGGCGCCATCGTCGGATTTGCGCTCGGCTTGTTCTTTGGCACCCGCCGCCGCGGCGCGATTTCTACGCCGGTTCAGTGATCGACCGGTAGTTTCGGTAGGGACAGCCTTTAGGCTGTCCGTCGGTTGAGCGGACAGCCTAAAGCCTGTCCCTACCGATGTAACTCGCGCTCCAGAAAGTCGACGACGCGCTCGAACGGATCGAAGCCGAAATGCGCGGCCACGGACGGCCGGAGGTTCGAGTTGGCGTTGATGTCGTAGAACACGCGGCGCCCGTCCGGCGTCTCGAGATACTCGATGCCGCCGACGTCGAGCCGCGCGGCTCGGACGATTCGTGTCGCCGTCGCCACCGCCTCGCGCGGGACCTCCGGGTACGGGAAGAACTCCACTGGCGCAGCGGCAACGGCCGGCACTTCGCAAGCGCCGTCACCGTCATCCGGATTGCAGACCGGTGACGGACAGAGATTGAAGCGTCCGTGGGTCTTTACCCGCATCGCGTAGAGCAGTTCGCCGCCGAGGAATTCGAGGCGGATGATTCCGTGATCTGGATCGTGCGGCAGGTACTCCTGCAGCAGGAAGACATTGTCCGGAAGCCAGATGCCGGGATCAGCCGCGAAGATCGCGTCGACCTGCGCCAACGACTCGACGACCTGAATCCGCGCGCCGCTACCGCCTTGATCGGGCTTGAGCAGCGCCGGCCAGGTGATCTCCTGCTCGTACCGGCGCAGCGCGCCGGGGTCGTTGAACGTGATTGACCGCGGCGTGTCGATGCCAAGCGTCTGGAGGAGTGTGGCCTGAGCGCTCTTGCTCAACTCGAGCGCGAAGACGTCCGCGCCATTCAGGACACGCGCGCCACGGCGTTCGAGCGTCCGCATATAGGCCAGCGCGAACGGAACGGCGCGGGTATTGCCACGCACGTAAGCGCTGGGACTCGCCTGATTGAAGTAGAGGCGAGCCGCTGGCCGTTCGACGTTGCTAAAGGCGGCCGACTTCAGATCGAACGGGGCATAAGACAGTCCACGGCGATCGAGCGCCGCGAACAGCGGTTTCTGCCATTCGGGATGCTCGTGAATGACCACGAGGTCCAGCGTCATTGAAGAATCTTACCGTGAGAGCGCGAGCGTGATCGGCATGGGGACCGAGGAGTTTCCCACACGTGTCGTTCCCAAATCCTGGTTCGTGTAGGTGAGCGTACCGGTCACCGTCTCTCCGCTGAGCGCTCCCACAAATACGTATCTGTGGGTGACGCGAACGGGAACGCCAGTCGGGAGCGTCACGTCCTCCTGTTCCTCCTGGTTGAACGAGAAACTGACGGGGCTTCCGCTGATTGCCAGCTCGCTGTAGTCCCTCGTGAATGAGCCCGGGGTAATCCCGGTACAGGTGCCACTGGCGAACCCCGTATGTGTCCACATCACGCGCGCACTTCCGGACACGCTGCCGTCGTGTTCCTCGAGACGGACCGAGACAGTACCGTCAATCCCTTCGTCAGCGGTACAGGGATTGGCGCCGTTCGACACGTTCACGACAATGCGCGCGTAGCGGGCGGAGAACGGTCCTGAGTACAGCGTGCCGCTCTCGCCGCCGACGACTTGCTGTGTGGCCACGGCGCCGCCGGCGACCGCGCCGCCAACGATCCCGATGGTGGTCGCCGACACGCCGCCACTGCCGCCGCCGGCCGCACCGCCAGCCCCTGCGGTGCTGCCGCTTCCTCCGCTCGCACCCGCAGAAGCGGCGCCGGCCGCCTGCGCTGCCGTCATCACATTGGTCTGGACGATCGTTGCCGCCGCGGTCTGACCCTGGAGCGTTGCGGTCGCGCTGATTTGCAGGGCGCCTGCACCGGTCGGTGTGAACCCGGTCGCGGCGGCCCGGCCCGCCACGTTGGTCGTGACGCTGACCGTACGAGCGCCGCTGAATGTGGCATTGCCCCGCCCGATCGCAAACCTCACGATGACGCCGGCCACTGGCTGGTCGTTGCGGTCGCGAACCTCGACGACCGGCGTGACCGCGGTTCGCTGTTGCACGATGTTGACCGCGTTCTCGCCTTCGATGACGACGATCCGCGGGCGAGAAGGCGCCTGCGCCGCCGGCAGCGCCGTCACAGTCAGGACGGCGACGAGAGCCGTCACGAACATCCCGCGCTGAGTTTGACCGTAACCTCCGATCATCACGACAATGGTTAACCGCTGGCTCACGTCGAGGCAAGAGAATGCGGGGGCCGTCCAAGGAACCGGTCAGAGGATGATCCCGCGGAGGAAGCACAAGATGCGCACGAATCTCCAGCGCGCGACTCCGACACTATCGGTGCTTTGCCTGGCCGGAACGCTGGCGCTGCACGCCCAGCAGCCAGGACCTCCAGCTGCGCCGCCGCAACCGCCCGATCCGAACGTGCCGCTGTTCTTTGAAGTCGCGTCGGTGAAGCCGAACACCTCCGGGGAGCGGAATGGGATGCTTCGCCGCAACCCGGGCGGCCGGATGAACGCCGCCAACATGCCGCTCCGCCAGATCATCGTGTTCGCGTACCAGCCGCCGCCGTTTACGCTGGTCGGTGGTCCGGCCTGGATCAACGACGAACGCTACGACATTGCCGCGAAGCTGGACGGGGATCCGGCGCCGTTGCCGCCTGGCTCAGGACCGGATCACATGATGCTCGCGACGCGTTCGCTGCTCGCGGATCGCTTCAAGCTCAAACTGCACAAGGAAACGCGCGACCTCGAAGTCTACGCGCTCGTCATGGCGAAGCCCGGCGGCCCGCCGGGGTCGGGGCTCAAGCTGTCGACAGAGGATTGCTCACCGGAAGCGATGCGCGCCCGGCTTGCTGGCGGCGGCGCCGCGCTCCCGGCGCCAGGCGCGCCGTTTCTCTGCGGGGCGCGAATGGGGCCGGGCCGGTTGCAGATGAGCGGCATGCCGATCGCGGTTCTCGTGTCGACGCTTGGCGGCCTGGCCGGCCGTCCGATCCTCGATCGCACCGGCCTTCAAGGCAACTGGGATGCGCTGGTCACGTACGCAATCGATCCCGGCCGCGGCGCGCCGCCGCCAGACGCGGCGCCGCCGGACCCGAACGCGCCGTCGATCTTCACGGCACTTCAGGAGCAGCTCGGATTGAAACTCGAGTCGGCAAAGGCGCCGATGGAAGTGCTGGTGATCGACAGCATCGAGCGGCCAACACCGGACTAGTTGGACCTTCAACGGCCGCAGTCCTGGCGAAACCGGACGTTTTCGTCGGCGAGATTTTTCGACCAGACACTTTTGTGCTGCTCGCCTATCTCTCGATAGGTGTCGTCGCGCTGCGCGCCGGAGAATTTTCTCAGCACCAACCCGGGTCGTGTCAGCGCCAAGAGTTGGCATCACGCTAAAAGACCACAAAATTGTTGAGCCGTTTTGGCGAACCAACAACGCTGTCGGTTTTGTCAGTCGCGGGCGTCAGCGCGGTTGCCCGCCGGAAACGTCTCACGACTACGCCGCGAACCGTACTGCGACGAGTTTCGCCAGAGCGCGCGCGCGACCAGCAACGTCGATCTGTCGCCGTGATTGACGCCGATGCAGTCGTTGAGACGTTTCAATTCCACGATGGAGCAATGAGTCAGAGCCTGACCTACATCACAGCGCAAATAGACACATGTAGATGAGCCAACTAGACTCCGCGCCCGGTGAGATCGCGCATCAGCGTGAGGCCCGTTCATTGATCACGGTGGTTAGAGAGTCACTTGTCTATGCGTAGAACGATGAACGCGTTTGTCGCTGCGGTCAGTGTCTTCGTCGCGATGATGGGCGGATCCCAAGGGCTGAATGCTCAAGACGCTCAACACAACACGGATGCGGTACTCGACGAACTGCGACAGATACGAATACTGCTGGAGAAGCTGCTCGTATCACCGCGGCCGACGCCGTCCGCCGCGGGACCTCAGGCCGAAGCACGGGTCACCCTCGAGATCTGGCCGGACGAACCATCGCTGGGCTTGCCTGATGCTCCCCTCGTAATGGTCGAATTCACCGATCTCCAGTGTCCGTTTTGTCGCCAGTACCAGACGAGCACGTTCACGCGGCTGAAGCAGGAGTTCATCGACAGCGGGCAGATGCGGTACATCACTCGAGACTTTCCACTGGACAAGCTGCATCCGTTGGCGACGACGGCGGCCAGGGCGGCCCGGTGTGCTGGAGAGCAGGGTCGTGGTTGGGAGATGCGTCATGCGATCCTGCTCAACAACCAGAGCCTGGCCGACACCTCCTTCCCGCGATTCGCAACTGAGATCGGTCTCGACGGGGCAGTGTTCGCGGACTGCTTGCGCGACAAGTCCAGGTTTGATGCGCTGTTGAAACGTGACTTCGAAGCTGCGCTGGCTGCCGGAGTGTCTGGAACGCCATCGTTCGTTGTCGGGCGAGTGTCAGGAAGCCGCTTGGAAGGAGTGCGCGTGATTGGCGCGCGACCGTACGAGGTATTCGAGTCCACGATACGAGGTCTTCTTACAAAGCCAGAAACCCGACGCTAGTGGAGAACACGATGAATCAAATGAGGGGAGTCACGTGGTGGCTGGCGCGGACACTCGCACCGCTCTTTGTCGTTCTGGTCATGTCAAGTTCTGCCGATGCTCAGACCGTCGTCTGCGACTGGATGTGGGCGTGCGACGGATACCCTGTCCAATGCGACTACCCAGACTATCCTTCCATGGTTTGTGCGAGCATTGATGACTGCGAATGGCTGCCATTTGGCAGCGATTGCAGACCCACCGACTACTGCTGGGAACTCTTTTGCTGGGAGGTTGTCGACGTGCCGGCGCCCCCTCCTCCCCCTCCCCCGGAAGGATGCGATCCGTTTTACCAAAGTTGCGAGCCACCGCCGCCACCCCCCGGGGATGACGATGGCGGCCAGGGCGGTGATCCGCCTCCTTGCGATGCGCCATATTCGTACTTCGCCGCGGTGCCAAGCGTCTACGCTGAGAACGAGGTTTCCGGATCGTGCGTAATCTCCGCGACGCTCTCGATTCAAGTGCTCAGCCCCGCGAGTCGTCAGGTTGGCTTGTGCCAGTTCCAAGGCGAGACCACCAATGCGCGTTTGACAGCGAGTGTCGAGGTTGGGGGTTCGCAAATACCGGGTATCTACTCGGTGAATGGCCAACAACGGGCGACGCTTGGGAACGGCACCCAGTGGCAACAGGATCCACGGCAGGACGTAGTTGTCGACAACCCTACCTGTGGCTGCGCTGGACCATTGAACCTGGGGACGTACTATCAGAACGGGGGTGGAGGGCCCAGCTTCTGGTTCAACTTCAGCGATCCTGGACAGCAGTGGCAGGCTGAGTCGTGGTTCAACGAGGCGAGTTCGTGGTGGAATGGATCCTTGGCTGAGTTTGGTTCGACACAGCGAGTGACAGGCGGCGGATCGATTGAAGTTCGACTCGAGCAGCTTTGTAATCCGAACACTCCCACAGCACCGTGCACGGCTATGATTTTCAGTCCAGCCGACCGGATACTCAGAGTCGATCCGATTGCATTCACCTACTCGTGGGGCTTTGCCACGACTCTGATGGGACACGAGATTGGGCATGCCCTCGGACTCCAGCACGTCAATTGCGGCGGCGAGTACGATGCACTGATGGCCGGATCACGTTCTCCCGAGAACGTCTTCTGGGGACTTGGCACGAGCGATCGATGCGCGGTGAGCTCGCACAACGGATCGTTCCCGACCAACTGCGGCAATTGAGCGATAGCCTACGGTGAGGAGCGAGTCATGAAGAGTCCAGTTCAAGCTCGTCGCAGGGCGGTGGTGTTCGCACTGAGCCTGGCCGCATTCGGCGCCAGGGCCGACATGATCGGCGAGCAGTCGCCGGCATCGCTGCCCGCTTCGATCCCGCGCGACGAGATCTGGGTCAATTCAGATGTGATCCGAGACTACCCACCCGAGAATCCGGCCGAGCTCTTGAACGGCCTCGATGCGGTATTCACCGGCACGCTCGACTCCGTGGCGCCCGAGTTCGTCGATGCCGAGCGGAAGAAGCTGTACACCCGATTGACGTTCAAGCCGCGCGAGCAGTTCGTCGGCGAACGCGTGCCAGCCTCGACGCGCCTCGACACCTGGAGAGTGGGAGGCACGTACGTCAACACTGCCATCGGTCCCAAGCCGCGCCGTCCGGTTGATTTCGCCGAGACCCTCGTGGAGGACGCAATGTACTTTGTGTCCGCGAAGGTCACCGGCGCGGCGGAGCCGCTGGGAGGACGCCTCGAAGTGGTCGACATCGTACCGCTCGAGCGCTCGGGTAGTGTGAAGGTTCATTCGGCGCTGAATACCGCGTGGGTCTCGCGCGTGCGCACCCTGGGGCGGTCTCGTCAGGGTGCCGGCAACTTGGACGACGCCGCAGCGTTCATGGCCGGATTGCGGGAGGTGATCAGCCTCGCAGGAAGAGGTACACCACGGCGGTGATCATGCGTGGGCGTGTGCCGGCGATCGTTGCCGTTCTTCTTTCAGGGTTCGTACCCTTCAATTCGGCACTCACCAGCGCGCAGCGGCGTCCCGAGGCAATGGTGCCTCACGTGCTTGCGGCGGTGACGAGAGGTGCATCGCGCGGTGCGTACCGCTACGAGTACCGTGTCGTTAACGCGGTGCGTGCGGAAGCGCCCATCATGGCGCTGCAACTTCCAAGATCGCTCTCGCGGGTATCGGGTATCACCACGTCGCGTCTCTGGTCGTCCGATAGCACGGCGTCGCACAACGTCTACAGCGCCGCCCATCCCGACAGCGTGATCACCGCGGGACGATCTGCAGTCGTGGTGGCGATGGAGTACGTTGGGCTCCCTGGTGTCGTCGAGGCCGACGTCTTCGAGATGCCGGCGGCATGGGACGCCCATCCGCGGCGCCATCGGCTGCACGTCATCGGCCCTGCGATCGGGAGCAGAAACCCGAACCCGCGGTTGGCGGCCATCGATATCCTTCGCCAGATCGGCAGCAACCTGGTGCCGGAGCTCGGACCGGAAGGAGTGGACTGGACGTCCTGGGATTCCCAGATTGCAGGTGCCCTCCGTGCGCTCGAGCGACGCGAGACCTCGCAGGCGTACGACATCGTCGGCGGCCTCAGAAATCAACCTTCACCGGGGCCCGGCCTCTGGCTGCAGCAGGTGCACCAAAGTCTGCAGTTTGGGTTTCAGTACGTACTTGAGCTCCTTGCGCGGGCCGACCTCGCCTTGACTCCAGCCGAGGCGACCGCCGTCGACTACCCGGCGGACGTTCACCGCTGGGCAGCACCCGATGTGCCGGCGTCGCCGCCGCGAAGTCTCCAAACGTTTTTCGCCGCAATGGATCTGGCGCTGGTGGGCGAATTCGAGCAGGTTGCCGTCGCTCTCATCGATCAAGAGACCTTGGACATCCGAACGAAACTCGTCTTCCGGGTTCGCGAAGTGGTGAAGGGGCAGGGCAGGAGTGAACGCGTTGAAGTCTGGACTCGCGGCGGCTTGGTCACACCGGGGTGGGGTTCAGGTCTGGCGCCCGCAGCGGCCGGAAGACGGTTTACCCAAGGAAAGAGCTACTTCGTGTCGGCGCGTCGGTTCACGAAGCCGGGTTCAGCGTTCGACGGCCAATATGTGCTGACTCACCCTGACGCGGTGACCCTGCTCGATGGGACAGCACCTGTGCGGTCCGCGTGGGCCTCAGAGGTCGTTCGACAAGGCCAATCACTCATCGGTCGAGGACTGATACCTGCTCAGCCGAGTGATAGCGATCTCTTCTTGGCGACGCTCAAGTACAGCGCAATCCGCTGACCAATGAAGAGCTCGACCTCGAGCTCGAATCGACCAAGGCGCCGATGGAGGTGCTCGTGATCGACGGCATCGAGCGGCCAACACCGGACTAATTGGACCGTCAACGACCGCAGGATTGCGAAGGCGAACGTTTTCGTCGCCGCGATTTTCTACCAGACACTTTTGTACTGCTCGCCTATCTCTTGATAGGTGTCGTCGCGCTGCGCGCCGGAGAATTCCCTCCTTACTGACCGCGGTCGCCTCAGTGCCAAGCGCTGGCATCACACTGAAAGCCCACAAAATTGTTGAACCGTTTTGGGCGAACCGACAACGCCGTCGGTTTTTCCGTTCGCTGACGTCAGCGCGGTTGCTCGCCTGAAACGTTTTCACCGCAACGGGTTACAGCTGTACCAACGAGCCGCCGGCGGACCGGCGCCAGGTTTGCACACTCCTGCCGCACCCGAACGTCATGCCTGATCCGCGATCTCACGTGAGGTCGCGCGGTCGGCGTTTGGGGACAGGTCCTCTAGTTTCCAAGAGACATCACGAGGATCGATAACCGCGCCTCGCGCGATTCGAAAGGACGGACCGTGCTCACTCGACGTGTCTCTACACCGACTGCTTTTCGCACCCTCTCGCTGTCATTGGCTGCCGCCGGCCTCTTGCTGGCCGCGGCGCCGCTTCGTGCTCAGACCCCGCCGGCGGTCAGCGTCGGCGCCGGCGCCATCAGCAGCTTCCAGGTCGACTCGCTCGACGGCGGCGATACCACCGGCCGCGTTCTGCTGAACAGCGTGCGTCTCTACGTGAACGGCGCGCCGACCGAACACATCAAGTTCATGTTCAACACCGAGTACCTGGGCAGCACGAATGCTGTCGGCGTGCTCGATGCCGTCGCGATGTGGTCGACCTCCGACAAGATGAACATCTGGATGGGCCGCTTCCTCGCGCCGAGCGATCGCGCGAACCTCTATGGCCCGTACTACGCCAACCACTTCAACGTCTACGTCGACGGCGTGCAGGACGGCTATCCGTTCATTTCGAACACCGGCCGCTCGAACGGCGTGATGTATTGGGGCCAGTTCGGCATCCTCAAGGCGTCGGGCGGTGTGTTCGACGGACCGTCGCAGACCGGCAGCAACGACATGCTGGTCGCCGCACGCGCGCAGCTGGATTTCTGGGACGCTGAAGCCGGCTATTACCTGAACGGCACGTACTACGGCGACAAGAACCTGCTCGCGGTGGGCGCGGCGGTCCAGGCACAGGACGGCAACACGGCGTGGAGCGGCGACTTCCTCCTCGAAAAGAAACTCGGAAGCGGCGGCGCCTTCACGGTGGAAGCGGAGTACGCCGACTACAACCGCCTCGGTGGCTATAGCTCGAACTACGGTCGCGACAAGGGCGGCTACTTCCTCGCCAGCTATCTCTTCCCGCCGATGTCGGGTCCGGGCCGGCTGCAGCTGCTCGGCAAGTTCGGGTCGGCCAGCTTCAGCGAAGGCGTATCGCCGGCATTCCCCGACTTCGATCAGAAGACCACGGAAATCAACTTCAACTACGTGCTGAAGCAGTTCAACGCCCGCTGGATGTTCTTCTATCTGCAGAAGGACTTCAGCGGCGTCTTCGCCAACGACAAGCGCGTCGGCGTCGGCCTGCAGGTCCAGATGTAACCGTTTGACAGAACAACAAGAGGGGCACCCTATGAAAAAACTTTACGCATGGCTCACTGCGGGCGCGACCGTCGCCGCGGCCGCAACCTGGATGGTCACGGCACAGGCTCAGACGACGATCAAAGTCGGCATTCTTCACTCACTCTCGGGCACGATGGCGATCAGCGAGACGACGCTGAAAGACACGGTGCTGATGATGATCGAGGATCAGAACAAGAAGGGCGGACTCCTCGGCAAGAAGCTCGAAGCCGTCGTCGTCGACCCGGCGTCGAACTGGCCGCTCTTCGCGGAGAAGGCGACGCAGCTGCTCGAGAAGGACAAGGTCGCCGTGGTGTTCGGTTGCTGGACCTCGGTTTCGCGCAAGTCGGTCCTGCCGGTGTTCGAGAAGGACAACGGCCTCCTGTTCTATCCCGTGCAGTACGAAGGCGAAGAGTCGTCCAAGAACGTCATCTACACCGGCGCCGCGCCGAATCAGCAGGCGATCCCCGCGGTCGACTACCTGATGAAGGAAGGCGTGAAGCGGTGGGTGCTCGAAGGCACCGACTACGTCTATCCGCGCACCACGAACAAGATCCTCGAGGCGTATCTCCTCGCCAAGGGTGTGCCGGCCGCCGACATCTCGATCAACTACACGCCGTTCGGCCACGCCGACTGGCAGGCGCGTGTCGCGGCGATCAAGCGCTTCGGCTCGGCCGGCAAGAAGACCGCGGTGGTCTCGACGATCAACGGCGACGCCAACGTGCCGT
>CAZOAZ010000009.1:0-138903 GCA_964577955.1 uncultured Bifidobacterium sp. | reverse complement strand
TTGATGCGGTTTGATTTCGCATATGCGCTCAGTGAAGTCGAGCAGGCGCTCGAGAAAAATCCCAAAAACGCAGATCTTCTTGCATGGCGGGCCCAAGCGTTTCAAATTCGCCGTGACTACGCCAGCGCGCTTCTTCAGTTGGATGCTTCGATCGAAGCGGACGCTACCCGCTCGTGGGTAT
Source organism: uncultured Bifidobacterium sp. (assembly GCA_964577955.1). Taxonomy (GTDB): domain Bacteria; phylum Acidobacteriota; class Vicinamibacteria; order Vicinamibacterales; family CAVVIG01; genus CADEEX01. The sequence continues at coordinate 138,722 of CAZOAZ010000009.1, read as the reverse complement.
TCAGAGCGCGGGCGTCGGTGCGGGAACGTGTGCAAGATTTGGCCGGTGCTATCAGTGATCTGCAAAAGGCGAGCGCTCTGAGTCCGAGTGGAATGCACTACGATCTGTCTTTGATCGGCGATCTGTTCAGGGAGCGGTCGGAGTTCGTCAAGGCGGCTGAGTCCTACGTTAAGGCGCTTCAGAGAATGCCAGCATGTGAACACTGCTGGTTTGGTGTTGCGGTCAGCTACGCGAAGGCTGGTCTTGAATCTAGCGTCGTCGATTTGCTAGAGGAACTTCCAATACCGAGCGTCTCGTCAGTCTGGGTCCGACTGACGAAAGGTGTTGGTCTGGTGCACGCAGGATTCATAGATGCGGGACTTTCTGTTCTGAAGGCTGCAATGTCAGGCGGTGGCGAGCCAGGCGAGCTGCTGAGTCGGTCAGACTCATACACCAATATCTGCGAGTATGAGCTCGCTCTAGCGGACGTCGAACAGGCCATCCGGAGCGATCCAAAGGACCAAGGCTACTACGACAACGCAAGGGGCTTGCTGCTTAGCTACCTCAGGAGATACGACGAGGCGCTCGCAGCATACAGATTGTCGCCTCCGTCGATCGTCACGGCGTACAACATCGCTGTTGCGTCGGTTCTTCGATACGGCCACGCTGCTTCCGTATCAGAAATCGGTGAGACGTTGAAGCTGGCAAGCGAGCAAGAGGACTCGCTCGGCTGGCGAGCAGACTATGCTCGAGCAGGTCTCGCTGCGGTGATCGGCGATGAGGTCGCTGCGATGGAAGGCCTCGAGAAGTGTCTAGGCCTATCGCTTGATTGTATCAAGCTGGTCGCTCGAGATATGGCGTGGTCAAGCTATAGAGAGGGCGAGACTTTGCCGCGGCTCGTTAGTAAGCGTCTTCGAGGCGACTCGGGTGACCTTGCCGTGCGTCGGTTGTACCGTGATTGTTAAGGAGATTGCCATGCGGATTGCTGCCTCTGTGCTACTTGTCTTGTGGTACGCGTCGCCTGTAACAGCCGAGGTGACCGGCGTGAAGGTCGAGTCGCGTACGGTGGTGGCCAACGGACAGTCGTTCGGCGCTACTGGCCAGTACGAAAAGCTGGTCGGACGGATCGAATTTGCCATCGATCCGGCGGACGCGCACAACAAGGTGATCGCCGACCTGCCGTACGCCACCAAGGGCGCGGGCGGCCGCGTGCATTTTTCCTCGGACCTCTACGTCCTGAAACCGGTTGACGCCGCGCGCGGCAACGGCGTGCTGTTCTTCGAGATCTCGAATCGCGGCGGCAAGAGCCTGCTGTCGCGCTTCAACAGCGCGACCGGCCGGGGCACCGCCGATCCGACCGCGCCCGAAGACTTCGGCAACGGCTACTTGATGCGCGAGGGTTACACGCTGGTGTGGGTCGGGTGGGAATTCGATGTCGCCGACAATTTGATCAACATCGACGCGCCGCCCGTCACTGCCACGAATGCCCCGGCGGTGCCGCCGCTCAAAGTGCACTTCACGACCAGCCGCCGCGAAAACGAGGCGGCATTGACTGATGCGCCCCGCTATCCGCCCGCCGACGTGAGCGATCCGACGGCGACCATGACCGTGCGCGATCGCTTCTGGGAGACGCCGACGCCGATTGCCCGCAACCGCTGGCGCTTCGTCGCCGGCACTGGCGCGCCTCGCGTCGCGCTCGACGGCGGCTTCGAGCCGGGACGGATGTACGAGGTGACGTATCGCGCCTCGGGACGTCTCGTCGCCGGCACCGGCATGGCCGCGATCCGCGACGCCGTGTCGGCCTTCCGCTATCGCACGGATCTGCCGGTCTCCGGCCGGGCCACCTACATCTTCGGCGCGTCGCAGAGCGGACGCTTCCTCCGCGACTTCATCCACGACGGATTCAACGCCGACGAGAAGGGCCGTCGCGCCTTCGACGCGATTTGGCCGCATATCGCCGGCGCGTCCGGCGGCTCGTTCAACGAACCGTTCGCGATGCACACCTTCCTCAGTCCGTACGCCGGAACGAAGTTCCCGTACACCGACGCGCCGCAGGACGATGGCGCCGGTCATCGTGACGGACTGTTGAGCAAGTACACGCCGGACCAGTTGCCGAAGATCGTCTACACGAACACCTCGGTCGAATACTGGGGGCTCGGCCGCGCCGCGGCGCTGACACACACGTCGCTCGACGGCAAGAAGGATCTCGTCCTGCCCGACAACGTGCGCAGCTATCTGCTGGCGGGCGCACAGCACGGCGAATCGCAGTTTCCACCGTCGATCTCGAACGGCCAGCAGGCCGGCAACCCCACGCCGCAGCGCGAAGTGATGCGCGCGCTGCTGCGCGGCATGGATCAGTGGGTTCGCCGCGGCGCGACGCCGCCAGCGAGCCGCCATCCGCGACTGAGCGACGGTACGCTGGTCGCGGCGAAAGAGGTGAAGTTCCCCGCGATTCCCGGCGTACGCGATCCGCGAACGATTACACCGCCGGGGTCGCGCGTGCAGGACAAGGTCACGCTGCTGCCGCATCTCGTCTCCCAGGTCGACGCGGACGGCAACGAACTCGGCGGCATCCGCGTCCCCGATCAGGCGGTGCCGCTCGCGACGACGACCGGCTGGAACTTCCGCGCCGAAAACACCGGCAATCCCGGCGAGATCGCCAACCTCGCCGGCGCCTACATTCCTTTCGCGGCGACGCGCGCGGAGCGCGCCGCCAAACATGACCCGCGTCTCTCGGTTGAGGAACGGTACACGAGCCGCGACGCGTACCTGTTGAAGATTCGCGCCGCCGCCACCGCGCTCATCAAGGACGGCTACCTCCTCCAGGAAGATCTCGACAACGTGCTCAAGCGCGCGGACGAACACTGGAACTACGCGACGAAACAGCAACCGGTGCCCGCTGCGACGGCGGCCCGATAACCGGCAGGATTTACACATGGCCATTACCCTCAGGGTCAACGGCGCTCCGCACACGGTTGACGTCGAGGCGTCGACGCCACTGCTCTATGTGCTGCGCAACGATCTCGGGCTCGAAGGGCCGAAGTTCGGGTGCGGGCTCGGGCAGTGCGGCGCGTGCACGGTGATCATCAACGGCGTGGCGACCAGGTCCTGCGTCACGCCGGTCTCGAGCGTGCGCAGCGAGGTAACGACGCTCGAGGGGCTGGCCGTGAACGGCACGCTGCATCCGATCCAGCAGGCGTGGATCGAGGAGCAGGTGCCGCAATGCGGGTTCTGCCAGAACGGTCAGATCATGACCGCGAAGGCGCTCCTCGATCGGACGCCGAATCCGACCGACGCGCAGATCCGCGAAGGCATGGCGCGGACGCTCTGCCGCTGCATGACGTACTACGCCGTGCAGTCTGCCATCAAGAAGGCGGCGGGGAGGCGCGCATGAAGAGCAAACGGCGCGACTTTCTCAAGACGTCCGGCGCGCTCGTCGTCGGCGTCGTCGCGGCGAAATACGCCGGGCCGTTCGAACTCGCGGCGCAGGGCGGCGGGCCGTATCCGGATCCGGATTTCCGCCAGCTCGACTCCTGGATCGTGATTCACGCCGACAACACCGCGACGTTCTACGTCGGCAAGACCGACTGTGGGCAGGGCACCGGCACCGCGTTCCGACAGATGATGGCCGACGAACTCGACATCGCGTACGACAAGACGACGTGCGTGATGGGGAGTACCGACAACACCGTCGATCAGGGCGGCTCGGGCGGCTCGGACGCGATTCAGACCGACGGCTGGCCAATGCGGCGGGTGGCGGCCGAGGCGCGCCGCGTGCTGCTGGAGATGGCCTCGGCGAGGCTGGGCGCGCCGGTCGATGCGCTGGCGGTCAGCGCCGCAGTCGTCACCGTGGCGAGCAACCCCTCGAAGCGCGTCACCTACGGGGAACTCATCGGGGGCAAGAAATTCGCCGTCGCGCTCACAGGCGGCAACATCGACGCGACTACGGGTGTCGCGAAGGTCAAGCGGGTTCAGGAACTGAAGATTGTCGGCACCTCGCCGCCGCGCTACGACATCCCGCCGAAGGTCGACGGGACGCAGAAGTGGGCTGTCGGCGTGAAGCCGGCCGGGCTCGTCCACGCGCGCAATGTGAAGCCGCCGACCGCCGGCGCCACGCTCGTCAGCGTCGACGAGTCGTCGGTGCGGAATCTTCCCGGTTTCCTCAGGGTCGTCGTGAAAGGCAACTACGTCGCCGTCGTGTGCGAGCGTGAAGAGCAGGCGATTGCCGCCGCGCGTGCGTTGAAAGCGACCTGGCAGAAGCCGGCGACCGAGCCGTTTCCGACCTCCGAGAATCTCTTTTCGTACATGCGGAGTGCCACTCCGACCTCGGCCGGGAGTCCAGCGGTGGTCGGCAATCCCGACGCGGCGTTCCAGTCGGCGGCGAAGACGATCACCGCTGAGTACGACATTCCGTTCCAGGGGCACACCGCGTTCGGTCCGGCGCATGCGACGGCCGATCCGTCGAACGGACAGATGACGATCTACTCGAACGACATGAAGTCGTACGGGATGCGCAACGGCGTCGCGACGTTTCTCGGCATGCCCCGCGATCGCGTCCGTGTCGTCTGGACGGACGGCCCTCAGGGCTACGGCCGGACGGCGGCGGACGATGCCGGGTTTGAAGCGGCGTATCTCGCGAAGGAAATCGGCCGGCCGGTGAAGGTCCAGTGGATGCGGAACGAAGAGACGGCGTGGGACACCAAGGCGCCGGCGTTTGCCTGCACGCTCAAAGGCGCGCTCGACGCGCAGGGCACTCTCGTCGCGTTCGACTACCTCGCCCGCGCCGCCGACTACAACCATCTGGGCTACAACGAACCGGACACGGTGCTCATCGCACAGTTGATGGGCACGCGGCGGGCTCGGCCGTCGGGAGGAAGTGCGGCGACGCCGAACGAGTCCTATGCGATCCCGAATCGGCGGATGGCCACCGCGGTCGTCAGCATGCCGCTGGTGTGGGAAACGCCGCTCCGGACCGGCAACCTCCGCGATCCGAACGGACCGCAGGCGACGTTTGCGTCCGAGTCGTTCATCGACGAGCTCGCGGTCGCGGCCAACGCGGATCCGATGGAGTTCCGCCTGAAACTCTTGATGGGCAGCACGGCCGACGACAGCGGCTTCAAGCGCGCGCGGTCGATCGCCGTCCTCAAGGCTGCCGCGCAGACCTACGGCTGGGAGCCGCGTCCATCTCCACGAGCGCGCGGCACCGGCACCATCCTCACCGGTCGCGGCATCGCCTACGCCTTCCGCGGCCAGACGGTTGTCGCGGAAATCGCCGAGGTCGAAGTCAATCGCACGACCGGCCATGTCTGGGTCAAGCGAGTAGTGGTGGCACACGACTGCGGCCTGGTGATCAATCCGGCCGGGCTGAAGCGGACCGTCGAGTGCGGCATGCTGCACTCGCTGTCGCGAGCGCTGCACGAGGAAGTGCAGTTCGACACCGAGAAGGTCACGAGCGTGGACTGGATGAGCAGTCCGACGCTGACGCATCGGGATACACCTGAACGGATCGATGTCGTCATCGTCAACGGCGATCCGAATCCACAGCGTCCCGATCTGCCGCACTACGGCGCCGGCGAGACGGTCTGCAAGCCGCTCCTCGCCGCGGTCGGCAACGCGATCTTCGATGCCACGGGGGTGCGCCTGCGGCGCGTCCCGTTCCGCGACGCGCGGGTTCTTGAGGCCCTACGCGCGGCGCGCGTCTAGGCGCGTGGTCTTTTCCTTGTCATCCATGCCCACGACGATCTAAGGTGCACGTCGTGCTGACGAGCCTGACGGCTTCTGCGGTGCGCGCGCCCTTCAGGCATGGGACGGCACGAGTGAGCAAGGAGGCGGTATGACACGTCTGAGCAGGATTCTCGTGGCGGCGGCGGTGACAATGGCCCTGACCACCCTCGCCAGCGCCCAGGCACCCAAGACGATGAACGCGAGGGGCAGCGTGTCGGCGGTCACTGCGACATCGATGACGGTCAAAGGCGCGTCGGCGGCCGAAACCTGGACGTTCATGATCGACAAAGACACGTCGGTCACGGCCAAGGGCGCCACGCACAAGAGCCTCGCGCTCAGCGCGGAGAACAAGACCGGCACGCTGACCGACTTCGTGAAGGTGGGCGACGTCGTCTCGGTCGGCTATCACGACATGGGCACGATGAAGCACGCGGCGACGATCACCGTCACCGCACCGGCGGCGCCGAAGTAGAGCCGCGCGGAGACAGAAAGAAACCGGCGGCGTCGCTGGCCGCGCGTTCGCGGCCAGCGCCACCGCCGGTTGTCCACCAGCCCTAAATCCTGAAATCCTAAATTCCTGAAATCCTGAAATTCAGCATCACTTGACGGGCGCTTCCTCCTCGGTCACCCAGATCTCCGCGATGATGCTGATGTGCAGCTCGAAGATGTGGCCGCCGACGACAGAGCCGTTGGTGAGCGAGACGGCGCCGTGGCCGTGCACCGTCGCCTGTCCCTGCGCGTTGGACGAGATGCTGCCGAGGAAGGAAATGATTTCGGCTTCCTCGTTGACCGGAATCTTCTTCTGACCCAGCCCGCGCTCGACATCGGTCCAGCCGAGCGTGCCCTTGTCGATCGCGCCGAGACCGGTGAAGTGCGCGTTCTTGATGTGGTTCTTTTCGGCGAATTCCACCATGCCCGACATGACTTCGTCGCCCTTGGTGAAATTGAGGCGGAAGGTGCGCGCGCCCTTGCCCATGTCGGTGACTTTCATGCCCGGGGCCTGGCCGGCCGGCGGCCGCCAGCCGCGCGGCATGTAGCCCTCGGGCGTCGGCGGACGTTGGGCGGGAGCCTGCGCCGGTGCGGCAGACTGCGCGCCAGCTTGCGCCGAGACAGTGGTGCCCGTGGTAAGGGCGAGCCCACACACGGTGAGGAGCAGCAGAGCGCGTGACAGTGTCGCCGTGCGGATCATGGACGGTACCTCGCTGGCGAAGCTTACGCCCAATCGTTGCGGAGTGCCAAGAGCGGGGGTCGGCGTGGCGTCCGGCCCTTCGGCGAAGCTCAGGGCCGGATTGCTACGGCTTCCTCGGCGTGGGTGGCGCGGGAGGCGCTGGCGCGCCCGGAGTGACCGGCTGCTGGGTGCGCTGCGGCGTCGGCTCGGTCTTGCCCGTCCGATGCACGCTGCCGGCGTCGATGGTCTGACCGGTTTCCGAGATCGTCTGGAAGTAGAAGTCGTCTCCGTCGATCTCGACCAGCATGAAGGCGTACCCCGTGTCGAATCCGAACGCGGTCAGTTCGGACCGCTGCAGGTCGCCCTTCCGCAGCTTGGCGGAGTTGCCCAGCGTGAAGTAGGCCACGCCCTTCTGCGGCTTGATCCGCTCGTAGAAGTGCTCGTGTCCGCTGAGCACGACGTTGACGCCGTACTTCAGAAACACCGGTTCGAGCAGCTTGCGCTGCGCTTCGGCGGAGCCGTGCGTCTCGCCCGATGAATAGAGTGGATGATGGAAGAAGCAGATCTTCCAGTCCGACCCGCTCGCCGCGAGTTCCTTGTCCAGCCAGTCCAGCTGCTTCTGGTCCACGTAGTTGCTGTCGATGGCGAAGAAGCGTGCGCTGGTCTTGTCCGGCTTGAAGGTGTAGTAGCGTTCGCCGCCCATGTTGAACGGTTTGTAGAGCCGCTCATTCGGGTTGTCGTGGTTGCCGAGCGACGCATAGAACTTCACGCCGTCGTCCAAAAGCGCCTTATACGGAATCGCGAACTTCTTGTCGTAGTCGCTTTCGCGATCGCCTCCGTAGAGGTTGTCGCCCATCATCACGACGAAGGCGAACGGAAACTTCCCGCGCCACTTGGCCATCTGGTCGGCCACCACGCGCTGATGCGAGTCGCCAGTGCCTGAATCGCCGATGACGGCGAACTTCAGGGTGTCTTTCTTGAGCGGGAGGCGCAGATCCTGGGCCTCGCCAACGGCAAGGAAAACCGACAGGGCGAGCAGAAGCGGCAGCAGACGACGCATGGTTCAGATCCTCCAGAGCTAGGGAATCGCGTTCGGCATGAAGTCGGCGATGATGTCGGCTTCGGTGTCGCGCAGGATCAGGGCCTTGCCGATGATGCGGTACTCAATCTCCTTGGGCAGCGTCGGGAGACTCAGGAGCACCCGCGCCGGCATCGTCGTCACCGTCGACTGGGATGGATACTTGGCGTTGACCTGGAAATTGATTTCCGCCGGTTTCGGTGCGTCGTCCTTCAGCACTTCCTTGGACCTCCTGCCGTCTGCCGACTTGAGCGGCGGAACCAGCAGCTCGCGGACGCGGGCGGCGATCTCCCGCGTCAGGATGTCGCCCTGTTTGGCATCGGCGCGAAGCTCGCGGATCTTCGCGCCGAGCGCGTCCTGGGCCAGCTTGATCTCCGCCGCCTCGTGCGTTTCCTTGAGCGGAGGGACGGATTTCTTCGCCTCGTTGTGGACCTTGATGTACGCGTCGACGCGCTTCTTGAAGTCGACCTGCGTGGCGGCGTCAGCATTCGTCGCCGGCGGGTTCTGAGGCGCGGCGACGAGCGGGGTCGACAGCAGGCAGCTGAGCGCGAGAAAAGGAATGACACTTCGCATGCGCGGTTGAACAGCAAACCACGCGCCGTGCGAACCTCGGCCGGCGAGCGGACAGCCTAAAGGCTGTCCCTACCGCTGTTCGGCATGCGGCTTCGGTAGGGACAGGCTTCAGCCTGTCCGTTCACTCTGCTCGTAACGCAAGGCTGGGTTCGATGCCGGCCGCCCGCCGAGCCGGGACATAAGTGGCGACGAGCGCCATAACCAAGGCAAGGAATGACACAGCCGCAAACGTTGCCGGATCGGTGGGTTCGATTTCGTACAGCAGCGACTTCATGAAGCGCGACAGCGCTGCCGCTCCCATCAACCCCAGCACGACGCTCACGGCTGCGACGACCAGCGCATCGCGGACCATCGCGCCGACAACCGTCGCGCGCTGCGCTCCAAGCGCCATCCGTACGCCGATTTCCGTCTGCCGCTGGGCTACGAGATACGCCAGCACGCCGTAGAGCCCGATCGACGCCATGATGACGCCCAGGAAGGCAAACACAGTGACGAGCGTCATCTGCGTGGTGCGGTTCTGCATTTCCGCGTCAAAGACCTGAGCCATCGAACGCACGTTCGACACCGGCTGGCTCCGATCGACTTCCCAGACGGCGGCGCGGACGGCATTGGCCAGTGCCATCGGATCGCCGTCGGAGCGCAGCACGAGGTACTGCGGCCAGAAGAACGATCCGTTGCTCGGGAACTGCCGCAGCGAGAAGTAGGCCTCCGGTTCCGCCGGCAGATCCAGCGCCGCCTGTTTGACGTCGCCGACGACACCGATGATTGTGTGCCACGGGTTTGCGAACGCCGCCGTGCCGATCTTCACGCGCTGGCCGATCGGATCTTGGTTCGGCCAATGGCGGGCCGCGAGCGTCTGGTTGATGAGAACCGTTCTCGGAGCATCCGGGCCGTCGCGTTCGTCGAACAGGCGGCCGCGGATCAAGGGCACGCCGAGCGTCGTCAGGTAGTCGGGGCTGACAATCCGGTCGCTGGTGATGTGCCGGTTGAATTCTTCTTTCGTCGGCTCGGGCCGACCTTCGATGCCGAGAAACACCCGTCCGCCTTTGAAGATGAGCGGCGGATAGTTGGCGTAGCCGGCATGGGTGACGCCGGGCAGGACCTTCACGCGCTCGAGGACGCGCTCGTAGAACGCGGTGCGGCTCTCGTGGTTCGCATAACGCGTTGGTGACAGCGTGGTTTCCGCGAGCAGGAGCTGATCGGGCCGCCGGACGCCTGGGTCGGCGGCGAGTACATTGCCGTAGCTGCGGACCAGGAGACCGGCGGCGACCAGCAGAATCACCGTCAGCGTGAGCTCCGCGATCACCAACGCGTGTCGTACCCGCCAGCTGGCGACGCCGGATGTCCCGCGCCCTGTGCCGCCGCGCAACACCTGTCCGCCGTCCATCTGACGCGTGGCGAGAGCCGGACCCGTTCCGAAGACCAGGACCATCACGACAGTGACCAGCGTCGTGAACGCGAGCACGCGAAGGTCGAGCCTCGGCTCGAGACCGGCGGGCAGGCCGGAGGGCACGAGCGGCGACAGTTGCGCAAAGACCAGCGTCGACAGCAGCACGCCGGCGAGGACGCCCGCGCCGGCGAGGATCGCGCTTTCCGTCAGCAGTTGCCGGACGACCCGGCCGTGGCCCGCGCCGATGGCTTTTCTCAGGGTCAGCTCCTTCACGCGGCCCGCGCCGCGCGCGAGCAGGAGGTTGGCGACGTTGGCGCCGGCAATCAGGAGCACCAGTGCCACCGCGCCGAGCAGAATCAAGAGCGCCGGCCGCGCCGTTCGTGTCAGATGTTCGTGCAGATAGGAGACCGACACACCGACGTCGGTATTCGAGCGCGGCCGCTCCTGGGCGAGTCGCTTCCCGATCGTCGTCATCTCGGCTTGCGCCTGCGCGAGCGTTACCCCAGGCGCCAGCCGCGCGACCACGTTGAAGACGTACGCGCCGACATCGCCGAGCTCGGCGTTCGTATATCGGGCCGAGATCCAGAGCGCGATGTTTCGGTCAGGAAAGCGGAAGTCGTCCGGCACGACGCCAACGACGACATGTCCCAGGCCGCTCAGGTCGATCGACCGGCCGATGATGGCTGGATCGGCGTTGAATCGCGAGTGCCACAGGCGTTCGCCGATGACCACCGCCGGCGTCGCGTCCGCCGCGTCGTCGAACGCCGCCAACGTGCGGCCGATAATCGGGCGGGTCCCGAGGATGGAAAAGAAACCGGCCGCCGCCCGCCCGCCGACCACTTTCTCCGGTTCGCCGCTCCCGGTCAGGTTGAAAGCACGGGTCGTGAACGCTGCGATGTCGGTGAACGACCGGCTCTGCGCCTTCCATGAGACATAGTCGGCCGGCGTGGCTTCGACGCGCGACGGCGCGCCTTTGGCGGAGAAGTCTTCCCACAACAGAACCAGCCGATCGGGTTCGGCGAACGGCAGCGGCCGCAACAGGACGGCGCTGACGAGGCTGAAGATCGCGGTATTGGCGCCAATGCTGAGCGCCAGCATGGTCACGGCCACGGTGGTGAAACCCGGTGTCTTGCGGAGCGTGCGAACGGCGTAGCGCACGTCCTGCAGCACGCTGTCGAGAAACGGCAGGCCGCGTGCGTCGCGGTGGAGATCCTTGGCGACCTCGACGCCGCCGAACGCGACCATGGCCTGGCGCTTGGCTTCGGCCAGCGGGAGGCCGCGAGCGACGTGCTCGTCGATCGCGAGCTCGAGATGGGCCGCCATCTCGGCATCGAGATCGTTGTCGAGCGCCCGCTGCCGGAAGAACGACGCGGCGCGCTGCCGCCATTCACGCTTGCGGCCGGTCATTTGCCACGCTCGTTGGCGCCGGCCAGCACGCGCGTCATGACCGCAGAAAGGCGCTGCCAGTACTCGGTTTCTTCAGCCAGTTCGCGCCGGCCGGCACGCGTGATGGAGTAGTACTTGGCGCGCCGGTTGTTGTCGGACGTACCCCATTCGCTGTCGATCCAGCCGCGATGCTGGAGCCGCACGAGCGACGCGTAGATGGTTCCCTGGTTGAGCAGCACGCCGTCGCCGCTCACCTGTTCGATGCGGCGTGCGATGCCGTAACCGTGCTGCGTGCCCATTGTCGCCAGGGTCTTGAGGACCATCAGATCCAGGGTCCCCTGCAGCAGGTCGAGTTTCCCGTCGCCCATTGTTCCTCCGCGCTACCGTCATGTGTCCCTGTGGCATGTCCACAGGAGGCGTGGAGGATTGGACGAGGGCGCGCCCGAAAAGGTTGTCGCGCCAGTGCTACCATGACCAGCCATGGGTCTCGACGAACGCGCGCTCTTCAACGAAAAGTCGGAACAGCGGGTCGGCCGCTACCAGTGCCCCAAGTGCCACCGGGAGAACGATTACGCCATCCGCTGGGTGCGGCGCGCCAAGAAGGATCGTCTGCCGCCGGGTGCTGACGAAGCCGATCGCGCCAAGTTCGCCAAGCTGCGGGATTACCTGCTCCGGCTGGACGACGAGGTGACGTGCAAGACCTGCGGGAAGAAGTTCGAGATCCCGTCGCAGCACTCGCTGATTTTTGCCGACCAGCTCGCCGGGCTGCCGAATGACGAGGAACTCGAGCGCGAAATCCGCGAGGCCTCCGGCGAGAGCGAGCCCGAGGCGCCGGCGAAGCCGCAGCTGCCAGCCAGGTTCACGCGCAAGACCACTGGCTGGAAGTGATCCAGTCGGTCAGTACATCAGTTCGGGCAGCGCACGCTGGTGATCTGATCCCGCTTCTCCTTGAAGGCGGCGACCCACTGCTCGACATCCGGGGAGACGGTGCTCTCCGAGTCGGTCGGATCGCTCGGTCTCCGGTTCACTCTGGCGACCTCGAACAGGTCTCGCAGCTGTTTGTCCGTCAGTTGCGACAGCAAGCCGCCGAGAAACGCCCGCCCGGCTTCGCTGATCACCGGATCGTTCAACGTGCCGGTGTGCGAAATGCTCAGCCGTCCGACACACGCCTTCGGATCGCGCCAGACCGTGGTCGTCGACCACTCCTTGAAGTTCACGCTGCTCCGTTCGCGGTTGTTGGTCATCGAGCTGTGGCCGAAGGTCAACCCCAGATCGTGGATCGCGAGAAACGGCTTCTGACAATACCCGTCGGCTCGGAGCGCGCCAGGCAGGCAGAGGAGCCGCTGCTGTTCCGCTTTCGAGTCGGTGTGCTGGACGAACACCGCCAGCAGCGTCAGCGCGTCGCGCTGATGCCACGGCGCGCCGCCGGCGTCGACGTCCACCGTCGGCAGTTCCGTCCAGGCCCACCCCGATTCCTTCGATTTGTCCTTCATCTCATGCCCTTCCGGTTTGCGCTCGACGACCGCAAAGTCGAAGTCGTGCTGCTCGCCGGGGACCTTGTGCTTGTCCACCCAGGGATCGGCTGCACAACCCTTGCAGGTCACGCGCACCGGATAGACGCGATCGGTCATGAAGCCGAGCGCCCAGAACAGACGGCTGGCGAGGACGGACCCGATCACCTCGCCGTTGGAGCCCCCGTAGCGGACCTTCAGTGTGTCACCCGACGCCGTCACGCAGTTGAACTTCGGCGTGTGGCCCGACGAGTCTGCGTCGTGAAACTCACACGTCACCCGGGCGTTGGGTTTGAAGCTGTCGCGCCCCTGCGGACCGAGTCTGAGATTCATCGCCGGCACGGTGGTCGGCTGCCACACTTGAGCGCGGCGGATGAAGTCGCGCCGCTCTTCTTTGCTCATCAGATGCTCAGATTCGGCAGCGGCGGTGATGGCCACCAGGCCGAGAGCTCCCGAGACGCAAACGGCGATGAGGGCGTTGGTTCGTGCCATGTTCGGAGGGACAGCAAGACTGCGGCCAATTCGGTTCAGCTCATCACGATGCTCTGAGCGCTGCCGAGCGTGCGATGGTCAACCGTAGTTACGCGGCGGAGTGGGCTTCTGAAGGCTTGGCACCGTCGTCGCTGCGGGCCTTGTCTTTCTCTTCCTTCTTCTCGTCCTTGCGTTCTTTCTTCCCGCTCGGCGTCAGCGCCCAGTCCTTCTCGAACATGTCCTTGATCGTCCGGACGATGAACGCGTTGTCGATGATCACGCCGATTTCGCGCCGGCGTTCGAGCTCGAGACGTCGCAGGCTCTGACTGCCGACGAACACCTGCCTGCCGTCGCGGATGATCGCGCGCACGTGCAGCCGTTCGCCGGGATACTTCTCGACCGTGAGCGGTGCCTTCCTGCCCAGGTCGCCGATGATCCGGATATCCACGCCCTTCTTCGTGAGGGTGGCCAGCGCCGTGACGAGCGCCGGGTCGCTGACCTTGGGGTCGTAGATGAGCAGCTGTTTCCTGGCGCCACCAATGAATCGAGTCAACCGCTGTCGCGCATTCTCCGGACTGACGATGAAGCGGTCGGAGCCGGGCACGTACGGCTGCCGCGCCGAGTCCGCCTCGAAGACCTTCACCGCCTCGTCCACGAACTTCTTGTGTTTGGTGATGATGCCGAAGCTCCGGCTCCGCTTCATGTCCGCGGCTGTGAAGTTGAAGCCGTAGAGATGCAGCATCCGCCGGTCGACGATCATCAGCTTGCCGTGATAACGCACCAGATCGTCGCCGGTCCGCGCCACGGTGACGCCGCCTTCAAGCAGGCGCATTTCCAGTTTTCGGAGCGCCTTCTCGCCGCCACTATTCGTGTGCGCAATCAGCGCACGCACGGCGACGCCGCGCTTGACCGCCGCTTCCAGCGCTTCGAGGATTTCTTCGCGATCGAGCCGGAAGATGAGGACGTCGATCGTTTTCTTCGCCTGCTTGATCGCAGTCACCGTGGGCGCCGCGCCGGAATCCGGCTGAATGATCAGCTGCATACAGCCGACCTACGCACGATCGGTGCCGGGTTTGCCTGGGCAGTTGAGCGGGTAGAGTGGACGGCGGGAGGGGCAAGTTAGGGAGCGCCATGACTGACGCCCCCTCTCAGCCGCGCCGCCTCTACGGGCAGCTGGCTGCGATCATCTTGACGTCCTTGACGCCGAGATAGGGCATCGAGACCTGATCGCCCTTGATCTCCGACTTGGTCTTGGTCTCACGGTCGTCGCCGTTGTCGACTTCTGTCTTGGTCTTGGTTTCGATCTTCACCTTGGCGTCGCCGCGATCCGTGACCTTGCCTTCGATCTGGACCCGATGGCCGATGTGCTTCGACATGTCGCCATCGGTGAGCAGCCAGTAGTTGTGGAGCGCGCCGCTCTTGTCAGCGACGTTCGTGAGCACGAACCCGCCGCCGGTGACCGCGGGCTGCACGCAGCCGGTGACCTTCACCGACTCGCCATCCTGCACGGTGATCTTCGTTTTGGTCGTGGTTTCGCTGGTCTGTGCGGCGACACCGATCGTGCCGACCGCCGCTACGCAGAGAGCGCAAGCAATACGTTTCATCTTCATCCTCCTCGCGCCGTGGTTGCCACAATCGTGCCCACGGTCTTAAGCCAGGGCTTCGATCCAGCCGTCGCGGCGCAGCGACGCAATCTCGAGCATGAACCGCGTCGTCATGCGCTCGACGCGGTGCCAGTCCGTGAGCGTGGTTCGCGACACCGCTTCGTCCGAGGCCGTGCATGCCATCCAGCCCTCGGTTGGCAGTGCCCGAATCTCAAACGACTTGATGTGGGGGCCGAGCCTCAGCGTTTTGCGGAAGACGTTCGGTATGCGGTTCATGCACCCGATTGCTGCAAGAACCGACGCCGTATGAGCTGAGCTGTGGGAGAAAAAGAAAACGCCGGGCTGGAAGGCCCGGCGTGAAGTCGTGTTCCCGGTGGCGTCCGGCTTTAGCCGGATGAACTACGGCGCGACCGTAACCGTGATGTCTTCGTAGGTGAACAGCGACCCATCGCTCGCCACCGCACGGAGCTGATAGGTGCCAGGCTCGTTGAAGGTGACCGAACTTGCGTAGCGGCCGTCGGCCGGCGGTTCAGGAATCGCGTACGGCGGCGACCAGGGCGAATTGGCGTAGGCGCGCGTGTCCATCCACGTCTTCATCTGGTCGGGCGAGAACGTCGCCGCCGAGGCCTTGCCGCGGTACACGATCCAGGAGAAGCGGAGTCCAGGTCCACTCGATGCGACGACCGCAACCGGCGGCCGGTAGACCTGCGCGGCGATGTTTGGCGTGGCATTGCCGGCTGGCGCCGGGTTGCGAACTGCCGGCGGCGGCGGCGCGGTTGTGCCGGCGACGGTCGTCACTGGTGCCGCGGCCTTGCGGAATCCAGGCTGCGGTTTGCGATCGCGGCGCGCCGGAATGTTGTCCGGATCCCCGGCGACCGCGACGAGCGACAGCGGTTGACCGACCTTCACGGTGCGGCGCTTCTCGCCCTCGACCCGGAGATCGGGCGGGAGATTGGTGCGCAGCGAATCGTCCAGGCTGCCGTTGTCGCCGCCGACTTCCGTCGAGATGACCTGCGGATCGATTTGATAGTCGGTCTTCAGCGACGCGTACGCCTTCAGCGTCTTGCCGTTGGCCGTCAGCGTCCAGGTCAGTTCCTTGTTGCCGAAGTCCTTCGGCACTTTGAACGTGAACAGGAACGGATTCCGGCGCGGATAGAAATGCGTCGGCTGTCCCATGTCGGGATTGCCCGGTTCGAAGCGGTTGTTCGGGCCGACCGGAATGTCGAACTCCTGCAACCAGTTCGTGTTCATGTAGCCGAAGTACAGCGTGAAGGAGCCGTCGTCGTTCGGCATCCATCCTTCAAACGACGGCGACAGTTCCTGGCCGGATGAATACGCGAAGCGGCTCTGCGCTTCAGCGATGCCCGGCGCGAGGATGCGTGGACCCGGGAGATCCACGAACAGTGGCACCGCAATGATCGCGACAATCGCGCTGGCGTGGATGAGAATCCGGCTGAAGCCGGATCCCACAACAGCGCCGGATTCCACGACTGAGCCGGATCGCACAGCCCGTCTTGCTGCCCGACGAATCACTGCTGATTACCGCCTTGCTGCTGCGTCGTCGCACGTGGAGCGGCCGGCGGTACCGGCGGTGCCCAGCAGAGCGGGCAGCCGATGTCGTAGTCGTTGCGGCTCTTCATCTTGGTGCGCCGCTTGGCCATTTCGGCCTGGAACTGTTCTTCGGTGAGCGCGACCGAATAGCCCAGATCGATGAACATGTTCGACACCGAACGGCGTCCGCCACCCGCCCAGTTGCGCGAGTCGGCGAGGTTCTTGTTCGCCGGTGTCGTATCCAGGAACGCGATGAGGTGCAGGATCGTGCCCTTCGGCAGGAGCGGCGCCGCATCGTCTTCGTAGAGGTACTGCTTGACCCAGTTGTGGTCGTAGCCGACGCAGTTCAGCTGCTGGATGTTCATCCCCCAGATCGCTTCGATGCACATCCGGACGCCGGGGGCGTGGAGGTGCGGTTCGAACGCGATGATCTTGGTGTGTTCGTTCAGCGTGGCGTAGGCGTGCAGCTGCTGGTTGGCTTCGTTCGGCTTGATGTCGATGTCGTTGCCGTTGCCCATGAAGGTCGGCAGACGACGGTAGGCCGGCTTGTAGCCGGGCGGGAAGAACTTGAAGCCGAACTCGAGATGGGCCGTCGTGTCGTGGCCGTTCGAGTGCAGGTGCGCGGCGCTCAAGTCGAGCGACGAATTCGCGGCGAGTAGGCGGCCCGCTTCGTCCGGGAAGATGTCGGCGTTCCGGCCGACCTCGTGAATCGGCCAGCTCTGGCCGCCGCCTTCGCCGCCGCTCGAGTACGTCATGTGATGGAAGACGTAGCGGCCGCCGACGGTCTTCACGCCGTCGCCCTTCGGAATGTTGTTGACCTCGCGGACTTCCACCGACTTCACCCAACGGTCCTCGACGACGCCGGTCTTCACGAGACCGAGATTCGTCCAGACATCGGGACCGATCGCCGGCATCTTCACGTCCGGCGACTTGACGATGAGATCGGGTTCACCGAGCGTCCAGCCTTCTTCCGAGGGGCGCTTGGTCGCAGCCGGCATGTCCGCCGGGTTGCCGCGCGGCGCGCCGCCGTCGACCCACCTGGCGATCTTGGCGATCTCCTCTTCGGAGAGCGACGGGTCCTGCTTGAAGCGTTGGATACCGATGGTTCGTTCGACGTACCAGGGCGGCATGACGCCGGCGCGCGGTCCAATGGATGTCCGCGTCTTGATGGCGCGCGCCCACGGCCGCACTTCCTCGTACGTCGTCAACGACATCGGCGCGCCGCCGTCGGCGCGGTGGCAGTTCTCGCAGCTGCGCTGGAGAATCGGCGCGATGTCCTTGGTGAAGGTGAGGTCGGTTCGCGTTTCCGGCGCCTGCGATCGCACGGTGCCGGTCGTGCCGACGGCAACGATGCCGGCGACCAGCAGTGCGGTGGTCAGCACCGGGAATCGACGCCGCGACGGTTCGTGGGTGTTCATGCCGCTCCTCGTTTTCGAATGACGGGCCGGGCGTGCGAAATCGGTCTTCTACAAGCGCTGATATTACGCCTCTTTAGGGGCTTCGAGGCGGGGTTTTCTTGGGAAAAAATGCGCCTGCAGGCGACCGGCCGGGGGGTAGGTGTTTGAAACGGGCGCCCTAGCGCAAACGGTCGAGCAGTTCCTTGGCCCGGGCGCCAAACTGCGGGTCCGCCAGGACCTTTTCGGCAAACGTGCGCGCCTCCTCCCGGCGCGCCAGGTTGAAGTGGCTCACGGCGAGATTGAACCAGGAGGTGGCCAGCATCCGGCGATCCCCGGCCAGCCGCTGTTCGCGCCGCGCGATCTGGCGGGCCTGCACGTCGGGCGGGTCCGATGAACGGCGGATCGCTTCAATCGCGCGTTCGATGGCCGTCAACTCGCTGCCCAGGCAACTGGCGGCGGTTGTGAAGCGCTCGGTGCTGGCGGACCAGTCGCGCTGTTCCACCAGGACCATGCCGAGGAAGTACAGCGTTTCGCAGTCGCGTTCGAACCGCGTCAGCGAGAGCAGAAAGCGGCGGCGCGCCAGATCGAGGTCGCCGCGCTTGTACGAGATGAGGCCGGCGAGTTTGGGGACGTCCGAGTTGAAAACCAGTTTGTCGGCCGCCTCGACATCACGCCAGGCGGCGTCGTAGCTGCGGAGCTCGTGCTCGCCGTAGGCGCGCCAGTAGTGGGCTTCGCCGATGAACCAGCGGCCGAGCGAGAGCAGCGTGTCCAGGATGTCGATCGCGGCGGTGTAGCGGCCGAGAAACGTCAGTGCGCGCGCCTTGCCGAGGAGGCCCTCGGGCGACTGCGGCAGGAGTTCGAGCGTGCGATCGAAGAATACGATCGCCTGTTCGAAATCCTCGCGCGCCACGTGCGCCGCGGCGATTGAACTGGTGACGGCCGGCCACCGCGGGCGCCACACATACGCCTGTTCGAAGTGGCCGAGCGCCGCATCGAGCCGGCCGCCGAGCGTCGCGGCCAGTCCCAACAGATAGTGCGCTTCGACGAAGCGCGGGTCTTCGGCCACAAACGCTTCGAGCTCGGTGACATCGCGACGCCCGCAGACCGCGGCTTTGAACCGAATCAGCCGCGTCTCGCGCCAGCGCGGGAGCTGCTGGAGCCACGACTGTTGCACTTCGGGCTGCGTGCTGTCGTAGGCGCAGTTGAAGGACAGCCAGAGGTAGGCGGAGAGCGGATCGGCGTCAGCTTGCGTCCGCAGCTGGTCCTGGTAGGCGGTGCGGTTCTGCAGCGCTCGCTGCCGGCGCGCCCGATCGTCGTCGGACAGCGGCTGCCCGATGCCACCCTGTGTCGGGAGCGACTCCGCGATCTCGACGAGCGCGAGCGCCGCCGGGGTCACCAGCGGATTGCCCGCCGCGATGTCGCGTGCCTGCGTCAGAAAACCGGAGTCGTCCACGCCGAGCTCGCGCTCGCGAATGGCCGCCAGCGTGGCGGCACGGAAGGCGCCGAGCGTGGCCGCTTCGCGCGTGGCGGCCTCCGAGCGCAGGGCGCCGTAGGCGTGAAAGGCGGATGTCAGGCAGTCGAGGCACCCGGCGCTCACGAGCGCATCCGCCGCTCGCAGCTTATCGAGCGCGGTGTCCGACGCGACCGTGACCGCGCGCGAGGCGCATGCCGGCGCGAACGCGCCGGCGCTCACCGCGCACAGGCACGCCACAATCACCGCTCTCGGAGTCGGCATCCAGGCTGATTTTAGACCCCGCCGCCGGCCGAATGGCTCGCGTCTGCCTCCGGATCAGCGCCCGATGCTTATGCGGCCGTTCGGACCGACGTGGAACGGGCCGTGCGATGCGCATTCATAGACATGCGTGTCCGTCACCGTCTTGAACCGATCGCCTTTGTGGTGGACCGCGCCGTCCGCGCTTCGTGTGGTCACGTAACGGAGCTGTTTGGGGCACTTTGGACACTGCCAGTCACGTCCCGGATTCATGTTCGCCATTTGAGGTCCTCGCTGGGGTCACGGCTCGTCACGCAGCACGACACTCAGCAGCGAGCTATGGACTTTCAACCCGTTGCTGTAGTCGATGAAGCCAAGCCTCTGAAACTTTTTCATGAAGAAGTTGACGCGCGATCGCGTGGTCCCGATCATCTCCGCGAGCGTTCCCTGCGACATCGGCGGGATGACGGCGATCGCCCGATCCGGCTTGCCGTAGCGCGCCAGGAGCAGCAGGGTCCGCGCCAGACGCTTTTCGCTCGAGTTGAACAGTTGATCGAGCAGATCCTCCTCGACGCGGATGTTGCGCGAGAGCATGTGCGAGATGAATCGATCGGCGAGCGCGTGCTGCTCATGGAGCAGCTTGACCATTCGCGCCTTGCGGATGCGGAGAACGACGCTATCGACGGCGGCGGTGGCCGTCGCCATCCGGATGGGTTGGCCGGCGAGGCAGCCTTCGCCGAAGAAATCGCCGTGCCCCAGGACCGCGACGACCGCCTCGCGTCCGGTGTGAGAGAGCACGGACAGCGTGACCGCGCCCTTCTGGATGTAGAGGACGCTGTCGCAGGGTTCGCCCTGCGTGAAGATGTCCGCCCCCTTGGCGTATTTCACGATGCGTTTGGCCGCACCGGCGGATGCAAGGAAGGCCTGGACGTCGAACGACCCTCTCGGTGCGGTCTTCATATGCCCCTCCGTCCTTCGGTTCGCCCGCATATTGACTGTACTCGCGGATGCGGTTGCGTGCCGGCCAATCGACGAGCTGAATGCGGAAGGAGACAGCCGCTCCGTTCGGCCTATTTCTTGTCCTTCTTCTGCTCCCACTTGAGCTCGACCGGCTCTTTGGGCGTCAGGCTGGTGAGGGCGTCTGACACGCTCTCGGTGCTGGCGGTCAGCGGCAGTTTCACCTCGTAACACAGCTGTTCGGCGGATGTGCTGCGGAGCTCGAACGGAATCTTGCGGCGGCGGAGGAGCTTCTCCACCTGATCCTTCAAGTGTGCGGTGTCTTTCGCGGCAATTGTCAGGTCGAAGAGCGCGTAGGCGTCGGGGTCAATCGACTCGATGAGCAGCAGGAGTCCGAGGACGAACACGGTAGCGAATATCGCGAGGAGGTAGAGTCCGACGCCGGAAGCGAGGCCGATCGCCAGCGTCGCGAGCATCACGCCGGCATCCTTGGGGTCCTCGACTTTCGCCCGGTAGCGGATGAGGCCCGCGGCGCCGACGATGCCGAAGGCGCGGGCCAGGCTTGCGCCGACCACCAGCATGACCACGGCGCCGACGACAGCCAGAATGATTTGCGTCTGGATGACCGGCGCCTGCCGCTTCGGTGTCCCGCTGCGGCGGGGACGGAAAGCGAGCACCGCGCTCAGTAGGGCCGCGAGCGGCAGCCGGCCGACGGCGCGCCACAGCGCATCGAACTGCGCCTTCCAGGTCGCATCAGTCGGCCCCTCGTCCGCGAACATCGACGGGCGGCCATCGGTTGCGCGGGCCGGGGCCGGATCGGCGGCGGCGCCCGGAGCGTTCTGGGCGATCGGCTCCGGCGGTCGGCCTCCCGGGACCTGGCCGGCTGAATGAACGAGGCCGAGGGTGCAGACCATGGCGATGGCGACGCAAAAGGTGCGAATAGTAGTCGTCATGACATCCCAATGTGGCGGGGCGCAACTCGAGACCGCGCCTGGCGCCAGCACAAGTGCGTGGGTTGCACACGGCTTGCCACCCATGAAAACGCTCTTGAGCCGTCTCTGAAGGAAGGGCTGCGTGCGTGTGCAAAAGCGCACAGCCGTCACGCCGGCGTTCGCCGATGATCGAGCGGTCAGACTTTTCGTCTTGCAGGGATACCGGTGACTAAATGAATGAGATTTCGCGGCCGAAATTGATTGCCGTCTGGTTCGCGATCTTGGTGCTGGTCGGTATCGTCATGGTGATGGCCGGCGTCAGGATGACGGGCTCGACCGTCGGCCTGCTGATCGCCCTCGCGTTGCTGCCGCCGGTCCTCGTGTTGCGGTTCTGGCCGGGCGCAGACGCTGCGGAAACCGTCGGCGAAGTGATCCGCGGCCGGCGCGATCGCTAGTCGTCCTCCCACTCCGGCCACGCGGGCCGGCTGCCCGCTTTGTCACCAGGACATCCCGCTCGGAGCGCTGGGTGGTGACCGCAAGTAGAATAGTCGGCTGTGTCTGTCGCTGCCGACCGAACTGCCGCGCACCTGCTCGAACTCGAAGCCCGATCCGGCGCGCACAACTATCATCCCCTGCCCGTCGTCATCGCTCGCGCCCAAGGCGTGTGGGTCTACGACCTCGAGGGGCGGCGATATCTCGATTGTCTGAGCGCGTACTCGGCGCTCAACCAGGGGCATGGCCATCCCACGATCATCGCCGCGCTCGTCGAGCAGGCGGGCCGCGTCACCCTCACCTCCCGCGCGTTTCACAACGATCAGCTGCCGCTCTTCTGCGACGAACTCGCCCGGCTGACCGGTCTCGACGTCGTGCTGCCGATGAATACCGGCGCCGAGGCCGTCGAAACCGCGATTAAAGCCGCGCGCCGCTGGGGCTATGAACAGAAGGGCATTCCTGAGGATCAAGCCGAGATCATCGTCTGCGCCGGAAATTTCCACGGCCGAACGACGACGATCGTGAGCGCCTCGTCCGAGCCCGAGTACCGCCGCGGCTTCGGACCGTTTACGCCGGGATTCGTCATCGTGCCGTACGGCGACCTCGATGCGCTGGCGGCCGCGATCACGCCGCGAACCTGCGCCTTTCTGGTCGAGCCGATCCAGTGCGAAGCCGGCATCATCGTGCCGCCAGCCGGCTATCTTGCCGCCGCCGCGCGGTTGTGCCGCGAACAGGATGTGCTCGTCGTGGCCGACGAAATCCAGACCGGTCTCGGCCGAACCGGGGCCTGGTTCGCGTGTCAGCACGAACACGTGACCCCGGACGTGTACATTCTCGGCAAGGCGTTGTCCGGCGGCGTGTATCCCGTATCGGCCGTCGTCGGCCGCCGCGACGTGATGGACGTGTTCACGCCCGGCAGCCACGGCAGTACCTACGGCGGCAATCCGCTCGCCTGCGCCGTCGCCCGCGCCGCGCTGCGCGTCATCGCCGACGAGCATCTGGTCGAGCGCTCGGCCCGGCTGGGCGAGCGGCTGCGCCGCGACCTGGCGCCGCTCGCCGGCGGCCGTGTCCGCGAGGTCCGCGGCCGCGGGTTGCTCGTCGGGATCGAGCTCGATCGACCGGCGCGCCCGGTCTGCGAGCGGCTGATGGCCCGTGGCATCCTCTGCAAGGAGACCCACGACTTTGTGATCCGGCTCGCGCCGCCCCTCGTCATCGAGGAGGCCGAGCTCGACTGGCTGGCCGCCGAAGTCCGCGCGGTCGCGACCGAATAACCTCCGATGCTCGACCACGGCACGATTCTCGTCACCGGCGGCGCCGGCTTCATCGGCAGCGCGCTCGTCTGGGCGCTCAATCAGCGCGGCCACGATCGCATCCTGATCGCCGACGTCCTCGACCGCTCTGAGAAGTGGCGCAACCTGCAGCCGCTCCGGTTCGACGACTACGTCGAGGCCGACTGGCTGCGCGCCGCAGTCGAGCGCGGCACGCTCGATCACGTCCGCACCGTTTTTCATCTCGGCGCCTGTTCATCGACCACCGAGACCGACGGCGCCTACATGATGCGGACCAACACCGAGTACACCAAGGTGCTGGCCGAATGGGCGCTTGCGCGCGATGTGCGCTTCGTCTACGCCTCGTCGGCCGCGACCTATGGCGCGCTCGAGGGCGCGCTGTCCGACGCGCTGCCGCTCCAGAATCTTCGGCCGCTCAACCTGTACGGCTATTCGAAGCAGCTGTTCGACCTCTACGCCGAGCGGCGCGGCTACTTCGATCGGATCGTCGGGCTGAAGTACTTCAACGTCTTCGGTCCGAACGAAGCGCACAAAGGCGACATGCGAAGCGTCGTCCACAAAGCGTTCGGACAGATTAGCGAGACCGGACGCGTGAAGCTGTTCAAGAGCTACCGGCCGGATTTTGCCGACGGTCATCAGTGCCGCGATTTCGTGTACGTGAAGGACGTGGTGGACATCACGATTCACCTGGCCGAGCAGCGGACCGTGGCCGGACTGGTGAATGTCGGCGCGGGCAAGGCGCACACCTGGCTCGAACTGGTGGCGCCCGTCTTTGCCGCGCTCGGCAAGCCGCCGCAGATCGAGTTCATCGAGATGCCGGAGACGCTCCGGCCGAAGTACCAGTACTCCACGTGCGCCGTGCTCGACCGGCTGCGGCAGAGCGGATACCATCGACCGATCACGCCGCTCGCCGACGCCGTCACCGACTACGTGCGTCACTACCTGGTGCCGGATCGCCGTCTCGGCGACGAAGTCCGTCCCGGCACGTTGTAGCGTCCGGCTTTACTGGCAAGTTGTGGCGTCCGGCTTCAGCCGGACCTTAGAGGACATTGGAATGGATCGCGAACACGGCAGCGAACGGCCGCCTCTCCTGAGCCCCGGAGAAACGTTCGGCATCGTCGGCACCGGCGTCATGGGGCGGACGATTCTCAAAGGGCTTCTCGACTCGGGCGCGCTCGCGCGCGATCGCGCCTGGGGAACCGCGCGCTCGCAAGCGAGCTGCGACGCGGCAGCGGCGCTCCTCGGCGTTCCCGTCGAGCGCGATGTCCGCGCCCGCGTGCCGCACGCCGGCATGGTCGTCCTCTGCGTGAAGCCGGCGCAGGCGGCGCCGGCGTTGACGGCACTCCGTGAGGCGGGGCTCTCGCCCCGGACGTTGATCGTATCGATTCTCGCCGGCACCACGCTGCAGCAGCTCGAAGCGCTGGCCGATCCGTCGAGTCCGGTGATTCGCGCCATGCCGAACACGCCCTGCGTCGTCGGTGAGGGCATGACGGTCATCTGTCCCGGCGTGCATGCGACGCCGGCGCATCTGGCCCGCGTCCGCCAGGTGTTCGAATGCGTCGGGCGCTGCCTGCAGCTCGACGAGTCGCACTTCAACGCCGTCACGGCGCTCAGTGCGAGCGGTCCCGCCTATCAGTACCTGATCATGGAATCGATGGCGGACGCCGGGGTCCGCGTCGGTCTACCGCGCGACATCGCGCTGACGCTGGTCTCGCAGACCGCGCTTGGCGCCGCGCGGATGGTGCAGACCTCGGGCCGTCATCCCGCCGCGTTGCGCGACGATGTGACGACGCCCGCCGGCTGCACGATCGGCGGCCTGCTGATGCTCGAAGACGGGAAGATCCGCTCGGTGCTGGCGCGCGCGATTGAGGAAGCGACCCGCATCGCCGGTCAGCTCGGCGCGGTTCAGAAGAAGTAGTCAGAAGAAGCAGGCCGGCGATGATCGAACTGCATCCAGTCACGCTCGAAGCTCGCGGCGTCCGCCTCGAGCCGATGGACGATCGCCACAATGAGGCGCTGGCGCTGGCCGCCGCGGACGGCCGCCTGTGGGATCTGTGGTACACGTCGGTGCCCGAAGGCGTCGAGGCGATGGCGAAGTACGTGGAGCTCGCGTTGAAGGGACAGCACGACGGCCACATGCTGCCGTGGATCGTCCGCGACATCGCAACAGGCACGATCATCGGCACGACTCGCTACCACGACATCGTCCCGGCCATCGACCGGGTGGAGATCGGCTGGACCTGGTACGCGGGCTCGTGGCAGCGCTCCCACGTCAACACCACGTGCAAGCTGATGTTGCTCCGGCACGCTTTTGAAACGGTCGGCTGCAAGGTGGTGGGGCTGCGCACCGACAACTTCAATTTCCGCTCGCAGCGCGCGATCGAAGCACTCGGCGCCAAGCGCGACGGCGTGCTCCGCCATCATCAGGCCCGCAAGGACGGCACCGTCCGCGACACGGTGATGTACAGCGTCCTCGCGGCCGAGTGGCCCGACGTCCGGCGGCATCTCGAGCTCCGCCTGCAACGTCACGACGAGCGGTGACGGACAGGCTGAAGCCTGTCCGCCTTAGACCACGATCGGAGAACTCGCGCCGTCCATCGTGATGACGACGCCGGTGAGGTAACTCGCGCGGGTGGACGCCGCGAAGACGGTCATCGCCGCGATCTCCTCTGGCTCCGCCATCCGCTTCATGCCGATCCGATCGACGCTGCGCCTGAGCGCTTCGCCTTCGTCGACGCCGAGGCGCGTGGCCTCCGCCTTCATCCCCTCCGCGACGCGATCCGTATTGGTCAGCCCCGGATTGAGCGCGAGCACCCGGACACCGCGCGTCGCGTACGCGTGGGCCAGGCCGACGGTTGCCAGCATCAGCGCCGCGTTCGCCGCACCGCCGGCCAGGTGCGTCGTCGCAGCCACCTTGCCGCCGTTGCCGATGATGTTGACGACGACGCCGCTTCGCCGCGCGGCCATCCCCTTGATGACCGGATCGATGACGTTGATGTAGCTGAAGAACTTGGCGTCCATCGCCGTACGCCAGGCGGCCGGCGAGAGATCGTCGACCGGCGTCCGCCGCGCCGCCCCCGCGCACGTCACGAGCACATCGAGCACGCCGAGTTCGCGCTCGACACGTTCGATGGCATGAGCGGCCTGTCCGGCGTCGGCGAGGTCGGCCGCCACGGTAACAGCGTCGCCGAGCTGTTCGCGAGCCCGGGCGAGATGCTCTTCCGATCGCGAGACGATGGCTACCGCCGCGCCTTCGGCGAGAAACGCCTGAGCGCAGGCCAGCCCGATGCCTTTACTGCCGCCGGTGACGAGCACGCGGCGTCCGTTCAATCCGAGTTCCATGGCGAACCGTAATCTACAATCAACCGCCGCATGTTGACCAACACCGACGAACGATACGGCAGCGTCTCGAAACTCCTGCACTGGGCCGTCTTTCTGGCGCTGGTGAACCAGTTCGCGGTCGCGTGGGCGATGACCCACACCGACGAGTGGGAAACGACGGCGGGCTTCGGCCGCGACGCGCTATACGAATGGCACAAAACGATCGGGCTTGTCGTCCTGCTGCTCGCGCTCCTTCGGGTCAGCTGGCGGAAGGCGAAGCCGCTTCCCGATTGGGCGCCGAATCTGAGCGCCGCCGAGAAGCGCGCGATTCATCTGATCGAGCGGTTGCTCTACTGGTGCATGTTTCTGATGCCGATCAGCGGGTTCGTCTTCGTGCAGGCTGGCGGCTATCCGATCACGCTGTTCGGTGTCTGGGAGATGCCGCAGTTCCTGCCGCTGATGCCGCGCGTGTCAGTGATTGCTCAGTGGACGCACGCCATCACCGCCGCGATTCTCGTGGCGACGCTTCTCGGACACTGGGGGCTCGGGATAGGGCATCAACTGCGGCACCGCGATCGGTACTTCCAGCGCATCCTGCCGTTCACTCACCAGCGCTGAAACGCCAACCACCGAGGTCGCAGAGCGCGCATTTCTCAGTCTGCGAGAGCGTTGGTGTTCACTTGAGGAGGATCGCCGCAGAGTGGGATTCCAGCGTGAGGTTCGTGACGGGCGTCGTGGTGATCGTGCCGGAGACCTGGCCGTCGCGTGGCACGGCGCCGCCGCCGTGCGGTTCGACGCGCTGATACGTGCCACCCAGATTGACGGTGACCCTGGAGTCGCCCGGGTTGACGAGCACCAGTCCCTTCTCGAATTCGCGACGGTACACACCTTCCCAGGCAAGATCGGCGGCGCGTAAAGCGGTCTGTCGAGGCGCGCCCAGATCCAGTTCCCACTCCGGAAACCACGACAGGATCGGACCGCCGTAATAGAAGAGATACGTGCGGTCGCTCTTGACCAGCAGGTAGCTCCCCAGCAGGAACATCCGCGATCGCTCGTCGTCCGGCGAGCTGAGGCCATTCTGCAGAATCAGGATGCGGCGCTGCTGCGCCAGGCGCAGCGTGTTGTCGGCGGCGATCCGCCAGTCCGAGGGCACCCAATCGGGATCGAGAAAGCCTTCGCAGAACGCACCGGCCGTCAGGGCGTAGTTGGTGTTGTCCCAACCCGTGGCCAGCGCGCCGACATTGGGGATGAGGGCGATCCCGTTCGCCGTCAGCGCGTCGTCGAGACCGCGGATCCACTGCTCCCACGCGGCGATCCAGCTGACGCCGCCCAATTCCGGAAAGACGTTGAACCGCGCGCCGGTTCCCTGCAGCCGCGGATCGGGCGGGTTGCGAGCTTCCCACTGGAGCAGCGCCGGTGACGCCGAATCAAGAAACACCCCGTCGTATTCGCCGCCGGTGGTTTGCGCGATCATCGATTCAATCCAGTACCGCTGAAATCCAGGGTTGGCGACGTTCATCAGCAGCTTGCCATCCTGATCGCTGGCGACGCGCTGCTGGCGCTGGTTGTGCCAGAACCAGTCCTCATGGGTCGTCACCGTCGGAAAGTCGTTGTCCCAGCGCTGTCCATCGACGATGTAGTTGACGTGCGGCGCCGACTGCCACATCGCGAGGCGGTAGTGGAGAACGAGAAAGCCTGGATTGATGGCGCGAAGCGGCGCCGACAGCGCCAGCGAGAGCTTCTGTGTGCCGACGTAGTGCGTGGCCGCGAAGCGTTCCTGTTCCGGGCTCATGCCGCCGGGAAGTTGATCGGCGAGGATGCCGATGCGAGCAGTTGTGTCTGGAAAGGCCCGCCCGGACCAGGCGCGGGCGGGGAATGCCGGACGGTCGGCTGCCGCGAACTGCGCGCGTCCCGACAGACGGCATGCGCAAGTCGCGAGAGCTGCGACGATCGTGAAGAACACCCGGACGCGCATGGGTCTCATCGCTGATTGATGAATGATGATTGATGATTTGATTGACGGATTGGCGCTTCAATCATCACTCAAATCATCATTCATCACTCATCAATCATCGATGATTCGTTACCAGCGCACCGCGAGACCGACGTTCGCGCGCCAGATGTCGAGGCCCGAGAGCAGGGCGCTCGTGAAGACGTTTTCGGGCGTCGCCGCCTTCGGTGACAACGCATCGGTTTCGAACGCGCGATAGAAGCGCAGGTCAGCTCTGAAGCCGACGTTGCCGGCGAATCCCATCAGACCGCCGCCGAGATCGCCGCCGAAGCGCGACTGATTCGATCGGGTCACGCCGGTGACGCCGCCGATGGCGACATTGAGCACGTCGGCTCTCATTTGCACGTTCCCGAAGCCGCCGGAGATGTAGGGCTGGAAGCGCCCGTCCGCACCGAGCGGGATCGCGCCGATGACGTTCGCCATGTAGGTGTTGACGTTGGGGCTGCCGTTCACGAGCGCGTTATTCAAGCGGAAACCCGGCGTGTACGTGCCGACGAGTTCGCCGCCGATCCTGCCGCGCCACAAGTAGCCGAGATGACCGCCGAAGTCGGCGGTGACCGAATCGGGATCGTTGTCGGGACCGAAGTTCGAGCCGACGAAGCCAGACAGAATCCAGTTGCTCGGGCGCGTGACCACGAAGTGATCGGTGGATTGCGGACGTGGTGGAGGCGCCGGCGGCTCGAACGGCGGCGCGGCGGTTGGCGGTGGTGCCGGCACTGGACTGGGCGGCGTCTGTGCGATGGCCGGGCTCGACAGACTCAGCGCGGCCACGGCCGCGATGACCAGAGGGTGTGCTCGCATGATTCCTCCACTGTGACCGCCACGGTCACAAGGCTCAGGTGCGAGCGGTGCAAACGATATTCCGATCAGAAGCCCGGCTTCACGTTGAACGCGACGGTCCAGCCGCGCGTGCCGGCGTGGAACGGACGGGCTGCGGCCAGTTCGAGCGCAATGCCGGCGGCATTGATGCGGACGCCCGCGCCCGCGCTCACGAGCGCGTCATCGTCGATCTGCTGTTGGCGATTCGGGCGTCCGAACACGCCGCCATCCGCGAAGGCGAAGACGTCCATCGGCAACGGCTGCGGCGCCTGTGCGATCGCCGATAGCGGGACACGGAGTTCGACGTTGCCAACGGTCATCCGCGCGGCATCGAGATAGCCGAGCGTGTCGTCGCTCGGACCGAAATCGCCGTAGCCGCGTACGAGATCGCGGATCGTCCAGATGAGCGGCACGAGCCGCGCATCACCGGTGCCCGCGCCGAAGCGCCCGACGTGCATCACCCGCATCGCGACCGTCAGCGATCGGACTGGCATGATGTACCGACGATAGTCGGCGGTGACCGTCGTGAACGGAATGCTGCCGAGCGTCGGATTGATCGCCAGACGCGAACGCGACCCCAGCACGGGGGCCGTCGCACCCTGTACGGCGGCGTCTTCGACGAGCGCCACGCCGCTGTCGAACGCCCAGGCGTCCTGGGCGGCGGGCAGCGTCGTGCTCGTCTCGTGCAGCAGCTGGCCGGTGACCGGCGAGTACGTGCTGGCGATGGTGCGGCGCTCGAACCGGATCCAGTCGACGCCGCCGCTGACCTCGACACGGCGCGCCCGGTTCAAGGGATAGACCGCCAGGCCGGACGTGCGGCGATGGCTTTGCCGCAGCGCGGCGCTCTCGCGGGCGAGCGTGCCGTCGGCCGCCGTCGTGACCGGCGTGGTCCCGCCATCGAAGAGCCACGTCGTATGGCCGCCGACGATCGCCCAGTTCCATCGCCGTCGCATGTTGATGTACGCCGCCTGCAGCGACAAGTCGTCGCTGCTCGTGCCGCCCTGGACGAGCGTCTGCAATTGCCGGTCGCCGAGCATGTCGGCGAAGGAGAGCCCGACTCCGGCGCGGAAAAAGCGGCCCGTCCCGCCGCCGCCCGCGCTCACGTACGGTTGAATGTTGCGCTCGAGCGAGAGTCCTGACCGATAGGGCTTCACCGTGAACTCGGTGCCGTCGCTGACACCGAAGACCGGAAGCGTCACGAGCGCGCGCGCGCCGGCTGTCGGCGCCGGCGCCGGCCGATCCGTCTCGCCACCAGCGGCCGGGACTATCGCGACGGTTGGCGTGACGAGGGGCTGCGCCGCGAGCGGCTCGAGTTCGAGCGAGACCGTCCGGATCTGGTACTCGTCGCCTTTGTAGACGCTGAACGCGAGCCGCGGCAGGTCCAGTGCGATCGACAGCGACGGGCTGAGCGCGGTCACGCCGCTGACGCCGGCCGCCTCGAACGTCAGTTGACGGATCCGGTTCGTGTCGAGCGACAGTTCATAGACGTTGCTCGTGCCGCTGCCGTCGGCGACGAAGTACGCCCGCCGGCCGTCGCGCGACCACTGCGGGTCGATGTTCTTCCCGCCCGGGACGCCGGGCAGGCCGCGCACGGCGCTGGTCGTGACGTCGAGCGAGGCCAGGCCAAAGTCGCCGAAGGTCAGCGCCGACAGCGAGGACGAGAACCGGTCGGTCGTGAAGAGCAGAGTGCGTCCGTCCGGCGACCAGGCGGGCTGCAGGTCCGCGTACTCGTCGTTGGTCAACCCTCGGAGCTCTTCGGTGTCGAGGTCGACGGTGTAGAGATCCGTGAAGCCGCCCTTCAGGCCGGAGAACGCGATCGCGCGTCCGTTGGGCGACCAGGTGGGATCGAAGACCTGATCGAGCGAGCGCAGCTGGATTTCGCGGACGATCTCGCCCGACGGCATGTCGAGGATCGTCAGCACCGGTGTGCCGGCCGACACGGCGGCGAGGGCGAACCGTCGGCCGCCCGGCGACCACGCCCCGGCCGATTCGATGAACTCGAGCGTGTCGAAATGCGGATCGCCGGCGGTGCGCAGCAGCCGGCGCACGATGGTGCCGGTCTCGGCGTCGGCGAGGAAGACGTCGATCGAATAGCGATCGCGTTCCGACAGGAAGACGATCGAACGGCCGTCGGGGCTGATCGACGGACCGAGGTTCAGGCGGCCGCCGCCGGACGCCCCGGAAATCAAGGCCGGTGCGCTCGTCGAACGCGTGCCGCCGCCGAAGTTCGCCCGGATCGAGGCGTGCCACCCGTCCGACAGCGTCTTCGCGTCGAGCCCCGTGATGGCCATGATGCGGCCGAGTGCGCCGCCGACGGCTTTCGACTTCAGGTTCGTGATCACGATGTCGCCGCCGAAGCGTCCGGTCAGATAGACCCAGAGCGCCTGGCCGTAGCGGTACGGAAACCAGCGCGGGTCGTCCAGTTGATCGAGTCGCGGCAGGCGGTTGTGGTTCACCGCGTCGCGCAGCCACATGGCCGTGTTCGCGTCGATCGCGCCGACCGAGAGGTACTCCGCCATGCCCTCGAGATACCAGAGCGGCAGCAGCGTCATCGATCGGCCGCTGGCACGCAGGATGTCGCGCTGGAACGCATGGACGAGTTCGTGCCCGATGACGTGATCGGTTTCGCCGAGGCTGGCTGCGAACGGCAGGACGATGCGGCCGCGTTCGTGTTCGGTGAATCCGCCGATGCCGTCGCCAAGCGCGTCCGGCGTCACGTTGGTCTGGGTGAACTGCACGTGGCTGGCGTAGAGCACGATCGGCTGGCGGCGGGCAAAGGTGTGATGGAGCGTGTGCGAGAGTCGCGCGTACCAGCGCTCGGCCATCCGCCCGGCCTGGATCGCCGCGGTTCGTTCGGCCGAGTAGTGATAGATCTCGAAATGCGGTGTTTCGAGAATCTCGAACGCGAACGAGTCGTAGCGAACTTTATTGCGGCCGAACGACTGTGCGTCTGCCGTCGACGCGAGCAGGAGGATGGCGCAGAGCAGCGCGCACGTGAGAGAAGAGTGGTGCCTCGACAAGAGTCGATCCTTCGTGGTCGTAGTCCACGCGCCGCACGGACTCGGCTTCGCGACGCACGAAGGGCTCGAGCGGAATGCGCTGGGCGTGAAATCAGTTCGCGGCCGGGGAGATCGTCACGATAGGCGATCGCAGCGGACCGGGCAACAGGAATTCGAAGTTTTTTGCAGACGAGCTGCGCAGCTCGAGTCTCGTGCACATCGTTGCAAAGACTTCATACCGCCCGCCGCGAATCCGGCGGACGGTATGAATGAGGTGGGCAGTCCTGGCAGGAGCGGTCGGCTACGCCTTCGGTTTCAGAATGCTGATCTCGGTGGCGACACGATCGGCGCCGCGCGTCGTGTACTTCACGCTGACGTCCACGCCGGAGAGGGTCGCGAGTCCGGCCACGCTCTCGCCGGCGCCCACGACCGCGGTCGAGTCGGTATAGAGGAAACGCATCTGCGGTTCCGTCGCGGTTTTGATCGTGATCGTCCTGGTCGTGCTGTCGACGCGTACGATCTGGCCTTGCGCCACGCTCGCCTTCGGTTCGCTCGGCTGTTGCACCGACGGCTGCGGTTCGGTCGGTGCCGGTTGTTGAAGTGCCGCCGGCGGATCAGCCGGTGCCGGTTGCTGTGCGAACCCGGAGAGCGGGCTGAGCGCGAGAGACGCCACCACGGCCGCGGCGATGAAACGAGAGTTGTGCATGAGTGATGGACCTCCTTGTGCCCAGGCCGTTGTCCAACTCTCGTGCCAGATGAATCGCGCCGCTCGCGCGGGATCGCGACGGCCGAGCCGCGCGTCAGGTGCGTAAGGCCTACGCGATCAGACGCAAAACAGAACTCGACGTGTGTGAAGATGCGAATGATGCGTGATCGGGATCGGGTGCCGCGTGCGACCGCGCGCAAGCTCATGGGCCGCGCGATGAAGGCCGGACTGTGGTTCGGCATCCCGCTGCTGCTCCTGCCGATCGTGCTGCCGCGCAAGGTCGCGGCGAAGCGGCCGGCCAACGCGGCGTCGAAGCCATTCGCCGATCCGGCAGGCGCCGACTTGTCCGCCGTAGCCTCGGCGAAGGCGGAACGGACGCTGCAGGATCTGATCGACGAGTGCCGCGCCGCACTCGACATTCCGCAGCCGGTGCTGGCGCGGCTCGTGCCGGTCAATGCGCTCGTCGTCTCGGTCGAACGCGACAAGGACCGCGAGGGCACGTTCGTGCTGTCGCTCGAATCCGGATTCGTCGACGGATTGAGCGGCGACGACCTGCGCGCGATCGTCGCGCACGAGCTCGGTCACGTGTGGATCTTCACGCACCATCCGTTTCTGCAGACCGAGGAACAGGCCAACGAGATCGCGTTGACGCTGGTCAGCCGCGACGCGCTCGAACGCGTCTACGACAAGGTCTGGAAACGGACCGGAACCAAGGGGACGCTGCAATACCTCCCCGTCGAATAGCTCCGGCCGCCGCGCCGTTGTACCATGTCCGGCCACAGAGGATCCCCAATGGACTGGACGGCGGCAATTGCGGCGGCGGGGCGGGACTGTGCGACGCGCAGCGTCGCGCATGATGAAGGCGACCGATTCGTCGGCGACAACTACGCGCTTCTTCGAGAACACAATTTCTTTGCCGCCGGCGTGCCCGCCGAATTCGGCGGCGGTGGGGCGACGCACCCTGAACTCTGCGAGATGGTGCGCGAGCTGGCGAGCCACTGCGCTTCGACCGGCCTGGCGTTTTCGATGCACACGCACCTGGTCGGCGCTTTGGCGTACGCCTGGCGTCATGGCCACAAGGGCGTGGAGCCGCTGCTGCGCCGCGTCGCCGCCGAACGGCTGATTCTCGTGGCCACCGGCGGATCAGATTGGCTGCTCGGCTCGGGCACGCTCGAAAAGGTCGACGGCGGCTACCGGCTGACCGGCCGCAAGATCTTCGCGAGCGGCGTGCCGGCCGGCGACCTCCTGATGACGACCGGCATCTATCAGGATCCGGAACATGGGCCGACCGTGTTCCACATTCCGCTGCCGCTCACGTCCGACGGCGTGAAGATCGTCGAAACCTGGCGGGCGCTCGGGATGCGCGGCACCGGGTCCCACGACGTCGAGCTCACCAACGTCTTCGTCCCCGACGCGCTGACCCAGGGGGTCCGCCGGCCGTCGGGGAAGTGGCACCCGTTCATGCACCTGAGCGTGCTGGCGGCGCTGCCGATCTTTTACAGCGCGTACGTCGGCGTGGCGCAGCACGCGCGCCGGATCGCGATCGGGCTGGCGGCGCGGCGCAAGGACGATTCGCTCGTGACCGTGCTCGCCGGCGAGATGGAGAACCTGTTCGTCACCGCCCAGATCGCGCGCGAGAGCATGATGGCGCTGACCGCCACGATGACGCCTGGCCCCGATGCCACCATCGCCATGATCACGCGTCGCACGATTCTCGTGAACGCGTTGATTCGGTTTGGCGAGAAGGCGCTCGAGACCGCCGGCGGCGCCGGCTTCTTCCGTTCGGCCGGGCTCGAGCAATGCTTCCGCGATCTCCAGGCGTCCCGCTATCACCCGGTGCCCGAAAAGCCGCAGACGCGTCTCACCGGCCGTCATCTCCTCGGTCTGCCGCTCGACGACTAGCCTGTGGACGACACCACCCGCGCTGCGACGCCTGGAAACGCCGTTCAGCTGGGCCCTTATCGCCTGGACATCAGGCTCGGTGCCGGCGGGATGGGCGAGGTGTATCGCGGAATCGATACCCGTCTGCATCGGACGGTCGCCGTCAAGCTGCTGAGCGGCCTCCCAGACGACAAGAGCCGTCGGCGTTTCGAGCGCGAAGCGCAGGCGGCCTCGGCGCTCAACCATCCGCATATCTGCACGGTCCACGACGTCGGCGAAGCGGACGGCCGTCCGTATCTCGTCATGGAGTATCTCCACGGCGAGACGCTGCAGGCACGCATTGCCCGCGGGCCGCTGCCGATCGCGGATCTGATGGCGGTTGCGACGCAGATCGCTGAAGCGCTCGACGCCGCGCATGCGGTGCGCATCGTGCACCGCGACATCAAGCCGGCCAACATCTTCATCACCAGCCGCGGCCAGGTGAAGGTCATGGACTTCGGCATCGCCGCGCGCCTCGGACAGGACGCGTCCGAGTCCGACGACACCGCGGCGCGACCGACGCTGCTGACCGAGGCCGGCGCGACGGTCGGAACCATTGCCTACATGTCCCCCGAGCAGGCGCGGGGCGAGTCGCTGGATGCGCGCACGGATCTGTTTTCGCTCGGCGTTGTGCTCTACGAGATGGCCACCGGACAGCGGCCCTTCCGCGGCAGCACCGATGCCGTGCTCTTCGACGCGCTGTTGAACCACACGCCGCCACCGGCGGCGCAACTGCGCGTGGACCTGCCCGCTGGTCTCGACGCGATCATCGCCCGGCTGCTGGTCAAGGACCGCGGGCGG
Organism: uncultured Bifidobacterium sp.; assembly: GCA_964577955.1. Classification (GTDB taxonomy): domain Bacteria; phylum Acidobacteriota; class Vicinamibacteria; order Vicinamibacterales; family CAVVIG01; genus CADEEX01. Next base: position 102,932 of record CAZOAZ010000009.1, on the reverse strand, counting down.
CGGATCGCCAGCGCGTCGACGCTCCTTGATGAACTGCGTGCGCTCGGCACGCGATCGGCCGGACCGGCGGAAGCGCGCGGCCAGGCCACCCGGTCGCCGTCGCGCGCCGCCTTCTCGCTGACCATCGCCGCGGTGCTGCTGGCCGTCGCCGGTGCATGGCTGTGGCCTCGCGATGGCCGGGTCCCGCGTCAGATTCGATCGCTGGCGCTCCTGCCGTTCGAAAGCTCGATCGGCGGCGACGGGGACCTGACAGTCGAAGGACTGGCGGACGCCATCACGGCCGATTTGTCCCGGAGCCCATCGCTTCAGGTGACCCCGCGGCCCGCGGTCGCGACGTTCAAGGCGTCTACCCAGACGCCGCAAGCCATCGGCCGCGCGCTCAACGCGGACGCGATCGTTCGTGTGGTCGCGAGCCGGACCGGCAACCGGACACGGCTCGGGGCGACCGCGATCGACACGCAAGACGGACGGACGTTCTGGAACGCCACCTACGAGCGCCCTTCATCCGAGCTCTTCAATTTACAGAACGATTTGACAAGCGGGATCCGGCAGGCGGTCAACGTCACGCCACCGGCGGCCGCGCGTGGCGCCGCGGCGACGCATCCCGCAAATGATCGGGCTTACGATCTCTATCTCCGTGCCCGCTACCCCGCTGGCCGGGTCGGCGAGACGTACGTCGATCAGGCGATTGCGCTGCTCGAGGAATCAATCGCGATCGACCCGCGCTTCGGTCCCGCGCACGCGTTACTGGGCTATGTCTACGGTCTGAAGTCGAGCAACTACCGCGCTAACGAGCCGGTGTGGCGCGAGAAGGGCTTTGCCGCCGTCCAACGCGCGTTTGCCATCGACGCGTCGCTACCGGAGGCCCACGTCGCGCGTGGCCTGTTGCTGTGGACACACGCCGAAGGTTTCCCCAGTCTGGATGCGCTCGCGGAGCACCGCCAGGCGCTGGCGCAGGCCCCGAACATGAGCGAAGCGTGGAATCAGCGAGGGATCATCCTGTTCCATGTCGGGCATCTCGAGGCCGGGTTGCGCGCCGTCGAACGTGCCGTCGTGCTCGATGCCGGCAACATCAACGCACGCTTCCGGGCCGCGCCGATCCGCGTCTATCAGCAGCGCTACGACGACGCCATCGCGATTTTGCGGCGCGTTCCCCGCGACGTCTACCCGGCTCAGTGGACTTATCAGTTGATCTGGTCGCTCATCTCGCTCGGCCGGCTAGACGAGGCGGCCGATGAGGTCGAGACCTATCTGAAGGCGAATGCCGCGGATCAAGGTGGCGTCGTTCATGCCGCCCGCGCCATGCTGCGCCTGAAGCGTGGCGATCGGGCGGGCGCCCTCGCGGACATCGCCGAGGCCGCCAAGAACGAAGGGTTCGTGCACTTTCATCACACCGCGTATTCGATTGGCGCGATATACGCGCAGATGGGCGAGTTGACGCGCGCACAAAGCTGGATCGAGCGCGCCGCCAACGACGGCTTTCCCTGCTACACGCTGTTCGAGACCGATCCCCATCTCGCGCCGCTGCGCCAGACGGAGAAGTTCACCACCTTTGTCAAAAAGCTACGGGCCGAGTGGGAGAATATCCCCGGCGAGGAGTAGATCCGTGATTGACCTGTACAACAGCGAAACGAATCAGCTCATTGGTTCGATTACCGAGGCCGACCTCCAGGTGCTGGCCGACACGCTCGAGGAGGAGTCGTCGGCCGATCAGGACTATTTCATCGATCAGGCGACGATCGAGCTGATCGGCGACGGCCGCGCCACCGACCACCTGCTGCATCTGCTGCGGACGGCGGTGGGCACCGGCGAGGGTATCGAGGTCCGCTGGAAACGCCGCGATCACGATCGCTGACGTTCAGTCGACGAGATGGACGACGGGTGCGAGCGTCCAGTCGAAGGCCGACAGCCCGTGCGGCCCGAGGCGATTCACGAACGCGAGCGCGCGCGCCGCGTCCGCCAGCAGCCGGTCGACGTCCACCCGCTGACACTGCGGACGGAAGGGCTGCAGGTACATCGATCCGCGGGTCAGCATGTACACCGTTCCGTGATGGTTCAGGCGCCGCAGGTGATGAAAGGCGACGCCGATCTGCAGGATGCCTTGATACAGGCGGCGCACCTCGCGCGTTTCGCCGCGCCACAGCAGTTCGAGCGTTTCGTGCTGCTCGAAGTAGTCGCCGCGGTTGAACTGAGCGATCCCCTCGAGCAGCTGCGGCGGCGGAGGCTCGGCGCAGAACATGGGAAAGAATAGTAACCGCGGTCATGAGCCTGAAGCCCTTCGTGCGGACGCTCGGCGACACCCGGCTCTCGGTGAGCGCCCTCGGACTCGGCCTCGCCGCGCTGGGACGCCCGGCCTACATCAATCTCGAACGCCGACGCGACCTCGGCGTCCAGCGCTCGATCGTCGATCTGGAGCAGCGCTGTTTCGACGTGCTCGATCAGGCGCATGCGCTCGGGCTGCGGTACGTGGATGCGGCCCGCTCGTACGGCCTGTCGGAAGTGTTTCTCGGGGCCTGGCTGCGCGCGCGTGGCCTCGAGCCCGGCGCCATCACCGTGGGCTCGAAGTGGGGATACACCTACGTCGGTGAGTGGAAGCAGGACGCGGCCGTTCACGAAGTGAAGGATCATTCGCTCGCGACGCTGGGCCGCCAGTTCGGCCAGAGTCGCGGATATTTGGGCGACTTCCTGCGGCTCTATCAGATCCACTCGGCGACGCTCGAGAGCGGCGTCCTCGAAAAAGGGGATGTCCTTGGAGCGCTCGCGGCGTTGCGCCAACACGGCCTGGTGATAGGGCTGACCGTGAGCGGACCGCAGCAGGCGGACACGATTCGGCGTGCCCTCGACGTTCAGATCGACGGCGTCACCCTGTTTCAAGTCGTGCAGGCGACCTGGAACCTGCTCGAACCGTCCGCCGACGAAGCGCTGGAGGAGGCGCGCGCCGCGGGCCTCGGCGTCATCGTGAAAGAGGCGATGGCCAACGGCCGGCTCCTCGATCGCACCGATCCCGCAGCCAGGCCCGTCCTCGACCTGGCCGAGAGGCTCGACACGACCGCCGATCGGGTCGCGATCGCCGCGGTGCTCGCGCAGCCGTGGGTGGATGTGGTCCTGTCCGGGGCGGTCACGCGGGAGCAGCTGCTGAGTAATTTCCAGGCCGTGGCGCTGGCGCCGCAGGTGAGCCTCTGGCCGTCGGTCGCCGAGCCGGCGGCCGCGTACTGGACGCGACGAAGAGCTCTGGCCTGGCAATAGCGTTTTGACGTTCAGGAGGCGGACATGCGTGTTCACATCACCGACACCGCGCGGCAGGCGATCCAAGACGCGGCGGCCGGCGCCGACGGCGACTGCCTGCGCGTCCGCATCACGCCTCGCCTCGAACACGAGCTGATGTTCGATACGCAGGCCGAAGGGGACACGCTGGTGGAGGTCGCGGGCCTGCGCGTGATCCTCGACGCGGCCAGCGCGCGGCTGGCCGATGGCCTGTCGATCGACTTCGTGGACGGTCCCGAGGGGCCCGGTTTCGCGATCGACAATCCGAATCAGCCGGCGAGCGTCCGGCCACTGTCGGCGCCAGGCCTGAAGGCGTTCATGCAGGAAGGGAAGGCGTTCGAACTCGTCGACGTGCGCACGCCCCAGGAACGCGCGATCGCCCGGATCGACGGATCGCGGCTGCTCGACGAGGGGCTGCGCAAAGAGATCCTGACACTCGACCGCGACACGACGATCGTGTTCCAGTGCCACCACGGGATGCGCAGCCAGGCCGCGGCGGAGTACTTCCTCGGTCAGGGCTTCCGCAACGTCTACAACCTCACCGGCGGCATCGACGCCTGGTCAGCGCTCGTCGACCCGGCAATTCCGCGGTACTGACGCGTAAAGCAAAGTGCGCCACGAAAACACGAAAACACGAAATGCGCCACGAGACACGGAGACACAGAGGGCTACTCCAAGTTTGCATCTGGAGTCGACGCGGGCGGCCGGCGGAGCCGGCCGAGCGCTCAGTGTGAACAGATCCCAGAAACGAGACTGATCCCGATTCTGACTCGTCTCGTTTCTGGGATCTGTTCACACTGAGGCCGCCGCTTCGCGGCGCCGCGTCGCAACTGCATGTCTTGAACGGCCGGAGTGTCTCTGCGAACTCTGCGGTCTCTGCGTTGAAGGCTTTAGATCTCCGTAAACCCTTGTGTTCGTCTTATCGGCACGCCGGCAGTGACGCATTCAGCCAGCGCCGTGCGAAGTCGACAACCATCTCATCGCAATGCGTCGCGTCGACGACGGCGGGGCCGATGGCGCTGCCGCCGATGGCGTAGGTGAAGCCAACCGCGACGCCGCCGATGGCGATCGAGCCGACCGCGAAGCCGCCGAGTGAGAGCCCCAGGCCGAGCGCGGCGCCGCCGATCGCCATCAACGCGCCGATCGACGCGCCGCCGAGCGTCACCAGTCCGACGGCCAGGCCGCCGACGGCCAGGCCTCCGATCGCGATGTTGCCGATCGCGATGACGCCGCGGGCGATGCGTGGCCGCATCGTGACCGGGTCCCAGCCGCCGGCGATGTGCACGAGCGGCCAGCTCCCGATCGCGATCGACGACTTGTATTCGTAGCCGAACCCGTAGCCGTAACCCAGGCCGAAGCCGGAGCCCACGGTGCCGCGGTTCGCGCAGTTCCGGCAGACCAGGCGAGGAGAGTCCGCCGCGACGCAGTCTCCGCACACGCCGCGCTGGCAGACTCCGCACATGCCGACGGCGGTGACGCGCTGATGCGTGTAGCAGTTCATGGCGTCCTACTTCGCGATGCTGGCCTTGCGGAGCACCAGCGGCAGCCTGAATCCGCGCTGTTGATACGTGCCGGTGATTTCAGTGCGGGCGACATCCAGCGTCCCCGAGAACGTGCTGGCGGCGGCCGGCACAGCGAACGCCAGTGTTTCAGAGACCTCCGTCACGACCAGCGGCAGCTCGAGGCCGCCTTCGTCGACGCTCATCGCCGTGCCGGTCGAACGCCCGTCCGGACCATTCGCCATCGTCACGACGATGCGCAGCGCTCGTCCGTCGGCCGTGAGCGTGCCCTGCCACGTCCCTTCGAGATCCCTGGGCAGCGCGAGCCCCTTCGGCGCTTCGGCGATCTGCGCGTCGCCTTTGCGCGCGACCGCGAACGTGGTCGATCCGGCGGCTCCCGAGAAGGTTCCTGAGATCACGTGATTGCCGTCCAGCGTGCCGACGAACGTCCCACCGCCGGACGTTTTGATCTCGAGCGTCACCTCGGCGCCGTTGACCGCGACGCGGGTGAGCGGCATACCTTTGAGCGACTCGCTCGGCAGGCTGATCGTGCCGGCGAACCCGCCGCTGCTGTTGCGCGCGAGATCGAATTGCACCGCCATCTCGGCGTTCTGAAGCGCCAGCGATCCTTCCCAGTGTCCCGACGGATCGACCGTCGTCTGTGCGCGGCCGACGCTTGCGACCAAAAAGATTGCGCTGACGATCAGTGACTTGGTGATGTGCTTCATGGTTTTCTCCTGCCCTTCATGCCCTTCCTGCCCTGCAATCCGGCTAAAGCCGGACGCCACCTGCAATCCGGCTAAAGCCGGACGCCACCGTGGTGCCCTAGAATTCCCTCGCCGTGAAGTTTCTCGCCGCCGCCCAGATGATCGCGGCGGACGCCAACGCGCTCGCGGTCCATCCGATCCAGGGGATCTGGCCCGAGCTGAAGAACGTCGTCCCGGCCATCATCGTGAAGATGCCGCCGACCCGTGCGAACGTGACGGACATCCCTTCGAGCGTGGCCACGGCCACGGCCAGTACTCCGGCCAGCAGGAGCGGCCGCCAGAGGTCGTCCCACACGGTTGACGCGGCCAGCGCCAGGGCGAAGAACACCGTCGTGCCGGTGAAGAGCGACGCGCCGTAGACGAGCGCGTGCGAGAACGGATAGGACTGACCAATCGCCGGCGCGGCCAGCACGATCACGAGGCTCGGCACGAACGACAGGACGAACAGTTCGGCCACGCCGAGCGCCGCGCGGACGGCGACCAGCCGCGCCCGCGACACCGGCAGCGAGAGCATGAAGAGCGGTCCGCCGGACCCGCGGCTGATCAGACCGCCGCTGCCGAGCAGCAGCGCGAACAAGGTCCCGAGCTGCACCGGCGTCTTCACGAACCACTGTGTCGCGATGTAGCCGCCGAACGTGCGTCCAAGCTCCAGGCTTTCGCGCAGCCGATCGCCGACCGGGCCGCTCATCTTGTCGATCGACATCGAATCGAGGAGCGCCGTCACGCGCGGAAACGATCCGACGATCAAGGCGGCGCCGCAGGTGAGCAATGCCAGGCCGACCAGGAACCGCAGCCGTGTGTCGACCCACGTCTTGTACCAGAGCATTACTGTTCCTCCGATCGGACCGTGGCCAGAAAGACGTCCTTGAGCGTGGCCGGGAAAACTTCGGTCGAGAGTGGCGACAGGGCGCGCGCTTCGGCGATGAGATCCTCGGAGCCGCTGCTGGAGAGGACGGAGAGGAGCCGCCCCTGCCGCTCGCTGCGGACGACGCCCGGCGAGCGGAAGGTGACCGGCGGCGCCGCGTCGGCAAACAGCCAGCGGATGTGGCAGTAGCGCTCCCTCAGCGCATCGAGATCGTCGGCGACGTCGATCCGGCCGTGATTGACGATCGCGACGTGGTCGGCGATCTGATCGACTTCGGCGATGTGATGCGAGGAGAAGAACACGGTCAACTGCTCGTTGGCGACGTGACGGACAATCGCCTGCAGCACTTCCTCGCCCGCCGCGGGATCGAGGCCCGAGGTCGGCTCGTCCAGAATCAGCAGCTCGGCGCCGCGCGCGAAGGCGAGGAGCAGCGCGAGCTTGCTGCGCATGCCTTTCGACAGCTGCTTGACGCTCCGGCCGGCCGGCAGGTCGAACGCCTGCAGATAGCGGGTCTCCAGATCGGCGCGCCAGCGCGGATAGAACGCGGCGGTGAAACGGATGATTTCGCCGACGGTCATCGAGTCGTAGAGGTCTTTGTCTTCGCTGACGAACGCCGTGCGCTGGCGAATCGCGACGCTGGCCCGCGGATCGTCGGCCGCCAGGCCGAAGACCCGCGCCTGGCCGCTCGTCGGCCGGCACATCCCGAGCAGGATCTTGATCGTCGTGGTCTTGCCGGCGCCGTTCCGGCCCAGGAAGCCGTAGATCGACCCCGGCGGCACGCGCAGGTTCAACCCGCGCAACACGTCGGTTCCCACGTACTGCTTGCAGAGATTGACGGCTTCAATCGCCAACGGATCAGACACCGCGTCCTCCTGTTTTCGTCAGCCCGGCGAGTTCCGCTTCGACCAGCCGCCGGATCTCTTCGTCCGTCAAGCCGCGCGCGCGGAGTTTTTCGATGGCGGCCGCGATCACCGCCTGGGCCTGGCGGAAGCGATCGCGCCCCTCGCTGGCCGGTGCCCCGGCGGACACGAACGCTCCGGCGCCGTGCCGCAGTTCGATCACGCCTTCGTGTTCCAGCTCGCGATACGCCTTGGCCACCGTGTTGGGATTGATCACGAGCTCCTCGGCGAGCGGCCGGATGCCCGGCAGTTGTTCGCCCGGGCGCAGGGCGCCCGTTTCGATGCTGTGCTTCACCTGCTCCATCAGCTGCAGGTAGATGGGCACGCCAGACGAGGGGTTGGTCTTGAAGAGCACGGCTATCTCACGCCACGCGCATCGCGATGAGCGTCATGTCGTCGTGCTGCGGCGCGCCGGCGGCGAAGCGATCGGCGCCCTGAACGGCGGCGCGGAGCAGGTGATCGAGCGGGGCCGCGCGATGCGCCGCGAGCGTGGCGGCCAGGCGCTCGTCGCCCCATTCATCGAGGGCGGTGTTGACGGCCTCGGTCACGCCGTCGGTGAACGCGACCAGCACGTCGCCGGCCTCCAGGGTGATCGTCGTCTGCTGATAGCGGCAGTCGGTGATCATCCCGATCACCGGTCCACCGCCGTCGATCGCGATCGGGGCGCCGGCGTTCGCGCGCAGCAGCAGCGGCCGCGGATGCCCGGCGTTGACGTAGGTCAGTTCGCGGGTCGTGGTCTCGTACTCGGCGTAGAAGAAGCTGGCGAAGCGGTTGGCCGCCGAACTCTCGTAGACGCGGCGGTTGAGCGTGGCCATCAGCGCGGCGAGATTTCCCTGCGCCGCCGGCGCCGAGGCGTGGAGGTACGCGCGCAGCGTCGCCATCAGCAGCGCGGCCGCCGGTCCTTTGCCGGACACGTCGCCGATCGCCAGACCGAGCCGCGTGTCGGAGAGCTGCAGAAAGTCGTAGTAGTCGCCGCCGACGCCGAGCGCGGGGCGATAGCTGCCGGCGCAGTCGACACCGGTCATGGCTGGTTGCTCGGGTAGCAGCCGATCCTGGACTTCACGGGCGGCGCGCAACTCGAAATCCCACTCGGCCGCCGCAATCCGGCGCGTCGAGACCGGGCGCGCGGCCCCAAGGCCCAAACCGCCGCGGAGCACCGGCACGGCGCCCGACGCCAGGGTGAGCAGCCCTTCGGTTTCGAGGGCCCGGTACGCCCGGGCGACAGTGTTTGGACTGATCACCAGCGCCTCGGCCAGCGGCTCGGCCATCGGCAGGGCGTCGCCCGGCCGCAGGGTTCCTGCCTCAAGTCCACCCTTAACTTGTTCCACAAGTTGAAGATAGACAGGTCGTCCGGAGGTTGGGTTGGGCCGAAGCATGGGCGTCATGGCGTCCTCGGGTGTCTGTGTGAACTGTACTACTGAGATAATACAGTATTACTGTCTGAAAAGTTCCGGGGGGGAAAAAAAGGCTGGCGGGGCAGGAGGGGCGGGCGGGGCAGGCGGGCCTGTCACGCCGAAGCGCCTTACGGCGCCTCGGCGCGAAGGTGAATCACCACTGCGCGTAGCCTTGCGTCAGCTCGATGTAGGTGCCGGACGGATCCGTGATGTAGGCGATCTTCAGGCCGATCGCGGGCACGTCGCGAAACGCCACGTCGAACTTGATCCCCTTGGCTTCGAGCTGCTTGACGAACGCTTCGAGGTTCGAGACTTCGAAGCCGATGTGATCGATCGCGCGCCCGCGCGTGCCGACCGTCGGCTCGCGCGACGTGGCGAAGCTCAGATTGACCGCGCCGGCGTCCGCGGTCGTTTCGATCGTGCCGCGCTTCCGCTTCGTCAACGAGAACGTCTCGATGTACCAGGGCAGCAGCTTCTCGAAGTCGGGCGTCATGAAGTGAATGTGGTTGACGATCGCCTTCTGGGTCAGCGTCTTGTCTTCCTGCAGTTCGATCCGCACATCGTCGGGGCCCATGAGATACGCGTTGGGAAAACCCTCCGCGCCGGTGAACTCCGACGTGACCTGATAGCCCGCCGCCTTCCACTTGGTCTTGACCTCTTCGATGTTGCGCACGCGGAACCCGAAGTGGTCCATCACCGTGCCCATCGAGCCGCCGGTCGCGCCGTTTGGCCGGACCTGGAATGCGATCAAGGCGTTGGGCAGCTTGGCGACGGTCAGTGGCCCCTTGGTCACGATCGTCGCGTCGAAGTGCTCGACCCAGAGTTTCTTGTGCAGTTCGAGGTCCTTGATGTTCAGATGCACGTGGCCGTAAGTGATGCCGGCGGCGTTCGGCGCCGACAGTTGCGCGGACGCGGGCGCAGCGATCAAGAGGGCAGCAGCGGCGGACAGGAACAGCTTCATGAGGATCTCCAAACGGACAGGCTGAAGCCTGTCCCTACCGTTGAAACGCGAAATCACGTTCCCATCATCGACCGGGCCTGTACTTTCCAGACGCCGTCGCGCAAGGCGACGAGAAACACTCCATCGTCGCTCGACAACACCTGCCCATCCCGGCCCGCATGGCTGAGCGTCACCGTCACGTTGACGCCGTTGGCCGTCGTCTGGGCGACTTTCGCGGCGTCGAGGCGCGTTTGGTACCAGGTCCGCTGCCGGCCCGCATCGGTGCCCGCGGTGAACGCGGCGGCCGTGTTCCAGGCTTCCACCTGTCCGTCGGCGATTCGCACGTGCGGGTAGTGGATGGCGGCAGCGAGTGCGTTGAGGTCGTGGCCGTTCCATGCCGTCATGAACGCCTGGACGGCGCTCAACGCGGCATCCCCATTCTTCTTGGCTTCATCCGGCGGCACGACGCCGACGCCGGCCGCGAATCGCGACTGCACGCCCCAGCGTTCGCCGTGTCTGGTGATGATGTACGTGATCGCGCTCAGCCCGCCCAGCGCCCGTCCCTCGGCGGTGTACCGCTGCCAGGCGCCGGCCACGTGCACTTTGTCGGCGCCGACCTGCAGCACGGTTCGCGTGACCCATTCGCTGTGATGCCAGCCGGTGCTGAGCGTCTGCTGGAAGTTGACGCCGGCGGCGTACTGCTCCGGCGTCTGAAAGAGCTCGAACGCGCCGGGGCCCGGGCGCACGTGCGGAAAGTGCAGCGAGGTCGCCCAGATCCGCGCGTCGCGCGAGTTCCAGGTCTCCAGATAGCGGTCGAGCGCGATGATCGCCTGACGCGAGCGTTCAGCGACATCGGCAGGCGATTGCGCCGACAGCGCGGCGACGCCTGCGAGGCAGAGGAGTGCGACGAGCGTAGATCGCCTGCTCATGGGGGGCCGATCGTAACCGATTCCCAGCCCCTTCTGGCAAAAGACACGGTATGGTGAGTCCAATGCGACTGACACATCGCCGGCCGGCGTCGCCGCTCGACGCGTACGTCGAGATGCTGTGGTTCTGTGAAGGGTTGCCTGGACCGCACCGCCGCGAGCGGGTGCTCCCGAACGGCCGGTTTCAGATCATCTTCGATCTCTCCGAACGGCTCGCGCCGCCGATCGTCGTCGGCCTCCAGACGCATTACGGCATTCTCGAAACCGCAAGTCTGCAACTCATGATCGGGGCCGTGCTCCGTTCGCCGGGCGCTCACGGCCTGTTTGATGTGCCTGCCGACCTTTTCCAGAATCAGGTCATTCCGCTCGACGTGGTCTGGGGCAGCGGCGTGAGCGCGCTGCGCGATCGCTTGCGCGCGGCGCCGTCGGTGGCGGCGAAGTTCGGCGTCCTCGAGCAGGCGCTGCGGTGGCGCGCGGCGAAACAGCTGACGCTCCATCCCGCCGTCGAGTACGCGATCACCCAATTCCGTCAGTCGCCGCGCCAGCGCCGCGTCCTCGATGTACGGCGCGAGGCCGGGCTCAGTCATCGGCGGTTCTCCGAGCTGTTCCGCCAGCAAATCGGGCTCACGCCGAAGCTCTATTGCCGCGTCCACCGCTTTCGCGGCGTCGTCAACCAGATCGCGTCGGGCCGGGACATCGATTGGGCGACGCTGGCGCTCGAGAGCGGCTACGCCGATCAGGCGCATTTCGCCAACGAATTTCGCGATTTCTCCGGTCTGACGCCGGGCGCGTATCTGGCGTCCGACCGCTATCACGCCCACCACGTCGTTATTGACTGATGGTCCGTCGGACAGGCTAAAGCCTGTCCTTACCGCTGACCGGACAGGCTAAAGCCTGTCCCTACCGGTGTTGGTCAAGTTTTTCCAATACGGCGTCGGAGCGCTGGGTCAGAATGCCGCCCGTGGCCAACAGACTGGCGAAGCTGAGCGCAAGCCTTGGCTGGCCGTTCTTTTCAATTCTCATCAAAGCCGATCGCCCGCTGGCCTTCTGGTGGTGGACGATCCTGGTGCTGCGCGGCCTGCTGCCGGCGGTCTTCGCCCTTGGCATGGGCCTGCTTGTCGGCGCGGTGCAGCGCGGCGAGCCGCTGGCCGCGCCGCTCACGCTCGTCGGCGTCGTATTCGTCGTCCTGCAAGTGCTCACGCCCATCCATCAGGCGATCAGCGCGAACCTCGGCGATCGCACCGCCGCGCTCCTGTACGACCGTCTGACCGCGGCCTGCGTCGGACCGCCCGGCATGGGCCACCTCGAGGACCCGACGCTGACGAACGATCTGACGATGGCGCGGGATTTCGAGCTGGGGATGACCGGACCGCCGCTGGCGGTGGCGATGGATTTCATTGCCAGCGGTGTCGTCGAAATGATCGCCGGCCTCGCGTCGGTCGCTCTGCTGTTCGGTTTCAGCTGGTGGGCCCCGATCGTTCTCGGCGGCGCCTGGCTCGCGACGCACTGGCTGCTGCGCGACAGCTCGATCTGGCGCGACCGCAATACCGACGCCGTGCGCAGCGCGCAGCGTGACGCCGACTACGCCTACCGGCTCGCCGTGGATCCGTCGCCGTCGAAAGAACTGCGTCTCTTCGGGCTCGGCACCTGGACGCTCGACCGCTTCGTGCGGCGGCGCACCAAGCTGCACGAATTGCAGTACGAAGCGACGCGGCTCCGCGAGAAGCCGCTCCTCCACAGCGTGGTCCTCGTGGTCGTGGCCAACGCCGTGGTCTTCTGGGCGATGACGGCCCGCGCGGCCGACGGTCAGCTGACGCTGCCGCAGCTCGTTGTCTTCGCGCAGGCTGCGGTTGGCGCGTCGTTCATTGCCTTCGGCGGACTGAGCTGGGCGCTCGATTCCGCGGTGCCGCCGGTGACGGCGGTGCTGCGCCTCGAGCACGCGATGCGGCCGGCGGGCGCGTTGACCTCGGGAACCGGCGACGCGCGCGGTCTGCCGGCTCGCGACCTCCGCTTTCGAGACGTGACGTTTGCCTATCCCGGCGGAATGCCGGTGCTCGAACATTTCGATCTCACGATTCCCGCGGGCTCCTCGCTCGCGATCGTTGGCACGAACGGCGCCGGCAAGACGACGCTGGCCAAGCTGCTGTGCCGGTTGTACGAGCCGCAGTCGGGTGCAATCGAAGTCGACGGACAGGACGTGCGCACGCTGTCGCTCGACAGCTGGCGGACGCGGGTGACCGCGGTCTTCCAGGATTTCATCAGGTTCGAGCGCTCGCTCCGCAACAACGTCGCGCCCGGGGGCGCGCCTGATTCGGTCGTGCAATCAGCGCTCGAGTCGGCGGGCGCCGCGAATCTGGCCGGCCTCGACACCGTCCTCTCGCGGGCCTACGAAGGCGGCACCGACCTGTCCGGCGGCCAGTGGCAGCGCGTCGCGCTTGCACGTGCGCTCGCGTCAGTCGCGACCGGCGCCGGCGTCGTGCTCCTCGACGAGCCGACCGCGCAGCTCGACGTGCGCGGCGAAGCGGAAATCTTCGGACGGATCCTCGCGGCGACACGCAAGAGCACGACGATATTGATCTCCCATCGGTTTTCGACAGTGCGCCAGGCGGATCGAATTTGCGTCCTCGAAGGCGGCCGTGTGATCGAGCTCGGTACGCACGACGAACTGATGGCGCTCGGCGGACGCTATCGCACGATGTTCGATCTCCAGGCCGAACGCTTTGGCGAAACCGAAGGCGAGGAGGGGGTGACGTTTGACCACCTCTAGGAAAGCCGCGGCGCCGGACGATCTGCCGCCGGCCTTGTCGTCGATGTGGCGGCTCTGCAAGCTGGGCTACCGCCACGAACCGCGCTTGATGGTGACGGCCTTCGTGCTGTCGCAGCTGGCCTCGCTGCCCGACGCGCTCTTCGCGCTCTGGCTGAAGCTGCTCGGCGACGGCCTCATTGGCGGACGGACCGGTCTCATTCGCACGGCGGCGATCGGACTGGCCGTGTCCGCCACCGCGACCTGGTTCCTCCGGACCGTCAGCACCCGCGTGCAGCGGCGATTTCGCGATCGGGTGACGATCGCGCTCGAATCGCACGTCGCCGGGCTGCAGGCGTCGATTGCCACGATCGCCCACCAGGAACGGCCCGAGTATCTCGATCGCCTGGCGATGCTCCGCGATCAGGTCTTCGTGCTCGATCACATGTACATGTCGGTGTTCGCGACCTTCGGATGGATGCTTCGGCTCGGCGTCACGATTGCTCTCTTGATGTCGATTCATCCGGCGCTGGCGCTCCTCGCCGCGCTGGCCATTCCGACCGTGTTGACCTCGACATGGCGTCCGGCGGTCGAGCGCGTGGCGCAGCAGCGCGCGGCGCCGTTCAATCGCCTGGCGCGTCATCTCTTCACGCTGGCGACCACCGCTTCACCAGGAAAGGAAGTGCGGGTGGCGGGCATCGGCCGGCAGCTGATGACGGATCGGCGGGCGGCGTGGGAGCGCGGCTATCAGCCGATTGCCCAGGCGCGGTGGGGATCGGCGGCGTGGCACACGCTGGCCTGGGCTGTTTTCGGGGCCGGTTACGTCGGCGCGATCGTGTTCGTGGCCGCCGGCCTTGGCGCATCGCCCGGCAACGTGCTGCTGGTGCTCGCGGCGGGAGCGCGTCTCTCGGCTTACATTGGCGCCACGGTTGGCGAGATTGGATTCCTGCGCGGCTTCTGGATGTACGGATCGATCAGACTGGCCTGGCTGGAGGACTACGCGGCGTCGTTTGCGGCGAAGACGGATCTCCCCGCGCCGGCCGCGCTGTCGCGCGGCATCACGCTCGATCGCGTGTCGTTCGCGTACCCAGGGACCGAGCGGCTGGTGCTCGACGATGTGTCGCTGAAACTGCCGGCCGGTGCGGTCGTGGCGGTGGTCGGCGAAAACGGCGCGGGCAAGAGCACGCTCGTGAAACTGCTGGCGCGCATGTACGAACCGACGGCGGGGGCCATCCTCGCCGACGACACGCCGCTCGCGCGCGTTCCCGCCGACGCCTGGCGCGGCCGCCTGGCCGGCGCCTTTCAGGATTTCTTCCGCTTCGAGTTCCTGGCGCGCCAGACGGTTGGGCTCGGCGACGTGCCGCGACTCGACGACCGAGCGGCGGTAGGTGCGGCCGTCGATCGCGCCGGCGCCGACGATGTGGTGGCGCGTTTACCGTCAGGGCTGGAGACGCAACTCGGGCCGACGTGGCCGGGCGGTGTCGACGTCTCGTTCGGCCAGTGGCAGAAACTGGCGCTCGCGCGCGGCTTCATGCGCGATCGGCCGCTGCTGCTGGTGCTCGACGAACCGACGGCTGCGCTCGATGCAGAAACCGAGCATGCGCTCTTCGAACGCTACGCGGCGGCAGCGCGCGGATGCTCGAATCCCGACGGGCGGATTACGATCCTCGTCTCGCACCGGTTTTCGACCGTACGCATGGCCGATCTGATCGTCGTCCTCGACGGCGCGCGACTGAAAGAGTTCGGCACGCACGAGGCGTTGATGGCGAGCGGCGGCCAGTATTCCGAGTTGTACCGGATTCAAGCGGCGGCGTACCGATGAGGAAGAAGATGGCAGGAAGGGCAGGAAGGGCCGGAGGGGCTGGCAGGGCAGGCAGTCGTCGGGTGTCTGACCCCGTGACATGGGACACCGTGCGCGAGTTGGCGCGCGTGCTGCCTGACGCCGAAGAAGCCCTCTACTGGAATTCGCCGGCGTTCAAGGTGCGCGGCAAGATGTTCGCGGTGATTCCGGTACACCGGAGCGCCGAACCGGATTCGCTGGTGCTGCAGCTTGGCTTCGAGCAGCGCGACGAACTGCTGGCCGCGGATCCGGACACCTACTATCTGCCGGATCACTACGTCGATTGGCCGCTCATCCTGGTCCGGTTGACCAGGGTTCATCGTGACGCGCTGAAAGATCTGTTGAAGGGCGCCCGCGACTTCATGGCGGCGAAGCGGGGCAAGTAGTCGTCAGTCGTCAGTCGCCTGCCCTGCGTGCCCTGCCTGCCCGGCCAGCCCTGCCTGCCCTCTAGATCTCGACTCCGTGGCTCTTGAGGAACGCCTCGATGGCGGTCTGATCGGCATTCGAGAACTGGACGCCGGCGCGATAGCTGAGCGGCTGTCCCATGGCGGGCGGTTCGAGCCGCGCCCAGATCACCTTGCCGGTGCAGCCGATGGTCTTGTCGCCGGACGGCAGGCCGATCTTCACCGACTGTTTGGGCTTGAGCGCCCCGCGCGAGAGCAGCTGGCAGCCGCCGATCGACAGATCGCAGAGCAGCGCCACGCCGGTGTTCAACTGGATCTCAAGCTTGTCGCGGAACGCGTAGCGCGTCGACAGGCGCACCGAACTCCAGCCGTCGTCGCTCATCGCCACGGCATCGAGCGGCTTGTTCTTCGCCGATGCCACCGGCGGCGGCATCGGCGCCTGCGGTTCCGGATCGTGCGTCCTCGTGTCGGCCTTCGCCGCGACGGCCGGCGCGGCCGGTTGCGGAGCGGACTTGCCCGCGGGCGGGGCGGTGTCGGCCAGGGCTTCCCTGGCGATTGCCAGTTCGGCGGCAAGCCGCTCGCGCTCGCGTGCGAGCTGTTCGAGCCGGGTCTCCGCTTCCTTCCACGCGTCTTCCGCCGACGCCTGGGCGCGCTCGAGTGCCTGGATGCGGCCGCGCTCGCTTTCAATCGTCGCCAGCAGCGCCTCGGTACGGCTGCGGGCGTCGTTCAGTTCCTGCTGCAGGACGGTGTGCGCGTCTTCCTGACGCCGGCGGTGCGCGCCGGCGTCGGCGACGGCCGCGCGTTCGTGTTCGAGGTCCTGCTGCAGCTTGTGCAGATCTTTCCGCGCCGCGAGCAGCGCTTCGCGCAGCTCCTGATGTCCGGCCGCCTGTTGCGCGCTTTCGTCGGAGGCCTGGAGCAGGCGGGTTTCGCTTTCGTCGAACCGCTGCCGCAGTTCCTTCACGGTCTGGCGCTCGGCGGCCAGTTCATCGCGGAGTGTCTTGATGCTCCCGTCGTTCGCCGCCAGCGCCTGGCGGAGTTCGCTGACGACGGCGGCGTCGCGAGTGGCCGCCGCCAGTTCGCGGGTGAGCTGGTCGGTCCGGCCGCGCAGTTCGTGCGCGGTCTTCTGTTCGGCCTCGAGTTGGGTGCGGGTCGCGCCCGCTTCGCTTTGCGCCGCGGCCAGCGCCTGGCGCAGCTGTTCGTGGCCGGCTACCTGCGATCCGGCGGCGGCGAGTTGTTCGGTGAGCCGATCGGCGTGGGCCCGCAGCTCGCGGGCGGTGGCCTGTTCGGCGTCGAGTTGTCCGCCGAGCGTTCGCACTTCGGCCTGCGCCCGCGCGAGCTGCTCGGTGGCGCGCACCACTGCCGACGCGTCCGCCGTCGCCCCGGCGAGCTGTTCCGACAACTGGGCGATGCGGCCGCGCGCCTCTTCGGCGATGCGGCGCTCGGTGTCGACCTGCGCGACCAGGGTCTGCCGCTCGGTGCGCGCGGCGGCCAGCGCCTGCCGCAGTTCATCCTGTTCGGCCGCCTGCTTGGCGCGCTCGTGATCGGCACGTGACGCCCGCGCTTCGAGTTCGTCGAGGCGGGTGCGCAGCTGCTTGGCGGCGGTCCGTTCGGATTCGAGATCGCCGTGCAGTTGCGCGGCGCTGCCGCGCGCCGCGAGCAGCGCTTCGCGCAGTTCGTCCTGGCCGGCGACGTTCAGCCGCGTGTCGTCGGCCGCACGCGCGATCTCCGCCTCGAGCCGTTCGATCGTGCCGCGCAGCTCGCGGGTGAGGGCGCGTTCTTTGTCGACTTGCGTCTTCAGGGCGGTCTGCGCGCGCCCGAGGTCGGCGACCGCCTGCCGCTCGCGTTCGAGTTCGGCGAGCGTGCTCTTCGCCGCGGCCTGCGACTGGGCGTGTTCGCGGCCGACCGCCACGCCGTGTTCCTCGGCTTTGGCGATGGCGCGGCGGAGGTCGGCCGTCGCGGTTCGCTCGTCCTCGAGCAGTTTCTCGTGCTGGCGAAGACGCTGTTCGAGCTCCGCCGCCAGTTGACGCTCGCGCGCGAGCTCGGCGTCGATGGAGCCGTGACCCTTTTTGGCTTCCGCGAGATCCCGTTCGAAGGTCGCCGCCTGGCCGCGCAGCCGTTCGACGGCGCCGCGGAGTTCGGCCGTCGTCGCTCGTTCCGCGGCGAGTTCGGCCTGCGTCGCCGAATGACTGCGGGTGACCTCGGCGGCGCGCTGCCGTTCCTGCTGGACCTCGGCGTGCGCCTGGGCGACGACTTTCTGCCCCTCGGCCTGGGCGCGGCCGGCGTCGGCGACGAGCGCCTCCTGCGCCGCGATTTCCTGTCTGAGGGCCGCGGTGGTCTGGCGTTCGGCCTCGAGGAGCTGTCGGGTCTCGGCCGCCTGCCGTTCGAGATTGGCGGCGGTGCGTTCGAGCCCGTCGATGCCGCCGCGCTGCTCGGCCAGCTTCGATTCGAACTGATCGCGCAGCGCGCGCAGCTCGTTCTGCTTGTCGCGCTCGAGCGCCGCGTGGCGCTGCTGCGCCTGCTCGAGCGAGCGGCGGAAGTCGAGGCTGACGATCCGTTCGTGTTCGATCGCCTGCTGGGCGGATTTGCGCGCTTGTGCAATTTCGGTGTCGGCTTCGAGCTTGATGCCGGCGCAGGCGCGGGTCGCCGTCGCCCGCGCTTCCTCGGTCGCGAGGCGGGCGAGATCGAGGATGAGCGATTCCAGCGATTCGTCGGGACGCGGGTCGGCGAGCACGGTTTCGAGCGCCGCCAGGCGGATGTCGATGGCCGCACGCAGCGCGTCGATCTGCTGCTGTGCGGAAGCGGGCAGAACTGTCACCGTGGAGTCGGACACCGGCGCTGTCGGGTCCGATGGCGTCGCCGTTTTCATCGTGTCGTTTATCGGCTCGGAGCCGATAAAGCATACGGGCTGTGGAGCGCGTGACGACATCGGAGTTTCCCTCGGAAAACAGCGGATCGGCGGGCGTCGACGGGCGGGTGCCGGTGCTCGCCGCAGCTGAGCTGTTGCGGGCATGGATTCACACGCAACGGGCCAGTTGGACCGATGCGAAACCCTACGTCGATCTGACGGCCCACTCCGGTCAGGCGGCGGTCGCGGCGCTGCCGGCCGTTGCGCTGCCCGGCATGCCGCTGCGCAGCGACGCCACGGCGGCGTTTGAACGCCAGCCCGAGGCCGATCCGGCGCTCGTGCAAGGCTCGACCGATTCGCTGCGGATGCCGATCCCCAAACGCGCGCGGGTCACGCTCCCGCTGCCGGGCGATCTGCTGAAGTGGATGCTGCGCGGCGCCGTCGCCGCCGCCGTCGCCCTCTCCGTGATTGGCGCCAGTTGGGTGTTGCGAACCTACTGGGCGCGCCTCAAGCCGGCGCCGAACGTCGGCACGGCGGTCCTCGAATCCGATCCGCCGGGCGCCACGGTGCTGATCGACGGCGCCGCCGTCGGCACAACGCCGATGACCGCCGAACTCGCCCCCGGAAAGCATGTCGTCGACTTCCGCCGCCGCGGCGTGACGCGGACGATTCCGATCGAGATCCTGAAAGGCAAGTCCACCTCGACTCGCGTCGAGTGGACCGTGCGCCGCGTTGGCAAGATCCACGTCCAATCCGAGCCGAGCGGCGCCAAGGTGCTGATCGACGGGAAGGACCGCGGCGTTACGCCGATCACCGTCGATGAACTGCCGGCCGGCGCGCACACGCTCGTGCTGCAGAGCGGCGCCGGCACGCTCCAAAGGAACGTGACCGTCGCCGAGGACAAGACGACTGAAGTCAACGAGGCGATCTTCTCCGGCTGGCTGCATGTGTCGTCGCCGATCGAGCTGAGCATCAGCGACGGCGACAAAGGCGTGTCGCTCGACGATCGCAACCAGGCGCTGCTGCGCCCCGGCGGCCACACGATCCGGTTCGTCAACCGCGCACTCGGCTTCAACGAGTCGCGCAAGATCGAGATCCGTCCGGGCGAAACTACGTCGCTCTCCATCGTGCCACCGCCGTCGCTCCTGAGTGTCAACGCCAGCGAGCCGGCCGAAGTGCTGATCGACGGCGAACGCGCCGGCGACACGCCGCTCACGGATTTCCCGGTCGCGATCGGCACGCGCGAGATCACCATCAAGAGTGCGACGACGGTCCGCCGCCTGACCGTCACGGTGACCGTCGAACCGGCGCATCTCGAGATCGACTTCAGCAAGCCACAGCCGTAGGCCACACCAGGCGCGACAGTACGCGAATGGCGCAAACCGATCAAAATGCGCCACGAAAGCACGAAACCACGAAACACAAGGCCGCTTGACAGTCGACGCTCGACATCTCAGGCGCGAGAGTCCTTCTAGACGCACGTTCTTCGATTTCAATGCGCCACTGAGGCACCGAGGCACGGAGGGTGCCGGCTGGAGTTCGACGCGGGCCGGCCGGCGAAGCCGGCCGCGCGGTCTGTGTGAGCGACGTCCAGAAACGAGACGGTTCTCGATCGCTGTGGTCTCGTTTCTGGACGTCGCTCGCACAGACGCCGCCGCTGCGCGGCGCCGCGTCGAGCGTCCGTTTCGTGCTTTCGTGTCTTCGTGGCGCATTTCCTCAGTGATCTCCGTGGTTGGCACCGTACCGCAGTACACTCTCGTTCAGGCTCCCAATGGACACGCGCAAACTTGGCACACACGGTCCCACCGTCTCCGCGCTGGGCCTTGGCTGCATGGGCATGTCCCAGAGCTACGGTCCGGGCAACGACGAGGAATCGATCCGGACGCTTCACCGGGCGATCGATCTGGGCGTGACGTTCTTCGATACGGCCGCGGTCTACGGCCTGGGCGAGAACGAGCGGCTGGTCGGCCGCGCGCTGGCCGGCGGCCGCCGCGACCAGGTCACGCTCGCCACCAAATGCGGCATCGTGCGCGGTCCGGATGGCCGCCCGTCGGCGCTCGACGGCTCGCCGGCGGAGATCGCCGCCTCGTGCGACGCCAGCCTGCAGCGGCTCGGCGTCGACACGATCGATCTCTTCTATCTGCACCGCGTTGATCCAAAGACGCCGATTGAAGACTCCGTCGGCGCGATGGCCGATCTCGTTCGCGCCGGTAAGGTCCGCTATCTTGGATTGTCGGAAGCGGCGCCGGCGACGATTCGCCGGGCCCATCAGGTCCACCGCATCACCGCCCTTCAGAGCGAGTACTCGCTCTGGTTCCGCGAGCCCGAGGCGGCGGTGTTGCCGGTGTGCCGCGAACTCGGGATCGGATTCGTTCCCTTTAGTCCGCTCGGCCGTGGTTTTCTCTCCGGCCAGGTTCGCGAGCCGGACGGGCTGAGCGCCAACGACATGCGCCGCACGCTGCCGCGCTTCCAGCCGGGACATCTCGAACACAATCTGTCGCTGGTCGGCCGCCTCGAAGAAATTGCGGCACGCCGGGGCCACACCGCCAGCCAGGTGGCGCTGGCCTGGCTGCTCGGTCAGGGGACCGATATCGTGCCGATTCCCGGCACGAAACGCCGCGTCTACCTTGAAAGCAACGTGGCCGCGGTAGGACTCCATCTGACGCGCGACGAGCTGAGCGAACTGCACGATGTGTTCGGTTTGGACGGGGCCCACGGGGACCGCTACACGCCGGACCTGATGCAGTGGGTCGATCGAACCGCCGAGCGTGGGCTGTAAAATGTCCGCTGCCGGTGACCGCGGGGACCGCCGCAGGTGACGCTGGCGCGAGCCGGTCAGAGAGATTCGCGGGCTAGATCCGCGGGGATAGTCCGGCAACGATGTTGCTTAGGGCCGAGTTTGCAACATCCTCCGGAGCGTGAAAGGGTACGCGTATGAGACGGTTCGCGTTGATGCTTTTTGTGGCCGCGGCAGTCGGCTGCGGCCAGTACGAATCGCCGACCATTCCCGATTCGACGCTGCCGCCTGTTCAACCCACCACCGAGTCGTTCACCGGCACCGTTGCGGTGTCTGGCGCCAACACGCACAACTTCAGCGTGGTCCGCTCGAACGGGCTCCTGACGATCGTCCTCACGCAGGCCGCTCCGCCCGCCAACGTGGTGATGGGCGTCGGCGTCGGTCAGCCGAGCGGCACGGGGTGCCTCATTCTCCTCAGCCTGGCCGCCGTCAGCGGCACGCCGGTGCTCGCCCAGACCGTGAACGCGGGTTCCTACTGCGTGGTGATCGGCGACATCGGAAACGCGACCGCGCCCGTCAACTACACGATCACTGTCAATCATTACTAATTTCAGGATTTAAGAATTTCAGGATTTCAGGATTGCTAGATCCTCAAATCCTGAAATCCTAAAATCCTAAAATCCCAGCGTCAGCATCAGTGCGTCATCGCGTACACGATGACGTTGATGCCGAAGGCGTAGCCCGGAACCGAAAACTTCATGAAGTACTCCGGGTTGACGGCTTCCTCTTCGTAGGCATCGCCGAAGTCGGTGTCGTGCGTGATCAGCACCATGATGCGGCCGCGCTCGTCGTTGATGGCGCGGATGTGCGCGACGTTCTCGGCCGGCGATTCTTCCCAGGTTTTGTTGTTGCCGTCCCAGAAGCCGATGCCGGGAATCTGCGGCACCTTCGAGGCGTCCAGTACCTGGTGAAAGATCGGATGGCTGCGTGGCAGGTCGACGATCGGATAGCTCGCCGACGGCAGCACCTGCCGCAGCGAATTCTCGAAAAACTCCCAGGCGTACTCGCCCCAGTAGTCGTCGGCCCACAGGAAACCGCCGCGGAGCAGATAGCTGCGCAGGTTCGCGGCTTCTTCCGGGGTGAAATACGCGTTGCCGGGCTCCGTCATCATGATGAACGGGCAGTGAAACATCTGCGGCCGGCCGGGGTTCACGAGGAGCGGCTTGGGATCGTTCACCTCGTCCATGCTGACCGGCACGCGGGTCAGCTCCGACAATCGAATCGAGAGATTCAGATCAGCGCGCGGATAATCGACATCCCAGCCGTTGCTGTAGCCCTGCGGCGACTGGCGGAACACGAGCCGGCAGAATTGAAAGCCGCCGTCAAAGTCCGCCATTTCGGCCCAGCGCGCCTGACGCTGATAGTTGCCGCGTTGCGGGCGGCCGCGCTGGGCAAAGGCGCCGGCCGCCAGTGCCAGGGCGACAAGAACGGCCACGGTCACGCGCTGCCACATCCGCTCCAGTCTAACGGTACGGCCGCGCCGGACGAGCCGCGAATCTCGCTTTCGGACCGTCCTGATGAAAGAATGACGCGAGAGGTGCAGGTCGCTTATGAATGAAGCCGAACTGAAAGCGGAGCTCGAACGCCTCAAGGCTGAAAACGATCGACTGAAGTCGGGGCATGCCCGCGGCGTCAGCCTCAAGGTCAGCGAAAAAGGCGGCGTCTCGGTATACGGACTCGGCCGCTTTCCGGTCACGCTCTATAAAGAGCAGTGGACGAAGCTGCTCGACATGGCCGACGATATCCGCGCCTTTATCCGGGAGAACGAGAGCCGACTCAAAGCCAAAGGCGATTGAGAGGAGACGTCATGAAACTCGTGGTCAGCGGCGGGTTGGCGGTTGCGCTTGCGTTCGGGATCGGCGCGGCGCGGCTGAACGGACAAGGCGACCTCGTCGACGCGCACCTTGCGCGCGCGAAGGCGGCGGCCGGCCAGGACTTTGCCGGCGTGATGGACCGGATTTGCCGCGAAGCCAATCCCGCGCCCGCGTCAGCTGCGCCCGCGCGCGGCGCCGCGCCAGTCACCCCGCGGCCGGCCGGCCCGCCGGCTCGCGCGACCTGGCACGCCGAGCCGCAGAAGGTGTTCGACAACCTCTACTTCCTCGGCCAGACGGAGTACTCGGTCTGGGCCGTCACCACGTCGCAAGGCATCATCGTCGTCGACACCATCTTCGACTACTCGGTCGAGGACGAAGTGGTCGGCGGGCTGAAGAAACTCGGGCTCGATCCTGCCTCGATCAAATACGCCGTCGTCAGCCACGGCCACGGCGACCATTCGGGCGGCGCGAAGTATCTCCAGGATCGTTTCGGTACCAAGGTCGTCGTGTCGGCGGCGGATTGGGATCTGCTCGATCGCAGCACGGGGACGAAGCCGAAGCGCGACGTCGTCGCGACGGACGGCATGAAGCTGACGCTCGGCGATACGACGCTGACGCTGTACCTCACGCCGGGCCACACGCTGGGGACGATCTCGACCATCATTCCGGTCAAGGACAACGGTGTGCCGCACGTCGCGGCCGAGTGGGGCGGCACCGCGTTCAACTGGATGAACAACGGCGGCCGGGGCTACATCACGCCGACGCAGCCGGCGACATTCTGGTTCGAGACGTACTTGTCGTCAGTCCGGCGGTTCAAGGACATCGCGGCGCGGGCCAATGCCGACGTCCTGATTGCCAATCACACCATCTTCGACGGCTCGAAGACCAAGCTGCCCGCGCTCCTCACGCGGAAGCCGGGCCAGCCGAATCCGTATGTAATCGGTAAGGACGCCGTGCAGCGCTACCTGACGGTGGCCGAAGAATGCGCGCAGGTCGGTCTGTTGCGGTCGAAGTCGTAGCCGTGGCGTCCGGCATCGCGGTGGCGTCCGGCTTTAGCCGGATTACATGCAATGAGTCGAGTTCCTAGCGTGAGGTCTTTCGTGGCCGCCGCGCTGCTGACCGCGGCGGTTGCGATTCCGCACGCGCAGGACGCGATCACGGTTGATCTCCAAACGCGCGCGCTGGCGCCGGGCGAACTCCTGGTCTTCACGATCGCCGCTGCACCGACCGTGGAGGAGCTCCGCGTCTCCGTGCTTGGCAGGACCGTGCCGGTATTCGCGATCGCCGAAGGCAGATATCAGGCGCTCGCCGGGATCGATCTCGAACAGAAACCGGGCCGCTTCACGGCGACCGTGTCGGGAACCGAACGCGGTCAGCCGGTCCGTGCGGCACGGCCGTTCGTCATTGCGGCGAAGACGTTTCCGACCAGGAATCTCACCGTCCTGCCTGACTATGTCAATCCGCCGCCCGACGTCATGGGGCGCATCAACCGCGACAGCGAACTCCTGCGCGAGACCTACGCGAAGAGCGCCGCGACGCGCCAGTGGGCCGAGCCGTTCGTGCGGCCGGTCACGCAGGCCGCCAACAGCGTGTTCGGCAGCCGCAGCGTGTACAACGGTCAGCCGCGCAGCCCGCACGCCGGCGCCGATTTCCTGAGTCCCGCGGGGACGCCGATTCACGCGCCCAACGCCGGACGCGTGGCGGTTGCCCGCGACCTCTACTTCACCGGGAACACGGTGATCATCGATCACGGCCTCGGGGTCTTCTCCGTGCTGGCGCATCTCTCGAAGATCGACGTCCAGGAAGGCGATCAGATCACGGCGGGGCAGACCGTCGGCCTCGTCGGGGCCACCGGGCGCGTGACCGGCCCGCATCTGCACTGGGGCGTACTCGTCAACGGCGCCCGCGTCGATCCGCTCTCCGTCCTCGCGCTGCTGGGCAGAAAGTAGCGGTAGGGACCGGCTTCAGCCGGTCCGTCGAAGAGCACCCGGACAGGCTAAAGCCGGTCCCTACCGAAGCCGGTGATCTACGACGCCAGTCCGACGGCGACGGTTGACGGTGTCGTCAGGTGCGCGCCGCAGGCGACGATGTCGGCGACGGCGGCGGCGCTGGCCGGGCAGAGCTTTCCGTTCGTGGAATCCTGCTTCAGGATTTTCAGCGCGTCGGACGGATCCATGCTCGGCCGGTACGGCCGATCGGCGAGCAGCGCGTCGGCGATGTCGGCGACGGCGAGCGCCCGGGCCGTCGGGCTCAGACGTTCGGCGGTGAACCCGCGATGATAGCCGCTGCCATCGAGCTTCTCGTGGTGACAGGCGGCGTCAAACGCGAAGTCGCGGAAGCCCGGCACGGCTTCGAGAATGTGCAGCGTGTGCGCGGGATGCTGCTTGACGATCGACCACTCCTGCTGCGTCAGCTTCGACGGCTTGTCGAGGATGCTGTTGGGCACGCCGAGTTTCCCGATGTCGTGCAGCAGCGCGGCGCGGCGGATGCGGACGATGTCATCGGTTGTGAAGGCGAGCCGGCTGGCGATTTCGACCGCGAGCACCGCGACCCGGCGTGAGTGCTCGCTCGTAAACGGTGACTTTGCGTCGATCAGCGAGGCGAACGCTTCGGCGATGTCGTCGAGGCGCGCTTCGTTGGCGGTCACCCGCTGCGCGGTATGGCCGACTTCCGACACCAGCCCGCGCGGGTCGCCGGTCGCCAGGCGTGTCCAGAACGGCCGATCCTTGACGACCGCACGGAGCACGCGCACCAGCTCCGGATCGAACCACTCGCCGCGGTGCTGCTCGGCGATCGCCAGCGCCGTCTCGGCGTCGGTCTCATGCGCGAACACTTCGACGGCCTGGGCCAGGCCGATGACGCGGCCGAGGATCGGGATCGCCGCGCCGCGCAGGCCCGCGGGCGTGCCGCAGCCGTTCCAGTGCTCGTCCATCGTCGTGATGGCGGTCGCCGTCGCTTCGGACAGACCGAGGCGACGGGCGAGATCGGCGCCGCGTTCGCGGCGGCCGGTCGGGCTCGCGCACCCGGCGTCTTTGAGGAGCAATGCGTAGAACAGATCCGTGCGCGGCTCGGCGCCGAGGCCGGCGAGATCGGCGAGACGCATGCCGATGAGGCACGAGCGCGCCGTGTGGCCTCGCGGATGGCCGTCGGTGATGTCGAAGGCGTGCGAGAGGCCGGTCAGGATGTCGCCGAGGTCGATGGTCTCCGGTTCAACCGGCGCCACCGTCGAACGTGATGACATGGAAAGGTTCAGGGTTCAGGGTGCAAGGTTCAGGGTGCTGGTTCAGGGTGCGCTCAGGCGCTGGCGGTCTGCTTGGACAGTTCACGCGCCCAGCGCAGCGCGTCGGCGTAGATCGTCGGTAGCGTGGTGCCGGTCAGGCGCAGCCGCTTCGCGCCGGCGTCGGCCTCGTCCCACGCGCCCTGTTCGTACGCGATCACGGTGTTGAGCACGGCGCGCGGCTCGTTCTTGACGCCAATCAGCGCTTCACGGATCGAGACCGGCAGCGGCATGTCGGCGATGGCGTCGCTCATCGGCCGGCGCAGGATGACGTCGAGCAGCGAACACAGGCCGAGCAGGAAGTACGCGGCGGCGTCCGGGCTCTCGATCCGTTCGCCGAGCAGTTCGCAGCAGCGGGCGCGGACGAGCGCCACCGACACGGCTTCCGGTGTGCCGCCGTCGCTCAACCCGGCGAGCGACCACACCGACGCCCACTTGCGGATCTGCGCGACGCCCATGAGCATCAGCGCGCGGCGGATCGACGAAATCTCCTGGCGCTGGCCGAACGACGCCGAGTTGACCGACCGCAGCACCCGGTAGCTGAGCGAGACGTCGTGTTTGACCAGATCGTCGACTTCTTCGAGGCTCAGGTTCGGGCGGTTCAGCGCCGCCATGAGATTCAGGTACGCGAGACGGCGCGCCGGCAGCGGCGAGGTCGCGAACGTCGTTGGCTTGCAGAAGTAGTAGCCCTGGAAAAGATGGAAGCCGGCGGTCAGCGCCAGCGTCGCCGTATCGGTGTTCTCGACGTGCTCGGCGATCAGCTTGACGTTGCGCGACTTCATCTGCGTGACGATGGCGCGCCAGGCGGTGGGCGGCGTGTTCGCGACGTCGATCTTCACGAACCGCATCCATGGGATCAGCGCTTCGGCCGGCGAGCCGGGCTGGAAGTTGTCGATGGCGATCATGTAGCCGGCTTCGTGGAGTCGGCGGCAGGTTTCGGTCACGTCGTCGGACGCCGGCGTGTCGCTGGGCAGTTCGAGGACCGTCGTTTCGGGCGGCAGCAGCGTGCCCGCGCCATCGACCAGCAGGTGATGGGTCAGTTTGACGAAGGCCCGGAGTCCGCAGGTGAGCGCGTCGAGGCCAACCGCATGGACCGCATCGGTCAGCACGCGGGCGCCGGCGTGATCGTCGGTGTTTCGCGATCCCGCGTCGCCGCGATAGAGGAGCTCGTACCCGAAAATGTGCCCGGTGTGGTCGAGAATCGGCTGCCGCGCGACCGAGACGGCCTTTCTCGAATCCAGTCCAATTGCCATCGTCGTCTCCAGAGCGGCCACAGCCTTCGGCATGCTCAGGCTGCCCTGAGTACATCGAAGGGCACACGTGGCTGCCCCAGTGGTCAAATCGGCGATGACCCCCTCGAACTTGAGTTCGTCCACCGCGCGCCCCTGCACGTGCCTGCGGGGGCATTCGCCGTCATTTCCCGCGCGCCGGCGGCGCACATTCCTGCGATCGCGAACACAATTTCGGCGCCCGCGGCGCGGTTTCGAGGCGATCCGCCGCGAGACTGACGGTTTCCGATCGCGCACCGTCGAAACCGGTAGAATGCATGCTTTGTCACGGACACCCATGCGCACCCTGATTCCGGTCTGTCTGCTGCTGCTCCTGCCGACCGCGGCGTCGTTCGCCCAGACACGCACGCCGTCGCCGACCACGCCGGAGCAGGAGAAGGTGCTGCGGGCCGCGGTCGCCCTCAACGATCAGGGAAAAGTTGACGAGGCAATCGCCCAGTACCAGGCGGTGCTGGCCGAAAGCCCGGACAACGTGATGGCGCTGTACGAGCTGGCGTATTCGTACGCCGAAAAGAAGGACTTCGCGAAGAGCGCCGAGACCGCGAAACGGGGCACCGAATACAAGTCCGAGCTGCTCGCGAGCTTCTACGACGTGCTCGCGTCGGCGCTCGATTCGAGCGGGCAGACCGAGCAGGCGATTGCCGCCTACGAGCAGGGGATCAAGGCGGTTCCTGACGCCGGCACGCTCTATCACAATCTGGCGGTCACCTATCTCGAGACGGTGAAGAACCGTGACGAGGCGCGGAAGACGCTGCAGCGCGGCGAACTCGCCGATCCGCTGGAGCCGTCGATTCCGCTCATGCTCGGCCAGGTCTTCAAGGATGGCGGCTACACGACGCCGTCCTTTTTTGCCTACGCGATGTACCTCATCCTCGAACCGGGCGGACCGCGATCGCTCCAGGCGTTCGGCAACTGGCGCGCGATCCTGAAGGGTGGCGTCGAAGCGCCGATCGCCGGCGTGCAGGACGGCGTCGATTCGGCGATGCGCACGCCGCCGCGGGCACCGTCGGCGATGCCCGCGCGCAGCGACGAAGGCGACTTCGCCGACTTCGACGCGCAATTCCCGCTCAGCCAGCGCGCGCTCCTCGCGGAGTTGAACAACGATGTTCCGGAAATGCAGGCGCTCATCAACCAGGTCAACCGCCTGCTGCTCTTCCTGCAGGGCCGCGCGCTGGGCCGCGACCGCCAGACGTTTACCGGGCGAATGTATCTGCCGTACTTTCGCGAACTGAAAGAGCGCAACTACGTCGAGCCGTTCGTGTACTGGATCAGTCAGCGCGCGCCGACCCAGGGCGTTCGCGAATGGCTGCTGGCCAATCAGACGCGCGTTCGGGCGTTCCTCGACTGGACGAAAACCTATCCCTGGCCCAAATCCTGAGCGACCGATGCTGGAAGTACGCCCGGGCGTTCGCGCCCACTATGCCGATGTCTTGACCCACGGCGTCCTGGACATCCTCGACGCGTTCCGGCCGCTCGATCACGAGCGCAAGGCGGTGATGCGGACGCGGCTCGGCCGGCGCGCCGAGCGCGCCCGCCAGCACCGGCGGCTCGCCTTTCTCGATCCGGCCGCGACGATTCCGCGCACGACGCTGACGGTGCAGCAGGCGCGGAACGGCGAGTTCGCCGGCGCGGTCATCCCCAGCGATCTGCAGCGGCAATGGATTCAGGGCACCGGCCCGGCGGCGAAACCCAACAGCTCGCTCGAACGAAGCATCCGCAACGTTGCTCATGCGCTGCTGTCGGGGGCCGACGGGTGGATGTTCGACGGCGAAGACGCCCTCGGTCAGCTCTCGACGATGTCGCTCGACAATCAGCGGAATCTGCGCCTGGCGATTCACAACGATCCGGTGTTTCTGCACGTCGCCGAGAGCGTCGCCGGCGAAATCAACGACTGGGCCCGCGACTTCCTGGGTCGTCCGACGATCGAGAAGGTCCGGCGGCAGCTGACGTTCACGACCAAGATCTTCCGGGCGCGCGGTCTGCACCTCGACGATCGCCACATCCGGCACAGCGACGGCTCGGGGTTTTCGGCCTCGTTTGTCGACGCGGTGCTCTACGTCGCGCACAACCACCAGGCGCTGCGCGACGCCGGATCGTCGATCGTGCTGTATCTGCCGAAGATTCAGACCGCCGAAGAAGCGGCGCTCTGGAACGACGCGCTCGACACGCTCGAATCGTTGTGCGGTCTCCCGCACGGCACGATCCTCGCGTACGTGCTCGTCGAGCAGCTCGAGGCCTGCTTTCAACTGATGGAGATTCGCGCCGCGCTCGGCGTCCACTTCGTCGGGTTCAATACCGGCCGCTGGGATTACATCAACAGCGTGTCTGACGCGCTCGCCTGGGACAGCCAGTTCGTCAACCCGAACATCGACCACATCACGATGACCTACGGCTACATGCGGAACTACGAGGACCGCGTGCGCCGCGCCTGCAACACGCCCGACCGGCTGGGCCAGTGCGCCCTCTGGCAGGGCGGGATGGAGCCCAACATCCCGCTCGGATCGAAAGACGGCGTGGCGCGCGGCATGCAGCGCGCCGTCGCCGGCGCCGAGCGGGAACAGCGCGAGGGCGCGAGCGGCAAATGGGTCGCGCACTGGAAGATGGTGCACATCGTCCGGCCGGTCTGGGAAAAGGTCGGGCAGGACAATCAGTTGGGCCGGCAGTTTCCGGCGCTCACCTACACCGACGCCGACGCCCGTCAGCTGGCGACGCTCGAAGACGGACCGCGCACCGTCCGCGGCGCGCGCGACCTCATCAGTGTCGCGATGCAGTACGGCAATGCCTTCGGTCAGGGCATGCAGGCGGCCGCGCTGAAACCGGCTGACTTCTTCGGCGACGCCGACGTGCTCTACCTCATGGAAGACATGGCGACCGGAGAAATCCGTCTCAGCATTCTGTGGGAATGGCTGCACAAGGGCGCGACGCTCAGCGCCGACGATCCCAAAGCCGGCGTCACCGCCGGCGATCGGTTCACCGCCGAGCTCTTTTCAACGCTCCTCGCCGAGGAGTACGAGAAGCTCCGCGTCGCCTCGAACCGCGATGTGCACGACGATTCGAAACAGACCACCTTGCCGACCGCGCGCGACATCGTCGAGACGTACGTCCTCGACCGGGTCAAACTGCCGTGGTACGTCGACCTCTTGAACATCACGCTCGGCGTGCACGATCATCAGGAAGCCAGGCGGCGGATCAAGCTCTTGCGTGACACGTTCGAGTCGACGGGTGTCCGGGTGACGGAGAATCTAGACTTTTGAATTGGACGCGCCGCTGACGCCTCAGGGAGTCAGACACCCGGCGTGTGGAGCAGTTCTGGATTGGAGATCGTGGTACGCCCCAGGGTGTCGGACACCCGGCGTATAAAGCCGTACCGGTGTCCGACACCCTAAGGCGTGTCAAGACTTGAGGCAACCATGAAACGAGCACTCGTGCTGGCTTCGCTTTTCGCCCTCGGCGGAATCACCGTCGAAATCGCCGCGTGGCAGCAGGCGGCGGCGCCGCGGGCGACGCTGCCAGGTCTGACCAAGGTCAAAGACAATTTCTACATCATCGCGGCTTCGAGCCCGGTCGATCGATCGCAGTTCACCGGCGGCAACACCGGCGTCTACATCGCCGACAGCGGTGTCGTGGTCGTCGACACGAAGCTGGCCGGCTACGGCGCGGACATCCTCGCGAAGATCAAAGAGGTGACGAACAAGCCGGTCACGATCATCATCAATACGCACACGCACGGCGATCACACCGGCAGCAACGAGGGATTCCCGGCCACCGTCGACATCGTCGCGCACGAAAACACCAAGGCGAACATGGTGAAGATGCCGGCGTTTCAGGACGCCAAGGCCTCGTTTCTTCCCAAGCGCACCTACAAGGACAAGCTGTCGGTCCTGAGCGGCAAGGATCGCATCGACCTGTACTACTTCGGTCCCGGTCACACGAGCGGCGACACGTGGGTGCACTACCCAGGGCTTCGCGTCCTGCAGACCGGCGACATGTTCCCCTGGAAGGACGCACCGCTGCTCGATCGCGCCAACGGCGGGAGCGGCGTGGAGTTCCCGAAGACGATTGCCAAAGTGATCGCGGGTATCAAGGACGTCGACACCGTGATTCCCGGTCACAGTCCGGTGATGGCGCCGAAAGACCTGCAGGACTATCAGCGCTACACCGCGGATCTCCTGAGCGGCGCGGAAGCGGGCAAGAAAGCCGGCAAGAGCGCGGCGGATACCGCCGCGGGTCTCGCCAGCCTGACGATGAAATATCCCGGCTACCAGTCGGAGCGCGTCGCGGCGGCAGTCACGGCGATCTACGCGGAACTGGACGGCAAATGATCGGACAGGCTAAAGCCTGTCCCTACCGGAGATAGCGGTAGGGACCGGCTTCCGCCTTCGCCGAAGGCTTCGGCGGACCGCCGCAGCTTTAGCGGAGGCTGGTCAGCCGGTCCGCGTGACAAGAAAAATGAGCGACGAACATCTGCGTTATCCGATCGGGAAGTTTCAACGCCTTCAGGGCACGCTGACGCCGTCTGTCCGTCACGATCTGATCGCCGTCGTCGAGCGGGCGCCGGCTGAACTCAAGCACCTGGCGACCGGGTTGACGGAAGCGCAGCTCGAGACGACCTATCGCCCCGGCGGATGGACGGTCCGGCAGGTGCTCCATCACGTGCCCGACAGCCATATGAACGCGTACATCCGCACGAAGCTGGCGGCGACGGTGGACGCGCCGCTCATCAACGCCTACGACGAGAGGCAATGGGCGGAGATGCGCGACGGCCGCAGCGGCCCTGTGAGTGTGTCGCTGGCGCTCCTCGAATCGCTCCACGCGCGCTGGACGACGTTCTGGCGCGAGCTGTCGCCGGAGCAACTGCAGCGCGTCTACGTGCATCCGGACATGGGCCGCGTGACGCTCGACGAATGCCTCACGCTCTACGCGTGGCACAGCCGTCATCACACGGCCCACGTGCGTCAGGCGCTCGGACGGAGCGCGTGATGAACACCGGTGGCGTCCGGCCCCTCGGCGATGGTATGCGTCCACGCGTCCTGCTCACGCCGTTGGTGTGCCTGCTGCTCCTGCTTCCGCTCGACGCGCAAGGTCCTCCCGCCAGCGACATCAACGCGCTGATTCGGAGGGAAGCCACCGGGCCGAAGTCCGAGATCATGCGGACGCTGCACTATCTGAGCGACGTCTACGGGCCGCGTCTCACCGGTTCGCCGAGCACGCGCGCCGCCGGCGACTGGGCCGTGAAGACCATGAGCGACTGGGGCCTCGAGAACGCGCATCAGGAGGCGTGGGACTTCGGGCACCCGGGGTGGACCAACGAATTCGTCGCCGCGCACATCACCGCGCCGGTCAAGGACCAGCTGACGGTGGAAGTGCTGGCGTGGTCCCCGGGTACGAACGGCACGATCACCGCGCCGGCGTTCCCGCTGTCGATCCCGGAGCGTGCGACCTCGTCCGAGTTGAACGCGTACCTCTCGAGCGTCGGCAACCGGGTGCAGGGCAAGATCGTGCTCGCCGGCCGGCCGACCGTGGTGCCGGCGGTCCTCACCGCGCCGTCGGGACGGTGGGATGAGGCGCGCGTCCGCGCGATGTTTGCGCCGGGCGCAACCGAGCCGGCGCCGCCGGCCAAGCCGGCACCGCCGATGAATCCGTTCGACATGAACCGCCGGATTGACGAATTCCTCGCCAGCCACGGCGCGCTGATGCGTATCAACGACGCCGGCCGTGAACTCGGACAGATTGCCGCGTTCAACAATCCGCAGTTCGATGCCAGCAAGGTGCTCCCCACCGTGGTGATGCGCAACGAGGACTACGGCCGGATCGCGCGGATCGCCGCCGACGGCACGGCCGTCACGCTGCAGTTCACCATCGTCAACCGGATCCACGCGGACGGCCGGACCAGTTACAACGCGATTGCCGAGATCCCGGGCACCGACCGGAAGAACGAAGTCGTGATGATCGGCGGCCATCTGGATTCCTGGCAGTCAGCCACCGGTGCCACCGACAACGCCATCGGCTGCGCGGTGATGATGGAAGCGGCGCGCATCATTAAGTCGATCGGCGTGCGGCCGCGCCGCACGATTCGCGTGGCGTTGTGGACCGGCGAGGAGCAAGGCCTGCTCGGATCGCAGGCCTACGTGCGCGAACACTTCGGGCCGTTCGAATCGCAGAAGCGCGACTTTCCGTTTCTCGCCGGGTATTTGAATCTCGACACCGGTACCGGCCGGATCCGCGGGGCCACCGTCTTCGGCCCGCCGGCTGCCGCCGACATGGTCCGCTCGTGGCTGGCGCCGTTCGCCGATCTCGGCGTGGCCGGCGCCCGCGCCACCGCGCAGCGCGCGCTCGGCATCACGGACAGCACCGTCTTTGCCGCCGCCGGACTGCCGACGATCAACTTCGATCAGGACCCGATTCAGTACGAGGACGCGACGCACCACACGAATCTCGACACCTACGAACGGGTCATCGAAGAGGACGTGCGCGCCGCCGCGGCCGTCATCGCCAGCGTCCTCTTTCAGCTCGCGATGGTCGACGACGGGCTGCCGCGGTTCGACCGGAAGGCCATGCCGGGCGGCTCGTGGCGCTGATATCTTCGCGAATGGTGAGCGCTTATAATAATCAGCCAACCAGGAGAAGACTGCCGATGTCGAAGATCGCTCGTCGTACGTTCGTTGCCGCGTTCGCGCTGATCGCGCTCACCGTGTCGCTCGCCCAGGCCCAGGCCAAGCTCGATATCACCGGCACCTGGACCTTCGAGGTCACGACCGATCAGGGCGGCGGCACGCCCACCGTCACCTTCAAGCAGGAAGGTGAGAAGGTCACTGGTCACTACTCGTCGGGCACGCTCGGCGAGGCCGATCTGCAGGGGACCCTGAAGGGAAACGAATTGAACTTCACCTTCGACGCCGATCTGCAGGGACAGGCCGCGCCGGTCGCCTACAAGTGCACGGTTGAGAATTCGTCGACGATGAAGGGGACGCTCAACATCGCCGGCATGATCAACGGCACGTTCACGGGCAAGAAGAAGTAGTTGAACCCCGAGTCCGCCCCGTCGACCGTCAAGGTCGAGCGTCTCATGGGTGAGATCGAAGACGAGGTCCGGCGCGCGCGCCGTCTCCGGCTGCTGGCCGCGGGCGGCGCGTCGGACTATCGCGATCCGCAGATTTACGAACACGTCGACCGGCTCCTGCTGCGCGCGCTCGAAACCCGCAATCCCGACGCCCTGCTGATTCCTCATCTGGCCGGCGACGAGGTCGACAGCGAACTTCGCCTCCATCTCGAGTACAGCAGCCACCGGCCGGTCATCGGGCCGTTCCTGATCTTCGTCAAGCGTCGCATCCTGCTGCCGCTCACGCGTTGGCTCTGGGAGTACAGCCTCGAGAACTTCCGCCGGCAGCGCGAGGTCAACCGCGTCCTATTTGCCTGCATCGAGGAACTGGCGATCGAGAACGCGAAGCTGCGGGAGGAAATCGGGGCGGGCGGGGCTGGCAGGGCGGGCGAGGCGGGCCGGGAGGTCCGGCTGAAGCCGGACACCACACAGTAGCAGGATGAAACTCGCCTGCGTGGTTCACCGTTTCGGGACCGACTTCGCGGGTGGGTCCGAGGCGCACTGCCGGCAGGTTGCGGAGCGGCTCGCGGCCAATCACCAGGTCACGATTCTCACCTCGTGCGCGCGCGATCACATGACGTGGCGCAACGAGTATCCGGCCGGCGAGTCGACGCTCGGCCCGTTGACGGTGCGGCGGTTTCCGGTCGTTCGCGAACGATCGATGCTGCGCTTCCGCGAGATCAGCGAGAAGGTGTTTGCCGGCCGTGCGTCGGACGCGGAGCAGGAGCACTGGTTTCACGAAAACGGCCCCGAGGTGCCCGACCTGCTCGAGTACCTGCGCCGCCACGGCCGTGACTTCGATCTGATTCTGTTCTGGGCGTTTCGCTACGCCGAAGTCTTCTTCGGCCTGCCGCTGGTGGCCGACCGGGCGGTGCTGGTGCCGACGGCCGAAGAGGATCCGCTGATGCGCGCGACCGCCCTCGATCCGTTTTTTGCGCGCCCGGCCGGCTTTCTGTTTCTGACCCCCGAGGAAGAAGCGCTGGTCTGGCAGCGGACGAGCGCGCCGCGGCGGCCGGCGGCGGTCGTCGGCTCCGGACTGTTGCCGCGCCCGACCGCGGCGTCCGCCGGCGGTCTCGCCGAGGCGGGCGTCCAGGCGCCGTTTCTCCTCTATCTCGGGCGGGTGGACCCGAACAAGGGGTGCGCCACGCTCCTGAAGCACTTCGTCCGCTACGCGTCCGAGCATCCTGACAGTCCACCGCTGGTGCTCGCGGGGCCCGCGAACATGCCAATCCCGGGGCACCCGAAGATCAAGGCCCTGGGGTTTGTCAGCGAGGCGGTCCGCGAAGCGCTGCTCACCCAGGCGTTGCTGCAAATCGTTCCGTCACGCTTCGAGAGCCTCAGCCTGGCTCTGCTCGAGGGGTGGAATCACGCCCTGCCGGCGCTCGTCAACCGTCATTGCGCGGTCTTGAAAGGACAGGCGATCCGGTCGGAAGGCGCGTTGTACTACGGCAACTACGACGAGTTTGCCGGGACGCTGAGCTACCTGCTGGCGCATCCCGGCATCCGCGCCCAGATGGGGCGCCAGGGGTTGGCGTACGTCGAACGGGAGTACCGTTGGCCGACGGTCATGAGCCGGATCGAGGCGCTGCTCGCCGAGGTCGTGACAGGGCGGTGACGGGCGGCTTCAGAACCTTGACTCCTGTGACGGTTGCCGTATAGTCCTCGCGTGAAGGAGATCGCGTCGATGAGACAGGGCCTCAAAAGTGTGATTGCGGGCGCCGCAGCAGCGGCGATCGTTGCGGCAATTGTGTTGTCGGTGACGCCGGTCTCGGGTCAGCAGGCGGCCGCGTATCGGGCGCCGCGTCTGGCCGACGGGCATCCCGACTTGAACGGCATCTGGCAGACCATCAACACTGCCAATTACGACATCCAGACCCACGTGGCACGGCCGGCGATGGCGCTTCGCCCAGGGCCGTACGGCCCTGTGCCGGCGGCCGCGGTACTCGCGCTCGGCGCGGTTGGCGCGGTGCCACCGGGCATGGGCGTCGTCGAAGGCAACGAGATTCCGTATCTTCCGGCGGCGCTCGAGCAGAAAAAGAAGAATCAGGAAAACTGGCTGACGCTCGACCCCGAGATCAAGTGCTACCTCCCCGGCGTGCCGCGCGCCACCTACATGCCGCATCCGTTTCAGATCTTTCAGAGCACGAAAGCGGTGTTCATCGCCTACCAGTACGCGGGTGCGACGCGGAACATCTACTTGAAGGATCCCGGGCCGGCACCGGTCGACTCGTGGATGGGGCAGTCGGTCGGGCGCTGGGAAGGCGAGACGTTCGTCGTCGACGTCTCCGGCTTCAACGATCAGTCGTGGTTCGATCGCGCCGGCAACTTCCACAGCGAAGAGCTGAAAGTGGTCGAGCGCTACACGCGGACGAGCCCGGATATCATCAGCTACGAAGCGACGATCACCGATCCGAAGACCTTCAGCCGGCCCTGGAAGATGAGCATGCCGCTCTACCGGATCCAGGACAAGAACGCGCAGCTGATGGACTTCAAGTGCGTCGAGTTCGTCGAAGAGTTGATGTACGGCCAGTGGCGCAAGAATCCGCTGCCGCGCTAGTGGAAGAAGAAAGCCAGGAAAGGAACTGCACTCTATGCGTACGCGCATTCTGACGGCGGCCTCGCTGGCGCTCGGCGTGAGCGTCGCCGCTTTGATGACCGCGTCCCTCGCCGGCCAGGCGCCGGTGCGCGGCGCGGCGTTGCCGCGGACTCCAGACGGTCATCCCGATCTCACGGGCGTTTACGATCTCGCCACGCTCACACCGCTCGAACGGCCGGCGATCTTCGGTGACCGCAAAGGCATTACGGTCGAGGAAGCGAAGCGGCTCGAGAAGCAGGTGACCGATCGGATCGAGCAGGCGGCCCTGCCGAGCCGCGGCGATCGCTCGGCGCCTCCGATTGGCGGCGACGGCTCGAGCGGCGCCGCCGGCAACGTCGGCGGCTACAACAACTTCTGGATCGACTCCGGCACCGAGTACGTCACCATCGACGGCCTCAAGCGCACGTCGATCATCGTCGATCCACCGAACGGCCGGATCCCGCAGATCACCGCGTCGGCCCGACAGCGCAACGCCGCGCGTGTCGTTCAGGTGACCTCCGACCAGAGCGAGAGCTCCGATCCGGGTCTCGAACGCGGCGGCGCCTACGACGATCCGGAGCGGCGGCCGCTCGCCGAGCGTTGCCTGCTCGGGTTCGGCTCCACGTCCGGTCCGCCAACCTTGCCCGTGCTCTACAACAACCTGCACCAGATCGTGCAGACCAAGGACACGATCATGATTCTCAACGAGATGAATCATGACGCCCGGATCGTGCGGATGAACGCGCAGCACGCTCCGGCCAACGTGCGCAAGTGGATGGGCGACTCGATTGGACGCTGGGAAGGCGACACCCTGGTCGTCGAGACCACCAATTTCACGGACAAGACGCGCTACCGCGGGTCCACGGAGAACCTGAAGGTCACGGAACGGTTCTCGCGGATCGACGCCAAGACGCTGCTCTACCGGTTCACGGTCGAGGACCCGCAGACGTGGGCGACCGCCTGGACCGGTGAATACACGTGGCCGGCAACCGAGGACAACCTGTACGAATATGCCTGCCACGAGTCGAATTACGCGCTCGGCAATATCCTCCGCGGCGCCCGGCAGCGGGATGCCGACGCGGCCAAACGCGGGGCGACGAAGTAACCGCGACCGGGTAGAATAGGGTCTTCAGTGTCGAGAGGTCATTCATGCGAAAGATGACGTTCAGTCTGTCCGTCGCGCTGTCAGGCGCCGTCGTTGCTGCGTTTCTGCTGTCCGGCGTCTCCATCGACGCGCATCACGCGTTCGGCGGCGAATTCGACGCCAACCGTCCGGTGCTGCTGAAGGGCGCCATCACGAAGGTCGAGCTCGTCAACCCGCACGCCTGGATCCATCTGGCGGCCAAGGAAGTGACCCTGGCCGGCGAAAAGAAGGACCTGAAGGGCGGGACCGAACCGTGGGCTGTCGAAGGCGGCACGCCGAACACGCTGCTCCGCCGCGGCATCACCCGCGACTCGTTGAAGGTCGGCACCGAAATCGTGGTCGACGGGTATCAGACCCGCGATCACACGCTGACGCGCGCCAACGGCCGCAACATCACGTTCCTCGACGGCCGCAAGCTGTTCATGGGTTCGTCCGGTACCGGCGCGCCGCGCGACGGTGCGGACACCACCGAACCGCCTTCACCGAGATAACCAGTGATGAATGATGATTGATGAATGATGATTGGATTGAACAAATTCAATCATCGTTCATCGTTCATCAATCATCGATGATTCGCCGCGGGGGTTTTTCATGTCGCGGCTGTTCAACCTCGCGCTCGCCACGACCACCCTTCTCGCCAGCGTCTCGATCCTTGCCCAAACGCCCCGACCCTCCAGTTCCCGGCCGTGGTCGGCGCGCACCCCCGACGGTAAACCCGATCTCGAAGGCGTCTGGAATTTCTCGACGCTGACGCCGGTCGAGCGGCCCGCGGAATTTGCGAGCAAGGCAACGCTGACGCCAGGAGAAGCCGCGCAGTACGAGCGCCAGATCCGTGACCGCCAGAACGCCGATCGCCGGGACGGTGGCATCGATGCGGACCTGGCCCGGGCCTACAACGACGCGTGGTACGACCGCGGCACGACGATGGCTACGGTCAACGGCATGGCCCAGACCTCGCTCGTGGTCGATCCGCCTGACGGCCGGATTCCGGCCCTGACGCCCGGCGCCCAGCAGCGCCAGGCCGCGCGCCTCCAGGCGCGACGCGATCATCCGACCGACGGTCCCGAGGATCGCAGCCTCGCTGAACGCTGCCTCGGCTTCAACGCCGGACCGCCGATGCTGCCGGGGCCGTACAACAACTACATGCAGATCTTCCAGTCGCGCGATCACGTCGTCATCTTCAACGAGATGATTCACGACGCGCGGATCGTGCCGACCGACGGCCGGGCCCATGCGCCGCACGGTGTGCGGAAGTATCTGGGTGACTCGGTCGGCCGGTGGGACGGCAACACGCTGATCGTCGACACGATCAATTTCACCGACAAGACGAATTTTCGCGGCGCGAGCGAGCGGCTGCACCTCGTCGAGCGCTTCACGCGCACCGACGCCGACACGCTCCGCTACGAGTTCACGATCGACGACCCATCAGCCTTCGCCAGGCCGTGGACCGTCGTCCTGCCGATGGCGCGCAGCGACGAACAGCTTTTCGAATACGCCTGCCACGAGGGCAACCACGCGATGGAAGGCATCCTGCGCGGGGCGCGTTTTGGGGAGCGAAACAAATGATGATTGATGAATGATGAACGATGATTTGAATTGAACAAATCAATCATCAATCATCAATCATCAATCATCGATGGTCTTCTTTCTCAACCAGGTATGCGCACCGCGGATGATGCGGCGCGCGTGCAGGTAGGGAAGCGGCGCCCCGCTCGCGGGCGCGTAGATCGTCCGCATGTACTGCGCCGGCGGAAAGAGATGCTCGCGCAGCAGCCGGATCCGTTGACCCCAGTCCGGTAGCGCCCGCAAGTCGTCGGCGATCGCTTCGGCCGCGCGGCGCGGCGTCAGATATCCGGCACTCAATTCCGGTCCCGGCGACGCCCAGCGAGGCATCGCGCTCAGCGCGGCGGGTACCGCTGTCGCTGGAAAACGCTCCTGCGTCCGCTCCAGGCTCCGGCGACACACGCCGACGACGCCGCGATCAGCGGCGAGGGTCGCGAACTCGTTCCATTGGCCGGGGCTCAGACGTCCCGCGAGCAACGAGATGTCGTACAGCCAAATCAGCCGGTCCGAGTCCAGGTGGTGCGCCATGCGATGAACGCACGCGAGGAGCAGCGCGTGCACGGCTGACAGGCCGCGGGCGTGAGGTCCCAGCCGGGGAATCGGCACCGCATTCGCCGCGACCTCGTCGTGGCTCAGCATGTTGGAGAACACCTGCGCATTGGCGATCTTCCAATGCACGTCGAGGGCGCAGGCGAGCGTGCCGTCGATATGTTTCGCATACAGCGACTGATACGAGACCAGCTCGCCGCTCATCCCGCGCTGCTTGGTAAATCCCATCGCCTTGAGTGTCGTGTCGACCGCCGCCGGCGCCCCTGGCGCAACGAGCACATCGGTGTCGACGCGCGGCCGGAGCTCGGGACGCGGGTAGTGGCAGTAGGCGAGGTGCGACCCCTTCATCAACACCGGCGCGGCGTCGATCCGTGCCAGCGCGTCCAGCGCGCGCATCAGCTCGGCTTCGCGCAGCAGATCCGCGAAGAGCTCGCGCTGTGCCATGGCAGCGGTCAACGTGACGAGCGCCGCTCCGGCGCCAAGGCCCGTCAACCGTTCGTGCAGCAGCGGCCCGACGCCATGGTGGATGGCCGCATCGACGACCGCCGCGGGATCGCAGGCCGACAGCGCAGCCGCGGCCGACTCGTCGCCGCCGAGCGTGCGGGCCAGCAGATCGATCATTTGGCCGCACCGAGCGGGGACGTTTCGGCCGAGACGCGGACCGACGCGAGCGTCAGCGGCGTGCCGTGGAATGTCGATTGCCGCGAGTGATGGAGCACCTCACCGGCGGCGGATCGGACGATCGTGGCCCACGTCCAGACATAGTCGTCGTGGACATGTGACGCGAGGAGCTCGATGTCGATAGAGTCGCCCTCGGCGACCTCGACGGGGGCCGTCAGCGGGAAGAACGCCTGGCCGTAGATCGTCTTGGTGAGTCCAGGTGCATTCGAAAAACCAATCGAGCCGTAGAGCCGCGTGTCGAACCAGGCACAGAGTCCGTGGACGGTTCCCGCTCGGGTCACGCGGACGCTGCAGGCGCCACGCACGCTGTTGCTGGTGTTCGTGGCGTACTCGAGCGTGGCGATCGTTCCCGCTTCGCTCACCAGCGCCTCGACGGGCTGCGGCGACCGGATCCAGCTCTGAAGCGCCAGCCGTTCGGCGGCGCGCATGTCGAACGACGTGACACGCCGCCACGGATCCGAGAAATAGGCGAAGGTCGACGGCGACTCGACGGCCGCGACGCGGACGGTGTCGCAGGCCGGAATGATGTGGCCGCCTGGCGCAAGCAGCCGCCGTGCATCGCGCATTGTCGCCAGGCTCGAGCCGGTCATCGGCAGCACCCCGCGGACATCGGCGATGACGAGGTCGACCGGTTCCGGCAGCTCGACGGCCGTCGAGAGACTCTGGATGAAGACGATGCGATCGGCGACGCCGTTCGCCGCGGCGATTTCGCGCCCCACTTCAATGACATCCGATGGTTCGATGGCATAGACGCGCGCCGCGCCGTAGCGGCAGGCGAGCAGCGACAGGATGCCGGCGCCGCTGCCGATGTCGACGACGCACGCGCCAGGGCGGCAGGCGGCGCGAATCGCGGCCTCGTATGCCTCGAGGCGGACGCGGTCGGCGATCATTTCGCCGTAGGCGGTGACGCTGTATTTCGGATTGGCCATGACCGATCTCAATCCTGCTCGCGCACGGGTGCGAAGAGATGGCGCCAGCGATCCGGGACCGCGGCCCGTGCGGCGCGGGGGATCGACACCCGCTCGACGGAGCGGAAATTCACACTGTCGGCAAACCACGGTCGCGCATATACCAGCGACAGAATCGGACGGATGCGCCCGAGCGTGTTGGCCGTGCCGTGGTGGGTGAGCCGATAGTCCATCAGATACACCGAGCCGATGCGCGCGTCAGGGACGTAGGCGTCCTCGTCTCGCAGCGCGACGCCCGACATGTCGTGGTGCGATCCGAGCCACACCGCGGTTCCGCCGGCGCCGGGTCCGACGTTGACGAGCGGTACGATCAGCGTGATGGCGTAGCAGGGCAGGATCGCGCTGAGCGTCGTCTCGGGAAAGAGCGGCGGATGATCCTGATGCCGGTGTTGGGCCGCCGCGCCAGGCAAGGCCGTGACACAGCCGACGCTGGCGAGCGAGGTCTTGCCGCCGAGCAGCGTGTCGACGATCGGATAGACCCGCGGATTCGCGTAGAGCAGCGGGTCATTGAACACGCCGTCCAGATCGACGCTCGTCATGGAGCGCCGGTCGCCGACGTCGAGCGTCGCGCCCGCGCCGGCCTCGCGCCGTCGCAGGAGTTCGTCGTGCAGCGACTGGACGAAGTCCGGCGCCAGGACGCCGTCGATCTGAAGAAAGCCATGGCGCATGAACAGGCGCCGCGCGTCTTCGCGCACATCGTCCGACAGCGGCCCGCCCGGAAGACTGTCGGGCGTCACGGTCAGGACCGGGTCGGTGGCGGTCACCGGCTCCTCCGCGCGCGGGCCGCAATCACACCGGCCGCCGCCTCCAGCGCGCGCGCGTCGGCGGCATTGAATCGGACGCGGGTCACGCCCGCTGCATTCACCAGGTCACTGACGAGCGCGAAGGCGCGCGCGTCCTGCGCTGCGCGGTCGATGTGCGCGCTCCATCTCTGCGTCATCAGATCGACGATGGCATCAGCCTGCGCCGTCGTGGCCAGTGTGACGCCGATGCCGTCATCAGCGGCCGTCAGCATGTAGATCGCGTCGACGTGGAGCGGTTCCACCGGGTGATTGCCCGTCGGCGTCAGCTCAACCCATTCGCGCACCGTCGTCGACGGCACGACACGCGCCAGCCCTGACGATCCGAGCGCCGCCAGACCGCTGCGACGCGGCCGCAGCAGTGGTGCACCCGGGCGGACCGCGAATCCTCGCGGCGTGCGATCGATGACCGCGACATCATCGGTCAGCACGGACCAACCGTTCAGAGACAATCGGGCGGCGAGCGTGGACTTGCCGGTGCCGGCAGGTCCGGCGAGAAGGACGGCGCCGCCGTTCATCGCGACGCTGGCCGCGTGCAGACAGACGCTACCCCGCAGCGTAAGCGCAAACGCGAAGACGAACGTCGAGATGAAGTCCCACGGATCGTCGGCGCGATCGGCTGGCGGCCATCCAACTTCGATTCGCACGGCGCCGTCGTCGGCGGCGGAAGTCGAGAGTTGGCACGTCGTGCCATCGCCGTGGCGAATCAACCAGCGATTCGGCGCGAGCTTCCAGACGCGCACTGAGGGGCGTCCGGTCGGTTCGTAGCAACCACGGGCGCTGAAGACCGCGGCCGCGTCGGGCGTGGCCGCGTGGTCGGCCGGACAGCCGGCAACCACGAGCTCGACATCCGTCGCGCCGCCGTGGGAGCGTTCCGCAAGAAACGGGATCGCCGTGTTCGCGCGCACCGTCAGCCCGAACACTTCGTAGAAGTGTTCGGCGTCCGGC
The DNA here is from genome assembly GCA_964577955.1 of uncultured Bifidobacterium sp. Classification (GTDB taxonomy): domain Bacteria; phylum Acidobacteriota; class Vicinamibacteria; order Vicinamibacterales; family CAVVIG01; genus CADEEX01. The sequence continues at coordinate 59,042 of CAZOAZ010000009.1, read as the reverse complement.
GCGGCGATCAGCGCGTCAGCGGTCGCTGCACGCGAGGGGGCGAAGGCCACAGGACTCGAGGTCATCGATCACGAATGTCGGACACGACGACAGGGATGCCAGATGTTCCGGGCGCCGGAGGCGGCGGACAGTGACGTGACCAGCCAGCTCGGATAGCTCAGCGAATTCACGAGCCTGCTGGGTGCGATCGCTCAACTGCTGGCCGTAGACGCTCGCCGCGAGCGCGAACACGGCATCGGCGGCGTTCACCGGTGATGCGTGAAAGCTGTGGCCAGAGCCTGGTTCGAGCAGATAAATCGCCCCGATCGGGAGCGTTTCTCCGGTGAAGCGCCGGCCCGGCGCGGTGAGATCCATGTGATAGCGGTGGGTGCTGCCGTTGCGGCCCGGTGCGAGCAGCGTTCGCCGGCCCGGGTCGTCCAGCGCGTTGGCGGCGTCGGGCCACAGACGCAGCCGCGGATAGCCGGGGGCCGTGACCCAGCCATCGTGGCGTCGGGATACCGTAACCGTGTCGTCAGCAATGATCGGAAACCCGCGGACGGCAAACGCCCCCACGGTCGTCGACTTGCCCGCGCCCGCGTGGCCGGCGAAGACGATGGCGCGTCCATCGATCTCCACAGCGCTGGCGTGCAGCGCGGTGATACCGCGCAGGCGGAGGAGGATCCCGATCACCGGACCGAGCAGATAGCTGGTCGTGTCGAGCAGGCTCAGGTGCGGTGGCCACGAGATCCAGACTTTCGTGCCGTCGCGCTCGAGGACGAATGTCACGCCGTCGCTGTAGCGCAGACGGCACGCCTGACCGTCCTTCAGCCAGGTGACGACCAATACCGGTTTGCCGGCATCGTCCAGGGCACGTCCCGTGAACCAGACCGGCTCGGATGCATCCGCGGCGGGCACTGGCTCGCGCGTCACGAACTCGACGTCCGGTGTGGCGGGGTCGTGCGGCACGAGCCCCGGGATCGCCACATCGGACCGGACACGGAGGCCGTGGAGTGTGTAGAACACGAAGATCCGGACGCTGGCCGCGCGCGGCTAGGTCCCGCTCTTGCCCTTGCCCTTGTCCTGCTGCGTGATCTGGTGGATGTTGCCGTAGCTGCGAAGCGCCGGCTTGCGATACGGCTTCTTGGCTGCGGTCTTCTTCTCTTGCCGTCCGGTCTTTGACATAGTGAAAAGCCTCTTCAGGTAATTGGTCTAGTGTGAGTCCGCCACGAGGAGCTGCCGCTCCAGCAACGCGTCGACCAGTTCCCGCAGATCCAGGCTGATCTGATCCGCGTCGGCGTCGAACTCCTCAGCGAGGGCCGCCCGGACGGCGTCGAGGTCTCCCCGTTCCGTAATCAGTTGCCACACCCTGGTCCCGATCTCGTCGAGCCCGAAATATTCGCCTCGATCGAGCTGCAGAAGGACCGTTTCACCCTGAACCTCGCGACTGAGTGTGTTGGCCGCCACGCGCACGCGCCGCGGGGTGTCAGCCACGGATTTCAGTCCCGACGGCGTTGATGGGCGTGAATTGGGTGCCGTAGCCAAGGGAGTCATTGAGCGCATGTCCGTTTCGTTCGACCCAGGCGTGCGCCTTGAGCGAGTCTGCCTCGGGCTGCACGCCAAGATGAATATCGGTCGCCACTCCCTGCCTCGCCAGTAGGCGGGCCAGCGTCAGCGACCGGACCAGGCACTTGAATCCGAGGGTATGGCCGGCAAAACCGACGAGTCGTGCGGTTTCGGTAATTCCGGCGTCACTCAGGCCGGCTCCGGGCCGGGCGGCCGTCGCCCATTGAGCCAGGCGCGGGAGTCGAACGAAGCGGAGCGCCACGCTCACGGCGATCAGCGTGCCGACGGCTTCGCCGAGGGTTTGCCATTGACGCCAGCCGAATCCGGCCGCCTGCGCGGCGCGGTGCCGCCAGCGCCCGACGCCGGCAGCCAACTGAGAAGACATGCGGTGCGATCAACACTAACGGGTGGGGCGCAGGAGGTCAATCGGCTCGCGGACGGGAGCTGCACACCCTCTCGCGCGGTTGCGCGGCAAATCATCGACGAACGATGAATGATGATTGGATTTGTTCAAGTCCAAATCATCAATCCAAATCATCAATCATCATCCATCAATCATCGATGACGAGTCGTTGAGCACCAGATCCCGGCACGCCCAGAGCGACGTCAGGTCGTGGCTCCGCGCGAGATGCCGGACCGGCACCGAGCGGACGATCGACGTGAGGTCGTCGAGTTCACGAATCCACTCGTGACGATCGCCGATGCTGTGCGCGTAGGTGTTGGCCGCGAGTGCCACCACCGCGTCGCTGGGCGACGCCGGACGCGACTGCACGTGTCCGGATCGATCGATTTCGAGGAGATAAATCACGCCCAGTGGAACGGCGTCATCGACGAATCGTCCCGGTGCGGTCAGATCGAGGAGGAAGCGGGCATTGGGATCCTCCGGCGGCGGCGCGATCAGGCCGGCCGCTGCGCCCGCATCGGCCAGTGCGTTGGCGGTGTCGGGCCACAGGCGCAGCCGCGGGTAGGCCGGCGACGCCATCCACCCGCTGAGGATTCGTCGCAACGCCACCGTGTCGTCCGCGAGCACGCGTCCTCCGCTGGCCGCGAACGCCGCTGCCGTCGACGACTTTCCAGCGCCGCTCGGACCGACGAACAACGCCGCCTTGCCGTCGATCGCGATCGCGCTGGCATGAAGGCTCGTGATTCCGCGCAGCCGCAGCACCACACCCATGATCGGACCGAGCAGATACCACGCGACGAGCTCGAATGAGAGCGACTCCGGCCACGAGGGCCAGATCCGCGTCGCGTCGCGATCGATGACGAACGTCGGTCCGTTGGTGTAGGCCAGGCGGCAGGCGCGCCGCTGATTCAACCACGTCGCAATCAGGGTGGGACGGCCGTGCTCGTCCACGTATTGACTGTTGAACCAGAGGGTCTCGCTGCTCGGTTCCCCGATGAGATCGGCGGGCGGAACGCCATTGAAGGCGATGTCGAGGTCGTGGCTGGCGAACGGCGAACCCGGCACCAGGCCGGGAAGGACTCTGTCGGAGCGAACGCGCAGGGCGTGGATCCGGGCAAACACCGAGAGGAACCCGACGGCTGCCGGCCTACTGGGCGTTGCTGGGCAGTCCGGGAGGAGCGAGTTGCGTCGTCACTTCGTGGATCTTGCCGTACGTCTTCAGCGTGGGTTTGCGGTACGGCTTCCGCGCGTAGGGGCCCACGTTGGCCTTCGGCTGGTCCTTCATGGTGTCAAATCCAATCATCATTCATCAATCATCATTCATCGATGATCAACCCGAGAATCCGATCCACCGTCCACCGGCCCCGACGCACGTCCAGAGCGTCATCGAGACGACCGCGACCGTGCCGGCGATCGCCGGCGAAAAGCGCCCTTCCGGCGCGAAGACGACCTTGCGGCGGATGGTGTATGTAAAGATCGTCGCCATCAGCAGCGTGATCATCTTGAACCAGAACGGCGTGCTGTAGTAGCACTTCAGCGCTTCCGAGGCGAACAGGCCGATGCCGGTCAGCAGCAGGACGACGTAGCTGACGTTCTGCCAGCGCATCGCGTCCCGGGCCAGCTCGCTGACCGCGTGCTTCTTCAAGCCGAGGCCGAGCAGGCGCAGGTCGACGATCAGCACCGCGCCGCCGATCACCGACAGCGCCAGCAGGTGCACCGACTCGATGACCGCGAACGCCCAGGTCGTCTCGCGAATCCAGGTGCCGAAGGCGGTCGCTTCTACCCAATTGACGAAGGCCAGGAGATCCATGAGCCGCTCCTACTCTCTCGGCGTGCAGCCGGCGGCCCACACGATGAATGCTGATTGTTTCTGATCGCAGTCGAACCAGTTGTAGGCGATCATCCGCCCGTTGACGATGATGCCGGCCCAGAGGAAGAGCGACAGCGCCCCGGCCAGCCGCGCCCGCGGCGGCGTCCGCACCGCGTCCTTCCACTCCTGGACCCTTGCGTAGATCGTGTTGTGGAAGACCCAGGCATTGATGCCGGCCGCGATCAGCATGATCACCTTCAGCCGGAACCAGATGCTCTGATAGGACCGGATCGGGATCGCGTAGAAAAGCAGCACCCCGGTGACGACCATGATGAAGAAGCCGACGAACATCCACGGCAACAGGCGGTCTGCGATGTCGGTCACCGAGACCCGTTTCAGCCCGATCCCGAGCAGCCGGAAGTCCAACGCCACCGACATCCCGACGAACAGACACAGCGTCAGGACGTGGGCCGACTCGACCAGGGGGTACATGTAGAGCGATTCGTGGAGGGCAATGCTCCCGGACGTGCCGGCGAGCCATTCGCAAAAGGGCAAAAGCGACATGATGTTGTGATTTGAATGAGAGGCGGTGTTAGATATCACTCGCCTTTCCGGATTGTCAACCACAGGAGAGTTCCATGCGACGCTGCATCCTGGCCCTGACCGTTCTCGTTCTGACCGGCTCGGCGCTCCTGACGGCCCAGAAGGTCGGGACGATGAGCGAGCTGATGATCAAGGTGATCTACCCCGCCTCGGACGCCATCTTCTACATCAGCTCGCGGACGCCCGAGACGGAGGTGCAGTGGAACGAGCTCCAGGGCCAGGCGCTGATGGTGGCCGAAAGCGGCAACCTGCTGATGATGGCCGGGTACGCGCGCGACCAGCAGCAGTGGATGGCCGACGCCAAATTGATGCGAGACGCCGGTGCCGCGGCCTTCAAGGCCGCCAAGGCCAAGGACGTTCCCGCCCTGGAGGCCCTCAGCGACCAGTTGTACGAATCCTGTACGGTCTGCCACCGGCACTATCGCCCCAACTACGGCCGCGGCGCTCAGCCCCCGCCGGGGGAATGATCGCTCTCGGCGGTCCGCCTCGTCCCTCGAGTACTACAACACACCGGATCGACCTAACGTCCGGTCGATTTGTTAAGAGATTGTTATTGACACGGCTCTGCCATAGGTCCAGCATCAGCGCAATTTCATAGCGACTTCCCCTGGGTCCCGGCTTCATTCGTTTTCCGGCAAGTTTTCGAGGAGGGGGCATGCGTCGATTCTTCGTGATCGTCGTCGTCGCGCTCGTCGCCGTCACAGCAGCTCTACCCGCCGCCGCTCAGCAACGCGCCAGCATCGTCGGCCAGGTCACCGACTCGACCGGTGCCATCATGCCCGGTGTCACCGTCACCGCCGCCAGTCCGGAGTTGATCGAGCGAACGCGTGAAGCCGTCACCGACGGTTCCGGTCGTTACGCGATCATCGATCTCCGTCCCGGTGTCTACAGCGTGACGTTCGAGCTGACCGGCTTCCGCAAGGTTCAACGCGAAGGGATCGAGCTCGAAGGCTCGTTCAGCGCGCAGGTGAACGCGGTTCTGCAGCTCGGACAACTCGAGGAGACGATTACGGTGTCGGGGAGTTCGCCGGTGGTTGACGTGCAGAGCACGCAGAACCAGACGGTGCTCAACCGCGAAGTGCTCAACGTCCTGCAGGCGACGCGCACGATGCAGGGCGGCGCGAGCCTCGTGCCCGGCGTGAGCTTCTACAGCCAGGGGTTCCGTAGCGAGATGTCGGTGCACGGCTCCGCGACCGCGGATCAGCACATCTACTTCGACGGGATGAATATCGGCCAGAACCTCACCGGGTCAGGCAGCCAGGCCAACGGCGTCGGCGTCAACGAGCTCGCGCAAACCGAACTGGTATACGACGCCGGCTCGCAGTCGGCGGAAAACGCGCTGGGCGGTGTCCGCATGGACTCGATCCCGAAGGAAGGCGGCAACAACTTCTCCGGCGTCTGGCGGACGTTCGGCTCGCGCGGTTCCCTTCAGAGCAGCAACATCACCGACGAACTGCTGCCGTTCATTCGGCAAGGCACGAGCCTCGACTACAACTACGACACCAACGCCGTCTTCGGCGGCCCGCTGAAGAGGGATCGAGTCTGGTTCCTCCTCGCGCAGAGAGTGTCGCAAACCAACAACATCATTCCGCTGCCGGAGCAATACTTCCCGGGCGGCGGGCAAACCGAGTCCGGCGGTCAGGTGGCGCCGCACTCGACGATTCGCCTGACGTTCCAGGCGACGCAGAAGAACAAGATCGTCTTCGCCTTCTACAAGTCGCAGGGCGGCACACGCCGCTTCGACGCCGGCTGCAGCGCGACGAGCGGCAACAGCGTGGCCTGTATCTCGCCGGAAGCGTCGTACTGGCTCCCGACGCCGCTCCAGTATGCGGCGCAGGCGAAGTGGACGACGCCGATCACCAGCCGGTTCCTGCTCGAGGTGGGGCAGTCGCTCGCGGTGCCGACCTACAAATTCAAGTATCAGGAAGAGAACGGGCCGTTCGACATCAGCCACAACAACACCACGACGGGCGTCCGCACGGTGGCGTCGGCGACCGCGCCGAACGACTACTTCAACATGATCTGGAACGCCGTCGCGAACGTCTCGTACGTGACCGGCAGCCACAACTTCAAGGTCGGCATCAACCAGCAGTGGGGCTATTCGACGCTGAAGGTGGAACCCCACGGAGACACGGTACAGATGGCGCTCGCCAACAACGCCGCCGGGGTCCCGACGGCCACATCCGTGACGCTTCGCAACTCGCCGTACATCCGCGAAGACCGGCTGAAGGCGAACCTGGGCATCTTCGCTCAGGACAAGTGGACCATCGATCGTCTGACGCTGCTCTATGGCGCCCGCTACGACTACTTCAACGGCTACGCGCCGGCGCAGACCGCCCCGGCCGGCCGCTTCGTGCCGGAACGCACCGCCCCGGAAACGCCGTGCATTCCCTGCTGGAGCGACTGGGCGGTCCGGGTCGGCGCCTCGTACGATCTGTTTGGGAACGGCAAGACCGCCCTCAAGACCTCCATCGGCAAGTTCCTGGGCCAGCAGGCGCTCGGCCTGACGGCCACGCTCAACCCGATGACCGGGCAGACCGACAGCCGGAGCTGGGTCGACCGTGACGGCAACAACAACATCTTCGACGCCAACGGCAACATCCAGTCGAACGAGATCGGCGCGTCACCGAATCCGAACTTCGGAATTCCCGGCGCGTCAGCGCGAATCGCCGACGGCTTGCCGCGGCCGAGCAACTGGGAAGAGAGCGTCTCGGTGCAGCACGAGCTGTTCCCGCGCATCTCGATCACCGGCGGCTACTATCGGCGTCAGTTCTACGACATTCAATACACGCAGAATCGCGCGCTGGATCCGGTGGCCGACTTCACGGCGTTCAACATCGTCGTCCCGTTGAACGTCAACAACCCTGACGGCGGCGGCCAGGTGATCACGTTGTACAACCGGAACCGCGTCGTGACGGCCGACAACATCACCAACTGGTCCGAGAACAACACCCGCGTCTACAACGGGTTTGAAGTCAGCGTCAACGCCCGCCTCCCGCGCGGTTTCGTCTTTGGCGGCGTGACGACCGAGCGCACGGCGACCAACAACTGTACCGATCTGGCGGCATCGACACCGAACGCGCTCCGGTTCTGCGAGCAGACCCCGCCGTTCAGGACTCTCTTTAAGGGTTCGGCCGGATTCACCCTGCCGTACCAGGTGCAGCTCAGCGGATCGTTTCAGGCGCGTCCGGGAATCCCGATCGGCGGCGACTACACGTACACGTGCAACGCGGCCGCGGCGGCGTCCACGGGGTGCACCCAGTTGACCGCGAACGTCGCGAGCCTCACCGTCAACGTCGTCGATCCGACCACGACGTTCTACGACTACGTCAAGACCAACGACATGCGAATCTCGCGGACGTTCCGGAGCGGGCGGTTGCGGTTCCAGCCGTTCCTCGAGATCTTCAACGTGATGAACCTGTCGACGGTCCTCACCGTGAACGAGACGATCGGCGGCACCGGTTCGCTCTACGGGCAGCCGATCGCCATCGTCCAGGGCCGCCGGTTCCAGCTCGGGGGACAGATTGACTGGTAGCCGGTAGCGCTTCAGACGGCGGTGGCGTCCGGCCCTTCGACGAAGCTCGGGCCGTCCTGAGTTAGTGGAAGGACGGCTTTAGCCGGACCTGGGGATTAGGGAGTCAGACACCCGGCGATTGTTCCGGTGTCCGACACCCTAATCCCCGCTTTTTTCACCGATTGTCACAGGCGGAAAGCCTGCAGTCCGGGTAGACTTTGCCGTGGAGGCATGCATGCGAGTTGAACGCCGAACGTCCGGCCTGCGCTGGACGGTCACTGCGGTCGCAATCCTGGGGTCCCTGGCGTTGTCGTCAGCGGCGAGCGCCGCGACGCCGACCTTCAGCAAGGACGTGGCGCCGATTCTCTATAAGGCCTGCGTCGAGTGTCATCGCGCCGGTGCGATCGCGCCGATGTCGCTGACGACGTTCGATGAAGTCCGGCCTTGGGCGCGCGCCGTCAAGCAGAAGGTCGTTGCCCGCGTGATGCCGCCCTGGGGCGCCGATCCGCACGTCGGCAAGTTCTCCAACGACCCGAGCCTGTCGGACGCGGAAATCGCGACGATCGCGGCGTGGGTCGACGGCGGGTTGCCCGAAGGCCGCAAGGCGGACATGCCGAAGCTGCCCGCGTTCACGGAAGGCTGGGCCAACGGCAAGCCGGATCTCATCTTCGAGATGAACGAGCCGTTCGTCATTCCGGCTGACGGCACCGTGCCGTACACCTACGTCACGATCCCCACCAATCTCAAGGAAGACACCTGGATTCGCGGCATCGAATACCGGACGGCGGATCGCCGCGTGCTGCATCATATCATCAGCGATCTGGTCGAGGGCGCCGGCAAGCCTGTTCCACCGAGCCCGACGCGTGATCGCTCGCGCCGCGACCTTGGCGGCATCGGCGGCTATGTGCCCGGCCGAGTCGACAGCATGTACGAAGAGGGCGTGGCGCGGAAGATTCCAGCCGGCGCCGACATCGTGCTGCAGATGCACTACACGACGATTGGCGAGGTCGTGAAGGACAAACTGCAGATCGGCGTCTACCTCGCCAAGGAACCGCCGACCAAGCTCCGCCAGGCCGGCGGCGGCCAGATGCCGAACGCGACGTTCGCGATTCCGCCTGGAAATCCCAACTACGAAGTCATGGCCAAGCAGGTGATGCAGAAGGATACGTACCTGAACACGATGTATCCGCACATGCACGTGCGCGGCAAGGACGTGATGTACAAGGCGATCTATCCCGACGGCAAGGAAGAAGTCCTGCTGAGCGTACCGAAGTACGACTTCAACTGGCAGCTCACCTACAAACTCGCCGAGCCCAAGTTCCTGCCGAAGGGGACGACGCTGATGGTTGTCGCGCACTACGACAATTCGCCGGCGAACAAGTTCAATCCGGACCCGACCGCGACGGTTCGCTGGGGCGAACAGACGTGGGAGGAAATGCTGATCGGTTACTTCGGCACCGTCGACGCGCCAGCGCCAGCGCCGGCCTCCGGCCAGACCAGCAGCCGATGACGAGATCAGGTGTCCCGGTGCTCCTCCTTGCCCTCGTGGCGAGCGGAGCACCGGCGCTGGCCCAGACACCTGCCGCACCGGCGACCGCCGCGGGACAGTCGCTCTTCACCAATTACTGCGCCACCTGCCACGGCGGCGACGATCCGCGCATTCCGAGCGTCGCATCGCTCCGCCAGAAGACTCCCGAAGCGATTCTTGACGCGCTGACCACCGGCGTCATGCGCCAACAAGGCGCCGACCTCCAGCCCGCCGAGCGTCTGGCGATTTCGGAATTCCTGACCGGACGCCGCGTCGGTGCCGGTAGCTCGTCGTCGGCCAGCCTGTGCGGCCCGGGAACGCCGGCGTTCACTCCGGCGCAGGGGCCGTCGTGGAGCAGTTGGGGGCCGGACGCGACGAACGCGCGCTTCCAGAACGATCCGCAGGCAGGGCTCTCGGCCGAGACCACTCCGCGCCTGAAGCTCAAATGGGCGTTTGGCTTTCCCGGCGCGAACAGCGCACGCGCGCAGCCGACCGTCGCCGGGGGGCGTCTCTTCGTCGGCAGCCAGGACGGCACCGTCTACGCGCTCGACGCGAAGACCGGGTGCACCCACTGGACCTACAAGGCAAAGGCGGGCGTGCGATCGGCGATCACGATCGGACTGAGCGCCGGGGGCGCCGCGACGGCCTACTTCGGCGACGGCCGTTCCAACGTCTACGCGGTGAATGCAACCACCGGCGAACTGGTCTGGACGCAGAACATCGACGCCCATCCGAGCGGCCACGTGACGGGCGCGCCGGTGATCTTTCAGAACCGACTTTATGTGAGCGTGGCGTCAGGCGAGGAAGGGCAAGGCAACAATCCTCGTTATGAGTGCTGCACGTTCCGCGGCAGCCTGGTCGCGCTGAGTCTCACGAACGGCGCGATCGCGTGGAAGACCTATACGATCCCCGAAGAGCCGCGCACGATTGGCCGGAACGCCGGCGGCGCCGTGCGGTGGGGACCGTCGGGCGCCGGCATCTGGGGCGCGCCGACCGTCGATCCGAAGCGGCGGATGATCTACGTCGCGACCGGCAACATGTACACCGAGCCGCAGCAGAAGACCAGCGACGCCATCATGGCGCTCGAGGCCGACACCGGCAAGGTCGCGTGGGTCTCGCAAGTCACCGAGCATGACGTCTTCGTCGTCGGCTGCAATCAGGCAAATCCCGCCAACTGTCCGGCCGCCGGCAGCGTCGGTCCCGACTTCGACTTCGGCAACGCACCGATGTTGACGACCACGGCGCGCGGACGGGACCTGATTGTCATCGGGCAGAAGTCGGGCATCGGCTGGGCGCTGGATCCGGATGCCAAGGGGGCGATCGTCTGGCAGTATCGCGCCGGTCAGGGCACCGCGCTTGGCGGCATGGAGTTCGGCTCGTCGACCGACGGCGTGAACGCCTACTTCCCGGTGGGCGACGGCAATCTACAGACCGCTGGACAGATGCACGCGGTGAACCTCGAGACCGGTGCGCGCGCCTGGATGACGCCCGCGCCGCCGCTCAAGTGCGGCGAACGGGGCCGCGGCTGCACGCCGGCGCTCCTGGCCGCGATTTCGTCAGCCCCTGGCGTCGTGTTCGCCGGTTCGAACGACGGGGGCCTGCGCGCCTATGCGACGAAGGACGGCGCGGTGATCTGGGAGTTCGACACCAACCGCGACTTCGAGACCGTCAACGGCGTGCCCGCAAAAGGCGCGTCGATGAGTGGCCCGGGTCCCGCGATCGCTGGCGGAATGGTCTACGTGAATTCCGGGTACGGCGCGCTCGGCGGCCGACCCGGCAACGTCCTGCTCGCCTTTGGTGTGGAGTAGGTGCTTCGGTAGGGACCGGCTTTAGCCGGTCCGTGCTACTTCTTCGAGTAAGTCCCGTTGCCGAGTCTGACGAACGGCCCACCGTTTGTCGACAATTCCTCGGTCACCGAAAACGACGCCACCGAGTGGATCGAGTAGAGCCGCTTCAGTTTCAGCGTCTGCCCCTTCACGCGAATCGGTTCACTTTCATAGCGAATCGCGATCGGTGACGTCCAGTCGCCGGTGCCGACGACGTCGACGCCGCCGGCCAGGCGCTCGCGGATGACGGCGGATTTCTTCGCCTCGTCCCAGGTGAAGGTGCCGGTTTCCTTGAACGCGCCGCTGCCCTCCGCGGTGCCCTCGGCGGCGATGGTCAGCTGCATCGGGTTGGCGGCGGCCACGGCAAATGTGACGCTGCCGGTGCGCGGGCCGGCGGTGATGTCGCTCTCGCGGCCCGTCCACGAGTAGCTCCAGCTGCCGACGAAGTAGTCGACCCCTTGCTTCTGCTGCGGCTGCGGCGGACTGGGCCGTCCGAGCAGCCCGCGTTGGGGGCCGCCAGCGCCGCGCTGCGGCGCCTGACCGTCCGCGCCGCGTTGCGCGGTGAGGCGCGAGGGCGCGCCAAGCGTGCACGCCAGCGCTACCGCGGTCGCCAGCATCGAATGTCGCATTGTGCTTCTCGCTTTCTCAGGGAGTCGTTCTCCGCGGATCCATGCCGAGCTTGAGCGTGCCCCGGGGGCCGTGCATCTCTTCGAGCTTCTTGTCGAGTTTCTCCAGGAGCGCCGGCTGACCCGGATACCAGTAGATCAGATGACAGGTCTCGCACGCCTCGTCGAGATCTTCCGCCGCCGCCCACAGCTGCTTGGTGTCCTTCTTCTTGACGATCTCGAGCACTTCGAGCCCGACGTTGCGGAGCGCCTCGATCTTGGCGTTCCAGAGCACCGGATCCTTTTCAAGCTTGGCTTTGATCTGCGCGGGCGACAGTTCGAGCGGCTCGGGACCGCCGCTGTCGTTGTCGTCGCCGGCCGGGGCGAAGGGCCGCGGGATCTTGAGTAGATACGCGCCTTCGGCCAGCGTGACGGCGCCCATCCGGATCCGATCCCAGTCGGCTTCGGTTCGCGGTTCGGTTTCGACGGTGCCGTTCTTGTCGATCACCGTCGAGACGGCTTCGAAGATGTTGTCGGCGATCGGGTCGATCATGTCGCGCATCAATTCCTTGACCGACACGACCGGCTTCATGTCGCCCCAGAGCGGCGGGGCTGGTGAGGAGGACGTCGTGGTGCTGGGCGGCGCCGAACAGGCTCCCGCGGTCAGCAGGACGGCACCCAGTACTGCGCCACGCGACGACAAACGCCAATGAGCCACGCCGGAATGATAGTCGGGCGTCGGATGAGCGACAAGTGACAGCTCCATGGCAGCGTCCTGAGCGCGCAAAAGCGGTTCAGGAACTCTTCAGGTGCGTCTCTTCTCGACTTGGAGTCTACTGGGGCGTTTTGGCATGGGTGTCGGCCTCCCTCAGTGCGCGTCACTGAGCGCAAGCGTTGACGCATTCCGAAAGGACTTCCGATGAATCGTCGACTCGGGGCCGAGCGCGGTCTACGCACCGTGCTGGTCGCCACGTTTCTCTGCGGCGGAGCGCTCGTGGCGCGCGCGCAGCAGCCGCAAGGGCAGGCTCGCCCCGGACAGGGGCAGATGCCGGGAATGGCGATGCCAGCCGCACTGGGGATCGTGTCCGGCCGCGTCACCAAGGCCAATGGCGATCCGGTCGTCGGCGCCACCGTGGTCGCGAGCAACGCCTCGAACGGCACGCAGTTCAGCGCGACCACTGGTGACGATGGCCGATATAGCCTGCCGAGTCTGCCCGCCGGCACGTATGACATCGTTGCGCAACTGGGTGGCTTCAAGCCGGGACGCCAGCCGGGGATTAGCGTCGGCGCCAACAGCAATCTCGAGGTGAACGCGCGCCTCGAAGCCGGCGACGCCGACAGCGACCGCGCGGCGCTCCTCGATCGCATCGAACTGCTGGAGAAACGCCTCGCGGACCTCGAATCGAGCGCGGTCCTGTCCGAGCCGGAAACGCGGGTTCGCCGCGTCGAAGTGTTCGTGGATCAGAACGGCAACGAGTTCGATCAGCCGACCCCGGGCGCGAAACCGACGGTGACCTATCAGCGGGAACGTGTCTATCGACGCCAGACGATCAGCGAAAAGATTGAGGAAGCGTTGTCCAGCGCCGCGGACCAGGCGGTCGCCGTAGGCGTCGATGCGACGACCGTGATGCAGGCGGCCGGCCGTACGCGAGGCGACGACCTGCCGAGTGGCGCCGGCACCTACGCTCTGGCCTCCGCCGACTTGTTCTTCACCGCCAAGCTCGCGCAGTACACGAGCTTTTTCGCCGATGTCGTGGCGCTCAGTGGCGCGCCGCCGGATCGCCAGATTCCGTCGCTGACCTTGATCAACGGCTACACCGCCCGGCTCGTGAACCAGAACGAGCTCAACCTTCGCGAGGTCTGGCTGAGAACGGAGTTCTTCGGGCAGCGGCTGGCGGTGACCGCGGGCCGGCTCGACTTGACGAACTACTTCGACCGCAACGCCGGCGCCAACGACGAGACGACGCAGTTTCTGAGCGACGCGCTGGTGAACAATCAGATGTTGGGTCTGGCGGTCAACGGTACCGGCGCGATCGCGGAATTCGATCCCAAGAACGCGTTCAGCTTCCGGATCGGCGTGCAGCAGAGCAACCCCGATGCGAACAGTCTGTCCGATTCGATTTATGCGCTCGCCGAAGTCGGCTACACGATGACGCCGTTCTCGCTGCCAGAGGGGCACTATCGGCTCTGGTATCGCGCGAACAACGGCGACGTGGACTCGACCCGCGCCGTGGGTGTGAGCATCGACCAGAAGCTGACCGACAAGGTCATGCTGTTCGGTCGCTACGGCACGCAAGAGCTGACCGACGACCGCGACGACTACGTCAGCGGTGGGATCTCGTTCGGATCGGGCCTCGCCTTCAACCCGCTGGATACCTGGGGCATCGGCTACGCGCAGATGAACCTGGCGTCCGGCGAGCGCGAAAAGCTGACCGAGGGGTACTACAATTTCCAATTGACGCAGCGGCTGCGGCTGTCGTTCTCGCTGCAGCACGTGCTCGACTCGCCCGGAAGCGAAGGCACGTTCGGGTATCTGCTGCCAGGCATTCGACTGCAGGCATCGTTCTAATCATGGTGTCGAGGAGTACAAACATGGTGAAAGCAGGACGGCGTCTGATCGTCGGCGGCGTGACGGCCGCGCTGGCGAGCGCCGCGTTGGTGGTCGTCGATGCGCAGGGCGCGGCGATCAAGATTACCGACCCGACCTCGGTCGTGATGATCGTCAACCGTGATTCAAACGACATCGCATTCATGGACATCCCGACCAAGAAGATGATCGGGCGGGTCTTTCTCGGCAACAACGTCAATCCGCACATGGTGATGATGTCGCCCGACGGGCGCTATGTCGTGACCGGCGGGACGCGGGCCAACAAGGCGTACGTCATCGATGTCCGGACGCTGCAGCTCGTGAAGACCATTCCGGTCGACATCGCACCCGAGCACTTGTCGTTTTCGCCGGACAGCCGCTGGTACTACCAGGGCAACCCCGACGGCGACTCGATTTCGGTCATCGACATGGTGTCGCTGTCGAAGATCAAGACGATCCCGGGCTTCGTCGAGCCGCTGAACGTGACCTTCCTGCCGGACGGCTCGAAGGCCTATGTCGGCAACTACGGCGCGCACTGGGTCGGCGTGGTCGACGTGCGGCGCCACGAGCTTCTGAAGAAGATTCAGATCGCCAACGTCCCGGGCGTCGCCAAGCTCGATCCCGACAAGTACCTCGGCGAAATCAAGGGCATCAACATCGCCGCGCTGTCGAACGACGGGCGGTATCTGTATGCGGCCGACGGCGACCTTGGCGTGGTCGGTGTCATCGACCCGCGTGAGGACAAGGTCGTCAAGGTGATTCGCGTCGGCAAGGATCCGTGGCGGATCTATTTGAGCCACGACGGCAAGTACGGGATCACCCCGAACAACGGCGACGAGACGATTTCGATCATCGATCTGCAGGCGCAGAAGGTGGCGGCGACGCTCGAGGCCGGCCCCGACATGACCGGCGTGAACTTCGCGGCCGGCAAGGCGTTCGTGATCAGCTCGACGAGCGGCTTCGTCTATATCTACGACATGAGCTCCCTGAAGCCGGCCGGCCGTCTCAAGCTCGGGACGAACATCCAGCTCGAGACGGCGACCACGGATACCAAGGACGAAAAGCTCTATCTGGCGGACTCGACCGAGAACGCGGTCATCATCATCGACGCCAAGACCAACGCCTTCGAAAAGGTGCGGAACGTGGGGCTGTATCCTTGGGGTACGCACATCATGGATAGCAAGGATAATTACTGCCACTGAGTGAAGGTCCTTCTCCTCGTTGTTCTTCTCACGGCTAGCGTTGCCGCTCAGGGCGTGCGTTCACGCACGCGCCCGGCCCCGAGCGGCACGACGGTCTCCGACGCCCAGGCCTCGGACGTCACGCTGACGCTGACGGCGGTCGCGATACGCCCGATTCAGGTCTGGATTCGAACCGCCGGAACGCCCGACGCGACCCACCAGGTCGTGACGGTCGACCTGCCCGCCAATGAGGGCCGCTACGTGGCGGTCGGGCAGCGTGCGCGCGCCTTCGCCACCGAGACGCGCTCTTCGATGGTCCAGGCTTTTGTGTCGCGCGTCGACGCCGACGGCGATCGGGTTCGCGTCGACCTCAGGCTGGCTTCGCGCGGCCGCGAGACCGCGAAGCGCTATGTCGTCGAGATCGTGACCGATCGCGGCGACCTCCTCTCGATTCCCAACGAGGCCATCATCGAGGAGGGCGACTCGCGGGTGGCCTACGTTCGGCGCGACGGACGCTACTGGCCGCAGCCAATCGGCACCGGACTCCAGGGCGAGCTGTATACGCAGATCACCAGCGGCCTGAAGGACGGCGACGAAGTCGTCACCTTCGGCAGTTTCTTCATCGATGCCGAATTCAAGTTGAAGGGGAGTGGCGGGGCCGTCGTCGCGCCCGCCTCGCCATGAGCCCCGACATCATCCGCGCGGTGATCCGCTGGCGGATCGTCGTCTGGCTGGTCATCGCCGCCGCGGCCGTGGCCAGCCTGACGGCAATCCGCTACGCGTCGCTCGACGCCATTCCGGACATCTCGGATCCCCAAATCGTCGTCTACGTGAAGTGGCCGCGGAGTCCGCAGCTGCTCGAAACCGAAGTCACGGCGCCGCTGGCCGGGGCGCTGGCCGGCACGTCGGAGATTCAGGCGGTTCGCGGTACCTCGCACATGGGGTACTCGTTCATTTACGTCATTCTCGCCAACGGCGCCAATCGCGCCCGCGCCCAGCAACTCGTCCTCGATCGCATCAACAGCCTGCGCCCGCAACTGCCCGCCGACGCGGTGATCGCGCTCGGTCCGAACGCCAGCAGCATGGGGTGGATCTACCAGTACGCGCTCGTCGATCGTCAGGGCGGCCACGACCTCAGAGATCTGCGGCTCGTCAACGAAACCCAGATCAAGCCGGCGCTGCAGGCTGTTTCAGGTGTCGCGGAAGTCGCGTCGGTTGGCGGCCTCGAAAAGCAATATCAGATCAAGATCTTTCCGCCGCTGCTGGCCAGATCAGGCGTCACGCTGCGCCAGGTCGTCACGGCCGTTCAGGACGCCTTTGGCGAAGTGGGCGGCCGGATGATCGAGGTCACCAATCGCGACTATCAGCTGCGAGCGACCGTGCAGAACGCCGGCCTCACGGCGCTCGAGGCGCTGGTGATTGGCCGCTCGCCGGCCGGCGAGCCGGTGCTCCTCAAGGACGTCGGTTATCTCCAGTCCGGCTACGACCAGCGCCGCAGCGTCGTCGATCTCGACGGGACCGGCGAGGTCGTCGGCGGCGTCGTCGTGATGGAACAGAACCAGAACGTGCTGGCGGTCACGGGCGCCGTTGAACAGCGTCTCGCCGAGGTCGGTCGATCGCTCCCCGAGGGAGTGGAAGTTGTCCGTACCTACGACCGCGCGGCCTGGATCTGGGCCACGCTGCGGGAGTTCTTCCTCACGCTGGGCATCGAACTGCTCGTGCTGGTCGTCGTGGTCCTGCTGTTTCTCCGCAACATCCGAACGGCCATCGGCCCGATTGCCATTCTCCTCTTCAGCGTGGCGTTCACCGCCATTCCGCTCGTGGGATTCCGGCAGACCATCAATCTCTTTTCGCTGGCCGGGTTGGCGATCGCCATCGGCGAGATCGCCGACGCCACGATCGTGATCGTGGAGAACTGCACCGCGGAACTGGCCGCCCATCAGGGACTCACTGCCAGCGAGCGCCAGGAAGTGGTGGTGCGCTCGATCGCCGCGGTCTCGCGGCCGCTGCTGTTTTCGTTGCTGATCATCCTGGTCTCGTTTCTGCCGGTCTTCTTCCTCGAAGAGCGCGAGGCGCGGCTCTTCGATCCGCTGGCGTACAGCAAGACGTTCGCGATGGCGCTGTCGACGATCCTGACGATCGTCTTCTTGCCCGTGATCGCCGTGTGGATCTTCAAAGGCCGCCCGCCCGCGCCGGCTGGTGCCCGCGATCACGGCGGAGTGCGGCTGTATCGTGCCGCGCTCGAGTCCGTGATCCGCTACCGCTACGTCTTCACTGTTGCGGGATTGCTGCTCCTCATTCCGGCCGGTCTCCTGATGCGGGGCTTCGCGCGCGACTTTCTCCCGGAAGTGGATGAAGGGTCGGTGCTCTACATGCCGACGACGCTGCCGGGCTTGCCCAATCGTGAGGCCGGATGGGTCGTGCAGCAGATGGACCGGAAGCTCAAGGCGATCCCGGAAGTGGCGCGCGTGTTCGGCAAGATCGGCCGCGCCGACACCTCCACCGATCCGGCGCCGTTGACCATGATCGAAACGACGGTTCTGCTGAATCCCAAGTCGACGTGGCGGCCGGGGATGACCAAAGAGCGGCTCATCGCGGAAATGGATCGGACGGTCGAGACCCTCGGGTACGTGAATACGTGGGTGCAGCCGGTTCGCGCTCGCGTGATGATGCAGGCGTCCGGGATTCAGACGCCGGTCGGGTTGAAGGTGACCGGGCCTGACCTGGCCGCGATCGAAGACCTCTCGCAGCAGATCGAGCAGGCGCTGCGCGAGGTGCCGGGCACGAAGTCGGTACTTGCCGAACGCATTTCGCAGGGCTACTACGTGGACGTCACGCAGGACCTCGAGCGGATGGCCAGGCACGGCGTCACCGCCGATGAGGCCATGACCGCCGTCCGCTACGGCGTCGGCGGCGACAACGTCATGAACGTGCGGATGGAGGGGGCGCTGGTTCCGTTGAGCGTCCAGTACTCGGCCGAGTATCTCGATACGCTCGAGAAAGTCCGGCAAACGCCGGTGGTGACCGGCAACGGCCGGAGCGTGGCGCTTGGCGAGGTCGCGGACGTGGCGATCAGGAAGCTGCCGGAGATGATTCGTGACGACAACGGCCGGCTGTCCGGCTACGTCTATATCGATCTGGCCAGCGGTTCGACCGGGCCCGACTATGTGGAGCGCGCCCGTCACGTGCTGGCGGAGAAGATCTCGCTGCCGAACGGTTATGCGCTCGAATGGACCGGCTCGTATGTTTACGCGGACGCTGCCAGGGCGCGCCTGCGCATCGTCGTGCCGGTGACGCTGGCGATTATCTTCATGCTGCTCGTAATGGCGTTTCGCTCGATTGCGGAGAGCATCCTGATTCTGCTCTCGGTGCCCTTTGCGATGGTGGGAGGCGTCTTCTTTCAGTGGTGGCTCGGGTATCCGATGACTACGGCGGTGATCGTCGGTTACATCTCACTGTTCGCGGTCGCCGTACAGACGGGAATCATCATGGTCACGTTCATCCGGTCGGCGCTCGATCGCCGGGCGGCCGGCGCGGACGGGTTCGTGGCGGCGGTCATCGACGGCTCGGTGACGCGGCTTCGGCCGAAACTGATGACCGTCGCGGCGATCGTCCTGTCGCTGCTGCCCGTGATGGTGTCGCGCGCCGACGGCATGGAGATCATGAAGCCGATTGCCGCGCCAAGCGTCGGCGGGATGATCAGCTCGACACTGCACGTCCTGTTCATGACGCCGTGCCTGTTTGTCATCGCCGAAGACATCCGACGGTTTCGCGAGAGACGGCGGTGAAGCCGGTTGCGATAGGCATGGCCAAGGGCAACAACGCGAACGCGCTGCCGCCTGCTCCCACATTTCCACCAGCCGCGCCATTCGCGCTGCCTCCGACACGAGTGCCGGTGAGCGGCGACCTGACGCTACGAGAACCCCTCACGCTTGGCGGGTTGTTTCCCGACAATCTGCGTAGTGGGCACTCGACGACGATGACCGCAGTGCTGCCTGACGGCACGGTGCTCCCACTGGTGTGGTTGTACGAGTATCAGTCACGCTACGCGCATCCGTTCTTCTATCGAACCCCGATACGATTACCCGCCGGAGCCACGATTCGAGGCGTCGATCGCCAGTCGCGCGTCTGGCTCCTGCCCGCGACGACCGGTGACGCACCATGATCCGATTTCGAGTGTTCTCCCTGATATTGACGATCGTCTGGCTGGCGGCCTGCAGCGGCGATACGGGCGCCGCCTTCACTGAGATCGGTCGGACGAATGCTGCAGGACTCGACCTCGTGGTTCTGTCGGACGACGATGCGATCCGTCATGGGAAGGACGCGTTCGTCCTGGAATTCAGGCGCGGTGACGGTACACCAGTCGATGTCGGCACGGTGAAACTCAATGCGACGATGCCGATGGCGGGCATGGCGCCGATGTTCGGAAGCGCGGAGGTGAGCCGCGACGCCGTGGCCGGCAGGTACCGTGTGACTGCTGATTTCTCGATGGCCGGCACCTGGCGGCTCAATGCCGAGTGGAGCGGCACGGCTGGCGCAGGGTCGGCATCCTGGTCGATCGCTGTGCGCTAACCAAATTCGCCACGAAGACACGAAAACACGAAACGCTGGCTGCGTCTAGTGCCGTGTCTCAATGCGCCACAGAGGCACTGAGACACGGAGGCCTGGGCGCTCGACGCGGACGCCGCGAAGCGGCGCCGTCAGCGTGATCGAATCGTAGAAACGAGACCGACTGTTCTCGGTGTTTGTCTCGTTTCTACGATTCGTTCACGCTGAACGCTCGGCCTGCTCCGCAGGCCGGCCGCGTCGAGCGCAGTGCCGATCAGCCCTTTCGTGATTTCGTGCTTTCGTGGCGCATTTAGATCCGGAACCCTCTGTGCTTCGGTGTCTCCGTGGCGCATTTTGTTCTTGCAGGCTTCTGATTTTGGGTCCGCTCACTGCTGCGATGTCGACTTCGCCGGCTTGCGATGCGCGTCGAAGAAGTCGAACAGTCCCGGCATGTTCGGCGCCACGACGTTGCCGTGATTGCCGCCGGGGACTTCGATGTAGGTGACGTTGATGCCGAGCTCTTTCATCTTCGCGACCATCACGCGCGAGCCGCGGACATTGACCGTCGGATCGGCGTCGCCGTGCACGACGTACTCGGGGATGTGTTTGATCCGTGCCAGCGTCTCGGGGGCGCCTGACCCTGAGAATGGCGCAATCGCCGCCCAGATATCCGGGAACTTCGGCGCAATCTTCCAGGTGCCGATCGCGCCGAGCGAGTGCCCGGTCAGGTAGATACGGCTCTCGTCGATCTTGTACTGCTTCTTGACCAGGTCGAGCACCTGCATCACGTCCTGCTCGCTGTAGTCCTGCGAGCGCCGCGCGACCGGATCGGCCGGCGGGTTGCCGACGCCCCAGCCGTAGCCGCCGTCAACGCGGTAGCCAAGCGGCGCCGCGACGATGTAGCCGTGCTTTTCGGCGAGCAGCGGAAACTGCTTGTCGTAGCCGTCGAAGAACGAATTCTCCGTGCCGCCCAGGCCGTGCAGCGCGATGACGAGCGGATAGCTCTTTGACGCCGAGTAATTCGCCGGCACGTACATCCGGTACGGCATCACTTCCTTGGCCGATTCGAGCAGGTAGTGGCGCTTGAAGTCGCCGGTCTTCGTGGCGTACGGATTCTTGCCGCTCTTTGCCGCCGCGGCGATCGCGATCGCGTCGGCAAAATCCTTGTCGGGATCGAAGGTCGCCATCTCGAGCCGGCCGCGATTCACGTTCCGGACGCGATCGACCGGGAAGAGGATGTCGCCACGCAGATCCGCGGGCGCGGTCCTCGCGTCCGCTTCGAGCCTGGCCATCGTGTCGTCGAGATTCTTGCGGAGGTTGACGAGCAGGGTGTTGACGCCGAGCGAGCGCTGGCCGTCGAGGACCTCAATCGCCAGTTGATACGTCCCGTCCGTCACGTCGTGGACGTCAAGCGTGGCGAGGAACGGCGTATCGCGAAGATCGCGGCCGACGCCGTCGAACGTGCCGAGATCCTTGACGACGGCGCCGGGCTCTGGCGCTGCGGGAGCGCCGTTGGCGTTCGCGGCAGGCGGCCGCGGCCGCTGACGGAGCAGCGCGTGCGCGGTCAGCGATCGCTGCAGCTGGATGTCCGGCGTGTAGATCTGCTCGAGCCTCACGTCGTACGGCTTGGTCGAATCCGCGATGACGTGCTCGGTCCGGATCACGACCGAATTCGTGTAGTCGAGCACGTCGGTCCACGGCCGGCCCGCCAGCAGCGTGGTGCCCTTGGCCATCAGCCGACGCAACTCGCCGTTCCGCCCCGTCCGTGTGGCCTCGCCGATCTGCCGGTCGATCTCGTCGATCTGGGTCTTCAGCTCGCCCTGCGGATCGACGGTCGCCTTGCGCGTGTTGTAGCGCACGCGCAGCGACTGCAGGCTCGTTTGCGCCTGGGCCAGCACCATCTCGGGAATGAGCACGACGACGGCGAGGAGGAGCAGCGTACGTTTCATCGGATCACCCTCTCAAAAGGCGGGTCTACAAGGCGCCTGCATGGTACACGAACACGGACCGGCTAAAGCCTGTCCCTACCGAAATCAGCGCCGGTGCCGGCGACGACAGCGGTAGGGACAAGCTTCAGCTTGTCCGTCATCGCGGCAGGCCAAACACGACGATCGTCGGCGATCCCGGCTGGTTCTCGTTCCAGAAGTTCGACGGGCTGCCCGAGGCGGCGGCGATGAACTGCCGGCCGCCCACGGCGTAGGTGACGACCCCGCCGCCCATCGGACCGCCGGTGTTGAAGCGGTACAACACGTTGCCGGTCGCGGCGTCGAAGGCGACGAAGTCGCCCGTCAGTTCGCCGGTGAGCGCCAGGTTGCCAGCCGTGGTCGTGACCGCGGCGACCATCGGACGCGGCGACCGGTACTTCCACTTCACCGCCCCGGTCGCGGCGTCGATGGCCGTCAGCCAGCCCTGCGCCCGTGATGGTGGATCGAGGTCGGTCTTGCCGCCCATGTAGGTCTTGCCGGGAATGTAGCGGAACTGCTCGAACGCCGAGAACGTCGCGCACCAGTCGACCGCTGGCGCAAAGAGCGCGTTGACGGTCGGACTGTAGGCCGGCCCGTTCCACTGGCTGCCGCCGAGGACGCCCGGACATGCTCTCAGCGGCGAGAACGAAACCGGGATGTCGGCGTTCACGCGCGTCGTCGTCTCGGTCGAGTAGAGGATCTGATGCGTCTCGCGATCGATCGCGCGCAGCATGCCGTCCTTGCCCGCGGTCGTAATCACGCGCCGCGTCGATCCGTTGATCGCCGTGCTGAACATCGGCGTCGAATGCGTCACGTCCCAGTCGTGAGAATCGTTCGGCACCAGTTGGCGATGCCACCGCAGTTTGCCGGTGCGGACATCGAGGACGACAACCGAGTTCGTGTAGAGATTGTCGCCCTGGCGGAGGAACACCGGCAGATCCGGCGCCGGATTGGTGACGGCGATGTGCATGTCCCCCGTGTCGGTGTCGATGGCGAACGTCGTCCACACCGAGCCGCCGCCAACCGGGATGCCGACGGGATTCTTCCAGGTCTCAGACCCGGGCTCGCCGGCCTTTGGAATCGTGTTGAAGCGCCAGACCGGCGATCCGTCCGCGAGCCTGAACGCGCCAACCCACCCCTGCAGGTTGTTCTCGCTCCCGGCTGGTCCGATGAGCACGAGGTCCTCGAAGATCACCGGTGCCATCGTGAAGGTCTCACCGTCGGACACGGAGGCGACGTGCCGGCCCCACAGGAACGCGCCGGTTTCGGCGTTGAGTGAAATCAGATAGCCGTCAGGCGTGCCCCGAACGACGCGTCCGTCCTTGATCGCGATGCCGCGGTTGCGCGCCCAGCCGCCGGTCTCGCGCGGTTCCCACGTGTGCCGCCACTTGACGCGGCACGTGGCGGCATCGAGCGCGATCGTCGCCGTCATCGTCGTCACGTACATCGTGCCGTTGTAGACAATCGGTCCGGTCTGGAAGTTGTCGCGTTCGCCAACCTGGAACAGGCAGACGGGCGCGAGCCGCGAGGCGTTGCTGACGTTGATTTCGTTGAGCGGTGAGAATCTGGTGGCGGCGTAGTCGTGCCCGTGCAGGAGCCAGTCAGTTGATCGCGCCGACGCGGTGAGCGTGGCCTGATCGGGGCCGCTGCCGGCCGGTGCAGCGCCAGCGGCGCCGGGGATGAACGCGGGGGCGGGCGGTCGCGACGCAGGGCGCGGCACACCTGGAATGTTGAGGCGCGCCTGCTTCAGCGCGGCAGAGCCTCCCGACAACGGGATCGTTCCGGCCGGGTAACCGTTGGACTTCAGAATGAACGCGAAGACCGCGGCGTGATCCGCCGCCGACACCGTGTTCGACGCGCGCGGCGGCATCGACGTGCTCGCGACGAAGAAGAGATCGTCGAGCGAAATTCTTGGATCGCCCCAACTGGCCGCGAACCGCGGTCCAGTCAGCGACGGTGCGCTTGCTCCAGCCAGCGACGGTCCATGGCATGCTGCGCACGATTGCCGATAGACGGCTTCGCCGCGCACGGCCTGCGCGTCAGTGAAGAGTGCCGGGGCCGCCGGATTTGGCGACGGTGATTGAGCGAGGCCGCGAAGACCGACGACCGCCATCGCCGTCAGCCCGAGCAGTGTGCTCCAACCTCGCCGACGAGATGCGCGCGTGCTCTTCATGCGCGCGAGCATAAGCCCGGAGCCCGGCCCCGCTCCAGTGTTTTCCCGCGGACTCCAGCGTTTTTGCGTGGACAGGCTAAAGCCTGTCCCTGCCGATGTCTGGTGACTTTAGCCTGTCCGCCGACGTTACCTCGCGAAGAGCTGCGCGACGCTGCTCCAGTCGACCGGCCGCCCGTGAATGGGCACGACCTGTCCGACGTTCAGCCCCAGCGTGCGAACCTCATTGAACAGGCTGCGCGACGCGGGCGTGACCGCCAGCGGGAGGGGCGTGTCGACGAGGTCGGCCTCGATGAGGATCCGCTCCCTCGGGAGCCACGCCATCAGCATCCCTTCGCCGTGGGCCAGCGGATGGACGTAGAACATTTGCAGCGTGCGCGTGCTGTCGGTCAACGCGTAGTTTTCGCGAACCGTCTCGAGGTTGTAGCCCTCGGTCAGTTCGGTGGGCGGCCAGCGCGCCACCATGTCGGGATTGAGCGTCCGCGGCGTGTAGTTCAACACGTCCCGGTTGTAGAAGTCGTAGTTCTTCCAGTGCGTGATGATCGTCGCGCCGATGTGGAGATAGGTCCGCAGTCCGCCGATGTGATCGAAATGCTGGTGCGTGTTGACCAGAAAGCGAATCGGCTTGGCGGGGAAGAGCCGGGCGACTTCCTCGATGACGGCGAGGCTGCGGGCCTCGTCGATCGGTGCTTCGACGACCGCGACATGCTTCTCGAATTCGACCGCGACGCTGTTGTGCGATGCGCCGCCGAGAAGGTAGACGCCGTCGGCGAGCCGTTCGGTCGCGACGCGGACGACCGGTGCCGCCGCCTGTCGCACCGCGTCGGGGACCGCCGGATCCTCACAGGCATTGGCCGTGACGGTCCTGAACGTACCGCCGAAGCCGTTGTGCCCGGCACTCACGGTCTGCGTGTTGTAGTTGTCGTCCCACCCTTCATGGTGATGCCAACCGGTGGGGAACTTCATGCCGCCGCCGAGATCCACGAAGCTCGCGTTCGTGTACTCGTGCTCGTAGTTCATGTCGCCGAGCACCGGATCCGGCACCCACGTGTGGATGCGCTGCAGCATGTGCTCTTTATTGATCGTCGCGTCAGCGCGGTATTTCCCGAGCAGCTGAATCGACACGACGGTCACTTTTTCAGGGACCGTCGTCGGGCCGTCCCGGCCCATTTCGCCAAGCTCCCACCGCCACACCGCGACCGGGTTCGCGCCCGGCAGGCGCGCCGCACGCAGAAATCCATGCGGGTTCAGCCACAGTTCGACCTGCGCGCGCTCGGCGTCCTCGGGTGACGAAGGGACAGGTGTGCCGTTCGGTCCGTCCACGCTCCAGGCAAGTGCGCCGTTGAGCGCGAACATCTGCCGCGACTGCGTCTGCAGCGGCGTGCCGCCGCGCCAGCCCGCGCCCCATTTCCAGGACGCCGGATTCACACCGGGTTTCCGATCGAACGACTCCGTCATCGTCTTTGCGTCCCAGTGCATCGTCCGCCGGTAGTTGGCGAGCGGCTCGCCGCGCGGCCAGTCCACGTTCTTTTCGGCGAGCGTCTGCTGACCGACGATGCCGGCGTAGCCCGTGCCGCTCATCGTGACGCAGCGGAGCTGGTCGACGCCGATCGCGTCGGCTGCCGCTTTGAGGACTGGCTGCGGGTCGACGTAGCCCGGAGGAAAGCGCTGCGCGGTGACGGTGATGCCCGCGCCGGCGAACAGGATCAGAAGAATCCGCGGCATGGATTTCATGCCGCGGATCATAGACGGTTTCGGTGGCGTCCGGCTTCAGCCGGATTGGTGCGGTGGCGTCCGGCTTTAGCCGGATTACTGTGGAAGCAGATCGAAGCTGACCTGGAGCTTCGCGTCCTTCATCTTCAGCAGCGGACCGATATCAGGATCGCCCGGCGTGGTCTTGATCTCGATCTTGGTGCCGGCCGGCAGTTCCACCGGATCGGCCAGCCAGTAGCGGCGCGGCCATTCCGGACGCGGACCGCGCAGCTTGAGGAGTGCCACGCGGCGGCCAGACGCCGTTACGGCGTCGATGTCCATCGTCGTGTAGGCCTGATCGACGAGCGGCCGGATCGCGACGATGCGGCCGGCGCTCGACATGGCGCCGCCGAAGACGTGGGCTTCGCCGGAAACCCCCTCGATGGCGAACGACTGCAGCGCCTTGCCCGACAACGGCTCGTCCGTGAAATACAGGCCGACGGTGCTCTTGTCGCTGCGAGCCACCTGCTCGTCGAGCCACGATTTTTTGTAGTCGATGCGCAGCTTGATGGCCGCGCCCGCCGGGATCTTGAAGGCGACGCCGCTCGGCGCTTCGATCGGGTCATCGCTCGGCTGCCACAGCGCGAGCGTCGGTCCGTCGACGACGCTGATCGACGCGCGGCGGACGATCGACGGCGTGCCGGGCAGGAGATCTGCGGCCTTGATCCACTTCGCTTCGGTCAGCTTCGTCGGCAGCGTCAACTCGACCGCGCCGTCCATGGTCCCAACCGGCAGCGTGTGCGCTTCCGCCATCGGGAGCTCGAGGTCCGGCTTGCCGAGCGACCAGCCGGTGCGGAGCGGGATCGTCACCGGCTTCTTGTTCATGTCGCCCTGCGGTGTGCCGCCGGAGGCCCAGGTGAGGATGATGTCCAACTCGCGCGGCGTGAGCCCGTGACCGCTGTTCTTCACGGCCGGGCCGATCGGATCCGCATACCACGGCGGCATCGCATCCACTTGCAGTTGCTCGCGGATCGACGTCGCCCACGCGACGGCGCCGCCGTTGTCGGCGTTGTAGTTGAGGAGCGACATCGGCGCCGGGCCGCCGTCGGTGTGGCAGCGGCCGCACTTGTCGCGCAGGATCGGATACACGTCGTCGTTGTAGGTGTACTTGGACGTGATGCCCTTGTGCGCGTCGATGGAGCTGGCCGCGAGAAGAACGACCGCCACGGCTCCAGCCGCTGCGATGAGGCCGCGCACGGGTCTGATTTTATCGAGCGCCATAAGCCGCCTTTAGATCTGTGACTGCGGCTGCGAGCCGCTTGTAGGCGTCGCTGATTTTCGCGCGATCGCCGAGGTCGCCGTATGCGTCGAGTTCCCACGCCGCGGTGACCACGCGCTTGACCGCGCCGGTGGCTGCCGCGCGCTGCGCCGCCGGCAGCGTGCCGGAACGGCCGTCGAGCATGAGCGCGACGGTCTTCGTGCCGACCGCCGGCAGCCAGACCTGGGCAAGGCTGCCTTCGTTGACCAGTTTCTCGACTTCGCCGGCGCGGGTCGCCAGCTCGCCGAGCAGGCCGGGCACGTCATGCGGCAGCTTCGACTCGTCCAGCGCTTCCGCAAGCCCGGGCGGCATCTGCAGCGGACTGTCGAGAATCAGCGGCGCGGGGGCCGCCGCGGGAGCTTGCGGAGGAGGAGCCTGTGGTGCCGGCGTGGGGGCAGCAGCTGCGGCTGTTGAAGCCGGAGTTCGGGCCGGTGGCGTTGGCGTCGGGCGCGGCGCAGCAGGTGCCGCCGGTTTCGGCGCTGCCGCCGCAGTCGTGGTCGGTGGCCGCGTCGCGGCCGTCGTGGCCGGTGCAGCCGGCGGAACGACTGGAGCGGTGTCCTTCGAGTACGCGCTGAACGCGAAATCGAAGCGCTGCACCTCGAGCTTCGGATCGAACTTCATCTTCGCGGCGGCCTTGAGCGGCAGACCAGCGAACGCCGGTGGAATCTTCGCCTCCATCGTCATGCCGTCGCGCGCGAGCGCGAACGGGAAGGAACCGAGTTCCTTGTCGACCGGAGATTTCGCGTCGTAGACCGCCAGCGTGCCGGTGAACGGCTTGCCGGAAATCGGCTTGGTGAAGTTGTCGTAGAAAAACACTTTGAACAGGCCGGCGCTCGGGTACGCGCCTTCGATGTGATGCCACGCGTCTTTCGCCATGAAGAACTGGCCGTCGTGACGCGGATTGTGATCGCCGTGCGCGCGCACGTCGTAGCCGACTTTTCGTTCCTGACCGTTCGCGCATTTTCCGGGATCCGAATACTTCTTGTTTGGATCGTCTGGACAGGCCCAGGTCATCGCGAGCGTCACTTGCACGAGCGCTTTGCCGTCACGCGGACAGGTGCCAGGTTTGTCCGACACGACGAGAGTCTGGTGCGTCGGGCACCACCACTTCGAATCGAGTCTGACTGGCTGCAGTTCCATCCCGCACTTCGGGCACTTGCCGGCGTGCTCTTCAAGAACCTCAGCGTCCTGAACCATCGGGCAGACGTAGACGAGAGGCGGCAGGCTCTGCGCTGCGGTGCGATTCGATTGAGCTGTGCCGATCGGTGCCCACATCGCGGTGAGCAGCAGGGCGGCAGCCGCGGCCGAAAGCTTGAAACGCATGCGTCTATTTTACCGGAGGATTACACCGCGGGCGCCGGTGCTTGCGGCGAGCGCGTTCAGCGCGTCGTCTACCTGATTCAAGGTATACGTGCGGCTGACGAGTTCCCGCAGCTTCAAGCGTCCCTCCTTGAACCAGTGCACCAGTTTGACGATGTCCTCCGTCGGGCGGCCTGAACCGTATGCCGATCCGATGAGCCGCTTTTCCTGCATCACGAACGGAAACATTGCCACGCTGCCCTGTGCGTCGATTCGAGACAGCCCGGTGAGCACCACCGTGCCGCCTTTGCGGGCCATGCTCAGCGCGATGGTGAGCGTCGCGGGTGACCCGACCGTGTCGAAGACGAAATCGGCGCCGCGCCCATGCGTCGCGGCTTTGACCTGCTCCCCGGCCTGGTCGCCGGCCGCGATGGTGTCGGTTGCGCCGAACGACTTGGCGAGTTCGAGCGGCGCGGCATGACGGTCGATCACGAGGATCTGTTCAGCGCCGGCCAGCGTCAGCCCCTGGATCACGTTCAGCCCGACGCCGCCGCTACCGATGATCACCGCGCGTGCGCCACGAGGCACGCGCCCCGCAGAGAGCACGGCGCCGATTCCCGTGACCACCGCACAGCCCAACGTCGCGAGCGCGTCGAACGGCACGTCGCGATCGACAACCACGGCGCCTTCCTCCGCGACGACGGCGAACTCCGCGAAGCAGGCCGTGCTCAGGAAATGCTGAATGTCCTTGCCGCGCGCGTGCAATCTCGAGGCGCCAGACGGCAGACGGTTTCGATACGTCGTTTTGTCCAGCCGGTCGCAGAGAACCTTGCGGCCTTCCACGCAGAACGGGCAGACCCCGCAGGCCGGCGCCCAGCAGAAGACGACATGATCGCCAACTTTGGTGTGCGCGACGCCTGGTCCGACTTCGCGGACGATGCCGGCGCCTTCGTGGCCGAGGACGATCGGCGTGCGCATCGGCCACTCGTCGCGCGCCGGATGCAGATCGCTGTGGCAGACGCCGGCCGCCATCACCTCGACGAGCACTTCGCCTGGACCGGGCGGGTCCAGCTCCGCCTCTTCGACCGACATCGGCTGTCCGCGTTCCCACAGAATGGCGGCGTTGATCTTCATGCGGTCATCTCCGCGGCATGCCGGGCGAGAAAGGTGACGCGATCGCCGAACGTCGCAAACCGCGCATCGTCGGTCTGGCCGCGCGAGTAGCGATAGAAGATCTGCTGAATGACGACGGCGATCTTGAAGAGCGCGAAGATTTCGTAGAAGCGGATGTTGGACAGATCGCGGCCGGAGCGTGCGGCATAGCGATCGACGATCTCGTCGCGCGTCAGATAGCCGGGGCGCGAGGTGACGGTCGTGAGCGCGTCGCGCTGCGACGGCGGCGCGGTGGGCGACCAGTACGCGAGCAGGATGCCGAGATCGACGAGCGGATCGCCGAGCGCGCTCATCTCCCAGTCGAAGACGGCCACCAGGCGGCCGAGATCGAGCGGGTCGAGCAGCACGTTGTCGAGCTTGAAGTCGCCGTGGACCACCGTCGGCACCGCGGGTTCAGCGGGCAGCCGCGCGGCGAGCCACGCCGACAGGTGTTCCATCTCGGGCACGTCGGCGATGCGCGAGCCGACCCACCGTTTCGTCCAACCCTCGACCTGACGTGCGACGAATCCCGATGGCTTGCCCAGCTCCACGACCGGCGGGCGCGTGGCGTCCACCGCGTGAAGATCGACGAGCGTGTCGATCAGCGCCTCGCTGAGCCGACGACGAACGTCCGGTCGGTCGGCGAGCGACATCGGCTCTTCGTGCCGCACGACGACGCCGCGCCGGCGCTCCATGACGTAGAAGACCGCGCCGAGCACGCTGATGTCTTCGCAGAGGAGATACGGCCGCGGCGCGAGCGGGAAGACGGGATGCATGGCCGCCAGCCAGCGGTATTCGCGCGCCATGTCGTGGGCTTTCGCGGGCACCGGCCCCAGCGGGGGCCGTCGCACCACCAGCTCCGCGCCGCCGGCGCGCACCAGATACGTCAGGTTCGAGTGCCCGCCGGGAAACTGCGAGATCTCGAGATCGCCAGAGAGGTCCAGCCCTTTGATTGTCTGTCCAACGAGGTGCCAGCGGAGATAACGGGCGAGCGCCTCCAGATCGAGCTTTTCGTTTGGCCGGACGTCGGCGGTATCTCCCTGCATTTTCATCGGTGGGCTCCGCCTTTAGGCGGAGCTAATCGTGAGCGTCGCTTCAGCCGGAGCGCATCAGGGTATCATGCGCCCCATGTCCGTCGAGACCACTCCGCGCGCCGCCGCGCTCGCCGCCCGTCTGTCGTCCTTCATGGACGAATACATCTACCCGAACGAGCCAGTCTTTCGCGCCCAGATCGCTGCAGGCGACCGCTGGCAGCACGTGCCGATCATCGAGGAGCTGAAGCCGAAGGCCCGCGCGGCCGGACTCTGGAACCTGTTCCTGCCGGACAGCGAGTACGGCGCCGGGCTGACCAACGCCGAGTACGCGCCGCTCTGCGAGATCATGGGCCGCTCGGCGGCGTTCGGCCCCGAAGTCTTCAATTGCTCGGCGCCTGATACCGGCAACATGGAAGTCTTGGTGCGCTACGGCACCGCAGCGCAGCGAAAGCAGTGGCTGGAGCCGCTCCTCGCCGGCGAGATCCGCTCGTGCTTCGCGATGACCGAACCGGAAGTCGCGTCATCGGACGCGACCAACATCCGTTCGACGATCGTCCGCGACGGCGACGAGTACGTGATCAACGGCCGCAAGTGGTTCATCTCGGGCGCCGGCGATCCCCGCTGCACGATCTCCATCTTCATGGGCCGGAGCAATCCGGATGCGGAACGTCACAAGCAGCAGTCGATGGTGCTCGTGCCGCTCGATACGCCCGGCATCACCATTCACCGCATGATGGAGGTCTTCGGCTACGACGATGCGCCGCATGGGCATGCGGAAATCACGTTCGAGAATGTCCGCGTGCCGGTGTCGAACGTGCTGCTCGGCGAGGGGCGCGGCTTCGAGATTGCTCAGGGGCGGCTGGGTCCGGGGCGGATTCATCACTGCATGCGATCGATCGGCCTGGCGGAACGCTGCCTCGAAGCGATGTGCCGGCGCGTGACCCAGCGTGTCGCGTTCGGGAAGCGGCTGTCCGAGCAGGGGACGATTCGCGCCGACATCGCCGAGTCGCGGATGGACCTCGAGCAGGCGCGGCTGCTGACGCTCAGGGCCGCGCACCTGATGGACACCGTCGGCAACAAGGCGGCGCGGCGTGAGATCGCGATGATCAAGGTCGTGGTGCCGAACGCGGCGCTCCGGGTCATCGACCGCGCGATTCAGGCCCACGGCGCCGCCGGTGTCAGCCAGGACTTCCCGCTCGCGTCGGCGTGGGCGCACATTCGGACGATTCGGCTGGCCGACGGACCGGATGAAGTCCATCGCGACGCGATCGCGAAGCTGGAGCTGCGGAAATACGAGCCCGCGGATTAAATGCGCCACGAAAACGCAAAAACACGAAACGAAGATCTTTCGGCCGGAGACGGCCGTCCGAATCATTTGAAGGCTTTCGTGCTTTCGTGCTTTCGTGGTGCATTTGTTCTGCTCTTGGGGCTTGGTGCAACACTCTCGATCGAGGGCGCGCGGAAGCCCTTCACGGTCGTCGAGACGAGCATCGCCGAGATGCGCGACGCGCTCGAGCATCGGCGGACGACCTCGGTCGAGATCGTCACGCAGTATCTGACGCGGATCGGCACCTACGAGGACACGCTGCATGCGGCGCTGTACGTCAATCGCCAGGCGCTCGCGGAGGCGGCCGAGCGCGATCGCGAGCGGCGCCAGAAGCGGATCCGCGGGCCGCTGCACGGAATTCCGATCGCGGTCAAAGACAACATCCTGACGACCAACATGCCGACCACCGGCGGCGCGCTGGCGTTTGCCGGCTACGTGCCGCCGTACGAAGCGACGCTCGTCACGAACTTGAAGAACGCCGGCGCGATCATCATCGCCAAGACCGGCATGACCGAACTCGCCAACTGGGTGGCGGGCGCGCCGACGCCGATGCCGACCAACTACAACGCGGTCGGCGGCTTCGGCTTCAACCCCTACGATCCGCGTCGCGATCCGCGGCCCGCCACGTTCGACGGCCGTCCGGCGCTGGCCACCGGCGGGTCGAGTTCCGGGGTTGGCACCGCGGCCAGCTTGTGGGCCGGCAATGTCGGCACTGAGACGTCGGGCTCGATCCTGAGCCCATCGAATCAGAACATGCTCGCCGGCGTGAAGCCGACGGTTGGGCGCATCAGCCGCCACGGCGTGATTCCGATCACGGCCGATCAGGACACCCCCGGGCCGATGGCGAAAACCGTCATGGACGTCGCCATCATGCTGGGTGCGCTCGAGGGCGCGAAGCCCGATCCCAACGACGCGGCGACCGCGACCTGCCAGCCGCCAACGAAGAACGACTACACCCGCGGTCTGCGGCGCGAAGCGCTGAAGGGCGCGCGCATCGGCATTCCGCGGGCGTTCTTCTTCGATCGTGCTGTCATGCCCGGATCGCCGGCGCCGCGCGGCGGGCTGTCGCCCGACCAGACCGCGGTCATGACTGACGCGATCAATATCCTGAAACGGGAAGGCGCCGTCATCGTCGATCCCGCGGATCTCCCCAGCGTGATCGATCAGAATGCCGACGAGAACGCCATCCTCTGGGGACCGTGCTCGGGCGCCGAAGAAGGCAAGGGCAAGGACCAGGGCTGTTCGATCGTGTTCAAGTACGGCATGAAACGCGACTTCAACGCGTTCCTCGCGTCGCTCGGACCAACCGCGCCGGTCAAGACGCTCGCGGAACTGCGCGCGTGGAATACCGCGCATGCCAATGCCGGCGCGCTCAAGTACGGACAATCGAATCTCGACATCTCGGACGAAATGGACGTCGACGCCGATCGTGAACGGTATCTCGCTGACCGCGCGAAGGACCTCCGGCTGTCGGCGACGCGCGGCATCGATCAGATCATGAAGGCCGAGCGGCTCGACGCGCTGCTGTTTCCGGGGGGCAACGGCGCTGGGGTCGCCGCACGTCCGGGCTATCCCTCCGTCATCGTACCGTTCGCGCGAATTCCGAACAGCCCGCCAGCCGCGTTTCCCGCCGGTTTCGAGGCGCAGCCGGCCCCATTCGGCGTCACCTTCACCGGAATGGCCTGCAGCGAACCCCGCTTGCTTGCGCTCGCGTACGCCTTCGAGCAGGCGACGAAGCGGCGCGTACCGCCGCCGTCCACACCCTAGTCATGATGAAACGACTTCTGCTTGCCGTCGTCGTCTGCGCGTGGGTGACGGTCCCCGAGGCCCAGGGGCCATCGACGATTCCGCTGCAGCTGACCGAGATGGGCGGAATTCGCCGCACCCAGTTTCCGACCACGGCGCTCATCCCGCTCAAACCGGGTGAACTGCGCGATCCGGCCAACGTCAAGCTGATGCTCGAGCAGACGGAAGTCCCCGTGCAAGTCGCGGTCGAAGGCCGGCACCCGGATGGGTCTCTCTCCGGGATCAGCATCGATTTCAACGCCAGCCCGGGCGCGAGTCAGACGCTGAACTACATGCTGCAGTTTGGCGCCGGCGTCACATCGGCTGCCACGATGCCGCGCGGCCTGACGGTCGCGGAAACCGCAGACGGTTTTCAAGTCGGCAACATCCGCTTCAACAAGTCCGGTTCACCGCTCATCGCGTCGGTCAAGTACCGCGACGAAGCGATCGCGAGCGGCGCGAACGGCCTCACGGTCGTCGCGGCCAACGGTCAGAGCTTCGGCTTCTTCAACGCCAAAGACGTGAAGGTCGCGGTGGTGAAGCCAGGCCCGCTTGTCGTGGCTCTGAGATACACCGGCGAGCTGACCGTCGGGTCCGCCACTTTGCCGATGTCGTTGGTCGTGGAGATGCCAAGCAGCAAGTCATGGGTCAAGCTCACAGCGGCCGTCACCGATCGGTCGCGCCAGCTGCGCGCCATCGTCCTGTCGACGCCGCTGGCGCTTGGCACCGAGCCGTGGGAGTGGGATTTCGGGACCTCGAGTTGGGTCTACGGCACCGTCAGGAATCAAGTGGAAGGCGTCACGATGAACGCCATCGTCCGGTCGCAGACCGATCAGGAATGGACCGTGATCGCCGGACCACGCGGTCGCGAGCAGACGATCGAGACCAGCAAGCTGGCGCCAGCCACCGCCGGTTCGCGCGACAAAGGGCCGTTTGCCGGCTGGGGCCACGTGCAGGGCACGAAGGAAGTCGTGGCCTTCGCGATGACCGGTACCAACCGTCCCGGCACGCATCGCGCGTCCTTCGACGGGACCGGCCAGCTGTCAATGCGGTTCGAGCCGGCGCAACAAGCGGACGTGCTGACGCTCACCGTTTACGAACATTTCGTGTCCACGCCGGTGCAGATCGGTGCGGCCACGAGTCCAGCGGCGATTCTCAGTCCGTTGAGTGTTGGCGTCATGCGATGAGGCTTGGGGGTCGGACACCGGCGTTCGACGTTGCTCACGCCGCCCCGAGCCGCGTCGAGGGGCGGAACGATCACCGGGTGTCTGACCACGGCAAGGCAGGAAGGTAGAGGCTGTGATGAAAAAGATCATTCTCGTTGCGCTCGCGCTTGGCTGGATCCCAACGCTCGGCATCATGACCGGCGCCCGCTGGATGACTGGTCAGCCGCTCTTCGCTGCTGCGCCAACGCCGATCAAGATCACGCGTCTCTACACGGGCACTGACGGCAAGACGAAGGTGGAGGAATTCGAGGTTCCGCTGCGCGGTCAAGGGCGCGGCACCGAACTGTCCACGGTGGTGCCGGTCAAGAGCCTGCAGTTCCGCCGTACGAATCTGGACTACAACCTGGACTGGCATCCGGCGCCAGCGCGTCAGTTCGTGATCACGCTGAGCGGCGAGAGCGAAGTGGAACTCGAGGGCGGGAAGAAGCTGCGGCTCGGTCCCGGCAACATCCTGCTCGCCGAGGACACGACCGGTCAGGGTCACATTTCGCGCGCGCTCGCGTCCGGCGACCGCGTCTCGCTGTTCATTCCGCTCGCCGACGGCGCCCAGGTCCCGCGATAGCGATAGATCAGGTAGATCAGGTGTCAGACACGTGTCTGACACCGTGTCTGACACCGACTTGCGGTGCTCAGCGAACGAGATACAACCTGTCCGGGCACATTGATCAATCCGGCAACCTCGGTTTCCATCACGCGGTGCTGATCCGCGCAGCGCTGTGCAGAGGTGTCTGACGGGGTGTCAGACACGTGTCTGACACCGGCCTGTAGAATGATGAGGTGTACACACTGTCGCGTCTGATTCCCAGGTTGTTCCTCGCCGGTCTCCTGTCGCTCGCCGCTGCCACGGCTTATGCTCAGACCTACGTGGCGCCGCTGATTGGCGCCAACATCGGCGGCGACGCCGGTTGCGCCGCCGCCGGTTGCGAGAGTCCGAGCGTGACGCTCGGCGCCCAGTACGGTTACTTCGAAAACGTCTTCGGCTACGAAGAAGACTTCGGCTACATCATCAATCTGTTCCGCGACGGACCGGGTGCGCGCTCCCGCGTCATCACCCTGATGAGCAACATCACCTACGGTCCGCTCATCAAGGATCTCTGGCGTCCGTACGTGGTCGGCGGCGTCGGGTTTCTCAAATCAAAAGTCGAGGTTTCGCCGTCCCGGCAGCTGGCCGTCGAGTACACCGGCTTCGGCTGGGATCTTGGCGGCGGCGTGGTGATTGCGAAGCCGCGCGGCACACTCGGCCTCAAGGCCGACTGGCGCATGTATCGCGGCTTCAACGATCTTCGCGTGGAGGGCTTTCCGGTGACCGACACGCACCTGTTCTTCACGCGCCTGTCGCTCGGCGTGCTCATTCAGTTCCAGTAGGCGAGTCGAAAGTCGGGGCGCGGTGCGCCGTGCGCAGCACACGGTGCAGGTGCTTGGTGCACGGCGCGTGGTGCTCGGTTGCAGCGCGCGGTCTCCGCCTTCTTTCACCGCACCGCGCGTTGGCGCGCCGCAATCATGAATCGGAGGGACACACAACACTCTGCACAGCACCGTGCACTGTGCAGCGCGCACTCCGCACGCCCTGAGTCAAGCCGAGTCACCAGCATCGTCCTGATCGGGAACGGCATCGTTCTTATCGCGCCACCGCAGCCGCGCCAGATAGTGGAGCGCGACGCCCGCGCCCCAGCGGTTCGGTGCCGTCCAGACGATCGCAATCGTCGCGATCGCGAACACCAGAATCCCTGCCGTAAGACTGCGTCTGCCGACGCCGAAGTACACCGCCGCCACCAGCACCGCAATCGGAATCCGGTCGCCGACGATCGTGAACAGCCACGTGTCGCCGGCATTCGGCTCGTAGACCAGGCCGCAGTGCGAGCAGCGCGGCAGGTGACGCCCGAAGCCCGCGAAAATCCGTCCCTGCCCGCAGTGCGGACAGCGATTCGACAGGCCGCGCAGGATTGCGGTGCGTGCACTCGGCGTCATGACGCGCAGGAGCTACTGTAGCGGCCTGCTGAGCGCCAGTCGAGAGGGAACAAAGGCGACTGTGGTGATGCACCTTCGTTCGGCTCCGCTCGCCGGCCGTCATCATCGACGTCGACAACATCCGGCCACTCGAGATCGGAGCGACATCGTATAGGCTTCGAATCGAACTCGCTGACTTGCCGGGCATGCTGGCGCGCTGGCAGGAAGTGGATGTCTATTAGGCTTGCTAGGGCGGTGAAATCCGAATGAAGTGCACGGTGTCAATCGCACTGTTTGTCTGCTTCGCCGCGGAGGTGACTGCCAACGATCCGTCAGTACTCTTGTCCGGGCCAATCGCACGAGCCGCCAGCCGCGAAGCCGGCCTGATGGTCGCCCAGCGAAGTGTCAAGTCTGCCGACTCCGGGTGGGACCGTGTTCGGACGCTCACTGCCGGTTCGGCAATCACCGTCGTCGTTCGAGGGGCAGTTCCTGTGTACCGGACTTTCATAGCGGCAACGGACTCAGAACTTCGGGTGAAAGATTTCGATCAGGTCGTCACAGGAATATTGCGAGGAGACATCGCCGAGATCAGGGCCCCCCGTTCCGCGTTTGGTAGCTCGTCGTTCCGTCGCCGACATCCTGCGGCGTTTGGCGCAGTCGTCGGCGCGATGAGCGGCATCGGTGTAGGTCTCGCGTTGTTTACGAGCTCAGGCCACTCGCTCAGCGGTCAGTTGTGTGGGTCGGACGGCTGCAGAGGAGTCGCCTTGTTGGTTGTCGTGTCAGCCGCTGGCGCGGGTATCGGGGCGGGCGTAGGGGCGGGAATGGGCAATCGTGTGGAGTTGCTCTACAGCGCAGCAAGTCAGTAGATAGTTCAATCCCAACTCGCTTACTTTTCACTCCAACGATCATTCCTGAACGCCACCGTCAGCTGACGGTTGTCCTTCGAGTCCTCGACATCTGACGGCTTGAGCGGCGGACCGTCAGCCGCGAAGATGAACCGGTGATCGCCGGGCGCGAGGTCGAACGGGCCGAACGTGTGGACGGTACGCGTGACAGGCACTGGCGCAGTGCCACCCGGAGCTCCATCCACGGTCAGCGACAGCGTCCTCGGCCCGCCAATTGCGATGAGATCCAGCGACAGCTCGACGCGCATCGTCTTCGTCGTCGAATTGCGCATGACCATCGTGCCGGTGGGACTCATCCAGCGCCACCAGTCGTCGCCGGTGTGCTCCCACGGATAGAAGCCGTCGGCTGACACCAGCGCCAGCGGCGGGAGTGTCTTGCTTACACCATAGACGGTGGCGTCCGCGAGTTCTTTCACCACCGTAATCCCCGGCGGCAGCGGCTTGGGCAGGCGCGAGGTCGTGTTCCGCTCACGCGCGATCACGTGCGTATAGTCCAGCGCCGCGAGCTTCTCGCCAAGCTGCGGATCGCCGCAGGTCGGAACGGCGGGCCCGAGCAGCGAGATTGGCCGGGGCATCAGCCACGGAATGGACTGCTCCGAGGCGATGTTGGGAAAACAGTCCAGCGTCCGCTGCGCCGACGCCTCGCCCGCGATCCAGCGGTGACCGGAACTGGGCAGGACGTCGTGCGCTCGCGCCGGAAGCGGCAGGAACTCGAACGTCCCCAGCGCCAACAGGGCGACCGCGATCACCTTCCCCCCTGTTCCTCCCTGAAGCAGCAGCATGACGCCGGCGCCTGCCGCGACCGACACCATCAGCCCGACGACGGCGGCGAAACGTCCATAGTCTCTGAGCGCCGGGAGCAACGGATGCATCAGGCAGCCGGGCGCCAGCGACGCGTCGCAGCTGCCGTTCGACGGGCTCACGGAAATCGCAAAGGCGGCAATCGCGACCGCGGCGACCGCCGCAACGAGCCGCCACCGCCGATCGAGGCGGACGGCGGCGAGCAGGAGGCCAGCGACCGCGAGCAGCAGAAAGCTGAACCCGATTGAGATCTGCTGCTCCAGCATCTCGAGGTTGATGTTCCGGCGTCCCTGCGTTTCGGTCGCCCAGGCACCAAGGAGCGGATGATCGACGGACGGGATGAGGTACGACCACCAGCGAGCCCGATAGAACGCGACCTCTTCAATCGGCATCGGCACGCCGTCCGGAACGACGAACGGTCCGAGGTGGTTCGCCTTCATGTACCACCCGAGACCGATCGCCAGCGCGGCGATGATAACGGCCGGAGCGACGACCGGTTTCAGATTGCGATCGGCGTCGGGACGAATCACCCAGAACGCCGTCAGGGCCACCGGAGCGAGGAGCGCGCCGACCAGGGCCCAGTAGTAGCTGGAGAAGATCAGGCAGAGCGTCGCGGCGGCGAAAGCGACGACGCGCAGGACCGTGACGCGATCGACCAGCGCGACGAGCGCCAGAAAGAACAGCGGCAGCCACTGCAGCTGCGCGAGGTCGGCGTGATAGGCCGCCTGCGCGAGGTGCATGGGCGCGAACGCAAAGGCGAGCCCAGCGACGAGGGCGCCGGCATGCGAGTCGAAGAGGTAGCGTGCAAAGGCGTAGGTCGCCATCGCCGTCAGCGGAAACGTGAGCAAGACGACGAGGTTGAATGCGAAGACCGGCGAGACGATCGTGGCGAGCGAGCGGCCGAGGAAATCAGTCAGCGGCTGGCCGTAGTATCCCGCTGGGGCGCCGCCGCCGAACTGGTGGATGAGCGCATACGCGTCAGGCTGACGGCCGAGGATCTCGTGGCCGAAGATCACCTCGTTCGGCGCGACGACGACGGGCCACGCGATGAGCAGCGTCAACGCGGTCGCGATCGCGCCCGCGACGAGCAATCCTTGAAGTGGACGCATCTTCGTCACGCTGTAATCCGGCTAAAGCCGGACGCCACCGCAGGAATGTTTGTGGTCACGGCCGTTCCTAGAAGCGGATGCGGAACCCGAACGACGGGAAGAACGGGAGGCCGCCGTCGGGCTCGACTGACAACCGCGGACGATCGGAGCCAGGGTCGTATTCGAGACGCGGATTCACGCGGGCGGCGTTGTCGCGCTGCAGCACGTTGATCCCTTCGGCGTAGAGTTCCCAGCGGCTGAGCGGCGACTTCATATAGGTGAACCGCAGATCGAGCCGCGCGTAGAGCGGCAGCCGGCCGCTGTTCAGATTCTCGACGCCGCCGTAGTCCACGGTCCACACCGGCAAACCGTTCGTGTCATAGCGCGGCACGAGACTGCCGGCCGCGCCGGGCAGGATGTTCGGCGCCTGGATCGACGCCACCCGCAGGCCGATCGGCTCGGTAAACGGAAATCCTGAGGCGACCCGCATCGTCCCGCTCAACGTCATCATCTTGGCGAACCGCCAGCGCGACACAATGCTCAACGCATGCCGCCGGTCGTAGTCGAACGGGTACGAGTATCCGTAGTTGTCGACCGTCGCGCGGCCCCAGGTATATGAGATCCAGCCGCTCAACCGGTCGCGGATGGTCTGCGCGCGCTTCTCGAGATAAAGATCGAAACCGTACGCCTCGCCGCTGCCATCGTTGGACGGAACCGTCGTGATTTGCGTCGCCGTGGGCACACTCGACGCCAGCGCCGCCGGAAAGTTGTACTGGGCGACCCGCGCCGCGGTTTCCGCCGGCGTCTCCAGGCGTCCCCCGATCATGTGATCGAACGTCTTCCAATAGCCTTCGACGCGTGCCCGCAGACCGTCGCCGAAGTCGTGTTCGACGCCGGCCAGCGCGTGCACCGCGCGCTCGCTCTTGAGGTCAATCGAAGCGGTGTTCGACAGGTCGACGAAGTAGTCCGACTGCAGCAGCTTCTCGTAGCCTGGACTCTGGGTGAACCGGCCGGTGGCAAACCGGAGCCGGGTCTTCGGCGTCAGGTCCAGCGTGGCGCGCAGCCGCGGCGACACCAGCATCTCGT
This sequence comes from uncultured Bifidobacterium sp., assembly GCA_964577955.1. Lineage (GTDB taxonomy): Bacteria > Acidobacteriota > Vicinamibacteria > Vicinamibacterales > CAVVIG01 > CADEEX01. The sequence continues at coordinate 18,101 of CAZOAZ010000009.1, read as the reverse complement.
CGGAGAGCCCCGTGTAGTCGAAGCGGATGCCGGGAACCACGCGCAGGCGCGGAACGATGGTGAGTTCGTCCTCGAACCAGCCGCCGACGCGCGGACTGTCGGCAGCCGAATCCAACTGGTCCGGCAGACCAGACCCACCAAGGACGCTCGATCCATTGGCCGCCGAGTTGTTGCGATCGCCTGTGATCGTCCAGCCCCATTCCGTCCGGAGGAGGTGCGCTTCGATCCCGGCGTTGATGGTCTGCCGCGGCGAGGCGGCCACCGCGAGTTCTTCGCGCACCGAGATGTCGTTGACGGTCAGGCGGCGCGTGAACTCGATCGCCGCTCGCGCGAACGCGTCGTCGGTCGGGCCGTTCGAGCGTGAGCCGTCGTTTCTGACCGACGCGTCTACGCCCAGTACGTCGCGGTAGCGGTAGAGCGCGCCGATGGTCTTGAGCGTGGCGTTGTTGCCGAGGAGTGCCGAATAGGTGAGCGAGACGACGTCGTTGTTCGACGTGTCCACGAGCCCGATCGTGTCGCCGCGCGAGTTGTTGTCGAAGCTGGCGTCCGTGGACTCGCGGCTGCCCAGCGCGAAGAACGTCAGCTGATGTCCGGCCTTGGGTTCCCAGGCGACCTTGGCCTGCAGATCGGCGAAGGACGGGAGATCCTGGTCGGTGACGCGGGCCGCGAGAAGGTCGTAGTAGGTGCGCCGCGCCGTGACCAGCCAGGAGCCGGCCGGCAGGCTGCCCTCGAACACCACGTTGGCATCGGTCGCTGACACGGCCGCCGATCCGGCAAAGGTCTGACGCGTCGTGCCCGGCCGGTTGTCGACGAGCAGAATCGACGACAGCCGATCGCCGTACTTCGCGCTGAAACCGCCGGCGGTGAGCTCGAACTTTTCAATCGTCTCCGGGTTGAACGCGCTCGTCAGGCCGAACAGGCGGTACGGGTTGTGAATTTCCACGCCGTCCATCAGCGTCAGGTTCTGATCCGGGCCGCCGCCGCGCACGGCCAGGCGGCTGCCGAAATCATCGGTCGCCGAAACGCCCGGCATCGTCTGCAGGACGCGGAACACGTTGTCCGCCGACCCCGCCACCCGCGTCACCTGCACCGGGTCGATGACGATCGTCGCGGGCGGTGCCGTCGTCACATCCGTGAACCGGCCGGTGACTTCGACTTCTTCGTGGTACGCCGGGTTCTTGTGGACGACGATCTCGATCGCGGCCCGTCCGTTCGCCAGCGCGGCTTCAACCGTCTGCTCCATGTAGCCGACGGCGTTGGTTGTGACCCGGACAGACGGGGCCTGGCTCGAGGGCAGCGTCAGCGTGAAGCGCCCCTCGCTATCGCTCTCGGTGAACACGTTCTCGACGCCGACGATGACCTTGGCGATCGGGACGGGTGGTGTCGCGTCGTTGACGACGCGGCCGGTGATCACGACCGGCGACTGCGCCCGGGCGGGCCCAGCCAGAATCAGCAATCCGAGGAGGATGAGAGCGGACAGCCTAAAGGCTGTCCCGACCGTGGTCGACCGGATCATCTAGCGGGCTCGCCTCATCTCATATTCCCGCGGCGGCTCGGCGCCGATCAGGTGCTGGACGAAGTAGTCCCAGCGGCGCCGGACCATGTACGGCTCGTTGCCGAAGCCATGATTGCGGTTGGGGAAGAGCACGAGATCGAAGTCCTTGTTGGCGCGGATGAGTTCATTGACGACCAGCAGAGTGTTCGACACCGGCACGTTGCTGTCCATCGTGCCGTGCGCGAGCAGCAGCTTGCCCTTCAGGTTCTTGGCGACCAGCTGGTTGGCCTGGTTGTCGTAGTTGGTCGTGCCGTCCGCGTTGGTGACGAGCAGCCCCTGCCACTTCTCGGCCCAGTCGTCTTCGTAGTTGCGATTGTCGTGGTTGCCCGCCTGCGACACCCCGACCTTGAAGAAGTCCGGGTAGCGGAACATGGCGCCCGCCGTCGCGTAGCCGCCGCCCGAGTGGCCGTAGATGCCGGCGCGATCGATGTCGATCCACGGATACCGCGCCGCGAGTTCCTTCATGCCGGCGACCTGATCGGGCAGCGTGTTGTCGCCCATATCGCCGTAGTACGCCTCATGGAATTTCTTCGATCGCCACGGCGTGCCCATGCCGTCGATCTCGACAACGATGAAACCAAGTTCGGCGAGGGCCTGGGCGTCGCCGCGGCCGGCCGAAAAGCTGCGCGATCCCACGCTGCCGGTCTGCGGCCCTGGATAGATGTGATTGATGATCGGATACTTCCGCGCCGGGTCGAGCGTCGTCGGTTTGTAGAGCAGACCGTACAGATCCGTGGCGCCGTCGCGCGCCTTGACCGTGATCGGTTGTGGCGGCTTCCAGCCGGTCGCCGTCAGCCGGGAGATGTCCGTGGTTTCGAGTGGGACGACGAGTCGGCCGGCGGCGTCGCGAAGCTCGGCGACGGCTGGCGTGTCCGGCGTCGAGCGAATGTCCACGAAATACTCGCCCGAGGGCGAGAGCGCGATATCGTGGTCGCCGTTGTCCGGGGTCAGCAGTTCGACGTTGCCGCTGTCCATGCCGACCCGGTAAAAGTGCCGGAAGTACGGGTCGCGTCCTTGCTCGCGGCCGACGCCGGCGAAGTAGAGCATCCGCGCCTTCTCGTCGATGCGCAGCAGCTGCGTAACGTTCCAGCGGCCCTGCGTCATCTGGCGCTTCATCCGTCCGGAGCCCAGGTCGTGGAGATAGAGATGGCCCCAGTCGTCCTTTTCTGAAAACCAGATCACTTCATTCGTATCCGGCAGGTAGCGCCAGTTGATGCGGCCGTTTCCGGATTCGTAGAACGTGGCGACGCTTTCCTCGAGCACGTTGCGCACGGTGCCGGTGCTGGTATTCGCGATCCACAGCTGCGTCTGTTTGTGGTCGCGTGAGGTTGAAACGAACGCGAGCGCGTTGCCCTTGTTGTCCCACTGGACGTCGCTCCATTCGCCGCCACGGCAGGAAATGTCGTCGCAGAGCGTCGAGCGGTGCTGGTCGGCTTCCATCTGGAAGCGGACCATCTTGCGCGTGGCCACGTCGATGACGACGCGGTGAATCATGGCGACCGTCTTGTCGCCGGGCAGCGGGTACTTCCAGGCTTCGAGTTTGGGGCGGCCGACGGTCGTCTCGACGAGGTACATCTCGCCGACGCCGCGCTGATCCTGCTGAAAGGTCGCGATTTTCTTGGAGTCCGGCGACCAGACCAGAATCGGGTTGTCGCTCTTCGTCCACCCGGCGTTGTCAGTCGCGTAGCCGAAATCCTTGACCCCGTCCTTCGTCAGCGCCGTCTCACGTCCGGTCGCGACATCCTTGATCCAGAGGTTCCAGTCTTTGATGAATGCGGCCAGCTTGCCGTCAGGGGAACGAACCTCGTTGCCGCGCTGAGGTGGCGATGGCGCGCCCGCTTTGCACGGATCCAGATCGCAGACGACGCGGGTGCGGGCCTTCGCGTCCACCAGCCACGTTTCAGCGCCGTTGGGGCCCGTGACGCGGTACCAGAACCGGTCGTCCGCGAGCCAGTTGGCGCGCACGCCGCTGCGAAGCACCAGCGGCGCGGTGTTGTACGGCATGAACCGCTCCGCGCGAGCGTAGTCGTCGGCGGTGACGCGCGGCCGGACGGCGACCGGCTGCGCGAGAAGCGGGGATGCACACGACAGGACGGCGAGAATCAGTGCCGGACGTGCATATGAGGGCATCCGTCGATGATACCCAAATGCTGGCTGCCGGTGCTGGTTCTAAATGCGCCACGAAAACACGAAAACACGAAATGCTGACCGGCATGCTTGTCCAATGCGCCACGGAGGCACCGAGACACGGAGGCGGCAGACGCTCGACGCGGGCGGCCGGCGGGCCGGCCGCGCGATCAGCGTGATCGACTCGCGAAAACGAGACCACACTCGTTTCTTGCCAGTCTCGTTTTCACGAGTCGATCACGCTGACGCCGCCGCTTCGCGGCGCCGCGTCGAGCGCGCCAGAATCCGATTTCGTGATTTCGTGCTTTCGTGGCGCATTTCGAACTAGCGCGGAGGCGTGTTCACGCCGCCGATGCGCAGGCCAACGGCGATCGCGCTTTCGTCGTAGGTCGCCGAACGGATCCAGTCGGCGTGGGCGTCGATCGCCACGCCGTTGTTCAATTCGAAAAAGAGCCGGATCGTCGGATGCTGATACGTCGTCCCGCCGTCGTCAGCTCCGAAGAGGTAGCTGGCGCTCAGTGTGCGCCGGCGATCGCCGCCGAACCGTGGCCGGCCGAACGACTGCGTGTATTCGAGGCCGCCGTCGACGTGCAGGAAGTAGACCGGTGTGAAGTAGTCCGCGGATCGATCGCGATAGGACAACAGTTCGCCCCACCCGACGACGCGGAGTTCGGGGACGCGTTCGCTGAGCGATCGTGTCGCCGAGAGCGTGGCGCGGTTGCGCCAGTTGCCGTCGGAGAGCCGCTGGCGCGACGCCGTGAGCGCCACCGAGGATTGCGGCGTGGATCGCTCGGCTGCCGCGAACGGACCCGATGCGCTCATGCCGCGATCGATCGTCGTCAGATTCTCGAAGAGCGGCGTCGTGACGGCACCGGCGGACAGCGTCCACTGATCGGCGGGACGCCACGCCAGACGCGCCTGCACGTCGACGACCGACGGCGACGAGCCGGTAAACGACCACCAGGCACCGCGCCCCTCGACACGCCACGACGGCGACAGCGGCGCGACCGCCGTCAGCGCGAGCCGGACGCCGTTTCGCCGGCGCGTGTCTCCAAGCGCCAGCACCCGTGCGCCTTCGGCCGCGAACAGCAGCGATCCATCTGGTCTGAAACTGCGGGCCACGGCCGCCCCCGTTTCCTGCAGATCGAGGAGCCGCGTGCCGGCGTATCCCGAGGACGAGCGGTGGTCGGTCACGAGCGTCAGCGACGGCAGACGCGTGACCTCCGCCCGTTGGCGGGCGGCGGCCGCCAACCGGTGGCCGGCATCGGCGGCGAGTCCTTCGAGGACGGCGTCCGCGGACGCGGCGTTGCCGCCGGTGCGAAGCACCTCAGCAAGCTCGAAGCGCGCCTCGCTGTTGCCCGGTTCGAGCGCGACCCAGCGCCGGTAGGCGGTGGCCGCGGATCGCCACCGTCCGGCAAAGAGCTGCGCTTTCGCGTCGGCTTCGGCGGCGATGATCTTGTTGTCCGGGAATGCGGCGCGGAGCGTCGTGTAGAGACGGCGCGCCTCGCTGTAGCGGCCACTCCATCCGGCGACACGGGCCTGTTGACGGCGCGCATCGAGATCGAGCGGCGCAAGAGCGAGATAGCGGTCGTAGGCCTCAATCGCTTCGAGGTGACGCCCCGACCAGGACAGCACTTCGGCGCGCAGCCGCAACGCCGGCGGTGAGCCGGCGTCGCGCGTCAACGCGGCGTCGATTGCCGCCAGGGCCGGCGTCCAATTGCCGGTTGCTGCGAACAACCGCGCGCGCGCCATGTCGCGGGCGATCGCGAGCTGATCGATCACAATCAGCCCGTCGAGCAGAGAGAGAGCCGTTGCGAGGACGGGATCAGCCCCGTCGCGGACCATTCCGGCCGTCCGTTCGGCCATCTGGATGAGCAGGGCGGCGTCGCCGCCGGCGGCCCGCGCGAAGCGCTCGACGACGGCACTCACATCCGTTCGCGTCCGCGTGGCTTGGGTCGCGTCCACGAGCACGAACCAGGCCTCGACCTCGCGCCCGTTCAACGCCACCGCACGAGCCGCGGCGTCGCGGGCGCCGTCGGCATTGCCGATCGCCCAGAGGACGGTGGCGAGACGGGTGAACAGTTCGCTGCGATCGGGAAATCGCGTCGAGCCGTCTTTCAAGATCGCCGCTCGGGCCGCGGCTGCCGGCGTCGCGTCCGCCCACACGGCGTAGACGTCAGGTGTCGCTCGTCGGTCCGCTGCCAGGTTTTTGAAGAGTGCATACGCGCGGTCGGCGCCATTGACCGCGGCCACGAGCTGCGCGTGGAACAACGCCGCGGATTGGGCGAGTCCGTTCGAATGCTCGAGGAGCGCCAGCGCCTCGGCGGATCGTCCAAGCGCGTGCAGGCTGCGCGCGGCGACGAGGCGAACCTCGACGGGCCATTGCGCGAACGTCGTCGGTGCGGGTTTGAAGCCCGCGCCTCCAGCCAAGACGTTCAGCGCGTCCTGATGGCGCTCTTCCGCGGCAAGTACACGTGCGGCGGTCACGCGGGCGTCCAGGCGGTCCGGAAAACGCGCCGTCAGCGCCAGCACGGCCTGCCGGGTCGTGGCATCCGGATTCGTCTGCCATGCGAGCTCGGCGCGCCGCACGGCGAACGAGGTCACGGTCGGCCGCGCCTGCTCCAGTGCAGTCAGAACCTCCAGCGCGCCCTTGAGATCACCGATACCGACCAAGGCTGTGGCTCGTAGATCGTCAGCACGCAGGTTAGAAATCCGGCTAAAGCCGGATCCCACACGTGGACCGCTAAGAATCTGCAAGGCATCCTGCGGACGTTCGTCTGCGAGCGCCCGCTCCGCCGCGGCGAGGACGCCAAGCTCCGGCTCGATCGCGGCGAGCGCCCGCGCGAGGCGGTCCGCTTCGTCTGGGTGCCCCGCGCTGGCCTCGATGACGATTCGCCGCGCCAGCACGTCTTGCCACTCAGTCCCTTCCAGGAAGAATTGCCGCGACAGGTCGAGCGTCGCGGCGCGGCCCTGCATGGCCGTCGTGGCGTCGATGGCCGCGAGCGCGACGGCCGGCGTCATTTGCGGCAGCGGGATGCGTTCGAGGATCCGCGCGGCGTCGGCGGGTCGTCCAACGGCGAGGGACGCCCGGCCGAGAAGGCCGTCGCGAATTGCAGGCGCCGTCGCGGTCAATTGCTCGACGATCGCCGGAACGGCCTGTGGCTGGTCGGCCTCGAGAGCCAGTTCGGCGAACGTCTCCAAACGTTCCGGCGACGGACGCGACGCGAGCAGCGGCTGCGCCGTACGCCAGGCGGCTGCGGCGTCTCCCGCGGCCCGGTGCGCGTCGACGAGAGCATCGCGCGCGACGGCATCGCCGGGATCCGTAACCAGCACGTCCTCAAGTGTCTCGATTGCGCCGGCTGTATCCCCGGTCCACAGCCGCAGCTGGCCGTAGGTTCGCCGCATCGTGGGGCGCTGTGCCTCTCCGTCCGGCAGCGTCGCGACCAGCGCGAGCGCCTCACGGTGATCAGCAGCCGCGGCGGTCCGGTCGATGCCTCGAACGATCCACTTCGGCCGGTCGCTGCAGCTGCGAGCGTGGAGCGCGGCCACGAGGAGCGACGTGCCGCGCGCTCCGGGGACCCGGTCGACGAGGTCCATGAACCGTTCGTCACACCCGCGCGCCAGCCGGGACAGTTGTCCAAGCATGGCCTCGGCGCGTTCGAAGTGTTCCACCGTCAGCAGGAGTTCAGCCAGCGCCCACTGCTCGGCCGTCGTCGCCAAGCCGTCGCGGACCAGCGATTCGAGCGTCCCAATCGCCCGGGCGTCGTCCCGCGCCGCGCGGGCGAGCTCGGCCTCGCGATGTCGCCAGCGTTCGCGATCGGGGCCCTCGAGGAGCGGTGTCAGCGCGAGAAGCGCGCGATCAGGTTTTCCGTCGCGGGTCCAGATGTCGACAAGCAGCTCGCGCAGTTCGCCGCTGCCTGGATGCGCGCTCAGCCACGACTCCAGTTCGGGACCCGCGACCGCCGCTGGCGCACCGAAGGCAAGCGCGCGGAACCGGCTGGCAATCCACTCCGCCTTTCCGTCCCGCACGGACGCTGGCACGGCAGTCCAGACCGCCACCGCGTCCCCGTACTGCCGGGCCGCTTCGAGCGAGAGCGCGAGGCCGATGCGGTCCTGAACCTGCGCGTCAGCCTTCGTGGTCGCCTGACGATACGCATCGGCGGCGTCGCTCGGCCGTCCACTCCGCAGTGCGCTTTCCGCGAGACGGCGCGACCAGCGCGGATCGCCCGTCAGCCGGTGTCCTTCTGACGCGACCTCGGTTGCGAGAGCCTCGTCGCCGAGGACGACCGCCAGCCCGATTACGCGCTCACGGATGTTGTCGTCTTTCGGCGAGAGGCCAAGGAGGGTTCGGCCGGCGGCGAGCGCGGCCTTGGCGTCGAGTCCGGCGACGACCCAGAAATATTCGGCGAGTTCGGCCGGCGCCAGTGCGTGGACGCGCTGAGCCTGCTCAAAGAATTTTCTCGCGGCGGCGGCATCGCCCGCGTCGCGCTTCACGCGCGCCAGGCCGATGAGCGCGACGAAGCGCTGGTTCTGATCTTCGGCGACAGACACGGACGCGGATCCGAAAAGCAGAGTCGCAAGGAGTAATCCGGCTAAAGCCGGACGCCACCGAAATGCTGGACGCCACCGATATGGCGGGATCATTGTTTGGCCTCCGAGACTTCGAGCACGGCGAGATAGATCTGTTCCGACTCCGCAAACCGGCCGGCGCGGCGCATCGCGTCGGCGAGCCGGAGATAGGTGTTCGCGTCACGCGGATCGAGCGCGGCGCGGCGCTCGAGTGCGCGGGCTTCGAGGGCCGGCAATCGGAGCAGTTGAGCGGTCCTGGCAATCGTCTCCAGGTGCTGGCGCGTGAGCTGACGGCGCTCGAGCGCGCCGTTGGCGTTCGCGGTGAAGGTCGCGGCGTCGCCGGCGGCGAGGACTTCAGCCGGCTGCCGGAGATAGAGCAGGTCGCTGTAGTAGTACCCGAATGCCGTCGCCTCGAGGAGGAGCGCGACGATGAACGCCGTGAAGAAGGTGCGGACGCTCATGCCGCGTCCCACCGCCGGAAGTGATCGATCGGCGCCGCTTCTTCGGCGCGCTCGAAGCGCAGCCCGAGGAGCCAGGTGTCGAAGCCGTCGCGCGAGCGCCGGTGCAGGCAGCGCGCGACCGAGACCGCCCCACGCCACTGGTGGCCCGGCGCGAACAGCGACAACTTCACCTCCGTGCCCGTGGCCAGCGGAACCGGCGAGAGCACACTGACGCCAGAGACGCTCATGTCCCGCGCGGTGATCACGAACGAGCCCTCCGGGTGTTCGACGCGGACCGGGACACGTACCAGCTGCCGCTGCGCGCGCGTTGTGACGCGTGTCGACAGCCACCGCTCGACTCGTTGTTTGATGCGCAGGATCAGCGCCGGCTCCGACAACGTGTCGAAGAGATCGGGGATGACGATGTTGAAGACGCTGTCGTTGATGAGGTCGACGTCGGCGCGGGTGAGGTCCGCGAACTCCACGCCGTAGCGGTGCCAGCCGTCGCCCTCCGGTTGCTGGTCGCTCTTGACCACGGCGATCCAGTCGGCTGACTTCGGCCCGAAGTGGACGCGTACCGGCAGCGACGCGCCCTTCTCGAGCGGCGCCGGCCACAGCAGCGAACAGCCGTGCTCGGAAATATCGGCGGTGACGCCGAGTGTTCCTGATTCCGTCCAGTCGCCGCGCGCTTCGACGGCAAAGTTGGCGCGGAACCGGCAGCCGTCGCGCTTTTCGGCGGGCCGGCCGCCAATCCGCACGACGATGCCCATCAGCGTCATGTTGTACAGGGTCCAGAAGATCGCGGTGCCGCCGCCGAAGCGGTCGTCGCTGATGCCGAAGCCCATGCCCATCAGGCTCCACATGATGGCCATGACGCTGAACGCCATGAGCGTCGCGTGCGGCAGAATCGGCCCCAGGTCGCGCGAACCGCTCCCTTTCTTGCTGGTGACTTCGAACTTCACCGGCCGGCCGCGGCCGAAGAAGACACGCTTCACCGCGCGCGTCAGGGTGAAGAACGAGACCATGTTGAAGAGCTCGTCCATCAGCAGGCGGCCCTTGCCGCGGCTGGCAACGTGGTAGGAGGTGATGAGCGCGGTGAGGAACGCGAGATAGATCGCGAGGAAGGTCGGCGTGTAGTTGGCGATCGGGAAGGTGCCGCTGAAGAGCATCCACGGCGGCGCCATGTAGTAGACAAACTTCGGGATCCCGATCGACCAGTGATACAGCGAGGCGAAGTACGAGATCCGCTGATGGATGGTCAGCCCTGGCGCGGTCAGCGGGTTGATGAAGGTCGCGACCTTCATGTTGCCTTCCGCCCAGCGCAGTCGCTGGGTTTCGAACGACTTCAAGTCGACCGGCGCGAGACCGGTGACGAGGAGCTCATTCAAATACGCCGACTTCCAGCCCTGCGAGTGCAGCACGACCGAGGTGTGCAGGTCCTCGGTGATCGTGTCGGTCATGATGCCGCCGAGCGGCTCGAGCGCCTTGCGCCGCAGCACCGCGCCGGTCCCGCAGAAGAACGCCGCGTTCCAGTGTTCTTTGCCGGGCATCACCAGGTTGAAGAACGAATCCTGCTCGCTGTACATCCGCCGCGACCGCCAGGTGACGCGGTGTTGCACCGAATCGAGGTTGTGATAGAGCTGCGGCACCTGGACGAGCGCCATCTTCGGATCGCGGAAGAAGCCAAGCGTTCGCTCGAGAAACTCCGCCCGCGGCACGTGGTCGGCGTCGAAGGTCGCGATGATGTCGGCGTCGGTCTGACGGAAGGCGTTGTTCCAGTTGCCGGCCTTGGCGTGCGTGTTGTCGGGCCGCGTCAGGTACAGACAGCCGACTTCCTGCGCCAACGCCTTCACCGCCGGCCGCCGCCCATCGTCGAGCAGGAACGTCCGGTGTGGGTAGCGCATGGCGACCGCCGCCCGGGCAGTCTGGCGGAGCAGATCGACGTCTTCGTTGTACGTGGTGATGAAGACGTCGACTTTCAGGTTCGACGCCGGCGGCACGACCCGTCGTCCGCGGAGCGCCCAGACCTGATGGAAGAAGAAGACCAGCGAGAAGAAGCCGTGGACCTCGGCGAGGTAGACGACGATTGAGAAGACCGGCGCCGCGGGATTGATGGTGTAGAGCGCGCGGTAGACCAGGTAGCCGGTGTAGACGAGCAACGCTGCGACAGAAACGGTGCGGACCAGCAGGCGGCGGGCGGGTGGGTCGAGATACTCGAGCGTCGTATCGGCGTCGAGAATCGCGTCGGGCGGGGCCGGTCTGGGACCGGGAAACTTGATGGTTGTGGCGTGCGCCATTCTGTCCAGTCCCACGTGACGCCCGCGGCGTGACGCGTGGCCCGGCGCGCGCCGGCCCGTCGACGATCAGTGGGACAACTCAGAAATCGGCTGGCGTGTGTCCAACTTGAGGACGCGTCCGTTTCTGAATTGCCGCGAAGCGCGCGCCGTTGCGCGCGCTGTTTGGCGCAGGCGTGCGCAGCGACCGCCGTGGCGTCAGGCTTCAGCCGGATTCGATCAATCCCGCCGCAGCGTGACCGGCTGGGAGAACGTCTGGATGCTCGTTGTTGTGGGCGAGGATGTCGTCTCGGTGAACGAGAGCGTCAACGTCACGACGTCATTGGCCAGAGAGGCCGTCATCGTGAGCGTATCCTCCTGCGTGCCATTGTTCGGTGTGGCCTGCGCCTCGTGAAAGGTGTACGCGAAGTTGGCGGTCGTTCCAGTCATGGTAAAAGTGTCGCGGTCGGGCGATCCGCTCTGACCCGGTGGCGGACCGTTCGGGCATGTGGTTGAGAGGTTGAAGTCGGTGGCCTCGATCACGCCTTCTGCCGTCACGGTGCCGTTGTCTTCCGTCAAAACGAGCGTGATCGTGCCGTCGCTGCGCTGGTTGTTCTGGCAAGTGTTGAATGGCGGCAGTCGCGTCGTGAACACAGTGGCGTAGGTGACGCTGAACGAGCCGACGTACCGTTGTTCGCCGCCAATCACTTCTCGCGCGACGAGTGTGCCGCCGACCGCGGCGCCGCCGATCACCGACGCCGTTCCGATGCCGATGCCGCCGCCTCCACCCGCGCCGCCGGCCCCGCCGGCTCCCGCTCCGCCTGCTCCGGACGCGCCGGCCGCTTGCGCGGCGGTGGCGACGTTCATTTGCGCAATGGTCGCAGTCACCGTCTGACCCTGCGCGACCGCGGAGGCGCTGATCTGCACGGCGCCTGTACCGGTCGGTGCGAAGCCGGAGGCTGTCGCGCGCCCGACCGCGTTGGTCGTCACGGTGAGCGTCCGCGCCCCGCTGAATCCCGCCCGGCCGTTCCTGATGGCAAACGTCACGACCGCGCCGGCGACCGGCTGATCGTTCCGGTCGCGCACTTCGATGACCGGGGCCACGGCCGTTCCCGCCTGGATGATGTTCACCGCGCCTTCACCTTCGACGACGACGATCTTGAGTCGCCCAGCCTGGGGCGAGGTCTGCGCCTGCGCCGACGGAGCGGCGACGAATGACGCGACGATGACGTACGGAATGAGGAAGCGCATCTGAGGGCCCTGCTAAGAATGGAGCTGCCGCATGGTTTTAGCGCAACACCAGCGGGACCGCAATGATTCCCAGGGACCCAGCCATGCCAGATCGCCGTCGGTCCGAGATACGTCCAAGTGTCTTATGAATGTTGACGGTCGGCCCGGGGCCCAGTAGCGATATAGTCAAGGCGCGCAGACAAGGAGGATCTCGTGACGATCGAACAAAAGATGGTCGGATCGGTGGTAGTGCTCGAACTGCACGGCCAGCTGATGATCGGCGACGGCGATCAACTGCTGCGCGACAAGATTCACTCCCTGGTCTTCGACAAGCACACCCAGATCGTGCTGGACCTGGCCAAACTGTCGCGGATCGACAGCACCGGCCTCGGCGCCGTCATCTCGGCGTACACGACGGTCACCCGCGCCGGAGGGCGCATCGTCCTCACGAACCTCACGGCCCGCGTGTCGGATGTCATGTCGATTACGAAGCTGCTGACCGTGTTCGACACCGCCGATTCGGTCACCGAGGCGGTCGTCGGTTTCTCAGGTCCCAAACACTAGAAAACAAAACGGGCGTCGAAGAAGATCTTCGACGCCCGTTTGCAGTCGCGTTAAGTCCTAAAATCCTAAGTTCCTGAAATCCTAAAATTCAACCCTCAGTTGCCGTTCGTCGATGCTCCAGCACGAACGGCGACCTTCACCAGCGCGTTGGTCCAGCAGCAGCCGGAGCCGCCGCCGCCGGCGCCTGAATAGTCGCCGATCGAGACGTGCAGGACGTAGTCGCCCGGCTCAGAGAACGAGACGGTGGTCGCGCTCTTGCCGCTCCACGGCTCGAGCGGCTTGCCGCCCTTGGTCGTCTCGAACGTCGGCTTGGCGACCGTGACGGTGCCCGGACCGCGGTACTTGGACACCGTGGCGTTCACCACCGGTCCGGCGTTCCCCAGCGGACCGTTCCCGCCGTTGCTATACAGCGCGTCGTCGTCGACGTAGAGCTCGAGCGGCATCGGCACGCCGACGGTGGCGGTGCGCGAAATCGCCCGGGCCATCGTCACGCCGGGGCCAATCGTCGTCGGCCCGCCCGCCGCAAAGCGGAGGACCGGCGGCGTGTTGAATTCGCGGTTCGGACTTTCTTCCTGCGACTTGAACGGCGTCAGGTTGTAGTCGATGTGCATGTGGAACGGGACGGTGGTGGTCACGCCATTCGCCGTCAGCGTCCAGGTGATGCGTTGCGTCTTGGGAAAGTCCTTCGGCACCGTGACCGCGAAGACGCCGTACTGGCGCCGCGTCATGAAGTGCGTCGGCTGTCCCCGATCGGGATCCCCCGGTTCGAACTTGTTGTTGGGGCCGATCGGAATGTCCATCTCCCGCTCGGTGTTACGGTTGAAGTAGCCAATCAAAAAGCTGTGCGTGCCGTCAGGGTTGTCGTACCACCCGTAGTAGGCGGGCGAGATGCTGGTGCCGAACTGCTTCGGCGGAGCGCTGGGCAGCTGTATCTGTTGGGCCGACAACAGCGCGCCTCCGGCGGCCAGCATGATCGAAGCGCACAGGCGTAATGCCATTCGTCGATCCATGGGATGTCCTTGTTCAGGGTTTCGCGAAGGGAAGGATACCACCGGGCATGAAGGCGGCCTGACCAAAAAAAAGGGGCAGGCCTGGTTGCAAGGCCTGCCCCGCGGACGTTCCGCGTCTTACTGCTGATTCTGCGTCGAGGCGGCCGGCTTCTTGTGGTCGGCCACCCACTTCTGGTAGTCGGCGTCGTTGAGGTACACGACGTTCATCCAGGCGTGGGCCATCTCGTCGACGGTGCGGTCGCCGTAGCCGACCCACTGATCCGGATCCGGGTTGTTCTTGTTCGCCTTCGTGTTGTCGTAGAAGGCGGTGACGTGGATGATGGTGCCCTTCGGGAAGGCCGGGATGCTGTCTTCCGCGTAGATGTAGTTCGTCATCCAGTTGAAGTTGAAGTTGTCGACGTAGCTGATGACCTGGGTCTCGCCCGTCGGCAGAATCGCTTCAACCTGCATCGCCTTGCCGCGCAGATGGAAGTGCGGCTGGAAGTTGGTGATGAGGGTGTTTTCCTTCAGCACCGTGAAGCCTTCCGTGTGCGAGACGGAGTTCGGCGGGATGTCGAGCGCGCCCGGGCCGTTCTTGAGGCCGGTGAAACCAATCAGGTAGCTGCGGTACTTCGGCTCTTCGCCCTTCTTGTAGAGCCAGATGCCGAGTTCCGAACCGGCCTTGACCTCTTCGCCGACGGCGTGCACGTGCTGATCCCAGGAGATGCCCTGGCCCGGCTTGATCAACTTGCCGGTGCCGTCCATGTAGCGGTCGTAGCCCTTGCCGATCGCCCATTCCATCAACGACGGACGGGCGTTGATCGCGGCCTGCGGATCGTTGCCGGCATCGCGGAACCGGCCACCGCTCGCGGTGCCGCTGAACGACGAATCAGCGTCCGGATCGTTCGGGTTCTGGATGATGTGGGCGATCGAGTGATGGAGGATCTTCCGGCCCTGGATGTTGGTCGGACGGATTTCGACCATCCGCACCCAGCGGTCTTCGGTGAGCCCCTCGATCGGCACGCTCGGACGCCACCACTGATCCTGGCTGACGGCCGGCATCACGTACTCCGGCGAGCGCACGATCAGGTCGGGCGGACCGTAACCGTCGCGTTCGCCCTGCCAGAACTGCTTGGTCTCGACCGGCCGCGGCTTCGGCAGATCGGCGCGGTTGCCTTCGAGTGCGCCCTGATCCACCCACGCGACGATCGTTTCGATCTGTTCGTCGCTGAGCGACATGTCGTTCTTGAAGTGCTGGACGCCGACGCTGCGGTCGATATGCCACGGCGGCATCTGCCGCGTCGAGACGCGGTTCTTGATCGAGCGCGACCACGGCCGGGTCTCCTGATACGTGATCAGCGACATCGGGCCGATTGACCCCGGCTCGTGACAGGACTGGCACTTCGCCTGAAGAATCGGCGCCACGTCCTTCGAGAACGTGACCTGTCTGGCGGAGTCAGCAGCCATCGCGACGCCGGAGAACGCAAGCAGCACACCGGCCGCCAGGGCACTCGTTCTCCAGGGATTTCTTGCAACCATCATCGGCTCCCTTCTGACAGTGAACACACCCAAATCAGGGTGCCATCCTACCAGAACCATCGACCGTTTTTGGGCCTGAAATCAGTGATTTTTCGTACTTTTTTACCCGTCCGCCTGGTCGGGCTGACTTCATCGGACACCACGGACGGCCGGCTATCTGAAAACGGGTAGGGGGTATCTGGAACCTGGTAGGGCAGAGGGCAAAGGGCAAAGGGCAAAGACTGTCGTCGAGCTATCGCCACTCGGGCGCGTAGTCGCGCCGGCGGAGGCGTTCTTCGACGCGGAGGCTCACCAGGAACAGCACGAACACCTGCGCCAGGCCGATGCTGGCGTAGATCACGTCGCGCGTGAATTCTGGCGGCACCGGCCAGCACGTGGTCTGGGCGGCGAGGCACGCTTCGCTCGCGCGCCGGATTTCCGCCGACTCGCGAAGGATCAGGACGATGGCGGTGCCGAAGATCACCGCGGTGCCGGCGATGTTGCCGAGAATCGTCTGCCGGAGCCGCCAGATCGGGATCGCCACGGCGAGCGCCGCGACCGGCGGCGCGCCCGCCATCACCGCGATCCAGAACCAGTTGAGGCAAATACTAAGTTCCTGAGTTCCTCAAATCCTAAGTTTCCATCATCCGTCCCCTCTGCTAGCATGCGCGCACTCGCAACGGTAGGGACCGGCTTCAGCCGGTCCGAGGAGTCAACCATGCGCGCATTTGGATCACGTCGCACCCTGGCTGTCGGAGCGGGCGCCGCCGTCGCGCTCTCGCTCTCCTGGTTTGTCGTCGTCGGTCACGGGCAGAACACCGCATCGGGCCAGCGGTTCGGCGAGCCGCCGGTGCAGGCGCCGCGCGATGCCGCGACCAACCTCGCCACCAAGGTGCTCGCGCCGTTCACGGTCACGAGCGTCGGCGACGTGATGGTGAAGCGGACCGGCGCGTCGCTCGAGGCGGCCGAGTTCCAGAACATCTTCAAGCTGCTCAAGGACGCCGACGTCACGTTCGGCAACATGGAAGGCAATCTTGCCGACCTCGATCATTTCGAGGGTCCGCTGCGCGGCATGATGGGCGACAAGGACGTTGCGCCGAGCCTCAAGGCGATGGGCTTCGACCTGATGAACCGCGCCAACAACCACATCTTCGATTCCGACACCGACGGCATGTATTCGACGATGGCGGAGCTCGACAAGGCGGGGATTGTGCACGCCGGAACGGGGAAGAACCTGGAAGCGGCGCGCGCGCCGGCCTACTACGACAGCCCGAAAGGACGCGTCGGCCTCGTCGCGATGCACGCCCCGCATAGCCCGGGCGGCGTCGAAAGCGGCGCGACGTACCGGACGGGGAACATCGGCGGACGGCCGGGACTCAATCC
Source organism: uncultured Bifidobacterium sp. (assembly GCA_964577955.1). Taxonomy (GTDB): domain Bacteria; phylum Acidobacteriota; class Vicinamibacteria; order Vicinamibacterales; family CAVVIG01; genus CADEEX01. The sequence continues at coordinate 1,453 of CAZOAZ010000009.1, read as the reverse complement.
GCTCAATCTCACGGTCTTCTACCACGTCAACGCGGAGCAGCTCGCGGCGCTCAAGGCGTTGCGGCGCGCGACCTACACCGCGCCGACCGGCACGACGAACACGTCCGTGCTGCCGGATCCGGCGTCGGAGCCGGCCGATCGCGTCCAGCTGCTGGGCGTCTGGTACAAGATCGGTACTCCCGGGACGCGCAGCTTCGAAATGGACGCCAACGATCTGCGCGAGAACCTGCGCAGCATCAAGAACGGCAAATACCTGTCGGAGTTCATGATTGCCACGTGTCACTGCCATCAGGGACCGGTGACGGCGCAGCAGTGGCTCTTCGAGGATCAACTGCCGAACTTCCTCGTCGACCTCGCGCATCAGGCGATCGACAACGGCGCGGACATGTTCGTCGGCCACGGCCCCCACGTCCTGCGCGGCGTCGAGATCTACAAGGGCAAGCCGATCTTCTACGGCATGGGCGAGTTCTACTATCAGTGGCAGCACATGGACGCGGATCTGATGTCCGGGTCCTGGCAGGGGCGCGAAGTGCGCGGCGACAGCGACGTCGCGAGCCGCGTGTCGCCGACCTGGCGGCCGATCAACTTCGAGTCGATGGTCGCGCAGAGCAAGTACGACAAGGGCAAGCTCGTCGAAGTCCGGCTGTATCCGACGAGCGGCGCGTGGGACGGACCGATTTCACAGCTCGGCCTGCCGCGCACGCCGTCGCCGGAGATGGCGCAGAAGATCCTGTCGCGCGTCGCCGCGCTCTCGAAGCCGCTCGGGACGACGCTCACGATCGAAAACAACGTTGGCGTCATCCGCGTGGATCAAACGCGGTCTACTTCGCAGCAACAGCAGTAGGGCGGGCGGGGCGGGCAGGGCTGGCGGGGCGGGCAAGAACACCTTCAGCCCCAGCCCCCAGTCCCCAGCCCCTAGTTCCTAGATCTCCATCGGCGGCGCAGCCGCGGCGAGTCGAGATTCGCCAGGCCACAATCCAGAAGCCGGCGAGGAGTTCCTTCGTCTCCGTAGAGCCAGGTCGGTGCCAGGTTGCGAGCTGGTCCCTAGCCAGAAATTGACAGGGAGTCGGAGGTCAGGATGGCAGTTTTTGCGAAGTGTCCGCACGGGATGGACGCGCGATTCTGTTCGCTTTGCAACAAGCCGAGTTTCGCACGCAGCGCCGGGCAGGTGACGTTGCCGCGGATCCTGGCGTTCCTGAACCGCGAACACGTCCGCGCGACCTACGGCGCCGTGGCCGAACTGCTTGGCGTAAACCCGCGCGGGATGGGGAGTTTGCTGGGAGCGCGGCGCGCGGAGGCGTCGTGGGTCGTCAACCGCGAAACCGGGCTGCCAACTGACTACGACCCGAGTCAGTGCCATCCAGCGCTGCTCTCGAAGCCGGACATCATCACATCGGGTCGTGGGCGCGCCGGTCGGAAAGTGATCCACTCGCCGCTCGGAAAGTGATCCACC
>CAZOAZ010000008.1:148714-149620 GCA_964577955.1 uncultured Bifidobacterium sp. | reverse complement strand
CCGCAACATCGCCATCATCGCCCACGTCGACCACGGCAAGACCACGCTGGTCGACGCCCTGTTGCACCAGAGCGGCACCTTCCGCGCCAACGAACGGGTCGCGGAACGGGCCATGGATAGCAATGAACTGGAGCGCGAGCGCGGCATCACGATTCTCGCGAAGAACACCGCCGTCCACTACAAGGATCTCCTGATCAACATCGTCGACACGCCCGGCCACGCCGACTTCGGCGGGGAAGTCGAGCGCACGCTGTCGATGGTCGACGGCGTCATGCTGCTCGTCGATGCCTCGGAAGGGCCGCTGCCGCAGACCCGGTTCGTGCTGCGCAAGGCGCTCGAACGGCGGCTCACACCGATCGTCGTCGTCAACAAGATCGACCGGCCCGACGCCCGCCCGCAGGAAGTGCTGAACGAGATCTACGACCTCTTCATCGACCTCGACGCCAGCGAAGAGCAGCTCGAGTTTCCGGTGCTCTACACCAATGCCCGGGTGGGGACCTCGTCGCGCGAACAGGACGGGAAAGGCGCGGATCTCCGGCCGCTCTTCGACGCGATCGTCGACCACGTGCCGCCGCCCCGCGGCAACCCCGATGCGCCGCTGCAACTGCTGGTCGCCAACCTGGATTCCAGCGACTACCTCGGGCGTATCGCCATCGGCCGCATCTTCAACGGCCGGGTGCGGATCGGCGACATGGTGGCGGTGTGTAAGCTGGACGCCGCCGTCGTGCCGGTGAAAGTGACCAAGCTCTATGCGTTCGATGGGCTGAAGCGCGTCGACATCCAGGAGGCGATGGCTGGCGACATCGTGTGTCTCGCCGGCATCGAGAACATCACGATCGGTGAAACGATCGCGGATGTCGAGAATCCCACGGCGATTCCGCCGATCGCCATCGACGAGCCGACGGT
>CAZOAZ010000008.1:0-148654 GCA_964577955.1 uncultured Bifidobacterium sp. | reverse complement strand
ATCTTCGGCGTCAACACCTCGCCGGTGGCCGGACGCGAGGGCCAGTACGTCACCTCGCGCCAGCTTCGCGACCGTCTGGATCGTGAACTGCTCGGCAACGTCTCGATCCGCATCGAGCCGACCGATACCCCGGAGCAGGTCAAGGTCGTCGGTCGCGGCGAATTGCAGCTCTCGATTCTCATCGAGATGATGCGGCGCGAAGGGTTCGAGCTCCAGGTGTCCCGGCCGGACATCGTGACCAAGCAGATGGACGGCGGCGTCGTCGAACCGGTCGAGGAACTGATCATCGACGTGCCGGAGGATCATCAGGGCGTCGTCATCGCGCAGGTGGGCGAGCGCAAGGGCACGATGACGAAGATGGTGAACAACGGCAGCGGCCGGGTGCGTCTGGAGTTCCGGATTCCGGCCCGCGGGCTGATCGGTTTCCGGTCCCAGTTCATGACCGACACCAAGGGGACCGGCATCATGAACCACATTTTTTCGAGCTGGGAGCCGTGGCACGGCGCGATCGCGGCGCGGGCAAACGGCGTTCTGGTCGCCGATCGGGCCGGCGTTGCCACGTCCTACGCGATCTTCAACCTCCAGGAGCGCGGCGAGATCTTCATCGACCCGGCGGTGCAGGTCTACGAGGGCATGATCATCGGCGAGAACTCGCGCCAGAGCGACATGGACGTGAACGTCACCAAGGAGAAGAAGCAGACCAACATGCGCGCTTCGTCCGCGGACGAAGCCATTCGTCTCGTGCCGCCGCGCCGCCTCGGCCTCGAGCAGGCGATCGAGTTCATCAACGACGACGAACTCGTCGAAGTGACGCCGTCGAGCATCCGGCTGCGCAAGCGGATCCTGGCAAGCAACATGCGCCCGAAGAAGGAACCGAAGAACGCGGTGGGGGTCTAGGATTACGGCGATGTTTGGCCGTCAGACGTCCGGATCGGTGGTGTGCCCGTCGTGCGGGTCGCTGGTCGGTGTCCGCGACCCCAAGTGCTTCGTCTGCGGGCGCCCCAACCCCAGCCTGTGGGGATTCGCACCGGTGTTGCGGAATCTTGGCCGCGATTTCGGACTCATTCCGTTCATCGTCGGCGTCACCGTCGTCGTGTTCGGTCTGATGGTGCTGGGGGTCGTCGCCGCTGGCGGCACGGTTGTTTACGCGCTGATGAGCACCGGCGCCGTCGGCGAGTGGTTCGGTGAGAGCGGCGCCTCGCCGTTGTTCGATGATGGCGCGTGGTGGACGCTGTTGACGGCCACGTGGTTGCACGGCAGCATCATCCATCTCGCTTTCAACATGATGGCGGTCAGGAGCGTCGGACCGGCCACTGTGGAGCTGATTGGACCCGGACGAACCCTCACGATCTACGTGCTATCGGGCGTCTCCGGGTTTCTGCTCACGTCGCTCGTGAGGCATTACTTTCCCTACATCCCATTCTTGCAGGGCGCGCACGCGACGCTCGGCGCCTCGGCGTCCATTTGCGGTTTGCTGGGCGCCATTAGTTGCTACGGTCAGCGCAGCGGCAGCGGATTGATCCGCGCGCAGACCAGCCAGTGGGGAATATCGCTGGTCGTGATGGGGCTGATCCTGCCCGGCATCGATAACGTGGCACACCTGGGCGGATTTCTCGGCGGCTACGCGCTCTGTCAGTTCTTCAATCCACTGACCCGCGAGCGCGGCGATCACCTGTTGATCGGCCTGTCGTGCCTCGCGGTGTCGCTGCTCGCGCTGGCGTGGGTGCTGTTCAACGCGCGCTGGCTCATTTTTTCGTGAGCGCGAGTTCCTCGTCGATCAGCCGCTTGAAGGCTTCGTACGGCTGTGCCCCCTCGATCGACCGGCCGTTGATGAAGAACGCCGGCGTCCCGGTCACGCCGACGAGTTCGGCTTCCTTGAGGTCGGTGTCGACCTCCTCTTTCTTCTGATGGCCGTCGAAGCAGGCGTTGAACGCCGCGGTGTCGAGCCCGGTCGCCGCCGCATGACTTTTGAGATCGGCGTCCGACAACGCTGACGAGTTCGCGAACAGCCGATCGTGATACGGCCAGAACTTGCCCTGGGCGTTCGCGCACGCCGCGGCTTCCGCCGCCGGCCGCGCGTTCGGATGGTTGGCAAGCGGATAGTGGCGGTAGACGAAGCGGATCTTGTCGCCGTAGGTTTGCAGCACGCGCTCGACGACCGGGTTGGCGCGCTGGCAGAACGGGCATTGGAAATCGGAGAACTCGACCATCTGGATCGGCGCGGTTTCCGGCCCTTTTGCCGCGTGACCGGCCGCGGCCACCTGCTGGCGCGGCGGTTCGAGAGTGATCGCCACCGCAGTCTTGGCCTTGAGCGTGCTGATCAACGCGTCGTGTGCTTCTGAGAGGCGCTGATCGGTGAGCATCCGCTGAATCGGATCGCGGAGCTGATCGAGCGGGCGGCCCTGAACCCGGTCCGGATTCATCTGGTACCAGAACTCGACGTCGGCGGCCGTCGGCTTCGCGGCCTTCGCCTGCACTTCGCGCTCGAAGAGCGTCGCCCGGTCGATGCCGCGCGCCTTCGCTTCGGCGTCCATCAGCCGTTCGGCGACGAGATCGTCGAGCGCCGCGCGGCGCGCCAGATACAACACCTGCACGAGCCGGCCGCCGCCAAAGTCCGCCGCCGAGGCCTGCAGGGCCCGCTCGTCGAGCTCGCCGAGTGTGATCGACGACGATCCGATCGTCGCGACGACATCAGTCGCCGACAACTGTCTTGCCGGCTGCGCCGAGGTCGAGCAGGCCACGCCGACCATCACCGCCACCGCTGCCAACGCCGGGACTCGGGTCATCAATCTCATGTTGAGACTCTAACTCTCTTCGGTAGGGACAGGCTTCAGGTCGTGTCTCCGGTAGGGACAGGCTTCAGCCTGTCCGTTACTCGCCAAGGCGGCCGGGCATATCGGCAATGACATACGTCATGACCGCGATCGCCCCTGCCGCGCGCGACACCAAGGCCGGGTCGATCTTGTCGACCGTGTCGGCCTGTGTGTGGTGATACAGGAAATAGTCGCCGGTGCCGTTGTACGACATGCCCGGGATATTCGCGGCCTGGACGCTCGGGTCGATGTCCGACCCGCCACCGCCGGCGGTGACACGGTCGGCGCCTACTGACTTCAGCAGACTCGCAATTGCCGTCACCGTGTCGCGGGCGCGGGCGTTCCCGGTGATGCCGAACGACACCGGCGGAAACAGCCCGTCGTCGGCCTCGAGCATCATGACGTGGCGCGGGAGCTCGGCGCGATGCTGGTCGCGATACGCGGTGCCGCCGCGCGATCCATTTTCTTCGTTCGTGAAGAGCACGACGCGGACCGTGCGGCGCGGCCGCAGACCCAGCTTCTTCATCAGGCGCAGCGCGTCCCAGGTGGCGATGCAGCCGCCGCCGTCGTCGCTGGCGCCGGCGCCCACGTCCCAACTGTCGAGGTGCCCGCCGACGACCACGACTTCCTCTGGCCGTTCGCGTCCTTCGAGTTCGCCGACGACATTGGCGGAGAGCGCTTCGCCGTCGAAGTGTGCCTCCATGTGCAGGCGAATCACGATGCGGTCGCCGCGGTCAGCCATGCGCTGCAGGCGATCGGCGTCTTCGCTGGCGATCGCGGCGCCCGGAATCTGCGGGACGCCCTTGGCGTAGGTGACGGATCCGGTGTGCGGCAGCCGTTGTCCGGGAGGTCCGACCGACCGAACCAGCGCGGCGACCGCGCCATGCGCGGCAGCGCGGGACGCCCCATTGGTCCGCACCGGCCGCGTCGCGCCGTAACCGGAATAGGCCACGTTGAACAGCACGATGCGGCCGCGCGCGCGGGCGGCTTTTGCCTCGAGCTCGTCGAAGCTGCGGACCACGAGCACTTCCGCCTGGATGCCTGACGCGGGCGTGCCGACGCTGTCGCCGAGACCCAGCATCGCCAGGCTATGCCGTGCCGGCTGAAGAATTTCTGCGCTTTCCTTGCCGCGCACCCACTTCGGGACCCGGACCGCCTCGGTGTGGACGTTCTCCAGACCGTCGCGCTTCATTTCAGCGACCGCCCACTCGATGGCGCGCTCGAGTTCGGGCGATCCGCTCAAGCGGTTGCCGATCGAGTCGGTCAGCGTGGCGAGCCGCTGCCAGGCAAACGTGTCAGCGGTGGCGGCTTCGAGCAGGCGCGCGGCGGGCGCGCGGTATTCGTCCAGCCAAACGGGCGGCTGGGCGCGGACGCCTGCGACGGCCGCGCACGAAATCGTCAGTGCAGCGACAAAACGCGCGGTCATGGTGCGTTTCAAAAACTCTGTGAACATCGTGTGAAGAAACCGTCCCGCCCGCCGATAGAGCATGAAAGGGCACACGCAAGCTTCCCCGAAGGGCAACCATGAAGAGCCGAGTACTGCTGCTGTTGATTCTGGCCACCGCTGTCGCGCCACTCGGCGCGGGCGAGCGCGTGAACCTTCATGTTACCCCTTGGGTCGCGTTTGCGCCCGCCACCCTGAGGCTGCGCGCCCAGGTCGACACCAACAAGGACAACCGGTCCGTCGAGATTATCGCCGAGTCCGACGACTTCTACCGGAGCAGCGAAGTGGAGCTGGCCGGAGACCAGGCGCCGCGGACGACGACGATCGAGTTCCGCAGCATGCCGGGCGGGGAATACAACGTCCGCGCGATCGTCAAGGGCACCCACGGCAAGACGCTGGCGATGACCCAACAAACGGTCCGCGTCGTCCCGTCGCTCGTCGGACGCTGACGCGACGGCACGACGCGGACGCTGAATTTCAGGATTTCAGGAATTTAGGATTTCAGGATTTCGGATCACGCAGTCCAATCTCGAAATCCTTAAATCCTTAAATCCCTAAATCCCTAAATCCTGAAATCAGAGCGCATTACTCACCCGTGGCGCCCGTGTCACGACCGCTTCCGGCTCCGGCGTGAAATCCTCGCCGGGATTGATGAACTGATCCTTCTCGAAGCGGTATTGCTTGTCGTACAGCTGGCGATACCGGCCGCCCTTCTGCAGCAGTTCTTTGTGCGTGCCGCGTTCGACGATCTCGCCGTGTTCCAGCACCAGAATCTGATCTGAACTCGTAATCGTCGACAGGCGGTGGGCGATGACGAACGTGGTGCGGCCGGCGCGCAGCGACTTGAGGCCGTCCTGAATCATCGCTTCGCTTTCGCTGTCGAGGCTCGAGGTCGCTTCGTCGAGGATCAGCAGCCGCGGGTTGGCGAGGATCGCTCTGGCGATCGCGACGCGCTGGCGCTGGCCACCCGACAGGCGGACGCCGCGTTCGCCGACCACCGTGTCGTAGCCCTTCTCGAACTCCTGGATGAATTCGTCGCAATGGGCGATCCGGCTGACGGCGATGATCTCCTCGCGGGTCGCGTGCGGCTTGGCAAACGCGATGTTGGCCGCGATGGTGCCGTCGAACAGGAAGTTGTCCTGGAGGACCACGCCGAGGTTCTGGCGGAAGTCGCGCAGTTTGACCGTCGTCAGGTCCTGGCCGTCGATGAGGACGCGGCCCGAGAGCGGCCGGTTGAACGCCATGACCAGGCTGATGAGCGTGCTCTTGCCCGAGCCGCTGGACCCGACGAGTGCGGTGGTCGACCCGGCCGGTGCCGTGAACGCGACGTGTTTGAGGACCGGTGCTCCAGGGTTGTACTCGAAGCTGACGTCGTCGAACGTGACATCGCCGCGGACATTCGTGAGGGCGGTGCGGCTCGCATCTTCCTCATCCTCGGTGGCCATCTTGCGGATCTCGCGGATGCGATCCAGGCCAGCGAACGCTTCGGTAATCTGCGTGCCGATGCTCGCGAGCTGCACGACCGGAATCGTCAGAATCGCGATCATCGAGACGTACATGAACAGGTCGCCGATGGTCATCGCGCCTGAGCGGATCGAGGCGCCGCCGACCATCATCACGGCGATACCGATCGCGCCGATGACGAGACCCGAGAATGCCCCAACCGCCGAGACGCCGGTCATCGACTTGGCGACGTTGCGCAGCAGTTTGTGCGCGCCCTTCGCGAAGACGAGCTCCTCGCGCTTTTCCGCGGTGTAGGCTTTGACGATGCGGACGCCGCCGAGCGATTCGGCGAGCCGTCCGGTGACCTCGGCGTTGATCTTGCCGCGCTCGCGGAAGAGTGGCCGCAGCCGTTTGAACGCCGTGGCCATGACGCCGCCGAAGCCGCCGATCACGAGAATCGTGATCAGCGTGAGGCGCCAGTTCAGATAGACGAGGATGCCAAGCGCCATCACGGCGGTCAGCAGCGACCCCGTCAACTGGACGAGACCAGTCCCGACCAGGTTTCGGATCCCTTCGGCGTCGTTCATGACGCGCGAGATCAGTTCACCGGTCTTGGTCGAGTCGAAATAGCGGATGGGGAGGCGCAGGACGTGCGCTTCGACCTCTTTGCGCATGTCGGTGATCGCGCGCTGCGCGGCGACGCCGAGCACTTGTGAGTTGGCGAACGAGCTTGCGGTGTCGACAAGCGTCGCGGCGCCCGCCGCCATCGCCAGCTTCGGCAGCAGGTCCCAGTTGCCCTTGCCGATCACGTCGTCCATCAAGTACTTGGTCGTCGTCGGGAGGACCAGACCCGCGAGCCGGTTGATGACCATCAGCCCGAGGCCGAGCGCGAGCCGGTTGCGGTGCTTCCAGATCAGCGCCTTGGCTTCGTCCATGGCGCCGGGGGTCATCTTTTTCTTCTTCGGGCCCGCCGGCGCGTCCGGCGTCGAGCCCGGCGCCGGCCGCGCGCCGCGCGCCCGCTCGGCGCTGCCCAGTCCTTTGATCTTCAACGTCTCACCTCAGTCCAGGCCATCGTTCACACGTGAAGAAAGAATTATCCACTACTCGACGTAAGGGAACGACTGCCCGGATGGGGGGAGGGCTGGCGAGGTAACCGGGGCGGGCGGGGCAGGCAGGGCAGGCGGGAACAAGGCAGGCAGGGCAGGCGGGAACAAGGCAGGCAGGGCAGGCGGGAACAAGGCAGGCAGGGCAGGGCACGGCCACGGCAGGGCAGGCTGGGCGGGCAAGGCAGGCGGGGCGGGCAAGAACAAGGCGTGCGGGCGGGAAGCGTGTGCTGCCTGCTTGAGCAGCAACTACTCCGCCGCGTCGTTGGCGTCACCAGACATGATCGAACGCACCAAACCAGTGAGTGGTGAACCAACCAGACGCACCTTTGCGGCGAGATCCTCGAACCGTTTCTTGGAGATGTAGCCAAGGCGACAAGATGCGTGCAGACAATAGCGGGCTTCTGAAAGCGACGACTCGGCGAAATTGAGGAATCGCAATCGGTCCCCGCGATACCGACGAGCGAATCCTTCCGCGATGTTCGCGGGTACTGAGTACGCAGCTCTTCGCATTTGCGAAGCGAGTTCGAATCGTTCACTTGGCGGAAGCTCCTTGCTTGCGACTTGATGGAGCTCGATGTAGAGATCGTCGGCTCGTTGCCAGGCAACCAGCGATTCATGTCGTTGTGGTCTCATGCTTCGCGGTAAACCAAACCGCGTGCCACCTATCTCTCTTTTTGCCAGCCTTGCCAGCCTTGCCCCGCCTTGCCAGCCTTGCCAGTCGTGCCTGCCCTGCCTGTCCCGCCAGCCCTGCCTGCCCGCTAGAATCACCCCGTGCCCCGCAACGCTGAAGTCATTCGCCAGTGGACCATCCTTCGGGAGATCGAGGGCGCCCGCGGTGCCGGCGTAACCATCGACGATCTGGCCGAGCAGTGCGGCGTGACGACCCGGACGATTCGACGCGACCTGCAGGCGCTCGAGGAATCCGGGTTCCCGATCTACGACGATCGTTCGCAGGACGACGGGCGAACCCGCTGGTCGATGAACGGCCAGGCGTTCAAGGGGCTCTCGGCTGGACTGACGCTGTCGGAACTGTGCGCGCTCTACTTCAGCCGCACGCTGCTCGAATCACTCGCCGGCACGCCGTTCAAGGACGAACTGCAGCGCGCGTTCGACAAGCTCGCCGGGTCGCTGACGCCGCACATGCGGCATTTCCTTGATCAGTTACCAACGGTCATCGCCTCGAAGCCCGATCCGATGCGGCGGCGCGGCAGTGAGGCCAGCCACGCGCAGCAGCGGCTCGTCGCGCGGACGCTTGAGGCGACGTTGCACCATCGTCAGGCGAGAATCACCTATCACTCACGCTCGAGCGAACGAGTGAAGGAATACATCGTCCATCCGTATCGGCTCGCGTACGCGCAAGGCGGGCTGTATCTGCTGGCCTTCGTGCCAGAGTACGACGAGGTTCGGACGTTCGCGACGGAGCGGATCCAGGACATCTCGCTGCTGGAAGAAACGTTCGCTCCCGTCGAGGACGTGCCGGAGGCGGCGTTTCCGCACTCGATGGGCGTGCATTCCGGTCCGCCCGAACGAATTGAGATCGAGTTCGACGCCGCTGTTGCCGGGTATGTCGGCGCTCGCGAGTGGCATCCGTCGCAACAGATGCAGCCGGCGCAGGACGGTGGTCTGTCCCTTTCACTCGACGTCTGTGTTGATCAGGCGCTGCGCAGCTGGATTCTCAGTTTCGGATCACGCGCGCGCGTGCTCGCGCCGACAAGCCTGGCGCGCGAGATCGCGCAGGAGCTGGTTGCTGGCGCGCGTCGGTACGAGACGAAGTAACCCGGCGCCGACCCTGCCTGCCTCGCCGGCCCTGCCCGCCCTGCCCGCCCCGTTATCGCGGCGGACGTGGCGGCGGCGGGAGCGCCTGCTGGCCGCTGCGTTCGAGGAAGCGCGCGCCGCTCAGGATGTTCGCCAGCGCGTAGTTCCCTTCATGGCAGGCGTACTCGTAGATCGGCGCCTCGGTGGCAATCCACGGATACTCGCCGGTCCACGGCTTCGTCCAGGTGTTCGGATCCTCCACTGTGAACCGGTAGAGGAGTTCGTGGCCGTTGATGCGCGTGATGCGCTCGACGATGTGCAGCGCGTCGGTGGAACCGCGGAAGCGCGTCTTGTCGGTGAAGTTGGTGGTGTCAATGACCAGGGTGTCGCCTTCCCAGCGTCCGACCGAATCGCCCATCCACTTGCGCACCGTCGGCGGCAGGTGCGGCTGATTCATCCGGACGACCCGGGCGTCGTGGACCATCTCGACCAGGATCAGGATGTGGTCCGGCGTCTGCACGATCTGTTTCAGGTTGTTGTAGAAGTAGTTCGGCAGCGTCGGCGGTCCCGACGTGGATCCGAAACCGAGCAGGCAGCGTTCGCCGAGCGGACGGATCTCCGGATCGTCGTACGCACCGAGCCCCTCGACCGCGGCGTTTTCGGGGGCATCGGCGGTCGGCCGCACGGCGACGCCGGCACGAGCGCGGGCGCGGTCGCGCGCGGCCTGGGTGAGCGCGGGGATCTTGCCGTCCGGCGGATCGACAATCAGCGAACTGCGCGGTTCGCCGTTGACGCGAATGACCGAGTCGCCGCGATCGATCCAGAAGTTGTTGTAGCCGCCGACCGGTCCGTTTGCCGGTGCGGACCGGTCCACGGGGCTCGGTTCAGCCGCGCGCTCGACGCGCTGCGCTTCGGTGCGTTCGAGTCGCGTCGCCTGTTCGTTCGAGATGACCAGCGGCAGGCCCTCCGGACGTTCGATGGGTGTCAACGTCGCGACGTTGTAGTTGCCCTGAAAATCGGGCTTGCCGTCGGGCGTGCGCGGATTGACCGGCGCGCTGGCACTACGGCGGGTGCTCTGACCGGCGACCCGCGTGGTGCTGGCGACGAGTCCGGCTGCGAGGGCGAGGGCGACGACGCCGGCTGTCAGCGACGGGTGCTTCATGCCGCCTCCTGAGTGAGGAATGTATAGACCGAAGGGATGATACGCGCACGCCCGGGCCGAGCCAAGCCGTTTGTCGCTGGAGTCGCAAAAACCTGGTGCCGAGAAGGTAACCGTGCCGTTTCCAGCCCGCCACCGCGACATCGGGCGCGAAAGCGCGTTCCACCTGCTGGCGCTCCTCGTCCTGGCGGACCTGGGTTTCATGGGGCTTCATGCGGCGCTCTCCTTCACGCCCTACCTCAGGTCATCCATCTTCGCGATCGACAAGGAGTGGAGTTACGCCGAGTTCTTTCAGTACCTCAAGTGGGGCTGGCTGACCGCCATGTTCGTGTGGCTCGCCGTCACGCGCCGCTCGCTGAACGCGCTCGCGTGGTCGGCGGCGATGGCGTTCCTGCTCGTGGACGACGCCCGCCAGGTCCACGAGACGGTCGGCGAATGGGCGGCGGGACGCTTCGGGATGTCGTCCTCGGTGGGAGAAGTCCTCAGCACCGGGTCGAGCGCCGCCGGGCTGACCGCGCTCATTGCCTGGACGGCCCGGCGCGGTTCGGCCGCCGATCGCTCGTTCTCGCGATCGTTTCTCGCCTACTGCGTCTTCCTCGGCGTGTGCGGCGTCGGCGTGGACTTCGTGCATCCGGCCTCGAAGAACGCGGTGCTCGCGTACGTCTTCGACGTCCTCGAGGACGGCGGCGAGATGGTGGCGGCAAGCGCGATGGTATCGCGCGTGTTCCGCGAACTCCTTGCCGGGGATCGCCCGTCCGCCGACGTTCAGTAGACTGTCGGGGATGTACCCCTTCCTGTTCGCCGCCGCGCTCGTCGGCGGCGCCCTCAATGCCGTGGCCGGCGGCGGCTCCTTCATCGCGCTCCCAGCGCTGATTTCGGCGGGGATCGCGCCGGTCACGGCGAATGCGACGACGACCTTCGCGCTCTGGCCCGGAGCGGTGTCGAGCGCTGTCGCTTACCGGCGCGACGTGGCCTCGGCGCGACACTCGGTCCTCGGGTTGGCGACGGCCAGCCTGGCCGGTGGCCTCCTCGGGGCCTGGCTGCTGATTCGCACCTCCGACGCGCGCTTCCTCCGCCTGCTGCCGTGGCTGATGCTGGCCGCCGCGCTGACGTTCACCCTGGGCCGGCGGCTTACGGCGCGGCTGCGGCCTGCGTCCCCAGCGGACGGCGGCACTCCGTCCGTGCCGGTTGGGATTCTGGTGATTCAGTTCATCATCGCGGCCTACGGCGGCTACTTTGGCGGTGGCATGGGAATCATGATGCTGGCCGCGTTGGCCGTGGCGGGACTCACCGACATGCACGCGATGAACGGCATCAAGGCGATTCTTGCCGTGGCCATCAACGGCATCGCGCTCGTCGCCTTCGTCGCGTCGGGCGCGATCGCGTGGACGCCGGGTCTCGTGATGGCCGCCGGGAGCATTGCCGGCGGCTTCTTTGGCGCGTACGGCGCCCGCCAGATCGATCCGGGAAAGATTCGCATCTTCGTCGTGGCGATGGCCTGGCTGATGACGGGGTATTTTTTTGTCAGGGGCTAGGGGCTAGGGGCTAGGGGCTAGGGGCTAGGGGCTGGGGGCTGGGGAACTGACGGACTGTGATGACCCACGAAGAAGTGCCAGTGCTTCAGCGGTTGAACGAACTCGCCATTGGTGTCGAGCGTTACGAGCATCCGCCGATTGCGACGGCCGAAGAGGGCGAGATCCATTGGCAGGGGATTGATGCCGTGCACTGCAAGAATCTGTTTCTGCGCAACCAGAAGGGCAGCCAGCATTATCTCGTCATCCTGGCGCACACCAAGCGCGCGGACCTGCGGCGGGTGGCGGACCAGATCGGCGACGGCAAGCTGAGTTTCGCGTCGCCCGAACGGCTGCGGGCGCACCTCGGCGTCACGCCTGGTTCGGTGTCACCGTTCGGGCTGATTCACGACCAGGCGCAGCACGTCCGGGTGTATCTCGATCGGGAACTACAGACCGTGCCGAAGATCTCGTTTCATCCCAACATCAACACCGCCACCCTGGTGCTGGCCTACGCGGATTTCGAGCGCTTTCTCACCGCGTGCGGCAATCCCGTGCGCTATATCGACGTCGAACGGCGATGACTCCGCGCATCCGGCGCCGGCGCGCGGCGGCTGCCGGCATGCTCATGGTGCTGGCGCTCGCGGCGCCGCGCGCGCACGATCTGGCGCAGAGCGAGTCGCGGCTCGAATTGCAGGGCACGACGGTGCGGTCGACGACGCTGGTGGATCTCCTCGAGTTGTCCCATGCCGACGCCGACCAGAGCGGCCGCGTCAGCTACGACGAGCTCGATCGCGGCATTGTGTCGGTGTTCGATCTGGTCAAGTCACACCTCGTGCTGACCGCAGCCGTGCCGCCGGCACGGATCACGCTCGAGCGGCATGAACTCATCGACGACCATGTCCTGCGCATGGTGATTGACTACCGGTATGCCGACGCGGTCGCGCGCCTTCAGGTCACGTCGACACTCGACCAGATCGGCAAGCCCGAGCATCAGCATCTCGTCAGCGCTGTCGTCAACGGTGAGTTGCAGCAGGCGGTGCTCGATCGCACGAACCGTTCGGTGGAGCTGAATCTGCGCGCGTCGCGGATCACGTGGCCGCGCGTGCTCGCGGTCCTTGGTGCGCTCGCGCTGATCGGAGGGCGCTTCGCGTTCTATCGCTCGCGCGGACGCTCGCGTTAACGGTGCGCGGTGCGCGGGGCACAGCGCACGGTGCAGGTGCTGAGTGCGCGGTGCACGGTGCCTGGTGCGTGCGACGCGCCAGTGCTCATTGTCTTGGCGCGCGTCGCACGCGCACCATGCACCACGCACCCCGCACGTGGCACCAGCACCGTGCACCGTGCACTAGGCACGTCGCACCGACTTGAGCTCTTCAAGGATCTGCGCCGTATGCTCCCCGAGCTTCGGCGGCCTTCGTGAGAGATCCGCCGGCGTGTCCGAGAGCTTGATCGGATTGCCGAGGACGCGGAAGCCGGCGAGCGCGGGATCGGCGAACGGGATCATCATCTGGCGCGGTTCGATTTGCGGATCGCGCAGCGCCTCCGAGATCGTTCGCACGCGCCCGGCCGGCACGCCGTGACGCCCCAGCTTGTCGATGACCTCGTCGACGCTGTACGCCGAAAACGCCGCTTCGATTTCCTGCTTCAACTCCGGCCGGTTGGCGACGCGTGCCGTGTTCGTCTTGAACCGCGGGTCGTCGACGAGATGCGGGACGCCGACGGCTTCGCACAGCTGTTTCCACAACCGGCCGTTCGCCGCCGCGACCATGAGCAGGCCGTCGCGCGCGCGCAGCGTCTCGTAGGGCGCAATCGACGAGTGATCGTTGCCCAGGCGGTGCGGCTCGCGGCCGGTCGCCTGCAGAATCCCGACCGGCATCGAGAGCGTGGAAAGCATGGCGTCGAAGAGCGCGATGTCGACATGCTGGCCGCGCCCTGACCGGTCCCGCTCGCGCAGCGCCAGCAGGATGCCGCTGAACGCATACAGGCCGGCGAGGTAGTCGGTCGTCGCAATCCCTGTGCGCACCGGCGGGCCGTCGGGCGTACCGTTGATCATCATGAAGCCCGCCTCGGCCTGGATGATCGGGTCGTATCCGGTCAGATGCCGCCGTGGCCCGGTGCGGCCGTAGCCGCTGATCGAGCAATACACCAGGCGCGGATTCAGCGCCCGCACCGTCTCGACGCCGAAGCCCAGTTTGTCGAGGCTGCCGGGTTTGAAGTTCTCGATGAAGACGTCCGCCTGCGCCAGAAGAGTGTTCAGAACCGCCGCGCCCTCCGCGGTCTTCAGGTCCAGCGCCAGACTCCGCTTGCTGCGGTTCACGCCAAGAAAGTACGCGCTCCAGTCGCCGATGAACGGCGCCCACATCCGGGCGTCGTCGCCCTCATTGGGCTCCTCGACCTTGATGACGTCGGCGCCCATGTCGCCGAGCAGCATTCCGCAGAACGGGCCGGCCAACACGCGTGTGAGGTCGACGACTTTCAGGTCTGATAAGGGGGGCATAGGTTCGAAAGGTTCGAAAGGTTCGAAAGGTTCTGGGTTCCCGGTTCTAGGTTCTGTGTTCTACTACCGTCGCTCGATCATAACGAGGAATTGCCGATGTTTCGAACTCGAATCTTTGCGATGCGGCTCATGCTCACCGGAGTGGCCGTGGTGCTGGCGTTCACGGTGCACGCGCAGCGCGGGCGCGGCGCGGCGGATCTGCCGGCGCGCGAGCTGCAAAGCTCGATCGGCGACGGCTTCACGATGGCGTCGGTCGGCGACACGATTCTCGCGTATCCGCAAAGCCAGAATCCGGACCCGGGCTTCCAGGCGGTCGTCAAGCTGCTGCGCGACGCGGACGTGACGACGGCGAACTATGAGGGGAACATCATCGACGGGCGCACGTTCAAAGGCGGCGGCGCCGGCGGCTTCGGTGGCGTGCCGGAAGTCGCGGCCGACGCGCGCGCGATGGGGATCAGGCTCGTGGCGCGCTCGAACAACCACGCCGGCGAGTACGGCTACGACGGCCTCCTCGAAACCAACAGCTGGCTCGAGAAGGCGGGCGTGGTCTACGCCGGGTCCGGGGAGAAGTACGCGTCCGCGCGGGCGGCGCGGTTCGTTTCGACCGCGAAGGGACGCGTCGGCATGGTCGCGACGGCCTCGAGCTACGCGCAGAACATGGTCGCCGAGCCGGCGCGCGGCGAGTATCCGGGACGGGGCGGCCAGAGTGCGCTGCGCTACACGCGCTTGTACATGACGCCGCCGGCGCTCTGGCAGTCGGTGAAGAACATTCGCGAGGCGTTTCCGAACGGCAACGGTTTCTACGTGCCGGCCGGCGATACCGCCGATACCGTCACGCTCGTCGGCGAGCGCTTCAAGCTGGCGCCGAACGCGGCCAAACCGTACTACTCGTTCACGATGAACCCTGCGGATCTGCGCGATCTGCTCGCGTCGGTCACCGAGGGCAAGCTGCGCTCGGACTTCATGACGCTCGCGATCCATGCGCATCAGTTCACCGATGCGAAGGGCGGCGAGCGCGGCGGCAATCTGCCGGAGACCGACGACCTCGATACCAATCCGAGCATCGCCGACTTCCTGCCGGTGCTCGCCAAGTCGGCGATCGACGCCGGCGCCGACGCGTTCCTCGGCACCGGCGTGCACGTCCTGCGCGGCATCGAGATCTACAAGGGCAAGCCGATTTTCTACGGCCTCGGCGAGTTCTTCCGGCAGATGGACGTCATCGGCCTTTCCGGTCTCGAGCGCGGCCGCGGCGACGAGAACAGCCCGCCGATCAAGTACGACAGCATCGTGGCGATCAGCCGCTTCGAACGTGGTCAACTCGCCGAGATCCGCCTGCACCCGCTCGAGCTGACCGACGACGTGCGGATGGCGCATCGCGGGCTGCCGCGGATTGCCTCGCCGCAGGGCGCGCAGCGGATTCTTGCGCGCCTGCAGAAACTCTCGGCGCCGCTCGGCACGACCATCGCCATCGAGAACAACATCGGCGTGATTCGGGTACGCCCGGCGACCGCGTCGTCCGGCGGGCGGTGAACCAGGCGCGGTTCTCGGCGATCGGCGGCGCCGGGCTTGTCGCCGCGCTCGCGATGGTGAATCTGGCGTGCGGCGCTGGAGACGGCGGCACGAGTCGCGAGCCAGCGGCTGTCCCGGCCAGCGGCCCGATCGTGCTGGCGCTGACCGGGGATACGCTGCTCACCAGCCGGGCGATACCGTCGCGATCGGATGTTCAGCGCGCGCTGGATCTCGTCCAGAGCGCCACGCTCGGCTTCACCAACCTGGAAAACGCGTGGCTGGACGAACCGCTGGCGGCGAGCGCCGAGACCAGGCCGCTGCCGCGGCCGCCGTTTGCGCGTGCCGACGATGCTCTCGTCCTGCGGCGGATTGGCTTCGATCTCGCGTCGCTGGCCAACAATCGGACGCTCGATTACGGTGCCGGCGGATTCCAATCGACAGCCGGCGCGCTCGATGCGATCGGCCTCCTGTACGCGGGCGCCGGACGCGATCTGGATGCGGCCCAGCGGCCGGCGTTCGCCGGCCGTGGCACGCGGCGCGTGGCGCTCGTCGCCGTGACGACGTCGGCGAGTCCGGATCAGATCGCGAGCGCGTCGCAGGGCGACATCCGTGGCCGTCCCGGTGTCAGCGCCCTTCGCTACACCGCGGACATCACGGCGGATGCCGCAACGTTTCGGACGTTGAAGGAGTCGGTGCAGTCGTTGAACGCCGGTCCGCCGCCGACCGACGATGAACTCGTGTTGTTCGGGACGCGAGTGCGCCGCGGCGAGCGGACGGCGGTGGACTTCGTGGTGAACGACGCCGACGAGCGGCTGATCCTCGATCGGATTCGCGCGGCGCGTGCGGAGGCGGAACTCGTCGTGCTCTCGATCCATTCTCACGAGCCGTCGAACTTCGATCCGCAGCCCGTGGATCTGGTTCGCCGGCTGGCGCACGCCGCGATCGACGCCGGCGCCACCGTCGTCGTCGGCCACGGTCCACACCGCTTGCGGCCCGCGGAGGCCTACGGGGGCGGGGTGGTTTTCTACAGCCTCGGCAATTTCATCTATCCCGCGGCGGCCGCGGACCTGCGCGCGGCCGATGCCTTCGATGCCGGCCGGAACCTCTTGAGCGAGGCGATTGGCGCCTTGGCCGTCACACCCGCACCCCTGACTCAAATCGAGCAGGCCTGGTGGTGGGAAAGCGTGGCGGTTCGGGTTTCGGCTGATCCGGGCGGTCGGTTGACGGCCCGGATCTACCCGTTGGACCTGGGCACCGACCCGTCGACCCCCGAGCGGGGGTGGCCCCGGTGGGCGGGCGGGGAGCGCGGATCGGCGATTCTGCGCCAATTTTCCACGTTGTCCGGTCTGGGACATCTCCCAGTCGCTCAGCAGGATGGCGGCCCTGTCCTGGAGTGGCCGATACCCCAATTGAGGTAGCGACGCCTGTGCAGGGTTGTGCCATAATCTGGCCGCCTTAATTCAGGCCCCTCTTGGCAGGAAAAGGAGTCTCGAGATGACGAGATGGAATCCGATCGGCGTCGTGGCGCTCTCAGCAGCGCTTCTGCCGTCAGCGGCCTTTGCGGCTGGTCCGGCAGCGCCGACCTTCACGAAAGACATCGCGCCGATTTTTCAGGAAAAGTGCGAATCGTGTCACCGGCCCGACTCGATCGCGCCGATGTCGCTCGTGACGTACGAGGACAGCCGGCCGTGGGCGCGCTCAATCAAGTCGCGCGTCGAGGGCCGTCAGATGCCGCCGTGGAACATCGACAAGACGGTTGGCATTCAGGAGTTCAAGAACGATCGGTCGCTGACTGATGATCAGATCGCGACGATCACCCGCTGGATCGACAACGGCGCGCCGAAGGGCGACATGAAAGACATGCCGGCGGCGGTCAAGTGGCCGGATGACCAGGGCTGGAACTTCGCGGCGCAGTTCGGTCAGAAGGAACCCGATCTGATCGTGCACTCGACGCCGTGGACCCAGAAGGCGGGCGCCAACGATACCTGGTGGCGTCCGATCGTCGCGACCGGCCTGACGGAAGATCGTTGGGTGCGCGCGATCGAAATCCGTCCCGGCACCGTCAAGGGCCGCAAGATCACCCACCACGCGATTGCCAGCCTGATGCAGGACGAGGGCAACGACTCGCTCGCGACGACCGACGTGGATCCGAACGGCAACGTGCAGGCCGGGACGTTCATGGAATGGGCCGTCGGCAAGCAGGGCGAAATGATGCGGCCGAACTCGGGCAAGCTGATGCGCGCGGGCGCGAAGATCCGCTGGGACGTGCACTACTCCAACGGCGGTGAGGACATCACCGACGACGTGATGCTCGGCATCTACTTCTACCCGAAGGGCCAGGAACCGAAGTACCGCCAGGTGCTCCACCTGATGGGCGGCACGAACTCGGGCGGCGTCGACATTCCGCCGAACGTCGTCAAGCAGACCCAGGGCTTCTTCGTGCTCCGTGAAAACGGCCGCGTCGAGAGCTACCAGCCGCACATGCACGTCCGCGGCAAGGCCATGGAAATGTCGGCGATTCTCCCGAACGGCCAGGTCCAGCTCCTGAGCTACGTGAGCAACTACAACTTCAACTGGATGAGCAGCTACCTCTACGCCGATGATGCCGCGCCGCTTCTTCCGAAGGGCACGATCATCAAGGTGACGGCGTGGCACGACAACACGGCCGCCAACAAGAACAATCCGGATCCGAACGTCTGGGTTGGCTACGGCGACCGCACGGTGGACGAGATGGCACACGCCTGGGTCAACGTCACCTACATGGGCGACGAGGATTACAAGGCGGAGCTCGCTGCTCGCCGTGAGCGTCTGGCGGCCAAGCGCGCCAACACGCAGCAACAGCAGCAGTAACGGCAGGGGTCGTCCGGTCGTAATATTGGCCGGATGGATTGCCTGGAGTACTATCAAGCGCCGCCTCGAATGCCGGGGCGGCGCTTTTTTCTTGAGGAGAGGCACTCAATGAAGTCATACCGAATCGCGGTCGCCGTTCTGGCAACCGTGATCGTGGCCGGAAGCTGGGTCAGCACGCCGGCCGGTCAGCAGCCCGCTCAGCCGAGCCTGCCGGGCGCGCCGGTTGGTGGCAAGGGCGAGGCGGTCTTCCCCGCGCTCGAGGGTTGGGGGCCCCTGCTCAACGGGCAGAACGCCATCGAAGTCGGTTACTACAACCGCAACCGGGACCAGACGATCGACATTCCGATTGGTCCCAACAATCGCATCGAGCCGGGCGGGCCGGACATGCTGCAGCCCACGCACTTCGAGCCAGGCCGAGCTTGGGGAGTCTTTGCGATTCCGGTTCCGAAAGACTTCGGCAACAAGAAGATCACCTGGACCATTGTCGCGAACGGCCAGACGTCTAAAGTCGAGTTCGGATTGGTACCGCCGTACTGGATCGATTTCTTCAAGAATGCTGCGAAGGGCAACACACCGCCGACGATCAAGTTCGCGCCGAACGGTCCCGAGATGTCCGGACCGCCGACCGCCGTGTCGCTGAATTTGACCGCGACCGTCGGACAGCCGCTCGAACTAAAGCTCTGGGCCAAGGACACGCCGAACACCTACGATCCCGAAGAGGGGCTGCCGGACAACCTGCGCGCGGCGAACAACCCGCGCGGTCGTGGACGTGGCGGCGCGGCGGCGGATCCGGCCGCCGCGGCTGCCGCCGCCCGCGGTCGTGGCGGTCGTGGCGACGCGCAGAACTTCGACCTCACCGCGGCGCAGGCGCGCGGGGGCAGCGGTCGTGGCGGCCGTGGCGCGGCGTCGACCGCTGACGTGACGGTGACCTGGAAGATTCATCGCGGCGACAAGCCGGTCAAGTTCGCCGACGAGGCCATCCGCCTCGAGCACTACGGCGACTGGACGCTGTGGATGGAAGCCAAGACGACGGCCACCTTCAGCGCGCCGGGCGAGTACATGCTGCGCGCGCAGGTGAACGACAACTCGGGCGACGGCGGCGGCGGCGAGCAGTGCTGCTGGACGAACGCGCTCGTGAAGGTGACCGTGAAATAGAAGGTCAAAGGTCAGAGGTTAGAGGTTAGAGGTTGGCGAGGGCCGGGGCAGTGACAAGCTGTCCCGGCCCTTCGTATTTCGGTAGGGACAGGCTTTAGCCTGTCCGTCTTTTCTGTTAGCGTGTGCGCCATGAATCACCTCACTCGCCGTGATCTGTTCGCGCTAGGCCTTGGCGGCGCGATGTTGCTGAGACCGTCGCGCACGAGCGCGGCGGCGGAGACCACGCCGGTCGTCAAGGCGATGCGCGGCGTCTTCATCATCCTCAACACGCCGTTCACGAAGGACGGCGCGGTTGATTGGGACGATCTCGAGCGCGAAGTCGCATTCGTGGACCGCGGCGGGTGTTCGGGGATCGTGTGGCCGCAGGGGTCGAGCAGCGTGACGACGCTGACGATCGAGGAGCGCGAGAAGGGCATGGAACTGCTCGCGCGGCTGACGCGCGGCAAGCGGCTGACGCTGGTGCTCGGCGTCCAGGGCAAGGACACCGCCGAGATGCTCGGCTACGCGCGTCGCGCCGAGGCCTTGGGTGCGGACGCAATGATCGCGATGCCGCCGACGACCGGCACATCGCTCGACGACTACCGGGCGTACTTCCGCGCGCTCGCCGGCGTGACCAAGCGGCCGGTCTTCATCCAGACGAGCGGCGGTGCGCCGCGGCTGATTCCGACGCCGGAACTCATCATCGCACTGGCCCGCGAGTTTCCGAACCTCGGATACGTGAAAGAGGAAAGCGATCCGCTCCTGCCGCGCATGCAGGCGGAGCTCAAGGCGCGGCCGATCATGAAGGGGGTCTTCGGCGCCAGCTTCAGCACCGGTTTTCTCTACGAGCTCCGTCTCGGTCTCGACGGCGTCATCAGCGGCGTCGGGATGTACGCCGATCTCATGGGGCGGATCTGGCGAGCGTACGACGACGGGCACAAAGACGAAGCGCGCGACGCGTTCAGCAAGTTCCTGCTGATGCGGAACCTGAATGAATCGATTCCGGGCGCCGACCTCTACATCATGAAGAAGCGCGGCGTGTTCAAGACGACCGTGCGCCGCACCAGCGCACCTCTCGCGGGCGCACCGCCGAAGTGGACCGAATTCGCGCCGTCGCCGATTGAGCTGGAAGAAATCGAATTCCGCTTTGCCGCGCTGAAACCGTACCTCTCGCTCTAACCTGTCGAGATCTGTGGGCTCCGGCTTCAGCCGGAGCTGAAGGGCTCGATCGATCTATCGCGCAGTTGTGTAGCGAGCCCCCGACGCCGGATCGGACGGCCGAGATGCGCCGGGCGCACCGAGCGCGAGCTGCAGCGTCGTGTCCAGCACGTCGTAAACACCGTAACGCGTCGAGCCGCTCACCGGAACAAGGTCAATTGTCGCCGGAGCGACCCACGACGCCGCGCGCGCCGTACCCGTTTCGGTTGCCGTACCGTTGGCGTCAAGCAGTCGGTAGGTGAAATCGGCGCGTGGCGAGGTACGCGTGATCTCGATGGCCGCCGGACCATCGCCGCTCTGCCGCGTCCAGGTGCGGGCCAGCGGCCATTGGATATCGCGAGGGGCGCACGCAAACGGCTCGAGGAGTTCGGCGGAGTACGCCGCCACGCGCCACAACGCGTCGAAGGCGCTGCGCGCGGCGATGGACAGGAACCCTTCGGGACAGACGGCATTCTGGTTGGTCAGGCCGGCGTTCGAGGCGAAGTCGTCCAGCTGGAAGTGAATCTGCGCGTAGGTGAGGAGCGAGGCGCCGATCATCTGGGTGTAAGTGCCCGCCTGGCCAAGCGGGTCGCCGGCGTGAACCGGAGTGTCCGCGGTCAGGCCGGGCGTGGGGTTCTGCACGCCGACGTAGTCGGTGCGATACGAGCGGCCGCCGACGGAGTGTGACACCTGGATCGTGTAGGAGTTGGTGGCGCCGATTGGCATCACGACCTGGACGCGGCCGTCGGCAGCGGCGCGAACGATGCCGCCGAGACGGAAATTCAAGTCCCAGCCAGGGTGGCCGTCTTCGCCATGGTCGGCGAAATGTGCGCCGAAGGGCGACACCGTGCCGAGCGAATTCGCGCTGTCAGCGGGTTCAAGCGGTAGCGAGATGCTGAAGGCCGCTGCGGGCGTCGCAGGCGCCGTCTCGGTCGACGCCGGCGCGGACGGCGCAGTGACTTCTGCGCTGCTCGAGCAGCCCATCAGCCCTGCCGCAGCCAGCAGACCCACGAAAGCGGACCACGACGCGCGGGCGGACATCACGCCTCCATGAGAGCTAATCGGCCGCAAGTGTGCGCACTTAAGCACCTAGCACCTAGCACCTAGCACCTAGCACCTAGCACCAGCACCTGGCACCAGCACCCAGCACTTTGCACCGAGCACTTAGCACTGTTCTGTGTGTGACCTGCCCTGTCACACCCCCGTGGGAGAGTAGGTTCATGAAGCTGAAGCCTACCCCCGTTGCCGCGCACGTCGCCGATCAGGACTGGCTCGCCTTCCCAGGCGGCGAACTCGAAGGCCGCCGGCCCCGTGCCCTCTGCCCTCGTTGCCGAGAGGCTCTGCGGGCCAGAACCCAGAACCCTTCGAACCCTTCGAACCCTTCGAACCCTTCGAACCGCCTGTGTTTTGAGTGCTACCGAACCGACCTCGCCCGCGAGCGCGCGCTCGCCCGGGCGGCCGGGTTCGATGCGGCCTCGGAAGAGCGGTTCCAGACCGCGCTGCCGTTCGAACGCGTGAACCGGGCCAGGCTGGCGCAGCTCAAAGTCGAGCGCGCCACCGCGCGTGCGACGGCCAAGGCCGGCATCGGTCAGTACGTGGATCGCCGGCGCCAGGCCCAGCTCGCTGCCCGCCACGCGCTGCAGCGGCTCGCCGAAGGCCTCCGCGCCCGCCGCGTTGCCAAGGTCGACGAGGACCGGGTAATGACGTCCGCGTTCGAAGCCGCCGAAATGCAGTTGCCCGATTCGTGGCTGCCGTTTGTCGCAGCCCGGTAGGGATGCACATGCGTTTCGCACATCGCACCACGCACTTCGCACTTCCGGTCGTACCTCGCACTTCGTACCTCGCACTTCCGGTCGTACCTCGCACTTCGTACCTCGCACTTGTCGTGGTACTCTAGTGCCCATCGATCCCCTTTCCCTGATCGCCGTCCTGCTCATCGGTACCGTCATTGGCGGGCTGATCGGATGGCTGTCGGCGCGTCCCACCCAGTCCAGACTCAGCGCCGAGCTCGACAAGGAGCGGGCGCTCCACGGCGAGCGGCTCAAGACCTATCAGGACGCGGAAACGCGATTCCGCGAAACGTTTGAATCGTTGAGCGCCCGGGCGCTGAACGACAACAACGAGGCCTTTCTTCAGCTCGCGGAAACCCGCCTCCAGCAGACGCGGTCCGAGGCCAACGCCGACATCGACGCGAAGAAGAAGGCGATCGAAGATCTCCTCGCGCCCATGGCCCAGGCCATCGAGCGTGTCGACAGCGAGATCAAGGGCGCTGAACGCCGTCGGATTCAGGAGGGCGCCAGCCTGTTGCAGCGGGTGGCCTCGCTCGATGCCGTCGGCCGTGAACTGCAGGGAGAAACGCGGCGGCTTGTCGATGCGCTCAAACGTCCAGGCGTCCGCGGGCGCTGGGGCGAATTGCAGTTGAAGCGCGTCGTCGAACTGGCCGGCATGCTCGAGCACTGCGACTTCGAAGAGCAGCGGACGCTCGACGGGCACGATCGGCGCGTTCGTCCGGACGTGATCATTCAGCTTCCCGGCGGCAAGCACATCGTCGTCGACGCCAAAGTGCCGCTGGACGCGTATCTCCGGGCGCTCGAGGCTCCAGACGAAGCGACGCGTCAGGCGCTGCTCGTCGATCATGCCCGCCAGGTTCGGACGCATCTCGGCCAGCTCGGCGCCAAGAGCTACTACACCGACGTGCCGCTCAGCCCGGAGTTCGTCGTCATGTTCTTGCCGGGCGAGATGTTCTTCAGCGCGGCGCTCGAGCAGGATCCGACGCTGATTGAGTTCGGCGTCGAGCGCCAGGTGATTCCCGCGAGTCCGACCACGCTCATCGCTCTGCTGCGCGCCGTGGCCTACGGATGGCAGCAGGACGCGATGGAAGAGAACGCGCGGAAAATCAGCGAGCTGGGCCGCAACCTGTACGACGCCATTCGCGTGATGGCGACGCACATGGACGACATGGGCAACAAGCTGGAGTCGAGCCTCGATTCATACAACAAGGCGATCGGCTCGCTCGAGTCCAACGTCCTCGTGAAGGCGCGGCGGTTCAAGGAACTTCAGAGCGCGAGTGCGGCCGCTGAGGAAATCCCGGCGATCGAAGCCATTACCCGCGCGCCGCGTCGCCTCCAGGCGCGCGAGTTGACCGACGGCCTGCCGTTCGAGCCGCCGGCGGCCGATCCGGAAGAGCTGAAGCGCGTGTAAACTGCTCACGCGTGCACGTCTTCAATCCCACACTGCTTAAAGGCCGCGCGGCGCTCGTCACCGGCGGCGGCACCGGCATCTGCCGCGGCATCGCGCTGGCGCTCGCGGCCGTCGGCTGCGACGTCGCGATCACCAGCCGATCTCAAGAACATCTCGATCCGACGGTTGCGGACCTTCGCGGGCTTGGCGTGAAGGCGCTGGGCCGTACCGGCGACGTCCGGAAGCCGGCCGAAGTCGACGCGGTCGTCGGCGATGCGGTGAGCGAATTCGGACGCCTCGACATCCTCGTCAACGGCGCGGCGGGCAATTTTGTCTGTCTGGCGGAGCAGCTATCGCCGAACGGTTTCGGTACAGTCGTCGACATCGATCTCAAGGGCACGTTCAATGTGTCGAGGGCGGCATATCCCCACCTCAAGGCTCATGGCGGAGCCGTGCTGAACATCAGCGCAACGCTGCAGCTCTTGGGAACGGCGGGGCAGGCGCACGCATCGGCGGCGAAGGCCGGAATCGACGCGCTGACGCGCGCGTTGGCCGTCGAGTGGGGGCCGGCGGGCGTGCGCGTCAACGGTCTGGCGCCTGGTCCGGTAGAGGGGACTGAAGGCGTCCGGCGTCTGACGACCGAGAAAACGCGCGCGAGTGTGAAGGAGCAGTGTCCGCTCGGCCGGCTGGCGACGATCGATGAAGTTGCGCAGGCAGCGGTGTATCTCTGTTCGGACGCGTCGGCGTTCATTACCGGCGTCACGCTGGTGATCGACGGTGGCCTGTGGCTCCGCTCCGCCCGCGCCCTCGCCGCCGACTGATTCAGGTTCCGGTGTCAGACACGTGTCTGACACCGTGTCTGACACCGCATTGTGGTGGATGCGAAACTCAGCACAACATAGCGTGGTCGGACGATCTCAACAGCGTGAGCGATGTAAGAATTTGCCACTGGACGGCAGGAATGCCTGCTAATTTTTGCCAAGGTGTCTGACGTGGTGTCAGACACGTGTCTGACACCGGGATTCAGGGAATGAGAACCCGGAAGCGACTGTTGGGGTTGCTCCAGGCGGTGCTGCCGTTCGACGCCGCGACGCTGACGCCTGCGCCCGCGCCGGAGAGGACGCCTGGTCGTATCCTGCGTCCGCCGGTCCTGGTGCTGGTGCGGCACCCGCGGGCCCGCCGCTACGTGATTCGCGTCAAGACCGACGGTTCGGTGCGCGTGACGCTGCCGCGCTGGGGATCGAAGCGCGATGCGCTGGCCTTTGCCGACTCGCAGCGCGACTGGGTCGAATCACAGCTGCAACGCCTGGAGTCCGATCGCGCGCGCGAGCCGCGCCCCATCATCGACCCCGCGGCCGAGCGCCATCTCCGCCGGCGCGCGAAAACGGAACTGCCGCCGCGCCTCCTCGAACTGGCCGCTCGCTTCGGTCTGCGTGTGTCGCGCATCAGCATCCGCAATCAGAAATGGCGCTGGGGATCCTGCTCGCGCGACGGCCACATCTGTCTCAACTGGCGGCTGGTGACGATGCCGGACTGGGTGCGCGACTACGTGTTGATTCACGAGTTGATGCACCTCAAGCGACTCGACCACTCGCGCAAGTTCTGGGCGCTTGTCGCGGCCGCGTGTCCGAACTATCAGGATGCGCGCGCGTGGCTCCGCACGCACGAGCACATGCTGGCGGAGGGATGACGGATGACGGACAGGCTAAAGCCTGTCCCTACCGAAGACAGGCTTCAGCCTGTCCGAGACTGACGCGATTCCGGTAGGGACAGGCTTTAGCCTGTCCGAGACAAGAGTCTCTAGAGGATCTGAAAAATCCGGTAGCTGACGCGCTGAGGAACGGTGAAGCTGACGCCGACCGCGACGATTTCCGTCATCCACGCGTACTTCGCCGAATCCGTTTCGAAAACCGGCGTCGTGCGCCAGTAGCGCTCGCCCGGCTGCCCCGCGGGCGGCGTGCGAATCACGCCGCGGTACGTCATGTAGATCTTCTGGTTGTCGTCGGTCTGCAGGATGATTCGAACGTCGAGGACTCGGAGCGTGTCGCTCACGCGCAGCGGCCAGTCGGCGCCCGGACCGATCACCGTGCCTTTGAGCTTCGGTCCCTCGAACGTTCCTCCCGTGACCGCGACGACCGTCCGATTGCCAATCGTCACCGCCGGCGCGGTCTCGAGAATCATGTCCATCAGGAACTCGGACTTGAGCGCCTCCGGCCGCGGCCCCGGGACGACCGGCGCCCCGCCGCGCCCCTGCTGCGCCTCGAGAGTGGAGGAGAGACCGGACACGCCGAGACCGGCTGCCGCTGAAGCGCCGAGGCGCGCAAACGTCCGACGCGAAACTCTCCGGTTGGATTTCATCCCAGCCCTCCGCGTGAGAGCATAACGCACTCCGCATCGGCCAACCTCTAACCTCTGACCTCTAACCTCTGACCTCTAACCCCTGACCTCTATAATCGATCCGATGAGCGAAGCGGCCGTCCCCAGTCCCGAGCGATTCTTCGAAACCATGACCTCGTATCAGCGTTCCGCGGCGCTGAAGGCGGGAATCGAGCTGGATCTCTTTACCGCGATTGCCGACGGCGCGCGGACCGCCGCGGAGATTGCCGATCGATGCGGCGGCGCGGTCCGAGCGACCCGAATGCTCCTGGATTTCCTGACGATCAGCGGGCTGTTGATCAAATCGCGCGGCCTCTACGGGCTGACGCGGGAGTCGGCAGCGTTCCTCAACCGGAAATCGCCGACCTACATGGGCGGAACCGCGGGCTTCATCCTGGCACCGGCGATGGTTCGCAACTTCGACAACCTGGCCGACATCGTGCGGCGCGGCCGCATCGAGCCGCAAGCCGACACGATGGCTGACGACCATCCGCTGTGGGTGGCGTTTGCCAAAGCGATGACGCCGATGATGATCCCGGCCGCCCACGCGATTGCCGAGATGATCGCGCTGCCGGCGGACCTACCATCACGCGTTCTCGATGTCGCGGCGGGCCATGGGACGTTCGGGATCACGATTGCGCGCCGCTACCGCCACGCGGTGATCGAGGCGGTGGACTGGGCCCCGGTGCTCGACGTGGCGATGGAGCACGCCGTCGCATCTGGCGTTGCCGACCGCTACCACCTGCATCCTGGCGACGCGTTCAAGATCGATTTCGGACCCGGGTTCGACGCCGCGGCGGTCACGAACTTTCTGCATCACTTCGATCGCGAGACCTGTACAGAGTTTCTGCGCAAGGTCGCTGCCGCATTGAAGCCGGGCGGACGGGTCGCGATTCTGGAGTTCGTGCCCAACGAGGATCGCGTCAGCCCGCCGGCGCCTGCCGCGTTCGTGCTCAATATGCTCGCCGGCACGCAATCCGGCGACGCCTACACCCTGCCCGAACTCTCCGCGATGCTGGAAACCGCCGGATTTGGTGAGATCAAGACCCGCAGCCTGCCGACACCGCACACGGTGATTGTTGCGACGCATCTCGGTGGCGTCCGGCTTTAGCCGGATTTCAGCGGAATGGATGCAGCGTCCACGTACGAACGATCCAACTCCTGCACCGACGGACAGCCGAGCAGCTTGAGCGTCCGCACCAGATCCGACTGGAGGATGTCGATCGCGCGCGTCACACCGGCTTCGCCCGCCGCGGCCATGCCGTAGGCATACGCGCGGCCCACGAGCACCGCACGCGCGCCCAGACACATCGCCTTGATGATGTCGCTGCCGCGGCGGATGCCGCCGTCCATCAGGACTTCCGTGCGTTGACCGACGGCGGCGACCACTTCGGGAAGGACCGACAGCGACGCGGCGACGCCGTCCAGTTGCCGGCCGCCGTGATTCGACACGATCACCGCCGCCGCCCCGTGATCCAGGGCGGCTCGCGCATCGTCGGCGGTGTGCACGCCCTTGACGACGATCGGTCCCTTCCAGACTTCGCGGATCCAGCGGAAATCGGCCCAGGTGACGACCGACTGCGACAACGCCGCGCCGACGTCGGCGTAGGCCATCGGACCCTTGCCGGGAATGACGACGTTCGGAAAGTTCATGAGGCCGCCGTCGCTGAAAAATCCCGCGAGCCAGCGCGGCCTGGTGAGGATCTGCGGCAGGTAGGGCAGCATCGGCAGGAAACGGCGATCGATGAGCGGCTTCATCCCGTTGCGGAAGTCGCGCAGGCGAAGGCCGGCGACCGGCGTGTCGATGGTCACGACCAGCGCGGAATAGCCGGCCGTCTGGGCGCGAGCGATTGCGGACGAGGCGACTTCGCGCCCCCCGATGAGATACAGCTGGTACCACGCCGGACCGCTGGTCGCCGCCTTCACGTTCTCGAGCGTGGTGCCGGCAACCGTCGACAGGATGTACGCGGCGCCCGCCTTGCCGGCGGCGCGCGCGGCGCACTCTTCGGCGCGCGGATAGAACAGCCGCCCGCTGCCGATCGGCGCCAGGATGAACGGCAGCGGCAGCGGCGTGCCGAGCACGGTCACGCCGAGCGCGGCGCCGGGTGTAGACACCGCCGACTTTGGCCGCAGCGCCAGCGCTTCGAAGGCACGGGAGTTGTTGCGCAGCGTGACCTCGGCTTCCGCGCCGCCGTCGATGTAGTCGAAGACCGCGCGCGGCAGCCGCCGCCGGGCGCGGTCGCGGAGGTCGTCGATCGTCAGACAGTCGGCGAGCGTGGACATGGACGCGTGGTTACCGCCGCGCCTTTTCGATCTTGGAATCGCGTTCGGAAGAGAGGCGCTCGCGGTCGCGCCGGTATTCCTGTTCGCGCGCGGCGCGCGCCTCGGGGTCGGCCGTCGTCCGCAGCGTGCCCTGGTGCAGGACCTCCAGCTCGGCCAGCTTGGCTTCGTAGAAATTGCGAATCTCGGCGATCTTCGCCTTCTGTTCCTCGGTCACCGGTTTGTGCTCGACGCCGGCGGCTTCGTCCTTCTTCCGCAGCCGTTCCATGGCGAGTTCATACGCAGACTTGGGCGCCCCACTGTCAGACATGGCACTTATTATCGGCGAAAGCCCGAGCATCGTATCGTCAGCTCCGGATGCGAGGGCGCACCGCGCACGCCGCACCCCGCACCCCGCACCTGCACCGTGCACCCGTGCACCGTGCACGCCGCATCGTTTCCTGTGGTACGCTTTTCCTCTCTCGAGAGGACTCATGTCTGACATCAAGAATCTGGAAAGCGGGGAACTCCGGGCTTTCCACGACCGTGCCCGCCACGATTACGACGCTTTCAAAGCCCGCAAACTGAATCTCAATCTGGGCCGCGGCAAGCCGTCCAGTGAACAACTCGACCTGTCAAACGATCTGCTGTCGTTGCCGGGCGCCGCGGATTACACCGCCGCCGACGGATCCGATTGCCGCAACTACGGCGGGCTGCAAGGGCTGCCTGAACTGCGCGCGATTTTCGCGCCGGTCCTGGGCGCTCCGGTCGATCGCGTGATCGCCGGGAACAATTCCTCGCTCGCGATGATGCACGACACGCTGGCGTGGGCGACGCTGCACGGCGTGCCGGGAAGCTCCGCGGCATGGAGCCACGGTCAAGTGACCTTCCTGTGTCCGGTGCCAGGCTACGACCGGCATTTCACGATCTGCGAGGGCTTCGGGATCAAGATGATTCCGGTCCGCCTCACCGGTCATGGACCGGACATGGAGGAAGTCGAGCGGCTCGTCGCGGGCGACGCGTCGATCAAGGGCATGTGGTGCATGCCGAAGTACAGCAACCCGACCGGGGACGTCTACGCCGAAGCCGTCGTCGAGCGGCTGGCCAGCATGCGAACCGCGGCGCCGGACTTCCGCCTGATGTGGGACAACGCGTATGCGGTGCATCACCTGACCACTAGGAAACCCGACGTGGCGAACATCCTCGACGCCTGCGCGCGCGCCGGCCATCCCGATCGCGCGTTCATCTACGCGTCAACATCGAAGATCACGTTTGCCGGCAGCGGCGTCTCGTTCTTCGCGTCATCTCCGGCCAACGTCGCGTGGCTGTTGAAGCAGATGGAGCGGCAGAGCATCGGCCCCGACAAGATCAACCAGCTGCGTCACGTCCGTCTGTTGAAAAACGAAGCCGGCCTCCATGCCCTGATGGATCGGCACCGGGCGATTCTCGCGCCGAAGTTCAAGATGGTGCAGGACACGTTCCGCTCGCTCCTCGGCGGCAAAGGCGTCGCGAAGTGGACCGAGCCGGACGGCGGGTATTTCATCAGCCTGGACGTGATGGACGGATGCGCCAAGCGCGTCATCACGCTCGGCAAGGAAGCGGGCATCACGGTGGTCCCGCCGGGCGCGACCTATCCCCAGGGGAAGGATCCGCACGATCGCAACATCCGCGTGGCGCCGTCGTTCCCGAATATCGAGGAAGCGCAGCAGGCCGCGACGGGGCTCGCGCTCTGCACGCTCGTCGCGGCGAGCGAGAAGATTCTGAGCGAACGCCACCAGATGGCGTGAGGGAGTCAATGGGGACCCGGATTCGTCATCGTCTCGCCGGCGGAGCGCTGTCGCTCGCGCTCGTCGCCGCCGCCACGCTCATCGTCGTCCAGGCTCAGACGCGCCCGCCGCTCGCGGGGATGATGCCGATCCTGGATCCGAACGACATCTACGCCGCGGATCGGCCGAACGCGCTCAGTCCGGTCGTCAAGAACTTTCTGCCGCGTGTGTACGTGCCCAATACCGAGAGCCACACGGTCAGCGTCATCGATCCGGCGACCTTCAAGGTGGTCGAGACGCTCACCGTCGGCCGTCAGCCGCAGCACGTCGTCCCGTCCTACGACATGAAGATGTTGTGGGTGCTGAACGACAAGAGCGACACGGTGACCGAGCTCGATCCGGCGACCGGAAAGCTGGGGAAGACGCTCAAGGCCGACGATCCCTACAACATGTACTTCACGCCGGATGGGAAGTACTCGATGGTCATCGCCGAGCAGCTGCGGAAGATCATGTTCCGCGATCCGTGGACCATGGATCTCAAGAACACGCTGTCGGTGCCGAACTGCAACGGCGTCGATCACCTCGACTTCTCGGCGGACGGCACCTACTTCATCGCCAGCTGCGAGTTCGGCGGCGCGATGATCAAGGTCGACGTGGCGACGCAGGCGGTTGTTGGTCGGCTGAGCGTCGGCAACGGCAACATGCCGCAGGACGTGAAGTTGTCGCCGGACGGCAAGGTGTTCTACGTCGCCGACATGATGGCGAACGGCCTCCACATGATCGACGGCGAGACCTTCACGAAGATCGGCTTCCTGCCGGTGGGGAAGGGCACGCACGGCCTGTACGTCAGCCGCGATTCGAAACACATGTATGTGTCGAATCGCGGTGAAGGGACCGTGTCGCTGCTCGACTTCGCGACCCGCAAGATCGCGACGACGTGGAAGATTCCCGGCGGCGGCAGCCCGGACATGGGCGGCGTGTCGGCGGATGGCAACACGCTCTGGCTGTCGGGCCGCTACAACGCCGAGGTCTACGCCATCGACACGCGCGACGGGAAACTTCTCGCGAAAATCCCGGTCGGCAAGGGTCCGCATGGCCTCTGCGTCTACCCGCAGCCCGGGCGATACTCGCTCGGTCACACGGGAGTGTTTCGCTAGATTGCACCTCGGTAGGGACAGCCTTTAGGCTGTCCGCGTCGCGTGGACGGACAGGCTAAAGCCTGTCCCTACCGTAGCCGGGGTCGGACACCGGAACGATCGCCGGGTGTCTGAGCCCGAGAGACAACCATGAAAATCACCCGCAAACAGTTTGTCCGCTCAGTCGCCCACGGTACAGCAGGTGTGGTCGCCGCATCGGCCGTCGGCGCGCGGATCGTTGACGCCCAGGCTCCGGTCGTACCGCCCAAGCCGAAGAAGATGGAAAAGGCGGCCATCAAGGGGACGACGGCGGCCCTGGCGCGATTCATTGCGAACGCGGACATCCGGCGCATGCCGCCTGAGGTGATTGCTCAGGGCAAGCGCTGTCTCATCGACGGCTTCGGCGTCACGCTGGCCGGGTCCACGGTCGAAGGCAGCCACATCGTCCGCGAGTATGTGAAGGTAGCGACAGATCGGAAGGAAGCCACGCTGCTTGGGACAGGCGGACTCAAGTCGTCGGCGTCCTATGCCGCGCTCGCCAACGGCGCCAGCGGCCACGCGATGGACTTCGACGACACGCAGCTCTCGACGACGGCGGATCGGACGTACGGGCTGCTGACGCATCCGACCGTGCCGGCGATGTCGGCGGCGCTCGCCGTGGCCGAGCGCGACGGGGCGAGCGGTCAGGCGTTTCTCGAGGCGTTCCTGGTTGGTGTCGAAGTCGAGTGCAAGATTGCGGAAGCGATCGATCCGGATCACTACAACAAGGGCTTCCACTCGTCCGGCACCATCGGGACGTTCGGCGCGGCGGCGGCGGCGGCCAAGCTGCGGAAGCTGACCGAAGCGCAGAACGCGCACATGCTCTCCATCGCGGCCAGCCTGTCGAGCGGCATCCGCGTGAACTTCGGATCGATGACCAAGCCGCTGCATGTCGCCCGGGCGTCAGAAGCCGGTGTCTTCGCGGCGGAGATTGCGGCCAAGGGATTCACCGGTGGGGCCGACGGGCTCGACGGCGAGTGGGGATTCTTTCAGGTGCTCGGCGGCGGCGCCGACATCGACCGGCTGATTCCGGTGCTTGGCAATCCGTACACGATCGTCAAGCCGGGGATTTCGGTGAAACCGTACCCGTGCGGCGTGCTCTCGCATCCGAGCATGGACGCGATGCTGGCGCTGGTGTCGAAACACGACCTCAAGCCGGAGCAGGTCAAGGCGATCCGCTTGCGCGCCGGATCCAACATCCTCAACCCGCTGCGCTACACGACGGCCAAGACCGAGCTCGAAGCCAAGTTCTGCGTTCCGTTTCTCCTGAGCAGCGTCCTGCTGCGGCGGCGCGCCGGCGTGCGCGAGTTCACGGACGAATTCGTGTCGAGCGCGGCGGTCCAGGCGATGATGCCGAAGGTGACGAACGTCTTCGATGCGCAGATCGAGGCGCAAGGCTTCGACAAAATCCGCAGCATCGTCGAAGTCGATCTGGTTGACGGGCGCAAGCTGGTCCAGCCGTCGGACGACAAGTATCGTGGCGGCCCCGATCGTCCGTTCACGCGCGAGGAACTGCACGCCAAGTTCGAAGACTGCGCACAGCTGGTGCTGACCCCGGCTCGCATCGCCCGCGCGCTGCAGCTGATCGAGTCCGTCGATACACAGTCATCGCTCGGCGAATTGATTCAATCAATGGCGTAGCCGCGCCCATGCCGGTGGCGTCGGGCACACCGCTGGCGTCCGTCACTCCGGTGGCGTCCGGCTTTAGCCGGATTGCAGCGTAGCCATCCGCCTCGGCCCTACGGTATCCTGTAGGGATAGATGATCCGCAGAACCGACGACCTTCGCATCACCAACGTCCGCTCGCTCATCGCCCCGGCGGTCCTGGCCGAGGAGATTCCAATCAGCGAGTGCGCCTCGAACATCGTGGCGGACGCCCGTCAGGCGATTGGCAATTCGCTGAAGGGGACCGACCCGCGCCTGGTCGTTGTCGCCGGGCCGTGCTCGATTCACGACGTCAAGGCCGCGATGGACTACGCGGAACGGCTGCAGAAGCTGGCGGTTCGCTACCGCGACGCGTTGATCGTCGTGATGCGGACCTATTTTGAGAAGCCGCGGACTTCGGTAGGGTGGAAAGGGCTCATCAACGATCCCGATCTTGACGAGAGCTTCCACATCAACAAGGGGCTTCGTCTCGCCCGCAAGCTGCTTCTCGAGGTGAACGAACTCGGCTTGCCGACTGGCTCCGAGTATCTCGACACGCAGGTCCCGCAGCACATTTCCGACCTCACCGCCTGGGTCGCGATCGGCGCGCGCACGACCGAGAGCCAGGTCCACCGCGAGCTGGCGTCCGGTCTGTCGATGCCGGTCGGGTTCAAGAACGGAACCGACGGTAACGTGCAGGTCGCGATCGACGCGTTGTTGGCCGCGCGCTCTCCGCACTGGTTCCCGTCGGTCACCAAGCAAGGGGCGTCGGCGATCTTCCAGACCGCCGGCAACGACACCTGCCACGTGATCCTGCGCGGCGGCAGCCGCACTGGGCCGAACTACGACGCCGAGCATGTCGCCAAGGTCTGCGCCAAGCTCGAAGCCAAGCAGCTGCCCGGCACCGTCATGGTCGACTGCTCGCACGGCAACAGCCTCAAGGATCACCGCAAGCAGGTGGATGTCGCGCAGTCGGTCGCCGAACAGGTGGCGAGCGGCTCGTGGCGAATCTTCGGCGTCATGCTCGAGAGCCATCTCGTCGAAGGGCGCCAGGACTACGTGCCCGGCCAGTCGGCCACCTACGGCCAGAGCATCACCGACGCCTGTATTTCAGTCGAGCAGACCGAACCGATCCTCGAAAAGCTCGCGACCGCCCAGCAGGCCCGCGGCAGCAAGTAGCATTCACGATGTCACGCTGTACGCAGAGGGCGCGGAGAGCGCCGAGTCGAGAGATGGCTTTTGAACTCCGACGCTCAGGCTAACGTGTCGTATTCCCAGATCGCGCGCGCACGCCTACCGGTTGCGGCCGCGGCCACTGTAGGAGTGGTGGTGGTGGTCGGCGTGATGTATCTCTGGGGATTCGGTCGAGGCGTGATTGCCATGGCCGCAGAGAATCCTTCGCGCAGCGTCGTGGCCGAAGTTGTGGTGGACACGTTTGCAATGGCGACGGATGCGGGTTCGCGTGGTGTCCGGCTGCGATCGCGTGGGAGCCCGTTTGGGGACTACGTGTTTGGTGGGACCGACTACGGGGCTGATATCAGCATCAAGTGGATCAGCGACACACGTCTTTTGATTGTCTGTGAGCAGTGTAGAAATCTCGTCGGCGGCATTGTCAGTTGGGGGCAGTGGAACGATGTCTCCATCAAGTACGACATTACCCCCTGAGATGATCTCGGCGCCCTCGGCGCTCTCCGCGTTCAGCGTTGAGATAGCCCCGCAGGCGTTCAGCGTGACGTCGGTTTTTGCAGTCCCCGCCGGGTTGCTTCCAGCGTCATGGTCAGCGTCTCTCGCGGGATGCTGGTGATGAACGGACCGATGATCCAGCCGAGCCCCATCGGAATGCCGCGTGTGAGCGTCAGCGACTCACACTCAACGTAGGTCCCACCGTCTCGCTCCAGGAACCGCCAGTAGGTGTTCAGCCGCCACAGGAATCCACCATCCTGACCGACCGGCAGCTCGCGTTCGTTCGGGCCGTCCGGATTCTCGACTTCGTTGATCTTCGTGCTGCGGATGGCGCTGCTCACGCGGTCCGGGGCGTGACGGGTGAAGTCCGCCGTGGATTCGGTGTTGACGGTGACCGAGATCACCTTCTTGAAAAAAAAGCGAAGGAAGATCTTGAAGTGATCGCCGGCGTGCTCCAGCGTCTTCGAGCGGACGACGTTGGGGCGGAATAGCTCCGAGTGGTCGTCGTAGTCCTGCATCATCGCGACCGCCTGGTCGAGACGGATGCCGGGGTTGAACGCCGTCGCGACCCAGTGGTGGAGCAGTCCGTCGGGAATGTCGATGCGCTTGCGTGAGGCGTCCAGGACCGTGAGCTTCTCGACGACGACCTGGCCGCGACGGAGCTGAGCCAGGCTCTCGCGCTGGTGCGCTTCGTTGCCGCGAATGCCGCGCAGAAAGCGGTCAGCCGCGAAGTCAGCGGTGATCGACGCCTCGGCGGCCGCCTGATACCGATTGAACGCCGAAATGGTCCCGGCCTTGAGTTCGGCCGCAGATGCGAGGGCCGGACGAGCCAGGACGGCCGCGCCAGTCAGGATGAAATGGCGGCGATTCATAAGACGGACAGGCTGACTTGTCCGCCGTAGCCTTGGCGGAGGTGGAAGCCTGTCCCTACCGAGATCACTCGCAATCCGGCTAAAGCCGGACGCCACCGCTGTCCGACTACAAGGCACGTGCCTTCGCGGCTTCCTCGTCGAGGACCGCAACAGTCCGCTTGTAGAGCTCTTCGGCCTCTTCGCGCGAATTGCCGACCGCAGTCAGCCCCAGTGCTCCCTGTTCGCCCACACCGTTGACCATGTGGAACACGACGCCCTTCTGCCGCGACTGATCGAAGTGCAGGCCATGACGCGCGACGATGTCGAAGAGATCGTTGTGTGTGAAGGAGCGGTAGTTCGGCGAGTGGACGTGGTCGCTGGCGATGAACGCCTTGACCTCGCCGCGCGGCGTGCGGAACACGCCGGCCTCCGCGTCATAGGCACCGTCCGTCAGGAACTGCAGCGTCAAGAATGGGTGCGTCGTGCCGCCTTTGCGGAGGTTGATCTCGATCGCGTAGACCTCCCACTCGTCCTTGTCGTTCAGCACCGTGACGAAATCGAGCGCGAAGCGGCCGATGACGCCTTCCTTCTTCAGGCGATTCCCGACCTTCATCGACTCGGCCATGATCTTCGGGCCGTAGTCGACGCTCGCCGGGAACTTGCATCCGAGATAGGCCTGGCCGCTCGGACCGCCGAGCATCTGGTCATGCGTAGAGAGCGCTTCAACCTCGCCGAGCGGTGTGATGCGGAGTTGGGCGCTCGGGCTACGGAAATCGCGGCCGCTGATCAGCTCTTCGACGATGCCGCCGCTCTCGGTAAGGCGTTCGGAGTAGCGCTTCCAGGTCATCTTCGGCGACTCGAACGCCATCGCCTCGACCGCCTTCTTGACCGCGGCCTTCTCGTCCGGACTGCCCGACGCAGGCACGTGCGCCAGATCGATGTTGGCGTTGCCGAGGCCAGAGACGCCTTCATTCAGCTTCGCGACCACTTTCTTGATCGACGGCTTCCGCTTGCGCATCTCCATGATCGCGTTGATCAGATCTTCGGGCGAGTGGAGATCCTCGATGCCGAGCGGATAGGACACGCCTTCTTCGCCGAAGATCTTTCGGCAGCCGCTCTTGGTGCCGAGATAGAACGTGCGCGGGTCGGCGCCGTACATCGGGATGCCGAGCTTGATCGCCAGGTCGCGCTCCATCTCCGTGGTGTTGTAGGGCACCATGTGCGCGCGGTTGGGATCCGGAATCAGTGAGCGGATGTACTCCATCAGCTTCGGCCGCTCGAGCAGCTTGCGGCTGAGCGGGCCCTGCGTGCCGTCGAGCGGCGAGATCAGGAACAGCCGTTTCTTTGCGTGGCCGGAAAAGACTCCCGGGAGGAGATCGAGGTAGTAGTCGATCACGTCCTGGTGAATCGCCATCGAGGTGACGTAGATGACGCGCGCCCGCGGCTGGCGGAGCAGGAGCAGGAGGAAGAGGAACCGCTCCTCGAGCGCTTCCTGACGGACGCCGCTGCTCTTGGCTTCCGTGTTGATGGAGGGGACGACGACGATCGTCTGCTCGTCCTGCGTCATCGTCTTCATCGACGACCAGAGCGGGACGAGCCTCGCCTGCAGTTCGTCGAACTTCGCGTTGGCTTCCTCTTCCGTCATCCCCAGCGGCAGCGGCCCGAATTCCTCTTCCACGATGTCTCCTCAATGCGCCACGAAAACACGAAAACACGAAACCAAAATTATAACCACAGAGGTCACAGAGAACACGGAGACGGCAGTTCACGCTCGAGGCGCGGCCCGGCGGAGCCGGGCCGACGCGCGAGTCGGCTCACGCGGGATGAACGAGTCTTCTGATTCTTGCGCACTCGTTCATCCCACGTGAGCCAACTCGCCGAACGCCGCTTCGCGGCGGCGCCTCGAGCGTCGGTCCACCAGTGTCTTCTCTGTGTACTCTGTGATCTCTCTGTGGTTTGTTTCGGTGTTCTTCACGCCACACGGAGCCACGCGATCCCGACGACGATGAGCAGGACTGCGGCGAGGCGTGAAAGCGTGAGCGCTTCGTGGAAGTAGAAGGCGCCGAGCAGGACGGCGGCGAGCGCCTCAACGCCGAGGACGAAGATGTACGTGACGCTGAGATCGCCGGACTTCATCCCGGCGGCCTGCAGCAGCGCGCCGCCGCTGAAGAGCACGAGGAACGCTGCGGTTGGACCCGGGCGTGTCGCGCCCT
The DNA here is from genome assembly GCA_964577955.1 of uncultured Bifidobacterium sp. Taxonomy (GTDB): domain Bacteria; phylum Acidobacteriota; class Vicinamibacteria; order Vicinamibacterales; family CAVVIG01; genus CADEEX01. The sequence goes on along the minus strand of CAZOAZ010000008.1, from coordinate 111,089 downwards.
GCGAGGCTTTCATGAACAGGCCGCCGACCGCGTAGGCGAGCGACGCGGCCAGGAGCTGCAGTGTGGCGATCACTGCCAATCAGCGCGGCACGGCGAAGACCCAGATCGAGCCGCCCTCGGGCACTTCCGGGAACTCGCCAGGTTTGAGTCCGTTCAGGCGCGCCTGCATCGATCGCGAATCCACGCCCCAGCCCGATTGGACGGCGACGTACTGCCGCCCGTCGAGTTCGAACGACGAGGGCTGGCCGATGATGCCCGACGTGGTCGGGTACTCCCAGAGCACCGCGCCGGTCGTTCCGTTGAAGGCGCGGAACTTGCGATCGTTGGTGCCGCCGCTGAAGACCAGGCCGCCGGCCGTGGCCAGCATGGGACCCCAGTTGGGCGAGTTCGGGAAGGTGTGCGTCCAGACACGCCTGCCGGTGTCCACGTTCCACGCCTGCACTTCGCCGATGTGATCCGCCCCCGGCGCCAGCGACATCGTCGTTGTCGCGCCCACGAAGGCCGTGCCGGCGACGTAAGGCTGCGCGCGACCGATGATTTCGCCGCACAGATTCTCATTCGCTGGGATGTAGAGGAGGCGCGTCGTCGGATTGAAGGCGACCGGCGGCCAATTCTTGCCGCCCCAGATGGACGGGCAGAAGCTGGCACGCTTGCCCACGCCAGGTTTCCGTTCGGGATCGACATCCGGACGTCCGGTTTTCGGATCGATGCTGCGATAGACGTTCTGCTTCACGTAGGCGGTCGCGTCCACGAACTTGATCGCGCCGTCGCTCCGCTCGAGGAACCACATGTAGCCGTCGCGTGCGACGTCGATGAGCCCTTTCACAGTGCGGCCGTTGCGCTGGAAGTCGATGAGGACCGGCGGCGAGACTTCGTCCCAGTCCCACGATTCGTTCGGGTTGTATTGGAAGTGTCCCTTGATCTTGCCGGTCGTGACGTCGATGGCGATCGTCGACGCGGTGTAGAGGTTGTCGCCAGGGCGTTGATCGCCCATCCATGGGCCGCCGTTGCCGGTGCCCCAGTAGGCGAGCTTGGTTTCGGGATCGTAGTTGGCCGTCACCCAAATGGAACCGCCGCCGGTCTTCCACTGATCGCCCTGCGGCCAGGTTTCGCTGCCAGGTTCGCCGGGCGCCGGAACGGTGAAGGCCTTCCACAGCTCCTTGCCGGTGTTGACGTCGTACGCGGCCACGAACCCGCGGACGCCGAGCTCACCGCCGGAGGTGCCGACCATCACCTTGCCGTCGGCGACGAGCGGCGCCAGCGACATGTAGTAGCCCTTGCGGTTGTCTTCGACCTGCGCCGTCCAGACGACGCGGCCGGTTTTGGCGTCGAGGGCGAGCAGCCTGGCTTCGGCGGCGGCGTAGAAGACTTTGTCTTCGTAGAGCGCGACGCCGCGGCTGGTCGGATGCAGCGTGATCGTGTCGGGCGCGACCGGACTCCGATAGCGCCACAGCTGGACGCCGGTGCGCGCGTCGATGGCGATGACCTGATTGTTCGGGGTCGAGAGGAACATCACGCCGTTGTTGACGAGCGGCGGCGCCTCATGACCGCTCACCGCGCCGGTCGCGAACGACCAGACCGGCTGTAGGCGGGCGACGTTGGCGGCCGTGATCTGAGTGAGCGGACTGAAGCCCCAGCCGTCGTAGGTCCGGCGGTTCATCAGCCAGTTGCGCGGCTCCGGACGCAGCAGCCGGTCCGCGGTAACCGGTTGATAGCTCTGAAGAATCGCCGGCATCGGCGGCGGCGCCGGCGGTGCGGGCTGTTGGGCGGAAAGCAGCGCAGCTCCGGCGCAGGCGGCAGCGGTAACAGCAAGCACGGCTCGTTGACGGAGTGAAGTCATAAGGGTGGCCTATTCCACGCCCCAGACAGGCCTGCCGTCAAGCGTTGAGGTGTCAGACACCGGAACGGCTCTTGACGCCGGGTGTCAGACACCGGCAAGGGAGTTGACTGGATGACGCTGGGTGCCTGACACCGGCAAGCGAGTTGACTGGATGACGCCGCGTGTCTGACACCGGCGAGAATGCCGAAACAGTAGAATTCCTGAATGCGTGTAGTGAATCGGACCGCGGTGACGGTCGTGGGCGAGAAGCCGTACATCGATTGGACCCGCAAGCGTGACGCCGACTTCAACCAAGGGATGCTGACCGTCGCTCGGTCCAAGAGCTTCGGGACGGCGTTCCTGCTGCCTGAGGTCGAAATGGAAGAAGACCTTCAGGAGTGGGTGGAGGAGAACTTCACCTGGATCTTCGAGACGCAGCTGTCGGCGTGGACCGAGGACGAATCCTCCTGGCCCGTCGATCGCGACCTCCAGTTATTCAGGCAATGGTTCCGCGTCGACATCCACAACGTGGTGATCGATGTCGGCGACGATGATATTGATGGGGAAGAGCTCTAGCGAACTTGGTTCAAGGTTCTAGGTGCAAGGTTCAAGGTGCGGGTTCCGGGTTCCGGGTTCCGGGTGCCGGGTGCCGGGTGCCGGGTGCCGGGTGCGGAGTGAGGAACGATGCTGACGCATATTGTGTGTTTCAAGTACAAGGCCGACGTCACTGATGAACAGAAAACCGATCACCGTCACCGCCTTGCGGGTCTACGGTCGCTGCATGGCGTGATCGACCTGAAGGTTGGCGCCGATGTCGTCCGCTCGCCGCGGTCCTACGACACGGGGCTGATCGTCATCTTCCCGGACCGTGCGGCGCTCGATGCCTATGCCAAGGACCCGCACCACGTGCCGGTTGCGCAGTTCGGCGTCGGACTGTCAGAACACATCGTCGCCGTCGACTTCTGAACTTCGTGGTTCTAGGTTCTCGGTTCTAGGTGCAAGGTCCGGGTGCGGGTTCCGGGTTCCGGGTTCCGGGTTCCGGGTGCCGGGTGCGGGGGCGACGGGATTTTGACAAGAACTGACAGTTTCCTGGCAGAAATTGCCACCTCCAGCTACGCAAACTGCGAAATGACGTGATGCCCGTGAGTCCGGGGCGGGCAGCGGAATTGCTGGTGTCGGGGCATGCTCACAGGCTCCGCTCTCCATGCCGTGCCCGATTCCGGCGTCGCTGCTGACTCCGGTCCGATTGACGCGCTCTTCAAGGCGATGTGCGAGATGGGTGCGTCGGACTTGCACCTGTCGGTCGGGTCCGTGCCGATCGTCCGCAAGGACGGCCGGATGCAACCCCTCAGAGACGGCGCCGAGGTGCTGACGCCCGACGCGATTATGAGCCTCCTGCTCCCGATCCTGCCGGACGTGAACAAACGTGAATTTCGCGAGAAGCACGACACCGACTTCGCCTACGAGCTGGGCGGCGTCGCCCGCTTCCGCGGCAACGCCTTCATGGACCGCAAGGGTCCGGGCGGCGTCTTCCGCGTCATCCCGGCGAAGATCCTCACCGCTGAAACACTCGGGCTGTCGCAGCACATTCTGAATCTTTGCGGCCTCACCAAGGGGCTGGTGCTCGTCACCGGACCGACCGGCTCGGGCAAGTCGACGACGCTGTGCGCGATGGTCGACTACATCAACCGCACCCGCGAAGACCACATCATCACGATCGAAGACCCGATCGAATTCGTCCACGACAACAAGAAGTGCCTCATCAACCAGCGTGAAGTGCGCACCCATACCGAAGGGTTCAAGCACGCGCTGCGCGCGGCGCTCCGCGAGGACCCGGACATCATTCTGGTCGGCGAGCTGCGCGATCTCGAGACGATCGCGATCGCCATCGAAACCGCGGAAACCGGCCACCTGGTATTCGGCACGCTGCACACGTCGACCGCGGCGTCGACCGTGGACCGCGTCATCGATCAGTTCCCGGCCGACCGCCAGTCGCAGATTCGCGTCATGCTGTCGGAGTCGCTGAAGGGCGTGATCGCGCAGACGCTGTGCCGCAAGACCGGCGGCGGCCGCGTCGCGGCGCTCGAAGTGCTCATCGCCACGGGCGCGATCTCGAACCTGATTCGCGAAGGCAAGACCTTCCAGATCCCCTCGATGATGCAGGTCGGCAAGGCGAACGGGATGGTCACGCTCAACGACGCGTTGATGGACCTGGTCAACAAGAAGCTCGTCGCGCCGGAGGAGGCCTATTCAAAAGCCGTGGACAAGGCCAGCTTCGAAGCCGCGCTCAAGCGCGCCAACGCGGACACGAAGTTCCTGCAGCCCTCGGCACCGGCAAAGGCGTCGTGATGGCCAACACCAATACTCGAGACATCGAACGGCTGTGGACGACCCCCGACGGCACGGTCTGCCTGCTCGCCGTTCACGAGAAGCCGCCGATGTACAGCATCACGATCGTCCGCGGCCAGGAGATCGTTCGCGAGCGCCGGCTCTACGAACGCGCCAGCGCGCGGATGATGGGACTCGGGTGGAATGACAACGACTAATTGCACATTGCAAATTGCACACTGCAAATTTGTCTGCAATCTGACAAGCTACCGATGACTCAGAAATTTGCATTTTGCAATTTGCATTCTGCACTTACCATGAGTCATGAGTTTGGGTCGGGCGGCGACGGTTCTCCTTCTGCTGAGCGCCTTTTTGGCGGCGGCGTGGATGCTCAGCCCGGTCGCCGCGCCGAGTCCCTGCGTCGTGGTCGCCGGTCCAGCGCAGCTTCCTGACATCCAGGAAACAAGCGGGCTCGCGATCAGCCGGCGCGACAACCGCATGCTGTGGTCGCACAACGACTCCGGGCACGAAACCTCGCTCTTTGCCATTGACGCGAGCGGCGCCACGCGTGGACGCGTGGCGGTGCCGGTCTCGACTCGCGACTGGGAAGACGTGTCCGTGGGTCGCTGTCCGTCGGGCAACTGCGTCTATATCGCCGACATTGGCGACAACGGCGGGGCCCGCAAGGTCGTCCGCATCTATCGCGTGCCCGAGCCAGCGTTCAGCGACCGAACCACTGCACAGCCTGAGGTGTTCAACGCCGAGTACGCCGACGGTCCGCACAATGCCGAGGCGATGTTCGTGGTCGGCGACGACCTGTTCATCGTGACGAAGGATCGAACCGGCGGCGTGTATCGATCACACGTGCCGCAGACCGGAGCCGGTCCGCTGCGGTTCGAACGCGTCGGCGAACTCGGGCTCAGGGGTGTCACGGACGCCGAAGCCTCGCCAGACGAGCGCACCGTCGTCGTCAGGACGCCGGAGGCGGCGTATCTCTACAACGCCGGGGACATCGCGCGGGGCGTCGTTGCGCGGGCGTCGAGAATCCCGCTCGACATCGCGAGGGAGGCGCAGGGTGAAGGCGCGGCGTTTGACGGCGACGTGCTGTATCTGACCAGCGAAGGCATCGGCGGCCCCGGCCAGTTCGTCGGCCTGCGGTGCCAGGCGTCAGCGGGCGAACCCCGAGACAACCCTCCGCCACAGTAGCTGCACAGCGGCCTCGCCGACGGTACCAGCGGCGGTGGCCACGGCCAAGAAGGCCGCGCCGAACGCCAACACGATCGGGAAGAGGTTGCCGGCTCCGGTGGCGAAGAGCACGACGGCCATCGCGCCGCTCGCGCCAGCCCAGAAACCAAGCGCATTCGTGAGGACGCGGCTCAGCACGGCGGCCAGGACCGCCGCGCCAATCAACATCGCTGTCGTAATCGCGCGAATGTTGGCGGCCGAATCGAGGAACCACCCTGAGCCGCTGGCACCTGCCGGGACATCGCTGCCAAGCAATAGCGGGATCTGAACCGCAAGAAACGTGGCGGCGCCGGCGCAGACGCCGAACACCAATGAACGTCGATCCACGGCCAGGGCATCAGCAATGGTCAGATTCATGCGCGTATTGTGGCTTCAGCGCCCCGCGCGAAGTATCGGCAACTGTCCTACGACGGCTTTATGCCGCGTCTTTGCCTTTGCAATTTGCATTGTGCAGTTTGCATTGCGCAATTCCCTTTGCCCTCTGCAATCTGCCCTTTGCCCTTCGGGTTCAGGGCTCAGGAATCAGTTCCGGCGACGGAATGAAGTTGTAGAGATGTCGCCCAACGATCTCCTGAATGACCACGTCCGGGTGCTCTTTGAGGACTTCTTCCGCATCGAACTCGTTCTGCCACAGGTAAACAATCCGGCTGAAATGCTCTGACAGAAACGGCGCCAGCCACGACGTGTAGGAATCGCGGAACATCACGGCGCGCGGCAGGGTCGACCCGGGAACTTCCGTCACGATGCGGCCGATCCCCGCGGTGGCGTACTCGCCGGGCGGCTCGACGACGACGTAGCCGCGTTTCTGCTGCTTCGGCATCATCCGCAGGTCCTCCTCGCCAAGAACCCGCTTCAGGCCGATCATCCCCGCGAGATCCATCGCCGGAATCTCGCGCGTGGTGAGGTCGAAATCGGAGCGCTGCCTGGGCGGCCCGACGGAGGGCACGTGGGCCCCGATCGCCGTGATCATCGCCTGATAGGCGAGGAAGGCGCCACGCTGGTTCCAGTGCGTGTCGGTGCGATGGTACAGCCGCTCGACCGGCTTCCCGGCGTCGATGGCTGGTCGCACGTCGATGACGACGCCGGTGTCGAGCGTCGCGCCCATCAATTGGTCGAGTCGCGTCTGTGGACCGATCCGGCGGACGTTCGTCGCGAAGTACTCCGGATAGACCGAGGCCTTGTCAGGCACCGAGGTGAAGAAGTACGCGATACCGCGCTTGCGGCACCAGTCGCGCGCGCGGACGATCGTCGTGCGCCAGTTCTCGATCTGGCCGGGTGGCAGCGGATTCGTGCTGACGTAGTCGTCGAGCCCGCCGTCCTCGCCGTAGAACAGCCAGCCGTCTTTGCCGATCACGACGTCGAGAGACGGCGACACGCCAAGGCCGAAGTAGCGGCTGCGCCCGTACCAGGTGACGAGCTGCGCGCGAAAACCGAAGTGATCGTCGAACCATGCCGCGACGCCTGGCAGCCAGCCTGAAATCGACGCCCACGATCCGTCGAGGACCGGCCACTCGGCGAGCGTCCGGTTTTCGGCCTCGGCATCCGCGCCGTCCACGCCGCGCAGGTTGGCGGCGAGCGGCAGCGCAATCACCAGCAGGAACAGCCCGACGAGCAGAGTGTGGTGAGCGCGGCGCATCAGAACCGGAAATAGATGAACGGGTTATAGGTTCGGGCGGCCATCTGCATGATGCAGAGCAGGAACACGGTCATCAGCGCCGCGGTCGAGAGCAGGTCGACGCCGAAACCTTCCCAGCGTCTGGCCAGGGCCGCGCGCCAGCGAGCCAGTGCCGGGACGAGCGGCATGGAACCGACCAGTCCGGCGATGAGCGCCAGCCACACCTCCGTGGTCAGGTAGTAGGAGAGGCCGAACGGCGTCGGTTCGGGCGACGCCATCCCGAACATCGCTCGCAGGAACGCGACAGCCGTCGGCAGTGTCTCCGCGCGGAAGAAGACCCAGCCGATCACGACGACGGTCAGGAGGTACAGGTGCTGCACGGGCGGCCAGAGGCGCTTCACCGCCGCCGCCAGGCCGAGCCGTTCGACGACGAGAAACGTGCCGTGAAAGAGACCCCAGATGACGAAGTTCCAGCTCGCGCCGTGCCACAGACCGCACAGAAAGAACACAGTGACGAGATTCCGGTACATCGACGCCTGCGATCCGCGGTTGCCGCCGAGCGGCACATACAGGTAGTCGCGGAACCAGGACGACAGCGACATGTGCCAGCGGCGCCAGAACTCCTGAACCGTCGCCGCGATGTACGGCCAACGGAAGTTCTCCGGAAAGCGGAAGCCGAACATCCGGCCGAGACCGATCGCCATGTCCGAGTAGCCGGAGAAGTCGAAGTAGATCTGGAGGGTGTAGCAGAGCGCCCCAATCCACGCCGGCGCGAAGTGCAGCTGTGCCGCCGGCATGTTGAAGATGCGATCGGCCGGGACCGCGACGACATTCGCGATCAGCACCTTCTTGCCGAGGCCGATGATGAAACGCTGGACGCCGGCGGCGAAGTCGTCGAGCGTGACGACCCGGCGAGCGAGCTGATGGGCGATGTCGCGGTAGCGGATGATCGGGCCGGCAATCAGCTGCGGAAAGAGCAGCAGGTACAGCGCCGCATGCACGGGACTCTTCTGCGCCGAGGCGTCGCGCCGGTAGACGTCGACGACGTAGGAGATGGCGTGGAACGTGTAGAACGAGATGCCGATCGGCAGGAGGACGGGCGCCACCTCGAAGCCCGAGGCGCCGAGCCAGCCGCCAACGATGTTGGCGTTCTCGACGAAGAAGTTGGCGTACTTGAACACGCCAAGGACGACGAGGTTGATCGTGACGGCGAGCCCGAGCACCCGGCGCGCGGCCCGGTCGGAGCGCGCGCGTTGGCGATCGACGGCGATCGCCATCACGTAGTTGAAGGCGATCGACGCGAGCATCAGCCACGTAAAGACGCCGCCGCCCTTCGCGTAGAAGATGATCGAGCCGACCAGCAGCAGCCAGTTGCCGTATGCGGCGTGCGTCGATGGACCCGGGTGCAGGAGGCGGCGGAGGTCTACGGCGAAATAGAGCGCCAGCAGGATCGGGAGGAAGAGGAAAAGGAAAGTTGGCTCGGTGAATAACACTGGGGCTGGGGGCTAGGGGCTGGGGGCTAGGGGCTGGGGGCTGGGCAGGCCCGGCCGCTCATCGTTTCGTGAAGATCAGAATGTGCTGGCGCGGCAGCCTTTCATCGACGTTGGAGAGCGTGAAGCCTTCGGCCTCGAGTTCGAGCTTGGCCTCGGCGACCGACATCTTGTGATCGGGCCGAATCGGGATCGACGGATCTTCCTTGCGGTACTCGAGCAGGACCAGCCGTCCGCCGGGCTTGAGCGACTCGCGCATCCGCCGCAGCATGATCTGCGGCGCCTGGAACTCGTGGTAGACGTCGACCATCAGAATCAGGTCGATGGCGTTCGCCGGCAGCTTCGGATCGTCCACCGTGCCGAGGACCAGTTCGATGTTCGTGATCTTCTCGCGATCGAGCCGCCGCCTGAGCAGCGTGAGCATTTCGGGCTGGATGTCGTTCGCGTAGACCTTGCCGCTGGCCCCCACGCGCTCGGCCATCTTCACGGACATGTAGCCCGAGCCGGCGCCGACGTCGGCCACGGTTGCGCCCGGCGCGAGGTTCAGGGCGTCGAGCGCGCGATCGGGTGCTTCTTCTTCCACGCGCTCGGGACGATCGAGCCAGTCGGCGCCCTGATAGCCCATGACGCCGGCGTACACGCGTCCACTGATCGGATGCACGCCGGGCCGCTGCGCGACCAGGGTCAGCGCGGTGACGAAGAGCCAGCCGACCGAGAACGCCGCCACGCGCGACCGTTTCTGCATATGATTGAGGTCCGGCTACCCGGCCGATGACGAGCCTATCATGACCGATGCGACGTTGACGCCCTCGAAGCTCTGGAAGCGGATGACCCAGGAACAGCGTGCCGGCGCGGCACGGGCCTTCTGGTCCGACGAAGAAGCCACCGACAGTCAGATCCAAGCCGTGCTGTTGATAGCCAATCAGAAGAAGTTCCGGCCGAAATCGGTGCTGGCGCTCGATCTCGATCGCAAGACGCATCACCTGGCGCACCTCTCGACGCTGCCGGACGCGGTGGCGGCACGGGCCCTGGTCGTCTACCATCTCGCCGAGCAGCGCGAGATGATGGGCGCGTTTCTCGACGCGCTCGGCATCGCGCACGAGAACGGCCTGATCAAGGACGAAGAAGTGAAGCCGGATCCGGCGAAGGTGCCAGGTGCCGTGGCCGCCATTCGAGCGAAGTTTCCGGAAGTCGACACGTCGCTCTATCTCGACACGTTGCTGTGTCAAGACCCTGAGACGTGGGGAGCGCTACAAGAGGGCAAGAGCTAACAGCGGTGGCGTCCGGCCCTTCGGCGGAGCTCAGGGCCGGATTACGTGAGGATCCACATGCGCAACGCCTTTCGATCTCTGACTCTCGCCGCGGCCGCTCTCGCGATCGGATCAACGCTCGCGTCCGCGCAAAGCGTCAAGCACATTCAAACCGCGAACTCGGGGATCGCCACCGGCGTGTGGGTGGGCGATACGTTGTATCTAAGCGGTCAACTGCCGACGGCGGCGACGCCGGCCGATGCGGCGAAGGGGACGCCGGCGGTATGGGGCAACACCGAGGCGCAGGCGGACAATACATTCCGCCGGATCGAGACGCTGCTCAAGGAGCAGGGGCTGGGCATGGGCGATGTCGTGATGATGCGGGTCTACATGCTCGCCGATCCCGCGACCGGCAGAATGGACTTTGCTGGCATGAACCGAGCGTACTCGAAGTACTTTGGAACGCCAGAACAGCCGAACAAGCCCGCGCGCACGACGGTGCAGATCGCCGCGCTCGCCTCGCAGGGCCCGCTGCTGGAGATTGAAGTTCAGGCCGCGCGCAACCGATAGCGTTTCATCGCGACAAGTTTCGTCGGATCGCGTCCTACAACGGGGTATAAGATCCGGCTAGGGCTCCGGTCGATCGGAGCTCGCCCATGACGAAGCGCGGACGCTCCACCGGTTCCCCACGTCCTGCCAAGAAGCCGCGCGAACGCTCTTCCCAGGAACTCGCCGAACACGAAGCCCGCGTGCGGCTCGAACTCGCCGCCCGCGCCGGCGGCGTCGGCTTCTGGGACTGGGACCTCCTGAGCAGCGTTTCGGTCTACAGCGACGAGTGGAAACGCCAGATCGGACACGAGCCGGACGAAGTCGGTAACCACTATCTGGAGTGGGAGCGCCGCCTGCACCCGGACGACCGCGAACACGCGCTCGCCTGCGTCTCCGAGTACCTTGCCGGACGCAACCGCGAGTACGTCGTCGAGTTCCGGTTGCGCCACAAAGATGGGTCCTACCGGTGGATCCTCGCGCGCGGCGAGGCGATCCGCGACGCGAAAGGCAAGCCGCTCCGTCTCGTCGGCTGCCATATCGATGTCACCGAGCGGAAGGCGGGCGAGCGCGCGCTGATCGATTCCCGCGGCGTGCTCGTGAAACAGAAAGAAGAATTGATGCTCGCCATGGAGATGGCGAGCCTGGGCCGCTGGAATTTCGACCCCGACTCACGCCACTTGATCCTCGACGAGGCGTTCGTCCGGCTCCTGCGGATTCCCGACAACGGCGGCGGACCGCTGTCGCTGCCGCTCGACGACTACGTGAGCGAGTTTCTGCCGGAGGATGCCGTCGCGGCGATGACCTCGTCGCTCAACGAGGCCGTCGCGGCACCGGGACGACAGCAGACGCGGCAGCTCGAACATCGCTGGCGGCGCGGCGACGGGACGTTTGCCGTCGTCAGCGTCCGCTTCGTGCTGGAGAAAGACGCCGCCGGCAACATCGTCAAGTGCTACGGCGTCAATCAGGACATCACCGAGCGCAAGGCGATCGAAACCCGGCTCGAGCGGCTGCTCGACGGCGAGAGCGTCCTCTCGGCGGTGTCGCAGCGGTTCATCGAGATGGACATGCGCGAATTCGACAGCGTCGTGCTCGACGCGTTGAAAACCATCGCGCACTTCATGGGCGCCGTGCGGGCGTCGGTCTTCCTGTACGGCGAGCAAGGCCGCATCCTGAATCCGTTCGAGTGGACCGCGGACCCAGCGGACACGCTGCGCGAGGAAATCAAGACCGTCAGGACCGGCCAATACAGCTATTTCCACGAGGAGCTGGCCGCGTTCCGGCCGGTGCTGCTCCGCGGCATGCGCGATCTGCCGCGCGGATCGTCGGAACGGGAGTACGCCGAGACGCGCGGGTTCCGGTCGATGGTGCTCCTGCCGCTGGCGTCGCATACGCGCCTCATCGGAATTTTCATCATCTACGGTCCGTGGGGGCAGGAAGACGTCTTCGATCAGGATCTGGTGCCGCTGCTCGGCTCGTTCGCGGTGTCACTCTCGAATGCGCTCGCGCGACGCACCGCCGAGGAGGAGCGGGTGTTTCTCGAGCGGCAGCTCTTCCAGTCGCAGAAGCTCGAGGCGATCGGCACGCTCGCCGGCGGGATCGCGCACGACTTCAACAACATCCTGACCGCCATCGTCGGCAATCTGGAGCTGGCGCGCATGGATCTGGCCGGCGGCCAGGCGCTCGACGACAGCCTGACGGCGATTGAGACGGCCGCCGATCGCGCCACCGCGCTGGTCCAGCAGATCCTCGCGTTCAGCCGCCACCATCAGCACGAGCGGCGCGTCGTCGCGCTGCCGGCGATCGCCGCCGAAGCCGTTCGCTTCGTCAGGGCGACGATCCCCGCTGTCGTGGCGATCGATCTGTCGATTGGACCTGGTGTGCCGCACGTCCTCGCCGAACCGACGCAACTCCATCAGATTCTGATCAACTTGTGCGCGAACGCGTGGCACGCGCTGGAGGAGTCGCCGGGCCGGATCGAGATCGGAGTGGATGCGGTGATGCTGACCGACGCCGATGCGGCGCGGATCGGCGGCATCAGCGCCGGCGAGTGCGCGCGGCTGACGGTCACCGACAACGGCTGCGGCATGGACGAGGAGATGCTGAAGCGCATCTTCGAGCCGTTCTTCACGACCAAGCCGGTCGGGAAGGGGACCGGCCTCGGGATGTCCGTCGTGCTTGGCATCGTGCAGAGTCATCACGGCGGCATCACGATCGACAGCACCGTCGGCAAAGGCACCACCGTGCGCGTCTACATCCCCGCGGCGCGGTCGGCGATCGGCGCGATCGAACCGCTCCGGCAGGCCGTGCTCGGTCACGGCGAACGGTTGCTGCTCCTGGACGACGAAATTGCGCTTGCCCGGGTGGTCTCGCAGGCGCTCGAGCGGCTCGGCTACCGGGTGCAGGCGTTCTCCGATCCGCGGGATGCGATTCGCGCGTTTCAAGCCGATCCCCTGCAATTCGATCTCGTCATCGCCGACTACGAGATGCCGGAGATTACCGGCCTCGATGTCGCGAAGGCGATCACGCAGGTGCGGCCGGAACTGCCGATCGTGCTGTGGTCGGGACGGTTCGTGCCGGATATCGACCAGGCGGCGGGTGAGATCGGTGTCAAACGCCTGGTCACCAAGCCCTGCGAACCGAGCGAGCTGAGCCGCATCGTCGGCGAGGTGCTCCAGTTGGCGCGTCAGGACGGTGCAGGAACCTGATGCGGTGGTGATGGCGAGGCACGGAACCGAGCAACCGCAAGCGTCGCAGGGGCATCTGGTCCGCACACTCGATGCGCTCACCGAAGGGGTCGTGGTCCGCGACCATCGCGGCGGGCTGATCGACTGCAATCCCGCCGCGCTTCGTATTCTCGGCGTCACGCTCGAGCAGCTGGACGGCCGCCGTCCACTCGACGCCGGCTGGGAGGTCGTCGCCGAAGACGGCACACCGGGGGCGACGACCTGTCCGTCGCCGGTTCTGCTCTGCGAGGGCAGCGACTCCGAGACCGTGCTCGAGATCCGCAAACCGGACGGCGAGCGTGTCTGGATCGCGGTCACGGTGGTGCCGTTTGTCACGGCCGCGAACGGGGAGCCCGACACCCTCTGCACATTCCGGGACATCACGGCGCGCAAGCGGGCCGAGGCGGCCGAACACGAAGCCCAGATCCGTCTGGAGGTCGCCGCCCGGGCCGGCGACGTTGGTTTCTGGGACTGGGATCTTGCGACCAACGCGGTCGTGTTCAGCGACGAGTGGAAGCGGCAGCTCGGTTACGAGCCCGGGGAGATCGGCCACTCGTACGAGGACTGGGAATCGCGCCTGCATCCGGACGATCAGGAGCGCGCGGTGGCGCGCGTGCGCGAGTACCTGGACGGCCGCAGCAGCGAGTACGAAGTGGAATTCCGGCTGCGTCACAAGGACGGGTCGTACCGCTGGATTCTGGCGCGCGGCAAGGCCTTGCGCGATCAGGCGGGGCGGCCGACGCGCCTGGTTGGAAGCCATGTCGACGTGACGGCGCAGCACCTGACCCAGGACGCGTTGCGCCAGCAGAAACAGGGACTCCAGCTCGCCGTCGAGCTCGCCAGCCTCGGTTACTGGGACTTCGATCCGGCGACGCGCCGCATCGTGTGCGACGACGGGTTGTTCACGCTGCTTCGCACCACCGCCGCAGAACAGGGCGGCGCGGCGATGCCGCTCGACGTCTATCAGCGCACCTTCATTCCGGAAGACAGCCGGCGCCGGCTGGTCGACGTGATGAACCAGGCGCTGGCCTCACCGGGGACGCATCAGACCCGTCAAATCGAGCACGCGGTCCGCCGCGCCGACGGCACGCTCGGCATCCTCAACGTCCGGTTCGTGCTGATCAAGAACGAAGCCGGACGCGTGCTCGCGTGCCGTGGTGTCTGCCATGACATCTCCGAGCCGAAGCGGGCCGAAGCCCGCCTGACGCGTCTCCTCGAAGGCGAATCTCTGCTGGCCGTCGTCTCGCAACGGTTCATCGAAATGGACCTGCACGAATTCGACGTGGCGGTACACGAGGCGTTGAAGGGCGTCGCGGAGTTCGTCGGCGCCGTGCGGGCCGCGCTCTTCATCTACTCCGCCGATCGCTCGCGCGTCCCGTTGCAGGCCGAGTGGTCGCTCGACCCCGCCGATCCGATCGAGGACGAGATCCGCGATCTCAAGGTCGGCGAACTCGGCTTCTTTCACGGCGAACTGAGCGCCCTCCGTCCAGTGCACGTGCGGACGCTCGACGATCTTCCCGTCGGATCCCGCGAGCGGCGGTACGCGCAGCGGCGCGGCTTCCGGCCGACGCTGCTCCTGCCGCTCGCACGGCAGACGCGGCTGGTGGGCGTCCTCGCGCTCTACGGCCCCCGCGGCGCGGCGCACACGTTCGACGACGATCTGATCCCGCTGATGGGCTCGTTCGCGGTGTCGCTGGCGCACGCCGTGGGTCGGCGCAACGCCGAAGAGGAGCGCCGGCTTCTCGAGCGGCAGCTGTTTCAATCGCAGAAGCTCGAGGCGATCGGGACCATGGCCGGCGGGATCGCGCACGACTTCAACAACATCCTCACGGCGATCGTCGGCAATCTCGAGATTGCCCGCCTGGACGCCGAGGCCGGCGCGCCGCTCGGTGAGAGTCTTGACGCAATCGAAACCGCGGCCCAGCGGGCGATTGCGCTGGTGCAGCAGATTCTGGCGTTCAGCCGCCATCAGCAGCACGAACACCGGGTGGTATCGCTGCCGGAGGTGGCGGCCGAAGCGATCCGGTTCGTCCGTGCGACGATTCCGGCTCATGTGGCGATCGAGCTCGCGACGGCTCGCGACGTGCCGCCGGTCCTGGCCGATCCGACGCAGATGCATCAGATCCTCATCAACCTCTGCGCCAACGCCTGGCATGCGATGGACGGCGGTCCGGGACGGATTGGCATCCGCATCGAGCCGGTCGGGCTCACGCACAACGACGCGTTGCGGATCGGCGGCATCCGGCCCGGAGAAGCCGTGCGCCTGACGGTGTCCGACAACGGCTCCGGGATGAACGACGAGCAGCTGAAGCGCATCTTCGAGCCGTTCTTCACGACCAAGCCGGTCGGGAAGGGCACCGGTCTCGGCATGTCGGTCGTGCTCGGCATCGTCCAGAGCCACGGCGGCGGGATCGCCATCGAAAGCGGGGTCGGCCGCGGCACGTCGGTCCACGTCTATATTCCGGCGGCGCGCGATGCGGTTGTCGAGAACGAACCTTCTCCGGCGGCCGTCATGGGACGCGGCGAGCGTCTGCTCCTCCTCGACGACGAGCGCGCCGTGGCCACGGTCGTGGCACAGGGACTCGAGCGCCTCGGCTATCACGTGCGCATGTTCACCGACGTGCGCGCGGCCCTGGCCGCGCTCGAAGCGAACCCGCGCGCGTTCGATCTGGTGATCGCCGACTACGAAATGCCGGAAGCGACCGGCCTCGACGTGACCCGGACCGTGCGGCGGCTGCGGCCCGAACTGCCGGTCATCGTGTGGTCGGGACGCTTCGCGCCGGACATCCACGACATCGCGCAGGCCGCCGGCGTCACGCGGCTGGTCACCAAGCCCTGCGAGCCAAGCGAGCTCAGTCGCATCATCGGGGACGTCCTGCGCCGGTAGTACTCAAATGCGCCACGAAAACACGACAACACGAAAGAGAAATCGGACAAGAAGGATTTCGTGATTTCGTGTTTCGGTGGCGCATTTGCTCTGATGCCTCGACGTACGGGCGCCCTCGACTACAATTCTGCCCGTGCGCAAAACCGTCATTCTCATCACCGGCGCGGGCGGGGAAATCGGCCACTCGCTGATCACCGAGCTCGCGGCCGCCGATGCCGGGATTATCACCGTCGACATCAATCCACTTGACGCGCGGCTGGCGCCGCTCGTTCGCCGCGAATTCACCGGGTCGATTGCCGACACCAACCTGCTCGAGCGCGTCCTCGCGGAATTCGAGATCGACACCATCTATCACCTCGCGGCCCTGCTGTCGACGCGTTCGGAGTTCACGCCGACCACCGCGCACCAGGTGAACGTCGGCGGCACGTTGAGCCTGCTCGAGTTCGCTCAGAAGGAAGGGGAGTCGCACGGCCGCACCGTCACCTTCATCTTCCCGTCGTCGATTGCCGCCTACGGGATGCCCGATCTGGCAACCAAGTCCCGCGCCGGACGCGTCCGCGAAGACGACTTCGACCATCCGACGACGATGTACGGCTGCAACAAGTTGTACTGCGAGGAACTCGGCCGCTACTACGCGCGGCACTACAAGCAGCTGTCGGTCGATCTCGTGCCGCGGGTGGATTTCCGCGCCGTGCGGTTTCCGGGGCTGATTTCCGCGACCACGGTTCCGTCCGGCGGCACGTCGGACTACGCGCCCGAGATGATCCACGCCGCGGCGAAAGGGGAGCCGTACGCCTGCTTCGTGCGTCCGGATACGACGATTCCCTTCATGGCGATGCCCGACGCTTCACGCGCGCTGCGGCAGTTGGCGGCCGCGCCGCGCGAAGCGCTGACGCAGACGGCGTACAATGTCGGCGGCTTCAGCTGTTCGGCCGCGCAGATTCGTGACATCGTGGCCGCGGCGTTTCCCGGCGCCTCGATCACGTATAAGATCGACAGCAAGCGCCAGGGCATCGTGGATTCGTGGCCGGCCGATGTCGACGATTCGGCCGCCCGGCGCGACTGGGGCTTCAAGCCGGACTACGACTTCGAGCGCGCATTTCGCGAGTACCTCATCCCAACCATCAGCCGTCACTATCGCCCATGAAGTCCGTCACGGCCTTTGCGCCCGCTACCGTCTCGAACGTCGCCTGCGGATTCGACGTCCTCGGATTCGCGCTGGACGAACCAGGCGACGAGGTGACGGCGAGCTTCTCGGCCACCGCGGGCGTGCGAATTCTCGACATCCTCAACGACGGCGGCCGGCTGCCGCGTGAAGCGTCGCGCAACACCGCCGGCGTGGCGGTCCAGGTTCTGCTCGATCGTCTCGGCGAACAGCGTGGGATCGCGCTCACGATCAAGAAGGGCTTGCCGCTCTCGAGCGGTCTGGGCGGCAGCGCCGCCAGCGCCGCGGCCGCGGTCGTCGCCGCCGACGCGCTGCTGGGCGCCGGCAGCTCACAGACGACGCTCATCGAGTGCGCGCTCGAGGGCGAGCGGCTCGGCGCGGGGTCGGCCCACGGCGACAACATCGCGCCGTGCATCTGCGGCGGCTTCGTCCTCGTCCGCGAGTCGCATCCGCCCGACATCGTGCGCCTCCCCGTGCCTCGCGGGTTGACCGCCGTTGTCGTGCATCCGGATCTCGAGATTGAAACCGCCAAGGCGCGCGCCCTGCTCGGCACGACGGTGCCGCTCAAGGACGCGGTCGCCGAGTGGGCGAATCTGGGGGCGTTCGTCCACAGCCTGCACACCAGCGATTTCGCGTTGATGAGCCGGTCGTTGCACGACTCGATCGCCGAACCGCGGCGGGCGGCGCTCGTCCCCGGTCTGGCGGCGATCAAGCAGGCGGCAAAAGACGCCGGCGCCCTCGGCTCGAGCCTGTCGGGATCTGGCCCGTCGATGTTCGCGCTCTGTGCCACGGCAGGGGTTGCCGCACGCGTGGCCCAGGCGATGACCGAAACGGTCCGCGCCTACATCGGCGGCGAGCCGCAAACCTACATCGCGCAGGTGGCGGAACGTGGCGCCCGCGTCATGTCGACATGCGCTTCCTGAGCACGCGCGCCATCGGGCGCGCTGAAGCGGCCGCGTCAGCAGCCGCCGCCGATCGCACCGCCGCCTCGCTCAAGACCGCGATGCTCGAGGGGCTGGCTCCTGATGGCGGCCTCTACGTTCCCGAAACGGTCGAGGCCTGGCAGGACGGCGAACTCGCGCGGCTCGGCAACCGGACGCTGACTGAACTCGCCTATCGCGCGCTCCGCCCGTACACCCGGCCTGAGCTGGACCCGGCGATCTGCGAGGCGCTGGTCGTGGCCGCCCTCAACTTTCCCATTCCGCTCGTCGAAGTCGAACCGGATATCTACTCGCTCGAGCTCTTCCACGGTCCGACGCTCGCATTCAAGGATGTCGGCGCACGGACGATGGCGCGGCTTCTGGCCTCGCTCGACACCGGCGAACAGCCGCTGACGGTGCTGGCCGCGACCTCGGGCGACACCGGGAGCGCCGTGGCGCACGCCTTTCATGGCGTGCCGCATACCCGCGTCGTGGTCCTGTATCCGGAAGGCAGAGTCAGCCCGACGCAGGAATCGCAGTTGACGATGTTCAACTCGGAGGACGGCAACGTTCGCGCGTATGCCGTATCCGGCAGCTTCGACGACTGTCACAAGCTCACCAAGGAAGCCTTCGCGAGCGTCGAGTTGCGCCGCCACGTGCGATTGACGTCAGCCAACTCGGTGAATATCGGCCGTCTGCTGCCGCAGATGGTCTATTACTTCCACGCCGTCGCCGAGCTGCGGCGGCGCGCCGTGCCGTCGCGGATCACGGTCAGCACGCCGAGCGGCAACTTCGGCAACCTGACCGCCGGGCTGATCGCGAAGCGCGCCGGCCTCGGCATCGAGCGATTCGTCGCCGCCACCAACGCCAATGACGTCGTACCCGAGTATCTCGAATCGGGGCGCTTCGTTCCGCGCGCCTCGGTCCAGACGATTGCGAACGCCATGGACGTCGGCAATCCCAGCAACTTCGAGCGCATGCGCTGGCTCTACGACGACGATGTCGACGCGATGCGCCACGACATCGTCGGAACCCGCCACACGGACGCGGAAGTTCGGGCCACGATCCAGCGCGTGTTCAACGAGCGCGGCTATCTGCTGGATCCGCACAGCGCGATTGCCTACATGGGGCTGAAGCGCTACCTGGGCGGCGAAGCGGCGGCGGGCCGTGACCCGGGGGCGGGGATCTTCCTGGCCACCGCGCATCCGGCCAAGTTCAGCGAGATCGTTGAACCGATCATCCGGCGTCCGGTCGAGACCCCGGCAGCGCTGGCGGAAGTTCTGGCGCAGCCGCGGCACGTGCTGAAGATCAACGCCTCGTTCGAGGCGGTACGCCGCACGCTCGGCGGGTAGCCGGCGGATCGATGCCGGGGCCGTTTCGCTACCGTGCCGACGTCCTGCGCGAGCTGCTGCGCCACGGCATCGCCCCCAAGTCGACGACGCCCCCTGAAGTCGCGCGCGAGTACGTCCGCGAGCTGTACAAGTACGAAATCCGGAAGCTCCGCGGTCAGATGATCAAGCGCGCGTTCCCGCGGTCGGAATACGCGGCACGCGTCGAAGCGCTGCGCCTCCGATATCCAGTACTGTCGCTCATTCCCAGCCAGTTTCTCGACTTGTAGAAAAGCTTCACAGTGAGATCGCAGAGTTCGCAGCGCCAATTCTTTCTGCGGTTTCTGCGGTCTCGTTGTGAAGCTTTTGTTCACACCCCGAAATGATGTCGGATTGACCGGATGGTCTCTTCGGCGTCCAATGTCGCGGCCTGGAGCGGACGTTCGGCTTCGCGGACGACGAGCGCGTCGGCGTCGGCGAGCGGTGCGAGCGCGACGAAGCGGACGGGATGCACGGCGTCGGTGATCGCCTGACGCGCCGCGGCGTCGAGGGGGGCGGCGGTCACGACGGTGTGCTGGCGCCGGTCGGCGGCCCGCCGCAGCATCGTGAGCAGATGATCGGGGCTCTGGCGTTCGGCCGGGACGAGCGGCCAGCCCAACTCAGTCGCGAGCGTGGCCGCGACCGCCGTCCGCTCGCCCATCAGGACAATCACCATCGGCCTTACAATTGTGCCCCGACTTGTCCGCCGTCCTTCGACCTGCTCAGGACGGCCCTGAGAATCGCCGAAGGGCCGAAGCCTCGGCGGAGGCGGAACGGTGACAGACGCGACGAGTTCACGAGGGTCCCTCGACGATCAGTCGGAGGCCGTCTATCAGGAGCTGAGGCGGCTGGCCTCGGCGTACATGCGGCGCGAGCGTCCGGGCCAGACGCTGCAGGCGACCGCGCTCGTCCACGAGGCCTATCTCCGGCTGGCCGACGCCGGCGCGCCGTGGACGAATCGCCAGCACTTCATCGGCATCGCCGCCCGATCGATGCGGCAGATTCTGGTCGACCGCGCCCGGTCGCGCGGCGCCCAGAAACGCTGGGCCGGCCTCGATCGCGTGTCGCTGACCGAATCGCTCGTCGGCGCCCGCGCCGAGGACGACATGCTGCCGGCGCTCGACGAGGCGCTGACCCGGCTCGAAGCGATCGATCCCGAACAGGCGCGAATCGTGGAGCTGCGCTATTTCGTCGGCATGAACGTGGAGGAAGCCGCGGCGGCGTTGGGCATGTCGCCGGCCACGCTCAAGCGGCGCTGGGCGCTGGCCCGTGCCTGGCTGTTCCGCGAGTTGAGCGCGCGATGACGCCCGAGCAGCAGCGTCGGGTCAACGAGATTTTCGGCGACGCGATCGAGCGCGCCGGCGTGGACCGGCAATGGGTCGAAGCGGCCGCCGGCGATCGCGAAGTGGCCGCGGAAGTGCTGTCGCTGCTCAAATGTCACGCCGAGGCCGGGACGTTTCTCAGTGAACCCATCGTCGGCCGCGTCCCTGGGCTCTTCGAGTCCGCGCACCGGTTTGCCGAAGGGGACGCGATTGGCCCGTACGTGATCGAGCGCGAGATCGGTCGCGGCGGAATGGGCCACGTCTATCGGGCCCGCGACACCAGGCTCGGACGGACCGTTGCGCTCAAGGTGCTGCCGCCGCACCTGACGCGCGACGCTGGACGCCGCGAACGGCTGCGCCGCGAAGCGCGTGCCGCCGCCTCGCTGACCCATCCTGGGATCTGCACCGTTTACGCCCTCGAGGAGATCGACGATGACGTCTTGATCGCCAGCGAACTGGTGGACGGCCACTCGCTTCGCGAGGAGATCGATCGTGGCGTCCGGCCGTCCGCGGCGCAGGTCGCAGCCACGGCGTCGGAACTGGCCGCGGCGCTGGCCAGCGCTCACGCGCGCGGCATCACCCATCGCGATCTGAAGCCGGAGAACGTCATGCGCGGAGCCGACGGCCGGCTCAAGATCCTCGACTTTGGGCTGGCGCTGATGGCCCCGGAGGTTGCCGGTGATGCGGACGCCGCGCCGCGCGTCACGCAACCGGGCACCCTGGTCGGCACGCCGGCCTACATGTCGCCCGAACAGTTGAAGGCGGCGAGCGGCGATGCGCGCAGCGACGTGTTCGCGCTCGGCGTGGTCATCTACGAATATGCGAGCGGGCAGCATCCGTTTCAGGCCGACACGCCGCTGGCGATGATGGCGCGCGTGCTCGAAGGCGAGCCGCGGGCGCTGCGCGACGTGCGACCGGATCTTCCGGCAGCGCTGCTGGCCGCCGTGCATCGTGCGCTCAGCAAGCTGCCAGCTGCGCGCTTCGCGGATGCCGCGGCGTTTCTCGAAGCGCTGAGCCTTCCGGCTGCGGTTGCGGCCGCTCCCGCGGTGACGGCGTGGTGGAGGTTTCATCAAGCCGGCACCTTGGTGCTCTACGCCGTCGTCTGCGTGATGGCCTGGGTGATCAAGGAATGGGAACCGGGCATTGCCCGAGTGCTGTTCCTCGCGATTGGTGTGGGGGCGACGGTGTCCGGCGTGTTTCGCGGCCATCTGCTTTTCGTGGAACGGATGAATCCGGGCGCCTTGCCGCGTGAGCGCCGGCGCTCGGAACCGATCACGCTGGTCGTGGACCTGGTGATCGCGCTCGCCCTCGCGGCCGACGGATTTCTCATCACCGGCAGGCGGCCGGTCGCCGCCCTGCTGACGCTGGCCCTCGCGGTCAGCCTGCTGCTGTTCCGGCTGGTCGTCGAGCGTTCGACTTCCCAGGCAGCGTTCGAGGTGTAAAGACAAATGCGCCACGAAATCACGAAATCACGAAATTTCTAGTTGTGGGGTCCGGCTTCAGCCGGACCAAAGAGGACGGAAACATGCGTGCGATTGAGATCAAGGAGGCGGGCGGGCCGGAGATGCTGGTGATGGTCGAGCGGCCAACGCCCGAGCCGGGCGCGAACGAGGTGCTGGTCCACGTGGCGGCCGCCGGCGTCAACCGGCCGGACGTGCTGCAACGGAAGGGGATGTATCCGCCGCCGCCGGGTGCCTCCGATCTGCCGGGCCTCGAGGTCTCCGGGACCATCGCGCGCGTCGGGCCGGGCGTGACGACGTGGCGCCAGGGCGACCAGGTCTGCGGACTCGTCTCGGGCGGCGGCTACGCGGAGTATTGCATCGTTCCCGCGCCGCAATGCCTGCCGTTGCCGCGTGGCGTGGATCTCGTTCACGCGGCGGCCATTCCCGAAACGACGTTCACGGTGTGGACGAACGTCTTCGAGCGCGGGCGCCTGGCGGCCGGCGAATCGATTCTGATCCACGGCGGGTCGAGCGGGATCGGCACGACGGCGATTCAGCTGGCGAAGGCGCGCGGCGCGCAGGTGTTCGCCACGGCGGGCAGCGCCGACAAGTGTCGCGCCTGCGAGCAGCTCGGCGCCGAGCGCGCGTTCAACTACCGCGACACAGACTTCGTCGCGGCGGTGAAAGAGGCCACCAACGGACGCGGCGTCGACGTGATCCTCGACATGGTGGGTGGCGACTATCTGCAGCGGAACGTCGAGGCGCTGGCGATAGAAGGGCGGCTGGTGATGATCGGACGTCAGCGCGGGATGAAGTCCGAGCTGGACATCATGCCGATCCTGCGCAAACGGCTGACGCTGACCGGCTCCACGCTGCGGACGCGGTCGGTCGCGGAAAAGGGCGCGCTCGCCGCCGCCGTGCATGAGCACGTGTGGCCGCTCTTCGCCGCCGGACGCGTGCGCGTGATCGTGCATCAGACGTTTCCGCTCGCCCAGGCCAGCGACGCGCACCGGCTGATGGAGGAGAGCTCGCACATCGGCAAGCTCGTGCTGCTGGTACAATTCTGAACGGCGTGATGAACACGCCACTTTGAAAGGTCTAGAGGGAGTCCAACGACGTGTCCACTCTTCAGATGACCGACAGCGTAGTGGGAAGCGGAACCGAAGCCACGCGGCTCAAGACGGTGTCAGTCCACTACACCGGCTGGCTGCATGATCCCAACGCTCCCGATCACAAAGGGCGGAAGTTCGACAGCTCGCGCGAGCGGAAACAGCCGTTTGAATTCCGCCTCGGTGGCGGCGAAGTGATTCGCGGCTGGGACGAAGGCGTGGTGGGGATGAAGGTCGGCGGCCACCGCACGCTCACGATTCCGCCGAACATGGGCTACGGCAGCCGCGGCGTTGGTCCGATTCCCGCCAACTCGACGCTCATCTTCGACATCGAACTGCTCGGCGTCCGGTGAGCTGGCCGCAGTCGGTCGTCGCGCTGCAGCACCGCAACTTCCGGCTGATCTGGGTCGGCCTGCTCCTCTCGTTCGCCGGTTCGTTCATGCAGAACGCGGCGCTCTTGTGGCACGTCTCGCTGCTGGTGCCGCCCGAGCGCAAGGCCATGGCGCTGGGGTTCGTCGGCCTGGCGCGCATCGTGCCGGTGGTCGTGTTTTCGATTTTCAGCGGCGTCGTGGCCGACGCGATGGATCGGCGGCGCGTGCTGCTCGTCACGAACTTGGGCGCGGCAGCGGTGGCGCTGGTTCTGGCGTATCTGACGCTGCTCGGAGAGACGGCACTCTGGCCCGTCTATCTCCTGGCTGCGCTCGGCGCCGCAGTGGGGGCCTTCGATCTGCCGGCCCGCGGCGCGCTCTTGCCGTCGCTGGTGCCGCGCGAACACCTGCCGAACGCCATCACGCTCAACATGATCATCTTTCAGGTCGCGTCGGTGGTCGGTCCGGCCGCGGCGGGTTTCGCCATCGACGGCTTCGGCGTCGCGTCCGCCTATATCTTCAACGCCGTCTCGTTTCTCTGCGTCATCGTCGCGCTGTTCATGATGCGCGACGTCCCGCCGCATCCGGCGTCGAACAACCGGCTGCGCGACGATCTGTCGATCGGCGCGGCGATGGAGGGGCTGCGCTTCGTCTTCCGCTCGCCGCTGATGCGATCGACGATGCTGCTGGATTTCTTCGCGACGTTCTTTGCGTCGGCGACGGCGCTGCTGCCGATCTTCGCGCAGGACATCCTGCACGTCGGCGCGCGCGGCTATGGGTGGCTCTTCGCCGCGCCGGCGATCGGCTCGGTGCTGACCAGCCTGGCGCTGGTGCCGCTCGTCGAGCGGATCGAGCGTCGCGGCGCCAGCATCATCTGGTCGGTGATCGGGCACGGCGTGGCGACCGTGGTGTTCGGCTTCTCGCGCTCGTTTGCGTTGACGTTTGCCTGTCTCGCGTTCGTCGGCTCGACCGACACCGTGAGCACGGTGCTGCGCAACATCATCCGTCAGCTCGAGACGCCGGATCGCCTGCGCGGCCGCATGACCGGCATCAACATGGTGTTCTTCCAGGGCGGGCCGCAGCTCGGCGAGCTCGAGGCGGGTCTGGTCGCCAGCCGCTGGGGCGCGCCGTTCTCGGTCGTCAGCGGCGGCATCGGGTGTCTGGTCGCGACGATCGGGATCGCAATGGCGACGCCAGGACTGCGCCGCTACCGGTCCGATCCGGCGGGTGCCGCCCGCGCATGATCCGGCCCCTTCGCGTCGGATTGATCTCGGACACGCATGGTTTGCTCCGGCCGGCCGTGGTCGAGCGGCTGGCCGGCGTCGACGTGATCGTCCATGCCGGCGATGTCGGTGGTCCGTCGGTGCTGCAGGGGCTGGCCGCGATTGCCCGTGTCGAGGCGGTGTCGGGCAACGTCGACGACCGGTTCGATCCCGAACTGCCGCGCGAACGGACGATGCCGATTGGCCGTCTGACGCTGCACGTGAGCCACGGCGACGAGTGCGGCCACCCGACGCCGGAACGGCTCATGGCGCGCTATACGGGCGACATCCTTGTCTACGGTCATACCCACAAGCCGCTCGCGATCACCAGCGAGGACGGGCGTCTGGTCGTGAATCCAGGCTCCGCCGGCCCGCGCCGCTTCACCTTGCCGATCAGCCTCGCAATCCTGACGATTGGCGAGGGGCCGCCGCAGGTCGAGTTCGTCACGTTGTAAGCGCGGCAGCGGGCGGTCACGACGCGCAGCACGAGAGCCTTCAACGCGGAGACCGCCGAGTTCGCGGAGAAACTCCGGTTACCACCGTCATTCCTGACAGCAGCCGTTTCAGACGCGGGATCCAGGTGAACAGGCAAGAAGCTGCGGATCGAAACAGATGACTTCACCGATCGACGTGGTCGCCGCGTAGCGGCGATGGCCGACCGGACTCGTGTCATGACTGAACGACCGCGGCGATCGATATCGTCGTTCATTCATGACACGAGCCCGGTCGATCCAGCGGCCTGCTGCGCAGGCCGCCCACGTCGAGCGTGCTGGGACGAAAACCCTCTGCGAGCCCTGCGGGCTACGTGTTAAAGGACATCAGCTACCCGTCCTTCGACGTGGGCCGGACGCCACTGATGCAATTTGTGACACGATACCGGGCCATGCGATGCCTGGTGCCTGTCCTCGTCGCCCTCTTCTTCATCACGTCGCAGGCGCAGAGTCCCGTTGATCCGACGGCGGCGCTTCTGAGCGACGTCATCAGGCTCGACACCAGCAATCCGCCCGGTCGTGAAGGTCAGGTCGCGGAGTTGCTGGCGGCAAGGCTGCGGCCGCTTGGCTTTCAGGTGACCATCGTGGCGACGCCGGAGGCGGGGAAGGCGCACCTCATTGCGCGGCTTCGCGGCGACGGCAGCCGCCAACCGGTTCTCCTCGCGGCGCACGCCGACACCGTCGGCGTCGAACGTGAAAAGTGGTCGCTGGATCCATTTGGCGGCACGATCAGGGACGGCTACGTGTATGGCCGCGGCGCGATCGACTTCAAGGGCGGCGTCGCCGTGTTCGCCCGCGCGGTGATGCAGCTCGCGGAGCGCCGCGTCCCGCTCTTGCGCGACGTCATCCTGCTCGTGGAGGCCGACGAGGAGGGCGGGTCGTTCGGGACCTCATGGCTGGCCCAGAACCACTGGCCGGAGATCGCCTGCGAGTTCGCGCTGAATGAAGGCGGCTGGATCCTCTCCGACGATCGCGGTGCCGTCCGCTACGTGAGCATTTCCACCGCCGACAAGTCCTCGGTCGGTGTCGTGGTGACGGCGCTCGGCACCTCGACCCACTCGTCGATGCCGCGCCCCGACAACGCGATCTTCACGCTCGCGCGGGCGCTGGCGCGGCTGTCGGATCACGAGACCGCCGTCCAGCTGCTGCCGAGCACGCGGCGGTTCTTCGCGACGCTGGCCAAGACCAGCGCGCCGCCGCTCTCGACGGCATTCCAGGATCTGCTGGGTTCCGATCCGGCGGCGATGGCGCGTGCCGACCGCGAGATCAGCAAGGACCCGCTGCTCCATGCGCTGCTGCGGAACACGATCGCGCCGGTCCGGATGAACGCCGGATTCCGTTCCAACGTGATCCCTGGATCGGCCGAAGCCCTGGTCAACGTCCGCGTGCTGCCGGGCACCGACCCGCAGGCGATCCTTCGCGAGTTCGAGACCGTGATTGGCGATTCCCGCGTCACCGTTCGTTTGAACAACCCCAACCAGACCGCGTCGCGCATCCAACCGTCATCGGAGGACACCGCCCTCTACCGCGCGCTCGAGCGAAGCGCGCGAGCCACGTTCGCCGGCGCCGAGGTCACGCCGTACCTTTTCCAGGCCGGCACCGACGCCGGCGCATGGCGATCGCGCGGTGTGCCGGTCTACGGCATCTATCCGTATCCGATCACGGCCGACGACCTGACCCGCATGCACGGCAACGACGAACGCGTGCGCGTCGAGTCACTGCGACAGGGGACTGAGATGATCTATCAGGCGCTGGTCGACGTGGCGGGACGTCAGTGATTGCTACAGGTTCTAGAATGCGCCACGAAAACACGAAAACACGAAAAGATGAATTTGTTGTTTCGTGCTTTCGTGTTTTTGTGGCGCATTTGTTCTAGTGGGCGCGATGTCCCCAAAGTTGACCCATCTCAATCGCGCGCTCTCGAAGCTCGGGATCCTGACGCGGTCGCAGGCGAACGCGGCGATTCTCGAGGGTCGGGTGTCGGTGAATGGGCGCGTGGTTCGGGCGCCTGGCGCACCGATTGACATGGCCACGGCGCGGATTTCTGTCGACGCGGCGGCCGCGGTCGAGGTGCCATGGCGGACGCTGCTGTTCAACAAACCGCGCGGCGTCGTGACGACGCGGCAGGATCCGGAAGGGCGCCGGACGATCTACGACGTGATGGGAGAAGCAGCGTCGGGTCTGGTCCCCGTCGGCCGGCTCGACCTCGCGACGAGCGGATTGCTGCTGCTCACGAGCGACAACGCGCTCGCGCATGCCCTCACCGATCCCGCCAACCGTGTCCCGCGCGTCTACGTCGTCACGGTGCGCGGACGAGTGACGCCCGACGAGGTCGAACGGTTGCTGAACGGTGTGTCCGATGGACGCGGCGAGCTCAGCGCCGGCGCCGTGCTGCTGCGCAAGGCGTCGAACCGTGAGTCGCACCTGACCATCGAGCTGCACGAAGGGAAGAACCGCGAGGTCAGGCGGTTGTGCGACGCGATTGGTCACGAAGTGACCCGGCTGAAGCGCGTGCGCTTCGGCGGCTTCGAGCTCGGGTCGCTCGCGCCGGGTGCGTGGCGCGAACTCTCCCGTGCGGAGGTGGCCACGGCGGTTCCGCCCTTCAAGGTATGATTTTCTGATGGACGTGTACGCATCGGCCGAAGCGACGGCCTCGACCGCGCTCAGGGACCGCGAAGAGATTCCGGAGCGCTTCAAGTGGAATCTCGAAAAGATCTATCCGGACTGGACCGCTTGGCAGGCCGCCTACGCCGAGCTCGAGGCCAACATCGACGCCTTCGCCGCGCTCCAGGGCACGCTTCACGCGGGCGGCCAGGCGCTGCTCGCCGCCCTGACGCTCCGCGACGCGATCGGTCAGCTCGAGTACAAAGTCTGGTACTTCGCCTCGCTCTGTTACGACCAGGATCAGCGCGACAACCAGATCAACGCCAAGCGCCAGCAGGTGCAGATCCTCTTCGCCAAGGCGGCGCAGGCCTCGGCGTGGTTCGATCCCGAGCTGCTGCAGATTCCGCTTCGCACCGTGCAGGAGTGGATGGCCGCGAGCGCCGCGCTCGCCGTCTATCGCTTCATGCTCGAGGACCTGTATCGCCAGCAGGAACATGTGCTCGACGACAAGGGCGAACGGCTGCTGTCGCTGGTGAGCCGCTTCTCGTCGAGCCCGAACGACTCCTATGCCGCACTGTCCACCGCCGATGCGAAGCACCCGACAATCACGCTGCCGAGCGGCAGCGACGCGACGCTGACCTACGGCCAGTACCGCGCGATTCTCGCCACCAACCCGAATCAGGCCGATCGGGCGGCGGCGTTTCACGCCTACCACGAGCTCTTCGCCAGCAACGTCAACACCTACGCGGCGCTCTACAACAGCGTGCTGCAGCGCGACTTGTTTCATGCGCAGGCCCGCGGCTACGCGTCCACGCTGGACGCCGCGCTTCACGGCAACAACATCCCCGCGGCGGTCGTCGAAAACCTCATCGCGCAGGCCAAGGCCGGTGCCGGTCCGCTGCGCCGCTACCACCAGCTGCGCAAGCGGTCGCTGAAGCTCGAGCGCTATCACATCTACGACTCGAGCATTCCACTGGTCGAGTTCGATCGGAAGTATCCGTACGAGCAGGTGCTGGAGTGGCTGCCGGAATCGGTGGCGCCGCTCGGCCGCGAGTATCAGCACATCATGCGCGGGATTCTCGACGGCCAGTGCATCGACGTCTACGAGAACCCGGGCAAGAGAAGCGGCGCCTATTCGGCGCCGGTCTACGGCTGCCAGCCGTACATGCTGCTGAACTACAACGACACGCTCGACGCGGTGTTCACGCTGGCCCACGAGATGGGCCACTCGATGCACACCGTCCTGTCACACCGCAAGCAGCCGTTCGTCTATGCCGGCTACACGATTTTCGTCGCCGAGGTGCCGTCCACGCTCAGCGAGGCGCTGTTTCTCGAGTACATGCTGAAGCACACCTCCGACGAACACGAACGCATCGTCCTGCTCCAGCACGCCATCGACGGCATCGTCGGCACGTTCTACACGCAGGTGATGTTTGCGGACTACGAGCTCCAGGCGCACCGGCTGGTCGAGGAAGGGCAACCGATTACCGCGGACGTGCTGGGTGAGATCTACTTCGGGCTGCTGCAGGCCTATCACGGCGACGCACTGGACTATGACGAGCAGTCGCGCCTGACCTGGGCGCGGATTCCGCACTTCTACAGCACGCCTTACTACGTCTACCAGTACGCGACCTGCTTCGCCTCGAGCGCGCAGATCATGAATCAGGTGTCGAACGGGTCCCCGACCGAGCGCGAGCACGCGATCAGACGCTATCTGACGCTGCTTGAATCAGGCGGCAGCGATCACCCGATGGCGCTTCTGAAGCGCGCCGGCGTGGATCTGAGTCAGCCGGAAACCGTGCAGGCCGTCGTCGCGCATCTCGACACGCTCGTGACCGAACTCGAGCGCGCGGTGGATGCCGCGGACTGACACACGAATTGACAATTAACAATTGTCAATTGTTAATTCGTGTGGTGTTTCTTCTTCCCCACCTGGAGCATCGAGTGCGTCGCGCCGATGCAGGCGTCCATCACGACGTGCAGGCCGCCGGCTTTGGCGCGCTTCGCCGCGTCCTCGCTGGCGATCCCCGACTGTAGCCACAGCGTCTTCGCGCCGATCTGCACGGCCTCGTCGGCGATGGCCGGCGTGTCCTCCGCGCGCCTGAAGACGTCCACGATGTCCACCTTCACCGGAATCTCCGCCAGCGACGGATAGACCTTTTCGCCGAGGATCTCCGACTCGCGCGGGTTGACCGGAATCACCTTGTACCCGTCGTGCTGCAGCTTCTCCATGATGCCGTACGACGCCCGTTCAGGATTCGAGGAGGCGCCGACGATGGCGATGGTGTGAGCGTGGGTCAGGATGTCTTTCAGCTCGTGGTCGGAGGGGTTTTTGTGCACAGACAATTCTAGCTTGAAGGGCGCGGTGAGCAGTGCACGGTGCACAGTGCAGGCGCACGGTGCGAGTGTGCCGGGTGCGCCGTGGTGCGCGGTGCGACGTGCTATGGCACCGCGGTGAGTCCGAGGCGGTGCGCGGCGGCGACTTCGGCGGCGGCGCGGCGGCCGCTTTCGACGGCGCCGTTCATGTAGCCCTGATACTTGATGCTGGTGTGCTCGCCGGCGAAGAAGAGGCGACCGCATGGCTGGGCGAGCCAGGAGCGGAGCGCGGGGTCGAACGCGGGATCGAACACGGCGTAACCGCCGCGCGACCACGGGTCGGATTCCCAGCGGAATTGCTGCCACGCGGTGGGCTTGGCATCCTTGGCGCCGAGCCAGTCGAGTGCCCGCACGAGCCCTTCGATCCCCTCGCGCGCGAGGAGCGCCGCCGTCTGATCGCTGGCCGCTCCTCCCGCGAGCAGCGACAGGATGCCGCCCTTGCCGCGCTGTTCTTCGTTGCCGTCCCAGACGGCGCCGAAGGGCAGCGGCGAACCGAAGGCGAGCGCCTGACCCGGCGCGCGCCAGAAGCGCGAGGAAAACTGCAGCAGCGTCTTGGTGCCGCGTCCGTACTTCAGCCGCCCAATCGCCTCGTGCTGGCGAACCGGCAACGCCGGCGTCGTCGGGATGCGGCGGAGCAGGGGCGCCGGCAGCGCCAGCACGACATAGTCGACCTGGACCTGCGCCGTCTGCTGCTTGTGTTTCAGCGCGACTCTGACGCCGCGCCCGCGCTGTGACAGCGCCACGAGTTCGGTGTTGAGCTCGACGCGCGAGCCCAACGCCGCCGCGAGCGCGTCGGTGAGACGGTCGTTCCCGCCCTTGACGCGAAAGAAGCCGGTGGCCGGCCCGGCGGAGTCTTCGGAGAACGTGTCGAGCAGCGTGAGCAGCGACAGTTCCTCGGGGTCGGCGAGGAAGAACCCGCGCAGACTGGCGGCCGTCGCCCGCAGTTCCTCGTCGGCGCCGGAATCGTCGAGCCACTGCGCGACCGATCGCCGCGCGATCTCGGTCGCGATCGGGGTGTCCCAGCGGCGTTCGGCCAGCCGATAGTCGCGTCCGGTTCCGTCCAGCGTTCGCGCGAGATGGGCCCACCCATTCGTGCGCGAGGGCTTGCGGATCACGACGCGCCCGTTGGGCCCGGGCCGCGCATACGCAAAGCTGGTTTTGAGGATCTTGACGAGCGGCAGACCGAGCTCTGTGGCCAGCGCCCGGACCTCGGCGTGACCTTCGTCGATCATGTCGGCGCCGGCCTCGGCGTGCTGCGATTCGGCGAATCCCTGCCGCGCCGTGAAGACGCGCCCGCCGACCCGCGACCTGGCTTCCACGACGCGAACCGTCGCGCCACGGCTCACGAGGTCGCGCGCCGCGCAGAGGCCGGCCAGGCCGGCGCCGGCGACCAGCACCGAGATACCGTTCAGATCACCGGCCATGCGTGCCTGTCAGCATCTGTCAACTTTAGATGGAAAGCTCGAGAGGCCCCAGATAAACTTTGCCGACCCGAACCTCGTGGAGGCCGACGTGACGAGATTGACGAAGAAATGGGCATTGGGTGCGGTGGCCGCCGGCCTGGCCGCGGTCAGCGTCTGGGCCGCGGATCCGCTGGGCCAGCTTGGTCTCCGCGAGCCCGAAGCGCGCGAGCAGGTGTTGAACACCGTCGCCCAGGGCTGGGTGCCGTCGGGCGCCTTTGTCAACGTCTTCAAGAAGCTGGCGCCATCCGTCAAGGCGACCGTCATCACTGAAACGATGGCGTGGGCCAAGACCTACAGCACCTCAGCGGACTTCCGCAGCAGTTACGCCCGCGAACGGGAAAATGCCAAGCCGGAGCCGCCGGTCTTCGAAGGGACCGTAGACGAGGAGTTCCAGAAGAAGCAAGCCGAGCAGCTGGCCCAAATCAACGAAATGCGCCAGCAGGTCGCGTCGCTGCCCGCGGATCAGCGTCAGTCCATGATGACGATGCTGCAGCAGAGCGAAGCGACGATGAAGACGCCCGAGATGCAGAAGCTCATTCGCGACGGCATGGTCGCCGATCGGGCGCAGCAGCAGGAGAACTACCAGAAAGCGCTCAAAGGCTGGCAGGAGGATTTTCCGGAGAATCCCCAGGTGCAGGTGGCGCGGCGGCTCAAGAAGTTTCTCGAGGAAAGCGGCACGGTCGACTACAACGCGCGGGTGATCGCCCGCGACGGCCGGCAGGTGTTTGCGGACGCCAAATACGAGAACCAGTCGGGCAACTGGAAGATGTACTACCGCGCGGGACGCGAGGCGATGACGGCGGCCCGGACCTCCGCAACGGCGTGGCTGAAGGAAGTCGAGAACGCGAAGTAATCCGGCTGAAGCCGGACGCCACCGTTAATACAGTCGAGCACTACTGTTGTTCGACCGCGAAGCCCTTCGCCTTCAGCATCGCGACCAGGCCGTCAGGGCCGATGAGGTGCGCGGCGCCAACGACGATGAAGGCCGGTTTCGAGCGCGGCAGCAGCGCGAGGATCTTCGGCAGCCAGGCCTGATTGCGCGCGACGAGGAGCCGCTGATACACCTCGGGCTCCGCCTGCAGATCCTTCAAGACCAGCCCCTCGACCTTTTCGACATCGCCGCTTTTCCAGGCATCGGCGAGCGCGGTCACATTGGCGGTGAGCGTCTCGCCTTCCCGAATCGTCTCGAGCAGGATCTTGTCCTGCACCGCGAGTGGCGCATCGTCGAAGAGACTGATTTGGAAGTCGACGGTCTCGAGCCCGATGACGCGTTTCCGGCTCGCTTTGGCGATGGAGTAGAAGTGGTGGTCGACGCCCAGCTCCGGCGCGAATCCGGCCTTCTGCACGGCCAACCCCTCGAGCGTCAGCGCCAGCATCCACGGTTTGAAGCGCTGCAGCGGTTCGAAGGGGAGCCCGAGCGCCTCGACGGCGCGTTTGGCTTCGCGCAGCGTGTCGGCGGACAGGACCGAGTCGAGCTGCCGCCCCGCCGGGAGCGTCCCCCGGCTCAGCATCTTCATCTGCGCCGCGGGCGTCAGCATTTCCTCTTCGTCGAGTTCCTCGACGAGCAGGTCGCTCTGTTCGAGGGCGTCGCCAAACGCCGCGTCGAGCGGGTAGTAGGCCGGCGTCAGCATGTGGATCGAGCCGGCCAGGTAGAGCGTGCCCTGGGGTGAGGTGGCCTTCCAGAGAAAGTTGCGCCCCGCCGCGCCGGCGTGGAGCGACAGCAGCGCGACAACGACGGTGACGAGCAGTGTAGTGCGCCGGCGATGCATGGTCGCAAGTCGAATTATACTGAGCGAAGTGAGCTGGACGACCACCTTCGCACGCTTTCAGCCGGGACGGATGCCGCTCGTCGGACCGATCATGGTCCGCGTCGCCGACTGGTCACGCCCGCAACCGGGCTGGGCGCAGATGTTCGACTATCCGTTCCTCGAGCGCCTCAGCATCGCAAAGCCGCTCGCGCCGGCGCTGGTCTACGTGCCGCTCGGGTTCGCCGCAATCTGGCGCGGCGTCGCGGGCGGGCTGTCGCTGCTGACCGCGGTCGCGGCGTATGCCGCAGGGCTGCTGATCTGGTCGCTCGTCGAATATGTCTCGCACCGGTTTTCGTTTCACCACGAACCGACGAGCGAGGGCCAGGTCGCGTACGGCTACGTCGTCCACGGCGCACATCACGCCTATCCCGAGGACTCGCGGCACTGGATGATCCCGTTCTGGGTGACGGCACCGATTGCCGGCGCCCTGTACGCCGCGTTCGCCTACGGCCTGGGGTGGTTCGGCGTGCCGGCGTTCGGTGGATTCATCCACGGATACCTCGTCTACGATCTGCTGCACTACTTCATGCATCGGGGCCCGTTGCCGACGCCGCTCGGCAAGTACCTGCGCCAGTACCACATGGTGCATCACTTCAAGAAACACGACGGTAACTTCGGAGTGTCGTCGCCGTTGTGGGACTACGTGTTCCGCACACGGTGAGTGCCGCAGCTCCCGGGCCGGTCGGCCTCGCGTTCAAAGCCAAGGAAATCGAGGAACTGGCGGATGTCTATTTCTTCCGTCCGTTCGGCTATGTCTTTGCGGCGCTGGCGCGAGCGCTGGGACTTTCGCCCAGTGCCGTAACCGTGATCGGGACGTTCGTCGGCATCGCCGGCGCCGTCCTGCTCGCCACGCCGCGCCTGGCCGTGGCCGGTTTTTTCGTCATCATTCTGCACAGCGTGCTCGACTCCTCGGACGGTCAGCTGGCACGCATGACCGGCCAGACCTCGGAATTCGGCCGGATCCTCGACGGCGTCGGCGGCTATCTGACCCACATCGCGATCTACGCGGCGATTCTGAGTTCGCCAGGGGCGGCCGGGAATCTTCCGACGCTGATCGCGCTGGCCGCCGTGGCCGGGCTGTCGAACGTCGTCCACTCGCAGATGTACGACTACCACCGCTCGACCTACGTGGCGATTGCCGTCGACGGGCGGGCGACCTCGGAGCATGGCCACAGCGAAGGATCGAACGCCGTCCTGAAGGTGTATGAGTCGATGGAGCGGGCACTCGCGGGGCGTCATCGGGAGGTCGAGGCGGCGATTGCCCGGCGCAGTCCGGACGGGCGCGTCACCGACGCGGATCGCCAGCGCTATCGGTCCGCGTTCTACTGGCCGGTCCGCGGCTGGAACGTGCTCGGCGACAACACGCGCTTCTATGCGCTCGGCGTGCTCGCGCTCGTCCAGCACGTCGAGTGGTTCTTCGTCTTCGTCGCCGTCGGGATGAACGCGGCGCTCGCCGCGATGTGGTGGTGGCAGGCGCGAGTCGATCGTCAGTTTCTGCGCGCGCTGTGATACGCTGACCACTCCGGATGCTGCGCGCAATTCTCTTCGACATGGGCGGCACGTTGGACGGTGATGGTGTCCACTGGCTGGAACGCTTCATCACCTTGTATGCCGACGCCGGACTGACCCTGCCACGCGACCTCCTGCGCACCGCGTTCGATTACGCCGAACGGCGCGCCGCCACCGACGACGAGATGCTCACCGCGCGACTGGACGACATGCTGCAGAAGCACGTCGCCTGGCAGTTCGAGTCGCTCGGATTCGACAATCCTGATCTCAGGGATCGTATCGTCGCCGGCTTTGTCGCCGCGGTGCGCCGCGCCGCTGAAGCCAACTGTCACCTCCTGGCGTCGCTGCATTCGCGCGGCTTCACGATCGGCGTGGTGTCGAACGGTTGCGGCAACGTGCAGGTGTTGTGCGAGGACCTAGGGTACGCGCCGTTTCTCGCGACGGTCATCGATTCGCGCCGCGCCGGCGTCGCGAAACCGGATCCCGCGATCTATAAGGAAGCCATGGCGCGCCTGGGCATTCCGGCCAATACGATCATGATGGTCGGCGACTCGTTCGAGCGCGACATCGTGCCCGCGCGCTCGCTGGGCATGCGGACGGCCTGGCTGCACGCCGGCAATGGGGGCGCGTGCCCGGATCCAAGTCAGGTCGACCTCGAACTGCGGCGTCTGACCGATCTCGTTCCCGCCCTCGACGCCCGCGAGCGGCGGCTGGCCTGATGACGGTTCCACTGGGTCGCGGCTGGCGGGCGGGCATCATCGCCGCCGGCCGCGGAGAGCGTCTTCGCCCGGGCGGTGGCCCGCTCAAGCCGCTCGTGTCGGTTTCGGGCCGCACCCTGGTTGAGCGCGTGCTCTGGTCCCTCGCCGAAGCCCAGCCCACCGAAGTCGTCATCATCGTGAACGAAGAATCGCTGGCGGTTCGCGATTACGTGTCCGCCGAGCGCTGGCCGTTCGCGGTCCGCTGGCTCGTCGAAACGACGCCTTCGTCCATGCACAGCTTTCTGCGCGTGCTTGAAGTGCTGGCCGAAGACGGCGCCGCCGGTCCGTTCCTGATGTCGACGGTGGACACGGTGGCCCAGGCCGGGGCGTTCGCGGCGTTTACCGCGGAGGCGGCGCGCCGCGATGCCGATGTCTGCCTGGCCGTGCATCCACCGGGAGACGACGAAAAGCCGTTGCTCGTCCGGATGGATCCTCGTGGGAGAATCGAAGCTCTCGGCCAGAGCGTGGTGCGTCCGCAGGTGCCGGACGATCGGATTGCCGCAACCGCGGGATACTACGCGGTCCGCGCGGCGGTGCTGGCCGAGGCCGAAGCGGTGCGTGCCGAAGGGCTCACCGCGCTGCGGCTGTTTCTGGCGAGGCTGCTCGATCGCGGCTACCGGCTCGACGCGATTCAGGTCGCGGAAGGCGTGGACGTGGATCGGCCGGCCGATGTCAATGCCGCCGAGGCCTTTCTCCGGCAGGTCGGAGCACGATGAAGATTGTCGGGATTTATCGCGAGCCGGAGTGCTCGCCCGGACGGCATCGCTCGAACGACGCGCTGCTCCTCGATCAGGTCGCACACGAGCTGACGGCGCGCGGTGCCACGGTCGATCTGCTGGTGGTGGAGGACGCGCTCGGCCGGCGGCCCGCGGCGGATCTCGTGCTGTCGATGTGTCAGAGCCCGTCGGCGCTCGAGCGGCTGGTGCGTTGGGAAGCCGAGGGCGCCCGGATCGTCAACAGTCCGCGCGCGGCGCTCAATACGTATCGGGATCGGCTGCCGGCGATTCTGGCTGGGGCCGGTGTCCGGTATCCGTCGACGCGGCTGGTTTCGACCGCGCACGGTGTGGACGCGGCACTGTCCACGAGCGTCCTATGGCTCAAGCGCGGCGACCTGCACGCGTCGGTGCCAGCGGACGTCCAGAAAGTGGCATCGACCGCGGCGCTGCAGCAGGGGCTGGCCGACTTTCGAGACCGTGGTATCACGCGGGCGGCGCTTCAGGAGCACCGCGACGGCGAGGAGATCAAGTTCTACGGCCTCGCCGATGGGTCGTTTTTTCATTGGTTCTATACGAGCGAGGCGAGATCGGACAGGTCGGACAGGCTAAAGCCTGTCCCTACCGGAACGACCAGAAACGCTGTCGACACGAAGGCGCTGCAGCGGATCGGCACGCAGGCCGCGGCCGCCGCGGGGCTGGACATCTTCGGCGGCGATCTCATCGTCGAGCCGTCTGGCGAGTTGTCGCTCATCGATCTCAACGACTGGCCATCGTTTGCCCCCTGCCGCGACGCGGCATCGGCGGCCATGGCCGACTACATAGTGAGGCGGGTGGATGCCCTCTGGAACACAGGTCTCGTCTCGAGCGCGAACCAAAGCGCTCTTTGACGAGGAACAGCACTACATCGCGCCGGGACTGCAGACGATCGCGCTGCTCTCGGAGCTGGCCATCGAATCGGGGAAGGGTTCGACCCTCACCGACCTCGACGGTCATACGTACCTCGATCTGAATGCCGGGGTGTCGGTTGCCAGCCTGGGCCACGCCCATCCGCGGTACGTCGCGGCGCTGACCGAGCAGCTGCACGCCGTGACGGTTGGCAGCTTCACCTCACGGCCGCGCGCCGCGGTCGCCAAGCTGATCGCCGAGCTGACGCCTGGCGACTTGAAACGCGTGCAGTTTTTCAGCGGCGGGTCGGAAGCCGTCGAAGCCGCGATCAAACTCGCGCGTTCGTACACGAAGCGGACCGACATCGTCGGATTCAGCGGCGGTTTCCATGGCAAGACCGCCGGGGTGCTGCCGATTTCCGATGTGGCGTGGAAACATGCCGTCGGACCGCTGCCGACCGGCTATCACATTTCGCCGTTTCCGGATCCGACGCGCTACGACGGTTCGCCCGCGGAGTGTCTCGAGGCGTCGATCAGTGCGCTGCGTCGCGTGGTCCTCGAGGAAGCCGCGGGTCAGGTGGCGGCGATCATCGTCGAGCCCGTGCAGGGGACGGCGGGCAACATCGTGCCGCCTGACGGCTTTCTCGCCCGCGTCCACGAAGTGGCGCGCGAAGCCGGCGCGCTGCTCGTCGCCGACGAAATGATCACCGGCTTCGGCCGCACCGGCCAGTGGTTCGGCAGCAACTACGACCGCGTCACGCCCGACATCATGACGATGGGGAAGGGCATGGCGTCGGGATTTCCGATGAGCGCGTTGATTTCCACCGACACGATCGTGGCGGCCGAGCCGTTCTCGCTGCCGAGCGCATCGTCCTCGAGTTACGGCGGCAATCCGCTCGCGTCGGCGGCGGCACTGGTCACGATCTCGACGATCCGCGATGCCGGCCTGGTGGAGAACTCAGCGCGAGTCGGCAACTACTTTCGGGAAGGGCTCCAGGCGCTCACGGACCGCCATCCGTCGATCGCCAACGTGCGCGGCCGCGGGCTGCTGGTCGGATTCGATCTCGTCCGTTACAAGGCGGGGCAGGCGCGCGTCCATCCGTCGCACCACATCGAGTTCGCGCCCAAGGCGCAGTGCGTGACGTTCTTCAAGGAATGTCTCCACCACGGCGTGATTCTGATGGGCTACACGCCGCGCGTGCGCATCCATCCGCCGCTCATTCTGACGATGGACGAGGCGGCGCGGGCATTGGCCGTCATCGACCAGGCGTTGACTGTCTGCGAAGCGTCGTAGCCGATCGTGCTGAAAGGCGCCATCGTCGGTTTCGGCGAGGTCGCGCGCAACGGGCATTGGCCGGCCTACGGTGCCCGCGCCGGCGCGGAGATCGTCGCGGTCGTCGATCGATCGGCGGAGCGCCGCGCGCTGGCGCAATCGCTCGACCCGAAGCTCGCGACCTTTTCCAGCCTTCGGGATCTGGCCGGACATCTGGCGATTGACTTCGTGGATGTCTGCACGCCGCCCGTGCTCCATGCCGAGCCGATACTCGAAGCGATCGACCACGGCTGGCACGTGCTGTGTGAAAAGCCGTTCGTCCTCGATGCCGCGGTTCTGCCGTCGATTCGTCAGAGCGCCGACGCACGCGGGGTCGCGGTCGTCCCCGTGCACAACTGGAAGTACGCGCCGATTCTTCGCGCGGCGACCGCGGCGCTGCAGTCGGGTGCGATTGGAGCATTGGTGCGCGTCGAGATCGAAACGCTGCGCATGCAGGCGGCCGTCACCGCCGACGGCGGCGATTACAACTGGCGACAGGATCCCCGGGTATCGGGCGGCGGCATCCTGATGGACCACGGGTGGCACGCCATCTACCTTGTGCTGCACTGGTTTGGCGCGTCCGCGGCCGAGATCCGGAGCGCGCGGTTGACGTGGCCGGCGGACGGCGGCGTCGAGCGGGAAGCCGCGGTCGATCTCGATGTTGCGAAAGGCACGGCCTCGATCTTCCTGACCTGGAGCGGCGCGGCGCGCCGGAATACGGTGAGGCTGCGCGGCAGCCACGGTGAAATCGCCGTTGAAGACGACAAGCTGATCGTCCACGGCCGCGAGTCGAGCCTCGAGACGTTTCCGGCGCTCTCGGCCGGTTCGCACCACGCGGACTGGTTTCAGGCGATGCTGCCCGACGTCGTCACCTGCTTCCAGCACCGCGAACGCTCGCGGCCGCTCTTCGAGGAGGCGGTGGAGTGCCTGTCGCTCATCACGCGCGCGTATGACGCCGATCGCACGCGCGTTCTGCAGACACGCTGATGATCGAGCTCGTACCCGTCACGACCAAGGCGCTGTTGCGCGAGTTCGTCGAGCTGCCGTATCGCCTGTACGCCGGCCACCCGCACTGGGTGCCGCAGTTGCGACGCGACGAGTACAACCGGATCGATCCGGCGCACAACCCGTTCTTCGAGCACGCCACGCGGGACCTCTGGCTGGCGCGCGACGGCTCGGCGTATGTCGGGCGGATCGCGGCGATCGAGGATCGGCTCCACAACGAGGTGCATCGCGAGAAGACCGCCTGGTTCGGTTTCTTCGAGGCGCGTGACGCGTCGACGGCAACGCTGCTGCTGAGCGCGGTCGAAGCGTGGGCGCGGGCGCGCGGCAGCGATCGGGTCCGCGGGCCGGCGAACCCATCGCTCAACGAGCCGGTCGGTCTGCTCGTCGACTCGTTCGATTCCGATCCGTACGTGCTGATGCCCTATAACCCGTCGTCGTATGTCGGGTTCGTCGAGGCCGCCGGCTACGTCAAGGCGAAGGACCTGCTGGCCTGGGATCTCGATCTGGCATCGCCGCGGCTCGAACGGATCGTGAAAGTCGCGGACCGCATTCGTCAGCGGCACGGGATCACGGTCAGAACAGTGGACTTGAAACAGTTCGACCGCGATCTGAACATTCTCCTGACCATCTACAAAGGCGCTTGGGAAGACAACTGGGGATTCGTCGCGCCGACCGACGCGGAAATGCGCCAGCTGGCGGTCGACCTGAAGCCGATCCTCGACCCCGAGCTGGTCCTGTTTGCCGAGATCAACGGACGCCCGGTCGGCTGTTCGGTCGGGATTCCCGACGTCAATCAGGTGCTGAAGAAGATGAACGGCCGGCTACTGCCCTTTGGCCTGATTCACTTCCTGCGCCGCAAGCGCATCACGACGCGCGGGCGAATCGTCCTGATGGGCGTGATGCCCGAGGTCCGCCGCATCGGCCTGTACCCGTTGCTGATCCACGAATGCTACCGCCGCGGTGTGGCGGCCGGCTACAAACGGGCCGAACTCTCCTGGACGCTCGAGGACAACGACGCCATCAACGCCGGCATCGAAGCCGCCGGCGCCGTCCGCTACAAGACCTACCGCCTCTACGATAAGGTTCTCTAGTACGCCACAGCGAACCGTCACCATCACCGGCGCCACGGGTTTCGTCGGCTGGCATACGGCCGAAGCATTTCTCGCGCGTGGGTGGGTGGTTCATGCCATCGTCCGGCCCGGAAACAAGAAGCCGCTGCCGAACGGCGTCGACGTGTTCGAGGTGCCGCTCGACCCGTCCCGCCTCGCGGCGGCGATGCACTTGAGCAGCGTCGTCGTCCACTGCGCCGGCGTGATTCGTGCCAAGAACGCGCAAGGGTTCAAGCGCGTCAACGTCGACGGGACGCGTGCGGTCGTGGATGCCGCCAATCGCACACGCAACCGCGTCATCCTGATCTCGAGTCAGGCGGCCGGCGGCGTCGGTACGCCGGCGCGGCCGCGCCGCGAGGACGATCCGTCCGAACCGGTCAACGCGTACGGCGCCAGCAAGGTGCAGGCGGAGCAGGTCGTCCGCGAACAGTCGCGAACGGAATGGGTCATCCTGCGGCCGTGCGCCGTCTACGGTCCGCGCGATCGCGGCTTTCTGCCGCTGTTCCGTCTGGCGAACCGCGGCTGGTTCTTCCTGCTGACGAACCCGGAGATGCCGTTCACGCTGATTGACGTGGGCGATCTCGCGACGGCAATCGTGCTGGCCGCTGACTCGGAGAAGGCGGTCGGCGAGACCTGCTTCGTCGGCCATCCGACGCCGCAGACCACCGAAGACATCCTGCGGATGCTCGCGCACGTGCTGCACAAGCCCTATCGCCCCCGGTCGCTGCCGCAGACACTGTTCAAGCTCGCCGCGAGCGCCGGCGAGCTGGCCTGGAACCTCGGCGTCGAGCTGCCGATCGATCACTCGCGCTACAAGGAATTCACGTCGGAAGGGTTCGTGTGCTCGGTCGACCGCGCGCGCGACGTGCTCGGCTTCACGGCGGCGACGAGTTTTGAAGAAGGAATCGCCAGAACTGCCCGATGGTACAAAGACAAACGATGGATCTAGCGGCGCTTGACCAAAAGCTTTCACACTGAGACCGCAAAGATCGCA
Organism: uncultured Bifidobacterium sp.; assembly: GCA_964577955.1. Lineage (GTDB taxonomy): Bacteria > Acidobacteriota > Vicinamibacteria > Vicinamibacterales > CAVVIG01 > CADEEX01. The sequence goes on along the minus strand of CAZOAZ010000008.1, from coordinate 69,199 downwards.
GAGTTTCTTTTCAAGAAGAGACTCTGCGCGCTCAGCGATCTCGTTGTGAACGCTTTTCTTAAGTGCGTGAATACGGTATCAGGCGGCCGCGTCGATAACCGATAGCGCGCGGCCGACCTTTTCAATGATCCGGAGCGCTTCGTCGATTTGCTCAGGCGTGTGTGCCGCCGAATAGCTGCTGCGGAGGAGACACGCGTCCGGACGGCAGGCCGGCGGCAGGACGATGTTGACATAGACGCCGGCGAGCAGCAGTTCCTGCCACATTGCGACGGCGCGGTCGGCGGTGCCGACGACGATCGGGACGATGGGCGACTCGGTCGGCCCAATCGTGAAGCCGGCACGGGTGAGCCCGGTGCGCACACGCTTCACGTTGTCCCACAAACGGTCCTTCAACTCCGGATGCGCCTGCATGATCTCGAGCGCCGTGTGCACGCCGGCAATGTTGGCTGGCGAACCGGATGCGGTGAAGATGTACGGCCGCGCCGCGAACGGCAGGCGGGCGAGGGCGTCGTGCGAGGACACGCAGTAGCCGCCGACGCCGGCCAGCGTCTTCGAGAACGTGCCGACGATGAAGTCGACCTGGTCGAGGGCCCCTTCCGCTTCGGCGCAGCCGAGGCCGTGCGGTCCGTAGACGCCGAACGAGTGGGCTTCGTCGACGACGAGATAGGCGCCGGCCTCGTGGCAGACGCGGGCGATCTCGGCCACCGGTGCGACGTCGCCGCTGATCGAGTAAAGCCCCTCGATGACGACGAGGCACGACGTGGGGTCGGGCTGCTTCTGCAGCTTGCGTGCAAGATCCGCCGGCGAGTTGTGGCGGAACTGGAACAGCCGTGCGCCGCTCAGCCGCGCGCCGTCGTAGATGCTCGCGTGGCTTTCGAGGTCGACCAGAATCGCATCGTCGGGTCCGCAGAGGCCGGCGATGAGTCCGAGATTGGCCTGATAGCCCGTGGTGAACACCATCGCGTGGGTCTTGCCGTACAGCCGCGCGAACGCCTGTTCGAGCTGTTGGTGCGCGGCATAGCTGCCGTTGGCGGCGCGCGAGCCGGTCGTACCCGCGCCCCATTCGTCGATCGCCGCTTGTGCGGCCGCGACCACCTTCGGGTGGAAGCTGAGTCCGAGATAGTTGTTGGAGCCGCAGAGCAACGTGCGGCGGCCGCCGATCATGACTTCGGTCGGACTCAGCACCCGATCGATGACCGTACTGAACGGCACCGGGCCGTCGCCAAAGGCGGCCAGCCGCTCGGCAATCGGCCCGAGCTTGTCGAAGAGGGACATTACCGTGTGGCGGCGGCGTCGGCGGACCGGGCGAGCGTGCCGGCTTCGAAGCGGGCTCGCGTTTCCGCCCGGCGCACTTTGCCGCTGGTGGTGCGAGGAATCGTGCCTGGCGCCGTGACGATGACGCGGTCGAGCTCGAGACCGGCGGTTTCGCGGACACGGCGGCGGGCGTAGTCGGTGATGTCGTCGCGTCGGCTGGCGGCGCGCGTTTCGACGACGGCCACGACCTCGTCTTCGTCCTCGAGGTGCGAAATACCGAAGACGACGATTCCGGCGAGCGGGATGCTGCCGCCGTCGGCGATCGCGGCTTCGAGATCCGGCGGGTGATACTTGCGCCCCTGCCGGATGATCAGATCCTTGGTCCGGCCGCAGACGTAGAGCTCGCCGTCGGCGAGGTAGCCGAGGTCGCCGGTTTCGAGCCACGAATCGTGAATCGTTTCGTGGGTCGCGACCGGATTCTCGAAGTAGCCGGTCATGGCCGACGGCCCCTTGAGCAGGATCGAGCCAACGTGGCGTTCGGGCAGCTCGTTGAAGTCGTCGTCGACGATCTTCAGCGCATGGCCGGGGAAGGGCTTGCCGCAGCCGACCAGCCGGACCGCCGGCGAGCCGTTGACGACCGGCACGGCGCGCGAATCGCGCACCAGCCGCTCGGCGTCGACGACGTCGACCTTCAGGCCGTTCAGCGAAAAGGTGGCGGCGACGGTGTGTTCGGCGAGTCCGTAGCTCGCGACGAAGCTCGACTCGCGGAATCCGGCTGGCGCGAAGTGGGTCGCGAACGCCCGCAGCGACTCGGGACGAATCGGCTCGGCGCCGCAACCGGCGATTCGCCACGACGACAGATCGAGAGTCGCGATCTGCGAGGGCTTCACGCGCCGCCGGCACAGCTCGTAGGCAAAGTTCGGTGCGAAGGAAATCGAGCCGCGGTATTTCGAGATTGCTTCGAGCCAGCTGCTCGGACGCTTGAGGAACAACACCGGCGACAGCAGCACGACCGGCACCAGCGTGTAGATCGCCCCGAGCAGCATGCCGATGAGTCCCATGTCGTGATAGAGCGGGAGCCAGCTGACGGCGACATCGGAGGCCGAGGTGTTCAGACCGAACGGACCGCCGACGCTGGTGACGTTGGCGTGAATGCTCCGGTGCGAGAGGACGACGCCCTTCGGCGCCGCGGTCGAACCCGACGTGAACTGGAGCAGCGCCGGCGCGTCCATCGGCACGTGGATCGGTGCGCTGAGCGCCGGGCCGGTCTGCAGGTCGTCGAACACCAGGACCTGCGTCGCCATGTCGTGCAGCGCGAGGAGCGGTGCCAGATCGGCCGACGTGATCACGGCCGCGGCGCGCGCGGCCGCCATCACCTCGCGCGACTGACGCGTGAAGGTCGGCACGTCGCCGGCCTGCGCCGGCGGGCAGAGCGGGACCGGGACCAGGCCGGCCGCGGCAATGCCGAAGAAGGCCGGCACGAAGGCGCTGATCTCAGGAAGCACGAGCGCGACGCGGTCGCCGGTCTGCAGGCCGGAAGCGCGGAGGCTGCCGCCGAGCACACATGCGTGGTCGAGCAGCTGCTTATAAGAAAGTTCTATGGATCGCCCGTCGTGCTCGATGAAAGTGACGCCGGAAGCGGTCTGGCCGGCGCGGACGAGGGCTTCGCACAGCGTGCGCTCAGTCGTCACGACGGTTTCGAATCCTCGTCGCCGACAAGACGACCGACTTCCGCCGCGATTTGCCCCACGGTGCGGATGTGAGTGAGCGCGTTGAGTGGAATGGCAATGTTGAAGTGGTCCTCGAGTTCGCCGACAAGCTCCAGGACCTGGAGCGAATCGAAGCCCAGGTCGGCCAACAGTTCGCTCTCGCGCGTCGGCGCAATCGGTCGGCGGCTCAGGCGTTTGAGGATTTCAATCGTCTCGCGCTCGAACCGATCGACTGACAGATTCATCGTGTCCGTACGCGGCACATCGCCGACGCGTGCGGTTTCGTCTGTATAAGTCAGGTGTTGGAATGTAGCACGAATGTCACACCACACGCCACGTATTAAGATGAGCCTGTGAACGGGCGTCACGCCGTCGTACAAACAGTAATCCTCGCCGCCGGCAGCGGCTCGCGGCTGTCCGAAGCGCGCGGCGACGTGCCCAAGCCGCTCATGGCGGTCGCCGGCGCTCCGCTCGTTGCGCACGCGCTGGCGCACGCGGCTGCGGCCGGCTGTCACGAGGCGGTGATCGTCATCGGCTACGAAGGCGCGCGCGTCAAGGCGGCGATTGAGGGGCTGCGGCCGAGCCTGCGGGTGCGGTTCGTCGAAAATCCCGACTTCGCGGCGCCGAACGGCGTCTCCCTGCTCGCCGCCGAGCCGCTGGCCGCGCCGACGTTCTTCCTGCAGATGGTCGATCACCTCTTCGGCGACACCGCACTGTCACAGCTCGTCGCCGCGCCGCTCACCGCCGGGGAAGCGGGCCGGGTCCTCGTCGATCGGATGCCGGGCGAGGATCTCGATCTCGCGGACGCGACCAAGGTCCGCCTGAACGGTTCACGCGTCACCGCGATTGGCAAGGGGATCGAGCCGTGGGACGCCATCGACGCCGGCTGCTTCGTGCTGACGCGGGCCGTCTTCGACGCGCTCCGTCAGGTGTCCGATCCCGCATCCCGCAGTGTGTCATCCGGCATGCGCCACCTCGTCGCGCAGGGCCAGCTCGGGTCAGCCGATGTGGCGGGCATCGAATGGGTCGACGTCGATACGCCGGCGGATCGAGACATCGCGGAACAGCTCCTCGCGCGTCGCTTTGCTTCGCGTTAACGCGCTCTTGCGGGTTCGAGGGGTTCGATAGATTCGAAGGGTTCGAAAGGTTCGATTGGTTCGAGAGGTTCGATGGGTTCTAGGTTCTGGAACCCAGCACCTCTCGAACCCTTCGAACCTCTCGAACCCTTCGAACCCTTCGAACCTCTCGAACCCTTCGAACCATTAGACTAGGCGGCTGAGAGGCGTTCATTGCGAGCGGCGGCGGCGAGCTCCCGCCGGTGTCCTGAGAACGTCAGGTTCGCGACGACGATGCCGAAGGCGATGAGGCCCGGCACGAGCACGCGCTGGCCGGTCAGTGCGACCACCAGAAAGATCATCGAGAACAGATCGCGGCGGAGCAGCGTGAAGACCGCGGCAGCGTAGCGCAGCGTGCTGAGGCCGGTCTCGCGGGCGGCGCGGCGGATCGTCCGATCGATGAACACGAACGACGCGTTCTCGGCATGCCGCCGCACGAAGAGTCCCGCGCGCACGAGACTCAGCACCAGGCCGAGGGTAAGACCGACGGTCCAGAGCAAAGGCGTGGTGCCACCGGTTTCTCGGACCCATCCGGTCGTCACGCCGATAAAGCAGGCCAGATACGTCAACTGATCGACGATGGTGTCGAGCCGGGCGCCGGCTTCCGATTCGGTCAGCGTCGCGCGCGCCATTTCGCCATCCACGCCGTCGAGCACCGAGGCGAACTGAAACATGATGCCGGTGATCGCACACGGGAGATAGCCGGGAATCGCGCCGACGGCGGCAGCGGCGAAGCCAAAGGCCAGCGTCAGGAGGGAAGCGTGCCCGGCGTTGAGGCCGAGCGCGAGCAGGACGTAGCTGATCGGCCGGCTGATGGGACGGTTGAAATTGCGCGACACCCAGCCGTCGGTCTTCTTCGCCGTGCGCTGAAGAATCCGCCACGCGGCGTGGCGCCGCGCCGCCGCCGTACTGAGGTCGAGCAGACCATCGCGGTCGACGCCGACGCGCGGCAAGGCCGCGGCCGCAGCCAGATTGGCGGTATAGGGAACAAGCGCCGCGGGCCGGCCAACGAGCACCGAGGCGGTGCCGTCGATCCAGACCGGCGAGCTGTTCGTTGCGTCACGCAGCCGCGTCGCAAGCGCGGTAAACGCCGGGTCGGCGAAGAGCAACGCGTGCAGCGCAACCGTGGACGGCACGAGCATCGCGAGGTCGGCGGTGCTCGACGCGAGCGCGTCGGGTCCGGTCGTGGCGGCGCCGACGCGCGCGGCGACCAGGAGATTGCGGGCCTGCGCGGAGCGGCCGACGAGCCGGCAGTCCGGACCGGGTAGTGGGACGATCAACATCGGTGCGGTATCATACCAATCGGTCCCACGGATGTTTCTCCCGGCTCGTCCCGTCGCCAGTTTCGCGCGCGGTGTGAGGATGATCACCTCGCCGCGCCGGCCGCTGCTCGTGCAGCTGGTCGTCACGCGGCGCTGCAATCTCTCCTGCGGCTACTGTTTCGAGTACGACGATCACTCACCGCCGGTCGACACCGAGCTTCTCGAGCGGCGGATCGATCACGCCGCCAAACTCGGGACGCTGGTCGTGACGCTGACCGGCGGCGAGCCGCTGCTGCATCCCTCGCTCGATCGTCTGGTCGCGCGCGTCGTCGGCCACGGCATGGTCTGCACGATGATCTCGAATGGCTATCCGTTCACGAAGGAATGGATCCGCCGCCTGAACGACGCGAAGCTGTCGATGCTGCAGCTGTCCATCGACAACATCGAACCGAACGAGTGGTCGCAGAAGTCCTGGACGAAGGTCAAGAAGAACCTGCAGCTGCTCAAGGATCACGCGACCTTTGGCGTGACGATCAACGCGGTGCTCGGATCGTCGACGATCGAAGAGACCCGGCAGGTGGTGTCCGAAGTGCACGAGTTCGGGTTCTACATGACCGTCGGGTTGATGCACGACGAGAACGGCCAGATTCGTCCGGGCCTGCTGCGCGACGAACTCGCGGCGACCTACGACGAAATGCAGAAGGCCAGCCACAAGACGATCTTTCACGAGAGCGGCGAGGGCTGGGAGCGCGACATGCTCCACGACGGTTCGTCGCCGTTCAAGTGCCGCGCCGGCGCGAAGTATCTCTACGTCGACGAATTCGGCCTGGTGTCGTACTGCAGTCAGCGGCGCGGATCGCCGGGCATCGATCTGCTGGACTACACCCCCGAGGACTGCACGCGTGAGTTCTATCGGGCCAAGGGCTGCGAAGCGCAGTGCACCGTCGCCTGCGCGCGTCGCGCGTCCGCCTTTGACGAGTGGCGGACCCAGGCCGGTGCGTGAGTCTCGCCCCGGCCGCTGACCCTCCACCGCCTTCCCCCCGCGATCAATCCGCCGGAGCTCTGCCGAACGAGGGGCGCCAGCCCGCCGTAGCCTTGGCGAAGGCGGGCCCAGACGATCACACGCTCAACGACGGTCATCACCTGGCGCGCGGCGCAGCCGCAAACCTCGTGGTGCTCCTCGCCGCGAACTTCCGCGGCGTCTTCACGTTCCTCATCGCCCGCATCCTTGGCGAAGCGTCGCTGGGCCGGTTCCTGCTCGCCTACGCGGCGCTGGATCTCCTGTCCAAGGGCGCGATGCTCGGCTTCGACAGCACGATCGTCCCGCTCGTCGCACCGCACGCGGCGGCTGGCGATCGCGCCGGCGCGCGCCGGACGTTCCGTCGTGCGCTGGCGGCGACGATGGTTGCCGCCGCGGCGCTGACCGCCGCCGCCTGGCCGTTCGCAGTCTGGCTGTCGCGCACCGGCCGGCTCGACGCGTTTACCGCCGGCGAGTCGCTGATGCTGGCCGGCGTGCTCGGGATGGCCGTCGCGAGAGTCTGCACCGGCGCGTCGCGCAGCGTGCTCGACATGACCAGCGAGTTCTATTCCCGCGGTCTGGTCGAGACCTGGGTGACGACCGGCGTCTTCGTGATCGCGATTGCGCTCGGGATCCGCGACCTGGCGCCCGCGCTGGCCGTGGCGCTTGGCGTCACCGTCTCGGCGATTGCCGGCTACATCCTCGCGGCGCGCGCGCTGACGACGAGGATCCCGGCGCGAGACGGCTCCCGCGCGCCGCGCCTGCGCAGTCTCGGCGACATGCTGCGGTTTTCGCTGCCGACCGCGGGATCGAGCCTGCTCACGGTGCTCGTGCTCCAGGCCGATGTCCTGATGCTCGGCGCGTACGTCAATCGCGCGCCCGGCGTGACAGCCGTGACCTTCGGCGTGTTCTGCGCGGCGGCAGAAATCACCGGCGGCCTGCGCAAGGTCCGGCAGGTCTTCGATCCGATCTTCGCGCCGATCGTCGCGGCGCGCTCGCTGTCGGATAACCGCGAGCAGCTGCGTGCCACGGTCTCGGGGCCCGGACGGTGGGTGCTGACAGCACAGCTGCCGCTCGTGGCCATTCCCGTCTTCGCCGGCGGCACGGTGCTGAGTGTGTACGGCAGCGGGTTTCGCGACGGCGCCTTGTGGATCGCGCTCCTCGGGCTCGCCCACGGTGCCAACTCGTTTGCCGGACTGGTGGAAACACTGCTCATGGTCGAACGGCCGATGCTCAATCTGATCAACGCGGCGGCGACGGTCGTCGCGCAGGTTGTCACCGGGCTCGTACTGATTCCCAGGCTGGGGGTGACCGGTGCGGCGCTCTCGATGCTGATCGGGTTCACCGTCCAGGGCATCCTGCGCTTTGCCGAAGTGCGGCACGTGTTCGGGTGGTCGTGGCCGTGGGCGTCGTTGTCGCGGCCGGTCGTTGCGGCGCTCGTGGCGGGGATACCGGCGGCGGCGGTCCGTTTCTTTGCCGGATCCGGCGGGGAAGTGCCTGCCGGCCTGCTGTTTCTCGCGCTCTACTTCGGGACCTGGTTCGTTCTGGGGGCCGAACCCGAAGATCAGGCGGTCTGGAGGAGGTTGCTGAAACGCGACTGACCGGTCAACAATAAGTCATTCATGTTCTGCATGTTGGACAGCAGGTCGCGGCGCGCGATCAGGCTGCTGACGCTGGTCCTGGCTCTCAGCGCTTCCCGCCTCTCCGCGCAGGATTCCGTGACCGCCGCCGAGCCGGGCGCCCAGTCGCCGAACGCGGCCGGCGTCATCCGCGGCGTCATCACCACGCAGACCGGCACGATTCCGCTGGCCGGCGTCGGCGTCACGCTCAGAAATGAAGACGGCGAGATCAATCGCGTCATGTCCGGCGGCGACGGCAGCTTCCGCCTCGATGCCCTGATCTCCGGCAAGTACCTGCTCGTCGTCGAAGCGCAGGGATTTGATTCGTTGACGACGCCTCTCACGGTGATCTCCGGGCGCGAAGTCGAACTGAACATCGACCTCAAGATTTCGTCGGTCGCCGAGCGCGTCGACGTCGTCGCCTCGTCGCCGGTCCTGCCCGCCAGCGGCACGATCACGCCGACCGAGAATCTCTCCAGCCGCCAGCTCGAGGAGTTCTCGCTCGGCGGCAGCCTGCAGTCAGCGCTGAAACTCCTGGTGAGCGTGATCCAGGTTCCAGGTGGCCTCAGTATCAAGGGCGGGCGTCCGAGCCAGTCGACGGTGCAGCTGGGCCCCGGCGCCTTTGTCGATCCGGTCACCGGCCTGTCGTCGGTCTCGCTGCCCGCTGACGCGATCGATTCGGTCACCGTGCTGCCGAATCCGTACGCCGTCGAGTACGGCCGCTTTTCGTCGGGCCTCGTGCTGATTCAGACGCGGCGCGCCGCGGATGAGTGGAAGACGCGCATCAACGACATCGATCCCAACTTCATGACCAAGCGCGGCGAGCCGCTGCACCCGATTGGCATCCTCGGGTTCGAGCCGCGCTTCGAGACCGGTGGGCCGCTGGTCAAGGAGCGGCTGTTTCTGCAAACCGCGGCGCAGTATCGCTACCGGACCGCCGACGTGCCGAGCCGGCCACAGGATGAACTCCGGACCTCGCATCTGTTCAGCTCGTACACGCGGCTGGATGCGAACCTGACGCCGCGGCACACGCTGGTCGCCTCCGCCGGATTCTTCCCCGGGCGCGAGACGGACGCCAACCTCGGGACGTTTACGCCGCCTGAAGCGGCCGTCAACCTGCGCGGCAACGTCACGACGTTCGCGGCCACCGAGCGGGCGCTGTGGAGCGACACGCTCTTTTCGGAAACGACAGTCGAGGCGCACCGTTATTCGAGCGACGTCCTGCCCGACGGCACCGCGCCGATGGAAATCCTGCCCGAGACCACGCTCGGGAATTTCTTCAATCGCCAGCATCGCGAAACCAACAGCGTGCAGGTCGTGGAGACGTTGTCCGGCACGCATCAGGGCCTCGGCGGTCTGCACCTGTACAAGGCCGGTTTCGATCTCCTTTACAACCAGTACGACGGCAGCAGCGCGTCCGATCGGGTGATGATCCGGCGGAGCGACGGCACGCTCTCGCGCACGCTGGATTTCGGCGCCCCCACCACGCAGACGGTGCAGAGCACCGACGTTGCCTTGTTCATGCAGGACCGCATCCAGCCGACCGGCCGCTGGTATGTCGAAGCCGGAGCCCGGCTCGACCGCGACGGTGTCCTCGGCCGCTTCAACGTGACGCCCCGGGTGGGTTCCGCCGTCCTGCTCAACGAATCAGGCAGCGCCGTCATCCGTTCCGGCTACGGACTGTTCTTCGAGCGCACGCCTTCCGCGGCGGGCGCCTACGAGCAGTTCGAGAGTCCGATCGACACGCGCTACGGCCTCGACGGCGTCACGCCGCTCGGTCCACCGACCGTGTTTCGCCGGATGGCGGCGGCCGATCTCCGCACGCCGCGCAGCCACACCTGGGATCTCGCCTACGATCAGCGCTTCAATCCGCGCTGGGCGGTCCACGTCAGCGCGATCGATCGCCGCGGCTCGAACGAACTCCTGATTCAGCCGACGACGGTCGGCGGCGCCGCCGTGCTGTGGATGGACAGCACGGGCCGATCGCGTTATCGCGAGGCCGAGTTCGGCATGCACTACACCGGGAGCCGCGGCATTGACCTGAATGTGTCGTATGTCTATGCGCAGGCGCGCGCCGATCTGAACGCCTTTACCGTCTTCTTCGACAACGTGCTCTGGCCCGTCGTTGGCCGGAATGAGTACGCGCCGGCGCGGACCGACGTGCCGCACCGTTTGCTCGCCAAGGGACGCGCCAATCCGCGCAAGGACTGGCTGGTGATTGGCGTTCTCGACTGGCGGGCCGGATTGCCTTACTCTGTAGAGAACGATGCCCGCGATTACGTGGGGCCGAGAAACGCTCTCCGGCTCCCCAACTACTTCCGGCTCGATCTCGGGCTCGAGCGGCGGTTCACCATCGGCAAGCTCAGACCGTGGATTGGCGTCCGCGCCAACAACGCGCTCGACTCGTTTTCTCCCGCCGACGTTCAGGCCGTCAACACGTCACCGGCCTTCGGCACCTTCTACAACAGCGAATATCGCCAGTTCCGCATCCAGGTGCGGTTCGAGCGATGACCGTTCTCTGATCCGTCGTTGAGCCACAAGCCGAAATCCCGCGTCGCCATCCTTACGCTTTCTGCCCTCGGCGTCGTCTACGGCGACATCGGCACCAGCCCGCTCTATTCGCTTCGCGAGTGTTTTTCCGGCACCCACCCGATCCCGGTGACGACGGAAAACGTGCTCGGCGTCCTGTCGCTGATCTTCTGGTCGCTCATCATCACGGTCACGATCAAGTACCTGCTGTTTGTGATGCGGGCCGACAACGGCGGGGAAGGCGGCATCCTCGCCCTCGTCGCCCTGGTACGTTCCGGGGGCAAGCGGACCCACGTGCATCTCGTCGCGATCGGACTGTTCGGCGCGGCGCTCCTCTACGGCGACGGGATGATCACGCCGGCGATCTCCGTGTTGAGCGCGGTCGAGGGGTTGCGGGTCGCGACCGACGTCTTCGAGCCCTTCGTCGTGCCGATCACCATCGCCATCCTGATCGGGCTGTTCGTCGCCCAGAGCCGCGGCACCGAAGGAATCGGCAAGGTCTTCGGACCGATCATGATTCTCTGGTTCAGCGTGCTCGCGCTCCTCGGGCTGCCGCACATCGTCGAGAACCCGATTGTCTTCCGCGCGATCAATCCAGCCCACGGCGTCGAGTTCCTCGGACGCGAAGGGCTCGCCTCGTTCATCACGCTCGGCGCGGTCTTCCTGTCGGTCACCGGCGCCGAAGCGCTCTACGCCGACATGGGACATTTCGGGCGGACGCCGATCCGGATCGCCTGGTTCTCGCTGGTCCTGCCGGCGCTCGTCCTGAACTACATGGGGCAGGGCGCGCTGCTCTTGAGCAATCCGGAGACGCGCGAGCATCCGTTCTTCCACATGGCACCCGACTGGGGACTCTATCCGCTGGTCGTGCTGTCCACGATGGCGACCGTCATCGCCTCGCAGGCGGTGATCTCGGGCGCCTTCTCGCTGACCCAGCAGGCGATCCAACTCGGCTACTCGCCGCGCTTTGAAATTCATCACACCTCGGAACACGAAAAGGGGCAGGTCTACATCCCCGAAGTGAACTGGTCGCTGATGATCGCGACCGTCGGCCTGGTCTTCTGGTTCAAGACGTCGACGAACCTCGCCGCCGCGTATGGCATGGCGGTGACGACGACAATGGTGATTACGACGCTGCTCGCGTACTTCGTGGCGCGTGAGCGGTGGAAGTGGAGCCTGGGGCTGGCCCTGGCGGTGTCGGGCGCCTTCATCGTCATCGACCTCGCGTTCTTTGGCGCGAACGTCATCAAGATTCAGCATGGCGGCTGGTTCCCGCTCCTGGTCGCGGCGGTGATTTACACCGTCATGTCGACCTGGTCGACGGGCCGCCAACTGGTCGTCAAGCGGCTGTCCGAGTCCGAAGTGCCGTTGTCCCAGTTCTTCGGCAGCATCACGGCGAATCCGCCGATCCGTGTCCCCGGCACCGCGATCTTCATGACCGCGCGTCCGGAAGGCGCGCCGCCGATTCTGGTGCACCATCTGACGCACAACAAGGTCTTGCACGATCAGATCATTCTGCTCACCGTGTCGATCGAAGACCGGCCCAGGGTCGATCCGGACTCGGCAATCCGCGTCGATCGGCTGGCGAGCGGCTTCTGGCGGGTCGTCACCAAGTTTGGCTTCATGGACAACCCCGACGTCCCCGCGGCGCTCGAACGCGCGAAGGACCTGGGCCTCGACTGGCGCGCCGCGGACACGACGTTCTATCTCGCGCACCTCACGCTGCTGAATCACCCGAACAGCCGGCTGGGGATGATGCAGTGGCGCGATGCACTATTCGTCTTCTTATCCCGCAATGCTCGCCGGGCGACCAACTTCTTCCTGATTCCTCCAGATCGGGTGGTCGAGATCGGGATTCAGCTCGAAATCTAGATACCAGTTGGTTCGAAGGGTTCGATAGGTTCGAAGGGTTCGACAGGTTCTTGGTTCTGAACCCCGAACCCCTCGAACCTTTCGAACCTTTCGAACCTTTCGAACCCATCGAACCTTTCGAACCCATCGAACCTCTCGAACCGACTACAATCCAGCGAAGGTAGCGAGCGCTACCCCGTCCAGGTCTCCGGCAGGAAGTCCGGAAGGAGCGGTTTGATGCTGCACGTTGCCACTTCACGATCCGCGGCGGCCCGGCTCGATGCCGCGCGGGCGTTTCTTGCCTCCTACTCCCAGGATTCCGAGATCATCGTCGTCGGCGCGTCGCGCGGCGCGGCTGACGACTTCGTCCGCACCATCTGCCAGCAGCGCGGCGCCACATTCGGCATCACGCGATTCAGCGTGATTGAGCTCGCCGCGCGAAGCGCGGCGCTCGACGCTGGCGATGCCTGCGCGCCAGGGTCCCAGGCTGCGGCCGAAGCGTTCGCGGCTCGAGCGACATTCGCTGCCCTTGCGGACGGTGGGTTGAAGTATTTCGGGCCGGTGGCGGCGATGCCGGGATTTCCGCGGGCGCTGTCCCGGACGGTGCACGAGCTGAGGCTGGCGGCGGTGGACGGCGCGCGTCTGGCAGCGCTCGGGGCCTCGGGCGCCGATTTGCAGGAGCTCCTCGCGCGCATCGAGACGGAGCAGGACCGCGCATCGATTGGCGATCGGTCGGAGCTGTTTCGCCGGGGCGCCGCGGCGTGGTCCGCCGGCCGGCATCCGCACGCCGGCGCGCCGATCGTCCTGCTCGACATCACCATTGATTCCCGATCGGAGCGCGACTTCGTCGGCGCGCTGGTCGCGCGGGCGTCCGCCGCCTTCGCGACGATCCCCGACGGCGACGAGCGCGCGCTCGAGGCGCTGCGAAGCCTTGGCGCCGTCGTCGAACTCGTTGCGGACGACGCGGCAGCGGGCAGCGATTTGACACACCTGCGGCGGTTCGTCTTCAACAACGCCGAGCGCCCGCTGGTGCGGGCCCGCGCCGGCGACGTCCAGCTCTTTTCTGCACCAGGAGAAGGGCGCGAAGCGGTTGAAATCGTCAGACGCGTCATGAGCGAAGCGGCGCGCGGCGTGCCGTTCGATCAGATGGCGGTCTTTCTCCGTGCGCCGCAGCAGTACCTCGGGTTGCTCGAACACGCCTGCGCGCGTGCCGACATCCCGGTGCACTTCGATCGCGGCACCCGGCGTCCGGATCCGGCCGGCCGCGCCTTTGTCGCGTTGCTGTCGTGCGCCGTCGAAGGGCTGTCGGCGAAGAGGTTCGACGAGTATCTATCGCTTGGCCAGGTGCCGCGCGTTGATCAGGCACGCGCCAGGGCCCAGGCCGCGGCGGAGCGCGTGGCCGTGCCACGCGACGAAGTGTTTGGCGCCGCCGATCGGACGACGGAGGAGCCGGACGAGCCCGAGTCGGCGGTCCCTGAGCCGCCTCGCTTCGATTCGGACGAGGACGCGATTGTCGCCGGCACGCTGCGATCGCCGTGGAAGTGGGAAGAGCTCATCGTCGAGTCCGCGGTGGTCGGCGGCCGCACGCGCGCCGATGGCAGCGAGCGCTGGCGCCGGCGTCTCGATGGTCTGGCCGCCGATTATCGGCTGCGGATTGCCGAACTCGAACGCGACGAACCTGAAGCGCCGCGGATCGAACGGTTCCGTCGCGACCTGCAGAATCTGGCCCACCTGCGCGGCTTCGCGCTCCCGATCATCGACGTGCTCGCCGAGTGGCCCGAGCGGGCGACGTGGGGAGAGTGGCTGGATCGTTTTGCCCACCTCGCCGCGATGGCCCTGGTGCGCCCGGCGCGCGTCCTGCAAACCTGCGCCGATCTGCGGCCGATGGCCGATATCGGTCCGGTGTCGCTCGAGGAAGTGCGCGACGTCCTGCGCGACCGCTTGGTCATGCTCGACTGGGATCCGCGCCGCAGCCGGTACGGCCGGCTCTTCGTCGGGACAGCGCATCAGGCGCGCGGTCGAAGCTTCCAGGTCGTCTTCGTCCCGGGCCTGGCCGAACGGGTCGTGCCGCAGCGCCCGCGCGAGGACCCGCTGCTCCTCGACGACCGCCGCCGGCTGGTCGAGACGGATCTGCTGTGTCAGGACGATCGCTCGGCGGCCGAGCGTCTGCTGTTGAAGATCGCCATCGGTGCGGCGACTGAACGTGTGTATCTCTCGTACCCGCGGATGGACGTCGCCGAGACGCGGGCTCGCGTCCCGTCGTTTTACGCGCTCGACGTGATGCGCGCGATCACCGGACAGGTGCCGGACCATCGCGCCCTGGCCGCCGACGCGGCGGCCGAAGCCGGCGCGAGCCTGGCGTGGCCGGCGCCCGCCGATCCTCGACAGGCGATCGACGACCTCGAGCACGACCTCGCCGTGCTGAAGCCGCTCCTCGATGCGCGCGATCCCGCCTCGGTCCGGGGTCGTGCGCACTACCTGCTTGGCTTGAACGAGGCGCTCCGCCGATCGGTCATCGCTCGATGGTCACGCGGCCGCACCATCTGGACGACCAGCGACGGATTCATCCGGGTGACGCCGTCGACCCAATCCGCGCTTGCCGCGCATCGACTGGATCAGCGGCCGTATTCCTTGTCGGCGCTCCAGCGGTTTGCGGTCTGCCCGTATCAGTTTCTGCTGGCGACGATTCACCGCCTGCAGCCGTGGGACGAACCCGAGCCGCTCGTACGGATGGATCCGCTCACCCGCGGCAGCCTCTTTCACCGGGCGCAAGCCGAGTTCCTGAGAGAGATGGACGGCCGTCACCAATTGCCGATCGCCGCGGACCGTGTGGTGGACGCGGTGCGCGTGCTCGACGCAGCGCTCGATCGCGTGGCTGGCGAGTATGCCGAGAAGCTGGCGCCGGCGATCGAGCGGGTCTGGACGGACGAAGTCGGCGAGCTGCGCCGCGATCTCGGGATCTGGGTGCAGCGCCTGGCGAAGGAGCCCGATTGGGTGCCCACCTACTTTGAATTCAGTTTCGGACTGAACGACGAGGGGCGCGATCCGCGCAGTCTGCCCGAGCCGGTCACGATTGGCGGCCGCTTCCGGCTGCGCGGATCGGTCGATCTCATCGAACGGCGGGACGATCTTGGCCTGCTCCGGATCACCGATCACAAGACCGGCAAGAACCGCGCGACCGACGACCTGATCGTGAAGGGCGGCGAGGTGTTGCAGCCGGTCCTCTACAGTGTCGCGATTGAGCAGGGACTTGGCCAGCGGGTCTTCGAGGGCCGGTTGTACTACTGCACGACAGCGGGCGGCTTCGGCGAGAGGGCCATTCCCTTGAACGACTACACCCGCGGCCAGGGCTTGCAGGTGCTCGAGATTGTCGACCGCGCCGTCGAGCTCGGATTTCTCGTGGCTGCCCCGAAAGACGGCGCGTGCCACTGGTGCGACTTCCGTCCAGTCTGCGGGCCGCGCGAGGAGGAGCGCATCAAGCGGAAGGACAAGGAGCGGCTCGGCGACCTCCTGGCCTTGAGGTCGATGCGATGACGGTCGTCAATTTTCCACGCGGAGACGACGAGGCGCGCCGCGCCATTGCCGAGGATCTTGACGACACGCTGGTTGTCGAAGCCGCCGCCGGAACCGGCAAGACCACCGAACTGGTGACGCGGATCCTGCGTGTGCTCGCGACCGGCCGGGCCACGATGACCGAGATTGTCGCCGTGACGTTCACGGAGAAGGCGGCCGGCGAGCTCAAGTTGCGGTTGCGCGAACGCCTCGAACGCGACCGCGCGGACGTCAATCCAGACGGTGAAATTCGTCAGCGCCTGGATCACGCACTCGAGACGCTCGAGGAAGCGCACGTCAACACGATTCACGGCTTCTGTGCCGAACTCCTCCGCGAACGTCCAGTCGAGGCGTGCGTCGATCCGCTTTTCTCGGTCCTGACCGAGCCGCAGTCGGCGCGCCTGTATGACCGCGCATTCTCCCGGTGGCTCGAGCAGACGTTGAAGCGTCCGCCGGACGGCGTCCGGCGAGCGCTGCGCCGCACCAGCATGCCGTCGTTTGGCGACACCGAACCGTCGGGCCCGGTCGATCGATTGCGGCGGGCCGGTCGTGATCTGGCTGAAGCGCGCGACTTCACCGCGCCCTGGTCACGTCGGCCGTTTGATCGAGATGCGATCGTCGATCGCCAGGTGGCCGCCTTGCATCGCCTGGCCGAACTCTCGGCCGCGCCGGCCTCCACGCGCGACAACCTGTTCGTCGACCTCGACGGCGTTCGCCGGCTCAGTACGCAAATCCGGCTCGAGCAGTCGTTCGGTTACGCCGATCGCGACGGGTGGGAGGCACGGCTGATCGACCTGCTGCGCGACAAGGGACCAAGCGGCTGGGGCGGCTTCTCGCGGACGCGCAAAGGCAGCGGCTACAAGTACGGCAAGGATGTCACGAGGACCGATCTCCTGGCGGCGCGTGATCAGTTGTTCGCGGATCTGCAGCAGTTCAAACGCGATGCCGACGCCGATCTCGCCGCCGCGCTGCAGCAGGAGATGCGCGAGGCCACCGCCGCGTATCAGGCGCTCAAAGCGGCCGCCGGCGCGCTCGACTTCGCGGATCTCCTGGTCCGGACCCGCGACATGTTGCGGTCCGATGGCGAGGTCCGTCGCCACTTGCAGCGCAAGTGCCGCCGCATCTTCGTCGACGAATTCCAGGATACCGATCCGGTGCAAGCCGAGATCTTCCTGCTGTTGTCGGCGGACGATCCGGCCGCGACAGAGGCGGCCCGTATTCGGCCCGTTCCCGGCAAGCTCTTCATCGTCGGCGACCCGAAGCAGGCGATCTACCGGTTCCGCGGCACCGACGTCGCGACCTACCGCCGCGTCCGCGATCAGCTGGCGGCGCGCGGCGGCCGAGTGGTTCAGTTGACGAAGAGTTTTCGCAGCGTGCCGGAGATTCAGCACTTCGTCAACACGGCCTTCCGCCAGTGCATGCAGCGGAATGACGACGTGTTGCAGGCCGAGTACATCGCCCTCTCGGAGTCTCGTCGTTCGGTGACGTCGCAGCCTGCCGTCATCGCGCTGCCGGTGCCGTCGCCCTACACCGGGCGTGGCACGCTCAAGGCGTCGCCGCGGGCGATCGAGGCCTCGCTTCCTGATGCGGTCGGCGCGTTCATCGAGTGGCTGGTCAATCCAAGAACCGGGTGGACTGTCGCCGAGCCGCAACCCGCCGACCCCGAGCGTCGCGTGCCGATCCAGCCGAAACACGTCGCGGTGTTGTTTCGGCGGTTCGTGAGCTTCGGCGACGACGTGACCAAACCCTACACGGAAGCCATCGAAGCGCGCGGCATTCCGCATCTGCTCGTCGGTGGAAAGTCGTTTCACGGCCGCGAGGAAGTCGAGGCGATCCGGGCCGCGCTCGCGGCCATCGAGTGGCCGGACGATGAACTGTCGGTCTTCGCGACGCTCAAAGGTTCGTTCTTCGCGATCGACGACGAGGCGCTGCTGGAGTTCCGGCATCGCTTCGGCGCCTTTCATCCGTTCCGGATTCCGCGCGTGCTGGGCGGCAACTCCGGCCACGATCTGGAGTTGAGCGCCGAACCCACCGCGCAGCTGATGCCGATCGCCGAGGCGCTGCGCGCGTTGCAGGACCTGCATCGCCGCCGCAACTACCGGCCGGTGGCCGACACGGTGACAGCGCTGATGGCCAGCACCCGCGCGCACGTCGGCTTCATCCTGCGGCCGGCCGGTGAACAGGTGCTGGCGAATGTCCTGCACATCGCCGAGCTCGCGCGTCAGTACGAGGCGGGTGGCGGGATCTCGTTTCGTGGATTCATCGACGAACTGCGGGCGGCGGCCGCGTCGGAAGGGGCCGAGGCGCCGATTCTCGAGGAGAACAGCGACGGCGTCCGCCTCATGACCGTGCACAAGGCCAAGGGCCTCGAGTTCCCGGTCGTCATCCTGGCCGATCTCACGTGCCGGATGTCGCGTAACGACGCCAGCCGCTACGCCGATCTCGACCGCGGTTTGTGCGCGATCAAGATTGGCGGCTGGGCGCCGCATGAACTCCACGAGCACGAAGCGCTCGAAGTGGCGCGGGACGAAGCCGAAGGCGTCCGGCTCGCGTACGTCGCGGCCACGCGTGCCCGCGACCTGCTGGTCGTTCCCGCGCTTGGCGACGAGCCGTGGGACGGCGGCTGGCTCTCGCCGCTGAACGCGGCGCTCTATCCACCCCAGGCGGATCGGCGCACCGCGGAGCGCGGGGCTGGATGTCCGGCGTTCAAGTCGAAGGACACCGTGCTCGAGCGGCCGAACGGCGAAGTCGCCGGCGCCTCGACGGTGTGTCCCGGGCTGCATCGGTTGGCGGGCGACTACGGCGTGGTCTGGTGGGATCCGCACGCGCTCGCGCTTGGAGCGAAGGCGTCCTACGGCGTCCGGCGAGATGACTTGATCGTCAAGGACGTGCCGAAGACCGTGGTGGCGGATGGTCGCAGTGAGTACGACCGCTGGCGCCTCGCGCAGCACGATGCGCGCGCGCGCGGCAGCGTGGCGTCGGTTGCGCTCGCGACGGTGCGTGAATGGACCGAGGATCCTGAACGCGCGCAGGTATTGGCCGCTGATGCGGCGCGGGTGACCGTCGCCAATCTGTCAGCCGGGCACGGACCGCGAAGCGGCGGAGCCGCATTCGGCGTCCTGGTGCACGCGATTGTCGCGCAGGCGCCGCTCGATGGCTCCACGGCTGACCGCCGCGCGGTCGCGGCGCTCGAAGCCCGCATCCTGGGTTTGACCGACGAGGTCGTCGGGGACGCAGTCGAGGCCGTGGAGCGGTTCCTTCGGCACGACCTGGGCCGAAGAGCGACGGCTGCGGCCGCCGCGACGCGGTGCCGGCGCGAGACGCCGGTGACGTTTCAGGCGCCGGACGGCGTCGTGGTCGAGGGCGTCGTCGACCTGGCGTTCGAAGAAGACGGCCGCTGGGTGGTCGTCGACTTCAAGACCGATCGCGAGCTCGATGTCGAAGGTGAGGCGCGTTACCGACGCCAGGTCGCGGCTTACGCTGCAGCTATCGCTCAGGCGACGGGTCTGGCGACGGAGGGGATCTTGGTCAGGCTGTAGGTTCGACTGGTTCGATAGGTTCGATAGGTTCGAAGGGTTCGATAGGTTCGACAGGTGCTTGGTTCTTCAGACCCAGAACCCAGAACCTACCGAACCTATCGAACCTATCGAACCCCTTCGAACCTATCGAACCCACTACCGCGCAGGCGTCTCAGGAACAAGCGTCACAACAGTGAAGCGGTCCATGGGAAAGTACTTCTTGAACGCGTTCTGGACATCCGCCACGGTAATGCTCTCGATCCGGGCGTTTCTCGTCAGGATGTCGCTCGGATTGCCGCCGAGGAGGTGCACCGTCTGGAGTCGCCGCATCCAGTACGGGTTCTGCTTCAGCGCGGTTTCGTAATCGCGGCGCGCGCCTTCCTTGGCCTTGGCGACCAGATCCGCCGCCGGGCCGTCGGTCTGGAGTTTCTTGACGGCGTTGATCACCCGTTCGGCCATCGCGTCGATGTTTTCCGGCGCCGCGCCGAAGCTCACCGCGATCGCGCCGTCGCCGCGCTGCGGCGGCGATTGCTGCAGGCCGACCGAGACCGTGTAGGTCTGGCCGAGATCCTCGCGCAGCGAATCGCGCAGTACGGTTTCGAGCACCGTGGTCGCGGCGATGACCCGTTCCTGCTCGATCGGTTCAAACGACGGATCGGCGAAGAAGGAAATCAGCGTCTGACTGCGCGGCTCGCGCCCCTTCTCGACTTTCTCGCGCTGAATGGTGGTGGGGAAGTGGACGCCGAGGTCCTTGAACGTCGAGGTGGCGCGCCCGGTCGACGGCAGCCCGCCGACATATCGCGCCAGGAGCGGCAGCGTCTTCTCGATGTCGAATGCCCCGACCATGAAGAACGTGAAATCGGCGGCGTTCGCGAACCGCTGCCGATAGAAGTCCAGCATCTTCGCGCGGTCGATCTTCGGGATGTCCTCGGCGACGAACGGCTTGGACGTGAAGTGGTTCGAGCTGTTGACGGCGGCCACTTTCTCGCCGAACACCTGTCCGGGACTCCGGCCGCGGTTGGCGACGGCCGCTTCGAGCTGGCGTTTCATCAACGCCAGCGACTCGGGATCGTCACCAGGCGTGGTGAAGGACGCGTACAACAGCTGGAGCGCCGTTTCGACGAACGCCGGCGCGGCCGATCCGTTGATGCCGTGCGTGGACGAGGAAATGAACGGCGACGCTGAGGCAATCTTGCCGGCCAGCATCTTGTCCAGATCGACGGCCTTGATGCCGGCGAGCCCCGAGAGTCCGACGTACTGCGTCGCAAACCGCGCCTGGAGGTAATCCGCCTCGGAGGCAAGCGACGCGCCGCCCTTCGCGTACATCGTGAAGATCACCTGATCGTTCTTGAAGTCGGTCGGCTTGAGCCAGGCTTCGACGCCGTTGGCAAACGTCACAACGGTGACGCCAATGTCGCGCAACTCGCGGCGCGCGGTGATCGCGGCCGGATTCGGGATCCGCGCCACGAGCGGCCGATCGGTCGTGCCATCGCTCCAGGGCATGACCGCGACTCGTTCGCCTTCGCTGAGCGCGGCGCGCAGTTCGGCTTCGACCGGAACCTTCAAGCCGTCCTTCTGCGGCATCACCGCCAGGACGACCGATCCTTCGCCACTCAGACGAGTACGCGCCAGCGCGGTCACTTCGTCCAGCGTGATCGCCGGAATCGCCTGCTGCGCCAGCCGGAATTCGTACTCGATGCCCGGACTGGGTTCGTCGACGAGGAAGTAGTTCAGGTATTCCTGCGCGTAGCGCCCGCTCTCGTTCTTGGTGCGCTCGTTGTAGGCGCGCTCGTAGAACGCCAGCATCGAACGCTTGGCGCGATCGAGTTCAGAGGCGGTGAAGCCATGCTGGAGGACGCGACGCGCCTCGATCTCGATGGCCGCCAGGCCGTCGGCGATGCCGCCGTCCTTTACGCGCGCGCTCAGCCCGAACATGCTGACCTTGGCGCTCAACGGG
Source organism: uncultured Bifidobacterium sp. (assembly GCA_964577955.1). GTDB lineage: Bacteria > Acidobacteriota > Vicinamibacteria > Vicinamibacterales > CAVVIG01 > CADEEX01. The sequence continues at coordinate 47,815 of CAZOAZ010000008.1, read as the reverse complement.
CTACCGCCGCCGCCGGCCGCGAGGTACTTCGCATCCGGCTTGCGCGCCAGCTCGCCGAACCGTTCGTTCAGCATCTGCGTGAAGATGTTCTCGACCAGGCTCCGCCGGTAGTCGCCGACGGTGCCTTGCGGCTCGCTCGGCCGCTTGCGAATGAACTGGACCGACGACGAGGTGATCTCGGGATCCGACGTGATGTTGACGAGCGACTCGCGGTGGAGCGGGACGCCGTTGTCGGGCGGTTCCGCCGCCGGCGCGCGATCGGCGAGCCCGCCGAACGCTTCGCGCACGCCGCGCTCGAGATCGTCGACCGGGACGTCGCCGACCGCGATGATCGCCATCCGTCCGGGCCGGTACCAGGTGTCGTAGAACGCGCGCAGCCGCGCCGCCGGCGCGTTGCGGATGATCTCAGGCTTGCCGATCGGCGAGCGATCGGCGTAGCGCGAGTGATAGTAGAGGACCGGAATCTGCTGGTCGCGCACGCGCGATCCGGCGCCGAGGCGCCCGCGCCATTCTTCGATGACGACGCCGCGCTCCTTGTCGATCTGTTCGGCGTCGAGCGTCAAGCCGCCGGCGAAGTCGGCCAGCGCCGTGAGCCCCTTGGTGACCAGTTCGCTCGAGTCCGACGGCAGATCGAGCATGTAGACCGTTTCATCGAACGACGTGTAGGCGTTGACGTGCGGGCCGAGCCGCGCGCCGCGTCCTTCGAAATACGAGACGAGTTCGCCCGGCTTGAAGTGATCGCTGCCGTTGAACGCCATGTGCTCGATGAGGTGCGCCAGACCCTGCTGATCGTCCGCTTCGAAGAGCGAACCGGCCTTGACGGCGAGGCGCAGCGCGATCCGTTTTTCCGGCAGCGCGTTCTGGCGGACGAAGTAGCGGAGCCCGTTGGGCAGCGTGCCCGTCCGGACGGCGCTGTCGAGCGGGATCCGATCGGCGGCATTGAAGGCCCGCGCGGGAGCCGGCTGCTGGGCTGCCGCGTTGACGGCCACGGACACGCACGCCAGGAGCGCCGCCGTCAGAAGTCGCGGCTGCCAAGAAACTGCGCTGGAGAATGAAGGCATGGCCGAATTATACGTCCGCGTTTTGAGGTTGAGCGGCCCCCGGCGGTCAGGTACATTGGTCCGTATCCTGGAAACTATCAGCTACATCCGGACGACGGCGCCGCAGCCCCATTGGTCGCGTGGCCGCGAACTTCTGGCCGCGCATCCGGAGCTTCGCGAACTCGCCAAACCCGATCCGAGCGGCGCCTTCTGGACCGTCGGCCTGGTCGTCGTTCAACTCGCCCTGGCCGTAGTCCTGCGGGACCGCCCGTGGTGGCTGTGGGTTCCGCTCGCCTATATCGTCGGCGCCACGATCGATCACGCCCTGTGGGCCTTGATCCACGAGTACTGCCACAACCTCGTGCTGCGATCGCGTGTCGCCAACCGGCTGCTCGCCCTGGTCGCGAATATTCCGCTGGTCGTGCCGGGCGCGATGTCGTTCTTCAAGTACCACATGCTGCATCACCGCCATTTGGGCGAGATGGAGTACGACTGCGGCGTGCCCGGACCGACCGAGGCGCGGCTGATCGGGCACTCGAGCTGGAAGAAAGCGCTCTGGATTGCCGGCAACATCATCGTCACCGGCGTGGTGCGGCCGCGGCGGATGAAGAAGGTGCAGCCGATTGACGGCTGGACGCTGGCCGGCGTCGCGTTTCAGATCGCGTGCATGGTGTTGCTGGTGAAGCTCGCCGGCTGGATGCCGCTGGCGTATCTCGGGGTGGCGACGGTCTTCGCCATCGGGCTGCATCCGCTCGGCGGCCGCTGGGTGCAGGAACACTTCGCGCTCGCGCCGGATCAGGAGACGTATTCGTACTACGGGCCGATGAACAAGCTCGCGTTCAATCTCGGCTACCACAGCGAGCATCACGATTTGATCACTATACCCTGGTCGTCGCTGCCGCGCATTCGCCAGATCGCGCCGGAGTTCTACCAGGGGCTGCGCTCGTACGATTCGTGGAGCGCGATTCTGCTGCAGTTCATCCGGCTCCGCGACATCAGCCTCTTCTCCTACATTGTCAGACCCGATGCCGATCCGATTGCCCCGCGCGCAACGTCGCCGGACCCGGCGACCGCGTCCGAATCCGTACCGGTGGGTTCCCATCACTCCGTTCGCTAGTGGCGCGGCTGCGCGCTGCTTCGCCGTTCTGATGCTGATCGCTGGCGCGAGCGCGCGCGCCAGGGCGCAGGATCCGGTCGCGGATGTTGGCGCGGCGCGCGTCCGCCTCGACATCGGCGTCTGGCGCCCGGTCACTAGCATCAGCGGAGCGGGGGAGCGGAACGGGATTCAAGGCACGCAAATCGATTTCACCTCGGAATTTGGCGTGCCCGACCGGACATTCCTCCAGTTCGGCGTGCGGGCGCGCCCGACCCGGCAGCAGCTCATTTCGTTCAGGCTCGTTCCGGTTCGCTACGAGATGACCGCCGCGCTCAACCACGATGTCTTGTTTGCCGGCACGATGTTTCGGGCCGGAGTGCCGATTACGACGACCGTCTCCTGGAACGCGTTCGGCGTGGCCTACCAATACGACATGGTGGCGCGGCCGCGTTTCCGCTTTGGAATTCTCGGCGAGATCGAACGCACGAACGTCGTGCTCGAGCTGGCGAATCCGACGGTTCACGAGATCACCAATTCCAGCGTCGCGACGCTGCCGCTGATTGGTCTGGCGACACGCTTCGCGATTGGTGCGAAATCGTCAGCCGCGATTGTGGTGAAGGGATTGGGTATTCCGGACAAGCCGAACGAGGAATACGGCGGGCACTATCTCGAGGCCGAAGCGTCGTGGCACTGGCCGATTACCACGCACGCGGGACTCGAGGTGGCGTATCGATTTCTCGATATCCGCCACCTCGGCCAGGAAGATTCAGGGAGACTCAGGCTGAAGGGACCGACCGTCGCGCTCACCCTTCGCTGAATCATCAATCATCAATCCAAATCATCCTTCATCAATCATCACTCATCAATTTCGTCTGAGGCTGATGTTCAGCGCTTCACTGCGTCCGCGTTCGACCTCAACGTCCATCGTGTAGCGCTCGTAGCCGTCCTTCTCGACTTCGACGTGGTGCCGTCCCGACGGCACCTGGACGATCAGCCGTTCATCGTCGCCGGTCGGTCCATTCCATTTCTCACCGTCGATCAGCACCGTTGCGCCGCTGGGCTGCACGCGGATGACGAGCGTTCCGGAGCGCGCCTCGCCGGACGGCGGGGCGGGGCGGCGCGGTTCGGCCGGCCGCGCCGGTTCGGGCGGACGCTGCGGTGCCGGCGGCCGTCGAGTGACGGGACCACGGGGCAGCTCCGGCCGGCGGTCGTCGGGGCCAGCCTGCGCGCCAGGCGGTGGTTCGATCGGCCTCGGCTCCGGTTCGTCGGTTTCTCCCGGACCAAGCTTGTCCAGATCGCCGTCGATGTTGTGCGTGTGATTCAGCGTGAGGTAGAGCCGCTGGCGCAGGCTCCTGTAACCCGGCTTGTAGATGACGATCTCATGCTGGCCCGGCAGCGCGTGCAGGCGCTGGAACACGCCGTCGAAGTCCTCGACCTTGCCGGCAAAGTACCCGTCGACGTAGACCGACGCGTCGCTCGGATTGACGCGGATCCGGACGTCCGCCTCGCGCTCGTAGCGATAGACGGGGTGCGGATAGTAATAGGGCGGGTACCAGAACTGGGCGTGCGCAACCGACGGCGCGAGCGTCGTCATGAGCAGCGCCGCGAAGGGGACGATTCGAAGCATGCGTGGCACAAGCACTCTCCTGGTCAGGCCGGCTGTGCCGGGCTGTGCAACGAGCAGGCCAGCTGCGGATGGTTGAAATCGTTCCATAAATCGCTGAACGAGTCGAGGCCGGCACCGGGGTCGGACACCGGAACGATGCCGGGTGTCTGACCCCGATGACACGACCCGGCTTGACTATGGGCCGAGTCCCCCTGCACAATCGCTGGAGTTCATGAGTTCGTTCTCGCTCGCCTGTTGTTGTCCCTGTTGCGCGTTCGCGGCGTGTCGCTGCGCGTGTATCAGGCCGACGACGGGTTGGTGAGAAGCACCTTCCGATAGCACTTCCCGGTTCCGCTTCTCCCCGTCGTTCGGCACCCCAGCCAACGCGGTCAAATTCAGGGAGAAGCGTTCATGTTGTCGAGATTCGTACGGTTTGTTTCGCTGGCGGCGCTGATGGTCGCCGTTCCGGCGTTCGTTCAGGCTCAACCCACTAATGGCAGCATTTCGGGAACCGTCAAGGACTCGACCGGCGGGGCCTTGCCGGGATCGGCGATCAAGGTCGTCAACGATGCGAACGGGTCGGTCACCGAAGCGGTGAGCGATGGACAGGGCAGTTACCGGATTGATGGCCTGCCACCAGCGCCCTACCGGGTCGAGGCGGCGCTCGACGGATTCGAGACGGTGTCGCGGCGGGTCGCGGTCGCGGCCGGACAGACGGCCCTTCTGGATCTCTCGCTGAATCCCTCGCGTCTCACCGAGTCAGTGGTCGTGACCGCCCGGCGCGTGGAAGAAGTGGCCCAGGAAGTGCCGATTCCGGTTTCGGTGATCAGCGGCAATCTGGTCAGCGACGCCGGCGCCTTCAACGTGAACCGGTTGAAGGAAATGATCCCCACGGTGCAGTTCTACTCGACCAATCCCCGCAATTCTTCGATCAACATCCGCGGCCTCGGCGCGCCGTTCGGTTTGACCAACGACGGCCTCGAACCAGGTGTCGGTCTCTACATCGACGGTGTGTTCTTCGCCCGCCCGGCTTCGGCGACGCTCGATTTCCTCGACGTGGATCGCATCGAAGTGCTGCGCGGACCGCAAGGAACGCTGTTCGGAAAGAACACGACAGCTGGCGCGATCAACGTCACGACGCGGAAGCCGAGCTTTTCGCTGGGTTCGGAATTCGAACTGAACACCGGCAATCTCGGGTTCGTGCAGGCGAAGGCGTCGGTGACCGGACCGCTGACGAAGACGATCGCCGCGCGCGTCTCCTTTTCGGGCACGGAACGCGACGGGGTCGTCCACAACGTGCGGACCGATCGCGACGTGAACACGCTGAACAATGTCGGCCTGCGCGGGCAGCTTCTCTTCGCGCCCTCCGGCGCGCTCGCGATTACGCTGGCGGCGGACTACACGCGTCAGCGGCCGGACGGCTACACGCAAGTCGTGGCCGGCGTCGCGCCGACGCTGCGGGCGGCGAACCGTCAGTACACGCAGATTGCCGCCGATCTCGGCTACACCGCCCCCAGCTTCAACGCCTTCGATCGGGTCACGGATGTCGATTCGCCGCTGCGGTCCTATCAGGATCTGGCCGGCGTCTCGCTCAACGCCGACTGGAAACTCGGGCGCGGCCGGCTGAATGCGACGACGGCGTGGCGGACCTGGGACTGGAATCCGTCGAGCGACCGCGATTTCATCGGCCTGCCGATCACCACGATCTCCGCGGCGCCGTCGACGCAGGGACAGTGGACCCAGGAACTCCGCTACTCGGGCGATCTCGCGCCTTCACTCAACTTCGTCGTCGGCGGCTTTGCATTCCGTCAGACCATCGATTCGAACTCGGTTTTCCGCCAGGAGCAGGGCGCCGCAGCAGCGCGCTTCCTCCTGGCGCCGAGTGCGAACGCCGCGACACCTGGCCTGCTCGACGGCTACGGCTACGCGCAGACCGTGAACTACCAGAATACGAGCGCGGCGGCGTTCGGTCAGATCGAATGGTCGATTTCGGATCGCCTGCGCGTGCTGCCCGGACTGCGGTTCAACTACGACCAGAAAGACGTGGACTTCGATCAGCAGGTCTACGGCGGCCTGCAGACCGCAAATCCGGCGTTGATCGCCTTGCAACGGTCGGTACTGGCGCCGCAGGCCTACACGGCTGATGTCGACGACGCGAACGTGTCGGGGCAGGCGACGGTCGCCTACAAGGTGACGAACCAGGTCAACGCGTACGCGACGTACGCCACGGGGTTCAAGTCGGTGGGCCTGAACCTGAACGGCGTGCCGACCGATGCCAACGACCAGCCGGTGCTGGCGGCTGCGACCGTGAAGCCGGAACACACGCATCACGTCGAGCTTGGCGTGAAGACGGAACCGCGTCCGGGCGTGACGGCGAATCTCACGGTGTACAACACCGACATCGACGACTTCCAGGCCCAGGTGACCAACGCGAGCGTCGGCGTGCTGCGCGGTTACCTCGCGAACGCCGAAGAGGTCCGCGTGCGGGGTCTCGAACTCGACGGCACCGCGCGGGTCGGATCGCACGTGTCGCTCTACGCGTCGCTCGCCTATACCGACGGCCGCTACGTCAGGTTCACCGATGCGCCGCCACCGCTCGAACTAACGGGCGGGCCACAGGCGGTCGATATTTCAGGTCAGCGGCTGCCAGGGATTTCTGAATGGGCGGTGTCCTACGGCGGGGAGTACGGCCGGCCGGGCGCGCTGTTCGGACGGAGCGGGCAGTACATCGCGGCGGCGGATGTCAGCTACCGGTCATCGTTCTCGTCGAGCGCGACGCCCTCGGCGTATCTCGTCGTCGACGGCTATGCGCTGGTGAACACGCGGGTCGGCTTCCGCTGGGCCGAGGGGTGGATGCTCACGGTCTGGGCGCGGAATCTGTTGAGTCAGGACTACTACGATCTGCTGACGGCGGCTCCCGGCAACACCGGGCTGATTGTCGGGCAGCCGGGCGATCAGCGGACCGTCGGCGTCACGCTTCGCGTGGCACTCAGGCGATGAGCAAACCGTTCGCGGTGGCGTCCGGCTTTAGCCGGATTACGACGGTGGCGTCCGGCTTCAGCCGGATTACGACGGTTAGCGAGCGAAAGAGTACAATTCGGGGTTTGAAATAGGAGACACGGACGGTTCCCTGCGAGGGACCGCCCGACATTCATGGATCAGCAAATGATCGCGCTCGGCGCGATCACCTTGTTCGCGGCAACGGTCAACGGCGCGCTCGGGTACGGGTTCTCATCCCTCACCGTCCCGCTGGCCTTGCTGTTTCTGACCAACCGGATTCTCAATCCGGCGCTGATCCTGATCGAGGTCCCTCTCAACGCCTACGTGCTCTGGGTCAACCGCGCTGAGCTCTCGGCAGTGTGGCGGCGGACGACACCGATCGTCATCGGGTTGGTGCCTGGCGTGATGATCGGCACGTACCTCTTGACCGGCGTCGACGGGGTCTCGCTCAAGTTCTACACCTTCCTGGTGCTGCTGCCGCTCATCTTGATGCAGGCGGCGGGCTACCGTCGTCCGATTTCGGCGGAGCGTTCGGCCGGAGGCATCTTCGGCGTCGGCATCGGCATTCTGTATTCGGTGACGACGATTTCCGGACCGCCGCTGGCCATCGCCCTCAACAATCAGGGGTTCGACAAGCGCGAGTTCCGCGCCGCGCTCGGGTTCATCCGGCTGGCCGAGTCGTCGATGACGGCGCTCGCGTACTACTACAAGGATCTGTTCATCCCGCAGTCGGTGCAGCTCGTGCCGTGGATCGTGCCGAGCGTGGCGATGGGCGTCCCGTTCGGCGCCTGGCTGATCCGGCGTCTGCGCGCGGAAACGTTCCGCCGCGTGTGTATGAGCTTCGACGCCTGGATCGTCGCGTTCCAGCTCTCGACGCTGGTGCGCGACATCAAGCTCTTGGAGAACGACTGGCGCTGGACGATTCTGGCCGGCACGATGGTGCTCGACGCCTATCTCCTGTACCGCTTCTTCGCGATTCACGACGCGGCGGACGGCGAGTCGCCGCCCGGCCAGCCAACGCTCGCGAAATCTGAATCCAGCTGAGGACGTTTGATGAGCCTGAGAACGAACGCGGCGCCGGAGCAGCAGCCGAACCTGGCTGGCCCGGCGTCGATCGATCATTTGCGCGCGCTCGAAGCCGAGAGCATCCACATCATGCGCGAGGTGGTGGCCGAGTTCGAGCGGCCGGTGATGCTCTATTCGATCGGCAAGGATTCGTCGGTGCTGCTGCGCCTGGCGCAGAAGGCGTTTTTCCCGGGACCGATTCCGTTTCCGCTGCTGCACATCGACACGACCTACAAGTTCCGCGAGATGATCGAGTTCCGCGATCGCTACACCGCCGAAATCGGCGCGCGGCTCATCGTCCACACCAACACCGAAGCGATTGCGGACGGCATGCAGCCGTTCATCTACGGCACCAAGGCCTGTTGCGGCGCCCTCAAGACCAAGTCGCTCCTCGACGCGCTCGAGGCGGGGAACTACGACGCCGCGTTCGGCGGCGCCCGCCGCGACGAAGAGAAGTCGCGGGCCAAGGAGCGGATCTTCTCGCTGCGCGATCCGAACGGACAGTGGGACCCCAAGAATCAGCGTCCCGAGTTGTGGAACCTGCTGAACGCCCGCGTCCGTCAGGGTGAGAGCATCCGCGTGTTTCCGCTCTCCAACTGGACCGAGATCGACGTCTGGAGCTACATCCACGTCGAGAAGATTCCGGTCGTACCGCTGTATTTCGCCAAGGAACGCGAGATGGTCGTCCGCGGCGAGATGCTGATCTCGAACGAGCAGCCGTTCGTGCCGCTGATGCCGGGCGAGAAACCGCAGATGATCAAGTGCCGGATGCGCTCGCTCGGCTGTTCGCCGTGTACGGGCGCGGTCCGCTCCGACGCCGATACGATTCCCAAAATCATCGAAGAGCTCGTGGCCGCGAAGAACTCCGAGCGCCAGCTGAGGGTCATCGATCACGATCAGGACGGATCGATGGAGCTGAAGAAGCGCGAGGGGTACTTCTGATGTCAGGACTCCTGCGGATCTGTACCGCCGGCAGCGTCGACGATGGGAAGAGCACGCTGATCGGGCGGCTGCTCTACGACTCGCGCGGCGTCTACGAGGACCAGCTGGCCTCGGTGAAGAGAGCCTCGAAGAACCGTTCGGCGGGGCCCATCGACTTCTCGCTCTTCACCGACGGTTTGAAGGCGGAGCGCGAGCAGGGCATTACCATCGACGTCGCGTACCGCTATTTCGCCACCGCCCGCCGCAAATTCATCCTCGCCGACACGCCTGGACACGAGCAGTACACCCGCAACATGGCGACCGGCGCCTCGACCGCCGAAGTCGCGATCCTCCTGGTCGATGCCAGGAACGGCGTCCGGCCGCAGTCGCGGCGGCATGCGCAGATCGCGCGCCTCCTCGGCATTCACGACTACGTGCTCGCGGTGAACAAGATGGATCTGGTCGATTTCGATCGCCAGGTCTTCGACGACATCGTCGAAGAGTTCAGCCACATCCTGCCGAACGCCAACCTGCACGCGATTCCGATGAGCGCGCTGCACGGCGACAACGTCACGACGAAGAGCGATCGGACGCCGTGGTTCGACGGCGTGCCGATGCTCGAGTTCCTCGAGACGGTGGAAGTCGAACGCGAGGTCATCAAGCGGCCGTTCCGGATGCCGGTGCAGCTGGTGTCGCGGCCGACGCACGAATTCCGCGGCTATCAAGGGCAGATTCTGTCGGGCGTCGTGCATCCCGGCGACACGGTCACCTCGTGGCCGTCCGGCCGGTCGTCCAAGGTCGTGCGGATCGTGACCTGGGACGGCGATCTGCCCGAGGCGCGCGCCGGACAATCGGTCACGCTCACGCTGGCCGACGAACTGGATACAAGCCGGGGCGATCTCCTGACGATCGGCGAGATCGAGATGGGGCAGCGCTTCCGCGCCGACGTCGTGTGGATGGACGAACGGCCGCTCGATCCCGGCCGCGTCTATCTCCTGAAACACACGACCCGGACCGTGACCGCCGAAGTCGATCACCCGCTCGTCCTCAATCAGATCGGATCGGTGACCGTGTCCACGGCGCGGCCGATCATGTTCGACCGCTATGTCGAGAACCGCGGGACCGGCAGCTTCATCCTCATCGATCCGACGACCAACTTCACCTCCGGCGCCGGCATGATCGCCGAAGCGGTGCGCGATCGGTCGAGCGCGGCGGCGGCCAAGCCCAGCGCGGCGGAACGCCTCACCCGTCTCGCGCGGTCTGCGGCGAGCGACGCCGAGGCGATCGACGCGGTGCGCAAGGCCCTCGACGAACTGCTGTCGTAGGACAAGAAATGAAGTGCGTGGGCTCCGGCCCTTCGACGACGTTCAGGGCCGTCCTGAGCCAGCCGAAGGACACCTTCAGCCGGAGCCGGACGAATCCGGCTAAAGCCTGATTCCACGGGGGTAGCGCGCCGCGGGCGACGTTTCAAACGGCGGCGAGGCCTTCACGGCCCGTATTGTCACGTATTTGCCTCACAAAGGCCTCGCGAGCGGCTCCCGCTTCGCGTACGATCTATATGCTTCCGGCAGGGGTCTGTCTTTTGCCGAGCGGAAACCGATCGAACTGCAGGAGGAACTGATGAGGGGGACTTCGAAGGCCGTGGCGGGTGCGGCGGCTGCACTCGCGGTCGTGGCGCTGGCTGGGCTGACGACGCAGACGGTTGGTGCGCAGGGCAGCCCGAGCACCGACCTGACCTACACCAAGGACATCGCGCCGATCTTGCAGCGCAGCTGCGAGAACTGCCACCGCGTCGACGGCGTCGCGCCGATGGCGCTCTCGAACTACGAACAGGTGCGGCCGTGGGCGCGCGCGATCAAGCAGCGCACCGGCATCGGCCCGAAGGCCGGCGTCATGCCGCCGTGGTATGTCGAGAAGAACATCGGCATCCAGGAGTTCCAGAGCGACCCGTCGTTGAGCGACGAGGAAATCGCCAAGATCGCCAAGTGGGCCGACGCGGGTGCGCCCCGCGGCAATCTCGCCGACATGCCGGCGGCCCGGGTTTATCCCGACGGTAAGTCGTGGACGATCGGCACGCCCGACATCATCGTGAAGCTGCCCGAAATCACCGTGAAGGGTAACGCGCCGGACTGGTGGGGTGAAATTCCGTCGACCCCAATCGGCCTGACCGAAGACCGCTACGTCGCGGCGCTCGAGATCAAGGAAGTGAACGATGTCGAGACCGGCAGCAACGGCCGCCAGACGGTCGGTGGCCGCTTCGTTTTCCACCACATGATCTGGGGCACGCGCGTGATCGTGCCGGGCGAAGCGCAGCCTGGCGTCGCCGCGGGCGCGCTCGGCGGCGACACGCTGTCGTGGCCGGTCCACGAAGTGGGCCGCAACGCCGACTTCTTCGACCCGGGCTCGGCGCGCCACCAGCGCGCCAATTCGTCGGTCGTGTCCGACTCCATCCATCTGCACTCGAACGGACGCGACACGAAGGGGCACCTCGAAATCGGCTTCAAGCTGATGCCGAAGGACTACAAGCCGACCTATCGTCAGGCGCTGATTGCGCTCGGCAACGGCGTCGACATCGACATCAAGGGGATGACCTCGGATCAGCAGCTGCACGCCTACGCGGTGCTGCAGGAGAACACCAAGATCATTTCATTCGAACCGCACCTCCATGCGCCCGGTCAGCGGATGTGCCTCGAGGCGATCTGGGGCTTCAACATCCAGACGCTGAACTGCGTCGGCTACGATCACAACTGGGTGCGCGGCTACAGCTACACCGACGACAGCTCGCCGTTGCTGCCGAAGGGCACCATCCTGCACATCATCGGCTACATGAACAACTCGCCGTCGAACCGCAATGTGCCGGACCCGCGCAACTGGCAGGGTTCGGGCAATCGCTCGGTCGCGAACATGTTCATCGACCTCGGACAGCGCGTCTCGCTGACCGACGAGCAGTTCCGCGCCGAGATGGCAAAGCGGCGTGAGCACCTCAAGGTCACCAAGAACGACAACGTGATCGGATGCCCGCTGTGCACGGTGATTCCGCCGGCGCCGCGTCCGGCGCCGACGCAGCAGCAGAACCAGCAATAAGCACGTCAACAGGGCCCGGCTCTCGCGAGCCGGGCTCGTTCCCATAGGCACTTCTTCATGACACGCAACAACAGACTTCTGATGGCGATAGCTGTGGCCGGAGCCGCGGCGCTCGTGGCGCCGATTCTGCGCGCGCAGTCGCTCACCTATACGAAAGGGCAGAACATCGCCCCGGCCTACGAGGGATGGGAACAGGATCCCGACGGTTCGCGCTGGTTCGTCTTCGGCTACATGAACCGCAACTGGGTCGAAGAGCTCGACATTCCGCCGGGACCGGACAACACAATCATGCCGGGCGGACCCGACCAGGGTCAGCCGACGCACTTCCTGCCGCGGCGCAATCGCTTTGTCTTCCGCGTGGCCGTGCCGAAGAACTTCACCGAGAAGGACGAGCTGATCTGGACGATCACCTCGCACGGCGTCACGGAGAAAGCGTGGGCGTCGGTTCGCGCCGACTATCTTCTCGACAACGTCGTCAAGGCGTCTGAAACCGGATCGCTCGGTGCCGGCACCAGCAGTCCTGAAGTGCGCGCCAACGTGAACCCGACCGTGACGATCGAAGGTCCGAAGACGCTGACCGCGAAAGTCGGCCAGCCGCTGACGCTGACGGCGGTGGTCAAGGACGACGGTGTCCCGCGGTCGCGTTCGACCTCGCTCTTGAACGCGATCTTTGGTGCCGGTCCCGCGCGCGGCGGGGCGCCCGGTGCTCCCGGTGCTCCTGGTGCGGCGGCTGGCGGTGGTGCGGCTCGGGGCGGCGGCGGAAACCAGGCGCTGCTCCTCGCGGCGCTGAACGGCAACGCCACGCCTGAACAGCTTCAACAGGCGGCCGACGGCCTCGGCATCTCGGTCACTCAGCTCCAGTCGCTCATCGCCCAGCGTCGCAATCCGGAAATGGCGCCGCCGACACGCATCACGGTCGGGAAGACCAACGGGCTGCATCTCTCCTGGTTCGTCTACCGCGGCGCGGGCAAGGTGACGTTCGATCCCGAGCAGGTCAAGCCGTGGGAAGACACCCGCGCGAACATGAACTCGCCGTGGGCGCCGAACTGGACACCGCCGGTGATTCCGCTCGGTGGCAAGATCCAGGTGAAGGCAACCTTCTCGGAGCCGGGGACCTACGTGCTGCGCGGCCTCGCCGACGACGGCGCGCTCCTCGGCGGCGACAACGTCACGGTGACGGTCACGCGCTGACCTGATGTGGGATCCGGCTTCAGCCGGATTCCAAGTTTCAACGGTGGCGTCCGGCTTCAGCCGGATTGCGACACCTGTTGTGGGATCCGGCTTTAGCCGGATTACCGCGATGACCAGGGCTTGATCGCGCGAAGGCGCGGTCGAGCCCTTTGTCTTTTCACCAGCGAGGTTGCGTCCGATCTCGTGCGCGGTGCATCGTGCACGGTGCAGAGTGCACGTGCCGAGTGCACGATGCGACGTGACTGGTGCGGCGCACGACCTCTCGTCTCATCGAGTCGTGCGCCAGCGCGCGGCTTCGAGTCAAGTGAAGCGGCCGCGCGCTGCACCTGGCACCGCGCCGTTGGCACCGTGCGCCAGCACCCTGCACTGTGCACGGCGCACACTCCGCACGGACCGAGATCACAACGACAGTGTCCGCCGCCTCGCGGCGTCGGAGCTCGGTGGCCTCGATGGTTGACCTTATAATTTCGATGTAGACGCAGCATCGAAACACAATTGCGGCGCTCAGCGTCGGGCGCGTGATGTCCAGGAGGCGACGTGAGTCAGTTCGAGAAGCACTTCGACGATCAGGGCAAGGTGTTGTCGGCGGCGCCGCGCTGGGCCCGCTACCGGGCCGACATGCTGGCGGCGTTTCCGTCGCCGACCCGCGGCGGGTCCGATTCGCTCGCGACCGCGATCGCCAACGCCGTCCGTCAGATCGACGATCTGCGGCCCGAGCCGCTCGGTCCGGCGTACCTCGGCAAGGACCCGCGCCTCCATATCGACTACGACAGCGTCCGCAACGCCCGCATCCCGGCGCACATGGCCGACCCTGACGACGTGATTCGCCAGGTCGTCGGTCTCTTCGAAGGCGCACCAAATTGGGGTCATCCGCTGACGATGTGCAACGTCGTCCCGCAGGCGAACACGGTGGCGATCATCGCCGGCATGCTCGCGCAGGTGTACTCGCTCAACATTCTCGAGGGCGAAACGGCGTGGAACGTTCATCGCGCCGAACTCGAGACCGCCGGCATGCTGGCCGACGCCTTCGGCTGGGACGCGCAGAAAGCCGGGTGCGTCTACACCTACGGTGGATCGGGCTGCTGGACCTACGGCGTGAAGTACGCGCTGACGCGGGTCCTGCCGGATTCCCGCAACACCGGTGTCCGCACCGACGCCAAGATCATCTGCTCGCAACAGGCCCACTATTCGATGCAGAACAGCACCGACTGGATGGGGCTGGGCATGAACAACATCATCAAAGTCCGCACCGACGTGGACACGAACGCGATGGACCTCGGCCACCTGGAACACGTGCTGCGGGAGTGCCAGCGCGCCGGGACGCCGGTCGCCGGCGTGGTCTGCACGATGGGTACGACCGACGCAAACGCGTTCGACCCGGCCGACAAGGTCAAGGCGCTGATCGACCGCTACCCGAATCCGGCGCCGTACGGAAAGGCGATTCTGTACTGCGACGCGGTGGTCGGCTGGTCGTGGGCGCTCTTCCAGAAGTACGACTTCGAGAAGAATCCGCTCGGGTTCTCCGACGACGTGCTGCCGTATCTCAAGCGCGACGGCGAGCTGGCCTCGGCGATCAAGTACGCCGATGCCGTTGGCGTCGACTTCCACAAAGTCGGCTGGGCGCCCTACGCGAGCAGCGCGTTCGTCTACAAGAACGCCGCCGAGTTCGAGTCGATCCTCCGGCGTGAAGGCGCGTCGCCGTACTTGCAGGACCGCTCGCCGTACAACCCGCTCAACTACACGCTTGAAGTCTCACGCGCGGCCACCGGATCGCTGGCCGGGTGGGCGACGCTCAAGTATCTCGGCTACGAAGGGCTGCACGCGATTCTCGGCGGCATCCTCGAGACGAAGATGTATTTGCGGCATCTGCTGATCACGATTCCGGATCTGGCCTGCGCCAACCCGGATGACTACGGCCTCTGCACGCTGTTCCGCGCTTACCCGAAGGATGTCGACGGCAACACACAGTTCGAGCGCGAGCTGACCGATCCGTCGGCGCGCGGCGAACTCCTCGCGCACAACGAGCTGACGCGGCAGATCGGCGAGAAGCTCTGGGAATGGATCCGCTCAGGCAAACTGGTCAACGGCAAGCACACGCCGTATCTGAGCTACACGACCGGGTTCCGGGTCACCGAGTACAACCGCGACGCCACCGATCCCAAGGCCGTCATCTACGCGCTGAAGATTTTTCCGATGAACGTCCACATCGAACCGGTCCTGATGCGCCACGTCCTCGACTGCGTGCTTGCGGCCAGGGACGAGGTCATGAAGACGTGGACCCCGCGGATGCACACCTAAACTCGAGTGAGCATCGGGCCGGGGTCAGACACCCGGCGATCCGTTCCGGTGTCCGACCCCTCAACATCCTGTCTACTCGCGCGGGAGCTGCGGCTTGACGTGTTCGTCGTAGCAGTCGGGGCAGATGCCGTGACTGAATTCGACCGACGAGTGCGAAGAAAAGTAGGCCTCGACTTTCTGCCAGTAGTTCTCGTCATTGCGAATGCTCTTGCAGTAGGAGCAGATCGGCAGGATGCCGCGCAGTTCGCCGAGTTCGGCGAGCGCACGGTTCAGCGCCTCGATCGCTGAACGTAGCGCCTCTTCCCGCCGTTCCCGGATGGTGATGTCGCGGATGAACGTCGACGTCCGCGCGTTGCCGTTCGCGTCGATGAAGATCGCCGAGCTGACTTCGGCGGGGAAGCGGCTGCCGTCCTTGCGGATCCCGGTCAGCACGCCGACGAACCGCCCGGTCTGCTGGCGGCGGGCCAGCGCCGCGGACAGCTGCGGATCCTGCTCATCGAGAATGGCAGGTCGTCCGAGCCGACGCAGCTCGTCGAGCGAGTAGCCGAAGAGCGCGCACGCCGCCGGATTCGCGTAGAGGACCGTTCCGTCTGGCGTCGCGAGGAACGCGGCATCGAGCCCCTGCTCGAGGATTTCGGTCGGCGGCCGATCGGCGCTGCTGGTCATACATCTCCACTGTAAGTCAGCAATGTGACGGTCTTTTTCGAGATGTTTCCGTTACACGTGTATCAAACTGTCGCAGGCTGCGGTGGGGAGCCGTTCAGCGGCAAGCGCAGGCGGACGACGTAAGGTGAGTCGCTGCCGGGTCGAGACCAGTGAGATTTCCGCGGATCGGACGATCCTCGCCGTGACGATCGCGGTCGCCACCGATCGCCGCGACCCACGCCAGCTCTGAGGCGAGCAGCGCGCTCCGGACGAGCGTCGCGGTGGCCGGAATCAGCAGCGCCGCGGCGAGCCACGATGGCGACGGATGCCACAACAACACGACAAGGAGGAACGCCGCCGTCATCGCGCGGTATTCCGACGTGAGTCCGGCGTCGAGATCGGGGCGGGCAAGACCGCGATAGAGCGGGCGGAGGAACGCGACGAGACCGTGCACGACGAGCGCGGCGGCCGACAGGAACGTCGCGCGCGCGACCGGCAGCGACAGATCGAGCAGCGCGACCGCCACGCCGACGGCGAGCAGTCCGAGTCCCGCGCTCCAGATGCGGCGGTGAAACCAGTGGTTGAGTGCCATCGCGGCCCGCGTCGGCGTGTGGGCGACGGCCTCGAGCAGATGTTCGCGCATGCCCAGATTGGTGATGAGCGCGACGAACCAGCCGGTGCCGATGCCGGCGAGGAGCACGCTGAGCGCCGTCCACGAGAGCTGGGCCGCGGCGAGCGCGCTGAGCGCGAGCGTGCCGCAGAGTGCCGATCGGCCGGAGGTCAGCGCGGTCATCATCCAGCTTTCGTGATCCGAAAAGCGGTTTCCCTCGGCGTAAACGAACCGGGCCGCCTGCGCCGCCGGGCCGCGCGCACCAGCGCGCACCCCAGGCGATTCGCCGCACCCGCGTGCGGCAGACGATCGGTTTCGCGCCGGATTGGCGCGATGGCGACGCCGTGAGCATATGCACCGGCCATGCCCGTGCCGCCCACCCGGGCGTGCGCGGCGTGGCAAGGATCTTGGACCGGCCCAGCCGCAGGTTGGTTACAGGCGCCATGGCGAGCAGCCCTTTACGCGTGTCGACGACAGCCGCGGCCCCCGCCGCCGCATTGCCGGCTTCGTCCGTTGGCACCCCCTGGCTTCCGCGCTTTGCCTGTCCGGATTGCCACGTGGCGGCGGTCGTCTCCGCCGACGACCCGCACGCGCACTGGTGCGGCCTCTGCGGTCAGCGCTTCGAGTTCGTCGGCGGTATCTACCGGTTTCTCGGTCGCGGCCGCCTGCCGTGGTCGGATCGATGGCTCGACCGCCCGCGCGCCGCCGAATCGCCTCGGACCGGCCCCGAGAGCGCGCCCGACTACTATCGCCGTCTGCCGTTCGTGCGCAAGGACGATCCACGCGCCGGCGAATGGCGCATCCGGCGCCAGAGCTTCGCGCGTCTGCAGCACGACGGTCTGCCGGGCGTCTGGGAAGGGCTGATCCGGATTCTCGATCTCGGCGCCGGCAGCGGCTGGCTGTCGCATCGCCTCGCCTCGTTCGGCCACTCGGTGGTCGCACTCGATCGCGAGGACGGTGACGTGGACGGCCTCGGCGCGTGCCGGTACTATCCGACTGCGTTTCCGGCGATCCAGGCGGATTTCAACGCCCTGCCGTTTCTGGATGGCGAGTTCGACGTCGTCATTCTCAACGCGTCGCTGCATTGCTCGGCCACGCCGCTCGACACACTTGTCGAGGCTCGGCGTGTGCTCACGGCCGGCGGCCGGCTGGTCGTGATGGACTCGCCGCTCTTCGAGGAGCGAACGGACGGGCAGGCCATGCTGGACGCGGGCGCCGACTGCGGCTTTCTCACCTTCGACGACTTGAGGCGTGCCGCCTCCCGGCTCGGACTGAACGGCCGGTTCTTCCGATCCACGGGCCCATGGCGCTGGCGTGTCGCCCGGGCGTTTGCGGACTGGCGCGAGGGGCGTCGGTCGCCGACCTTCGGCCTCTGGGTCGCCGACTGAGGGATGGGCAGCGTTACACGGGGGGAAAGCACTTTACGCTTTCAGAAATGCGGGAATTTGTAGAACGCCGAATGGCGTCGAGTTGCAAGTGGTCCCCGCTTTGCCTTTGACCTGCGCGTGACCGATGCGGTTACGCCTTCAGACAAAGGAGCAGGAAGCATGAAGAAATTCGCGCTAGCGGCGCTCATGGCCGCGATGGCGGCAGGATGTTCCAGCCCGTCCGAGCCGGATCCGCCGGCGAGCCTGGCCGGCAATTTCAACTACACCTACAACGTGCCGTTGCTGGCCAGCAACGAAGTGCCGGCGATCTCGAACGCCGAGGCGAACGTCTCCGGCAACGCCACCATCGTGCTGCACGTCACCAAGAACTCGGCGGGTGCGATTACGGCCGCGACCGCTGACTTTTCGGTGCAGACGGCCGGATTCCCCGCAGGTTCGACGGTGACGAGCGCCCACATTCACCCGGGCGGCTCCGGCGCGACCGGGTCCGTGCTCGTCAGCCTCGGGATTACGTCCGCTGATGCGCCGGTGACGAACGGCACGTGCTCGTTCACCCGCAACGCCGTGACGGTCACCAACGATCAGGCCTCTGCGATTACCGCATCGCCGAGCCAGTTCTACTTCAACGTCCACTCGTCCGCGAACACCGGCGGCGTGGCCCGTGGTCAGCTGGCGTCCGGCGCGGCCGGCCAGCCCGATCCGCAGCCCGTTCCGTACTAAACCCGTTGAGTCGCCAGGCTCGCGCGCGAAGGCATCGCGGCGCTGAGCCTGGCTGCCGCACACGACATGCTGGCGCTCCCCGCCGCGTCGTGTGCGGCAGCGTTTTTCCTCCGCCGGCCGCCACGATCCCGCGTGATACACTAGCCGCCTGTTTTGTCAGGTGGATCACCACATATCGAGCGATTCGCCCACAACGGCGCCACACTGATCGACGAGGTGCTTGGCGCACCGACGACACGCCATCTGGTTTTTCTCCACGGCTGGGGCGTCAACCGTGACAGCCTGCGCGGCATCGCGACCCTCTTTCAGCACACGCACACGGTTCACCTGCTCGATTTGCCCGGCTTCGGGGAGGCGCCGCCGCCTCCACCTGACTGGGACACGATTCACTACACCGATCTCGTTCAGCAGTACATCCTCGATCGCCTGACGGGCAGTGTCCTGCTGGTCGGCCACTCGTTCGGCGGACGCGTGAGCGTCCGGCTGGGCGCACGCCGGCTGGCTCAGGTGCGCGGGCTCGTCCTGATGGGCGTGCCCGGACTGCCGCTGCCGCGCTGGTCGCGCCGCTGGGTGAGACGCACGTCGATTCGTACGCTCCGCCGCATGCTCATCGGATTGAAGCCGGTGCTCGGCGAGGCCCCCATTCAGTGGCATACGGCGCGATTCGGATCGAAGGACTACCTCGCCGCCGGCGCGCTGCGGTCGGTGCTGGTAAAAGTGGTGAACGAGGATCTGACCGAGAGCGCGCAGTCGATTGCGTCGCCGGTGCTGCTCATCTGGGGGACCGACGACACCGAGACGCCGATCTGGCTGGCGCGACGCTATCAGTCGCTGCTCGGCGGGCGCGCCACGCTCGAACTGCTGCCGCACAAGGATCATCACCTCTACACCGGCACCGGCGCGCACCTGTGCGGCGAAAAGATCCGCCAGTGGCTGAAAGGCGCCATCGATGGCTGACTTCTGGCCGTGGATGCCGATCGTCGCGCTGGCCGTCGGATTCCTGATCTGGCGGCGGCTGCTCGCCTACCTGCGCTACTTTCAGCAGGAAGGCTACGAGACGCTGCGGTTCCTGCGCTGGACGAACGTCCGGTCGCTGACCGACCCGGCGTTCTGGCTGTCCATGGCCGCGGCGCTGTTGTTCCGCGTCACACCGACGATCGCGTTGTGGGTGTTTGTGCTCGGCATCGCCGCGCTCGGCGTGCTGCAACCGGATCCACGCCGCTCGGGCAAGATCACGCTGAAGCTGACGTGGCGCGCGACGCGGGTGCTCGCGGTGGCGGCCGTGCTGGCGGGCGCCGCCTGGATTCTCGTCACCAATCTCTTTGCCGCGATTGGGCTCGAGGCGCCGCTCCTCGCGGCGGCCGTCTTGTGCGCGGCGATGCCGCTCACGCTCATCGCCGCGAACCTGCTGCTGATGCCGTACGAACAGCAGACCCAGAACAGTTACGAAGCGGCGGCGGTCCAACGCGTGCAGGCCGTCCGTCCGCGGATCATCGGCATCACCGGCAGCTACGGCAAAAGCAGTTCGAAGGCGATGCTCGCGCACATTCTGCAGTTCTCGGCGCCGACGCTGGCCGCCACCGGCAGCATCAACACGCTCATGGGCGTCACGCGGCACGTCCGCGAAGAGCTCGTGCACGGCCATGCGTTCATGGTCGTCGAGATGGGCGCCTTCAAGACCGGATCGATTCGACGGCTCTGCGAGCTCACGCCGCCCTCAGCGGGACTGATCACGGCCGTGGGCGACATGCATCTCGAGCGCTTCGGTTCGACCGATGAAATCGTCCGCGCGAAGAGCGAACTGGCGCAGGCGATTCCGCCGGGCGGCCTCCTGGTCGTCAACGCCGACAGCGCCGGCGCTCTCAAGATCGCGAAGAGCGCCACGCACTGCCGCGTGCTCCTGTACGGCGAGACCTCGCAGGACGATCTGGCCACGCGGCTCGAACACGTGGTCTTCTCGAAGCAGGGATCGACGTTCGTGCTGAAAACCCGCGAGCGCAGCTACACCTGCTTCACGCCGCTCCTCGGTCGCCCGATTCTCTTGAATCTGACCGGCGTTTTCACGCTGGCGACCGCGCTGGGCGTCGACCCAGACGTGGCGGTCGCGGCGATGCGGACGCTGAAGCCGGTGTCGAACCGTCTCGAAGTCGTGGAGGAGCGCGGCGTCATCTGGATCCGCGATGCCTACAACTCGAACCAGATCGGCTTCCGCGCTGCGCTCGAGGTCGCCGCGGCGCTGCCCGCATCGCACCGGGTCCTGGTCACGCCCGGCGTCATCGAGCTGGGCAATGAGCAGGCCGCAGTGAATCGGACCCTCTCGCGCGAAGCGTCGGCGGTCTGCGACCATACGGTCGTCGTCACGGACACGAATCGCGAGGCGTTCGTTCTTGGCCATCGCGACGCCGGTCGCGAACCACGGCTGGTGCCGGTGACGAATCGAGACGAGGCGTTCCGCTGGGTGAAGGAGCACGTGTCGTCAGGCGATCTGGTGATTCTCGAGAACGACCTGCCGGACCTCTACGAGCGGACCGCCGGAGTGTTCTGGAAGGAGCGGGAGCGCGTGCCGGCCGGAGCCTCGGCGAAGGCGGGGAGCGCGTGAGCGATTTCAACGTTCCGGCCAGGCGGCGAACAGCGGCCGTACTCTTCGGCGGGCGGTCGCTGGAGCACGACGTGTCGATCGTCAGCGGCCTGCAGATTCTGCACGCGATCGATCCTGATCGGTTCGCGCCGATTCCGATCTACATCGATCAGGCGCTGCGTTGGTGGAGCGGCGACGACCTCTGGCACACCGAGACGTTCAAGGGCGGAAGCCCGGACCGATCGCGGCTGACCGAAGTCCGCCTCGCGCCGGGCTTCGGCACGTCGACGATCGAGCCGGTCAGTCATGCGCTCGGCGATGCGGTGACCGGGAACAGCGGGGCCCTGGCGATCGACGTGTTCGTCCCGGTCCTGCACGGTACGTTTGGCGAAGACGGCGCGCTGCAGGGCCTTCTCGAACTGGGCGGCTGCGCCTATGTCGGCTGCGGCGTACTGGCCTCGGCGGTCGGCATGAGCAAGCGGATGACGAAGGTCGTCGCGCAGCAGGCCGGCGTGCCGGTGGTGCCATGGGTGTCGTGCGAACGGAGCGTGCTCGATCGCGGTTCCGTCTGGCTGCGCGAACTTCCGGCATCAGTGGCGAGCACACTGTCCTGGCCGGTGATCGTCAAGCCGTGCAATCTGGGCTCGAGCGCCGGTGTGTCGATTGCCGCGAACGCCGACGAACTGATTGCCGGGGTGCTCAAGGTCTTCGAGTTCGACGTCGAGGCGCTGATCGAGCCGTTCATCACGCATCGGCTCGAAATCAACGTCGCGGTCGCAGGGCTCGACCAGCCGGTGGCGTCGATCACCGAGATGCCGGCGACCAGCCAGGCCTCGATCCTCTCGTTCAGCGAGAAATACAAGCGGCAGGGGCGGAAGAGCGTCGGGTCGAGCGAGGGGATGGCCGGGGCGCTGCGCATTCTGGATCCCACCGATCTGCCGCTCGAACTGCGGCAACGCGCGCAGCACTACGCGACGACGGTCTTCAGCGCGCTCGGGTGCGAGGGGATCTCGCGCATCGATTTCCTGATCGACGCCGACTCCAACACGCTGTACTTCAACGAAATCAACACGCTGCCGGGCTCGCTGGCTTTCTACCTCTGGTCGGCGGCGCCGCACTACTGGACGATTACCGATCTCCTGTCGCGGCTGATCGATCGGGCCGAGCGCCTGCGCGCGATGAAGCGCGGCCTGCAGCGCAAGCCGCCGCCGGAGCTGAAACTGCTCTAGGTTCTAAATGCGCCACGAAAACACGAGAACACGAAACCGGAGCTACTCGACGAGCAAAGCCTTTGGTCGTTCCCTTTCGTGCTTTGGTGTTTTCGTGGCGCATCTGTTCTACGCGAGATGACCTGGAGCCCCGAGCAGTACCTCAAGTTCGCGCAGCCTCGATTGCGGCCCGCGCTCGATTTGCTGGCGCGGATTCCCACGGCGGAGCCGCGCACGGTGGTCGATCTCGGTTGCGGCGCCGGCAACGTCACGAAGTTTCTCGCCGAGCGCTGGCCGTCGGCATCCATTGTCGGCGTCGACGACTCGGCGGAGATGCTGGCGACGGCCGCGAAGACTTTGCCGCAGGTGCAATGGCGGCACGAGAGTCTGGCCGACTGGAGTCCGCACGAACCGGTCGACGTGCTCTACTCGAACGCCGCACTGCACTGGCTGCCCGGCCACGCGGGGTTGATTCCGGCGCTGGCGCGCAAGGTGAGTCCGGGCGGCGTGCTGGCGATTCAGATGCCGCGCAATTTCAGCGCGCCCTCCCACATCGCGATCGCGGATACAGTACGCGGCGGGCCGTGGCGGTCGCGGCTGGAGCCGATGCTCAAGCCGATTCCGGTCCAGGACCCGGCGTTCTACTTCAATGCGCTCCGTCCGTTCGGAGAGACCCTGGATATCTGGGAAACCGAATACCTGCAGATCCTTCACGGAGCGGATCCCGTGAAGGAGTGGACCAAGGGCACGTGGCTCAAACCGTTTCTCGACGCGTTGTCAGAAACCGAACGCGACGAATTCGAAGCGGCGTACGCGGCGAGGGTACGCGAGGCCTATCCCGCGCGGCCGGACGGGACGACGCTCTTTCCGTTCAGGCGACTGTTTCTTGTGCTCCAAAGGGCATAACGGGGCAGGCAGGGCGGGCAAGGCAGGCGGACGGGCAGCGAGGTGACCGACGTGATGTTCAAGATCCTGTGGGCGTTTGATGCGATCGTGGCCGCGGTCTTCGTCTACTTCTTCCTGGTTGGCCTCGGCGACGGCAGCGTGTCGTCCTTCAACATCGTCCTCTGGATGGTGACACTGGGGATTCTTGGCGGCGTGGTCGGAGGGAGTCTGCTGATGCGGAGCCGAGGCCGGCAGGTCGTCGGGACGATCATGCTCGCGCTACTGGCTGTCCCGAGCCTGCTGATGGGGCTGTTCTTCCTGGTGTTGATCCTTAGCAACCCGGACTGGCGATAGTCACGGACAGGCTAAAGCCTGTCCCTACCGATGCGCGGCGTGACACCGGTAGGGACAGGCTTCAGCCTGTCCGTCAACGATCAGTTCGCCGTGCCTGTAGGCGTCGGCCACGCCTTGTCGATCGGCTTGGACGGGTCGGCCGTAATCGCGATCTCCGCGCAGTGGTGATAGGAGTAGCCGCCCGGCTGGTTGTAGCCGTGGTTGGCCATGAACTGGATGATCTGCAGCGTGCACTTCGCGCAGGTGATGTTCGGCAGCGTGATGTCGGTTTCGAACATCAGCGGCGGGGCAGGCTGTCCGGCCGCCGGCGCCGCCGGCCGCGTGTAGTGCTGGAACAGACCGTCCGCGATCACCGGAATCTGCGGCGGGCTCTGGATGGCGGCCCAGACCGACTGCGGTCCGCGCTCGGTGACCCGTTCGATGGTCATCGGATCGGGCGGGAGTTCCGCCACGTTGTTCACCGCCAGCGCCACGCGGTAGTGACCCGGGTGGTAGATCGTCTCCTGCACCTTGAGATGGATCTTCGAGCCGCCGACGGCCTTGCCGACGACGTTGCTCTTCTGGCTCTTGGCGTCGGTGCCGCAGGGCGTCGCCTTCTGTGGATCGCCGCGATCGTCCTCGATCTGCCAGCTGACCGGCTCGAGGAGTTTGAAGTGGGCTTGCACGGCAGCCGGCGTCAAACTGGCGGCCGCGGCAACAGTACCGGCGAGAATCAGACGAACGGATGGTTTCATAAGCATGCCCCTTGGACGTCGAGGTCCGCGTTCACGATTCGTGACAAATTTGAGTTAAGAGCCTACTCCCACCGCTGACCTTTGCCCTCTAACCTTTGACCTTCAATGACGATGCATCTCCGGCATTCCAAGCCGCCGGATCGTGTCGTTTTCGAAGTCGAACTCGATCAGCACCACGGGTTCCTTACCGACCACCCAGCCGTCGTGGCCGGGATCAATCGCCACGATCTGCGGCGCCTTGTGTTCGACGACGCAGCCGTCGGCGTATTCGATGTGGATTTCCCCGTGCGCCAGGAAGCCGACGTGGGCATGCATGCACAAGTCGGTGCCGACCTTTGGCTTCATGTCCACCGACCAGCGGAATCCGGGCGGGTAGATCAGGCGCTTGACCCGTCCTTCGCCCGCTCGACCGACATCCAGCCGGACGTGTCCGACTGTCCGGTGCGTGGCGCCTTTGACCGGCATCGTCAACGGATCGGGAAGCGCCGCCTTTGTCGCGCGGCGCGGGGCGGCCTTCTTCGCGGTCTTCTTCGCAGTTCTCTTTACTGCGGCGGTCTTCTTTCCGGCTTGACGCGGCTTCTTCTTGGCCATCAGATCCTCGCAGTCAGGTGACTAGTAGCGACGCTTCTGCTGCCGCACGATGTCGAACTTCGCGGTGTCGGCGATGGCCATGACCGCCATCACGCCGGCCTGGACCGGATCGGAGACGACCAGATCCGCGACCTCGGGCACGCTGCCGGCCATGTTGAGCGAAATGACCAGCAGTCCCTTTTCCCGGACCTCTTCGACGGCGCGCGAGATGTCGCCGCCCATCAGCGAGCCGGCCAGCACGAGCAGCTTGACGCGCGGCAGACGCACCACCGCGCGCACCGCGCCGGCCAAAGCGTCTTCGCCGACGAGCGGAATCGTGTCCACCGAAATCCGCTCGCCGCGGATGTTGTGGCGATCGGCTTCGGCAATCGCGCCGAGCGCAACCTGGCCCACCTGGGCGCCGCCGCCCATGATGATGATCCGCTTCCCGTAAATCTTCGCGAACGACGGCATGATCTCGACGCGCGCGACGCCGGGCACGTGCTGCAGTTCGCCGGCGACCGGTTCGACCGGTCCGTCAATCGAGAACTCGAAATAGATTTCGCCGAGGCGTTGATCGCCGTGCGGAATGATGTCGACGTAGGTGATGTTGGCGTCGCGGTCGGCGAGGACCTTGGTCAGGCCGAAAAGCGCGCCCGACTGATTGGCGACCGTCGTCAGAACGGCATACGCGGGCATTGTGGCGAAGAAATGTACCACCAGTCGGTGCGAAGTGCACGGTGCACGGTGCAGAGTGCAGGTGCCAGGTGACAGGTGCGGGGTGCGAAGTCGTGCGGGGTGCGCGGTGCGGGGTGCGCCCCTCAACTCCGCTCGGGGCCTAACTGCCGTCGCGGATGACGCGACACGACTCGATGTCGAACGTCACCGCCCCGAGCGACAAGTGGCTCTGGTCGCGCAGGCCGCCGAGGAATTCGAGAAAGCGATCGACATCGCGCGTGTTGCTGGCCAGGCCGAGCGAGACGCGAATCGCGCCGGCGCTGCGCGCGCCGCGCTCCTGAATGAAGCCGAGGAACCGGGCCAGCGTCGTCGCGCCGGCCGCGGCGGCGGCCTGCATGTCGGCTTCGGTCAGCCCCTCCGCCATTTCGCCCGCGCCCGGGTTGCAGAAGCAGCCGGTGCGCAATGAGATCCGCGCGTCGCCAGCCAGTTCCTCGATGCGCCGGTAGTCGAGGAGGTGGCCCGCCGGGTCGTAGGCGTTCAGCGCGATCGTCCCGCCTCGGTTGACCGTGGACGCCGGACCGTAAATTCGGACCAGGTGGCGTCCGTTGCTGTGACAGAGCGCCAGCAGGCCGCCGAGCAGGCGGCCGGTCAGGCCGGCGACGTGATCGTGGATGGCGTCGATGCCGATCTTTTGCAAGTGCCGAAGTCCGATGGCAACCGCCGGGATGTTCAGGAAGTTGAGCGTGCCGTCTTCGAATCCCGCCTCCTCGGGAGACAGGATGTGTAGTCCGCCCTGAACGGTGGCGAATCGCACCGTTCCGCCGGCAAACCAGGGACGATGGAGCCGCGGCCAGGCGGACTTCCTGACCAGCAGGCAGCCGACGCCGGTGGGGTAGCCGAACATCTTGTAGAACGAGACGGCCACGAAGTCCGGGCGGACGTGCTGGAGGTCGAGCCGGTTGGTCGGGACAAAGGCGGCGGCATCGAGCAGCACATCCCAGCCGCGTGCCTGCGCCTCGTCAACCAGTTCGAGCGGGTGCGCCACACCGGAAAAATTCGATTGGGCCGGGAAGGCAAACAGGCACGGCGCGGACGGATCCGCGCCTCCGAGCAGTGCGTCGAGCGCAACCCGATCGAGCCGGAGTTCCGGGCGCGTCAGCGGCGCGTAGTCCACGCGCGCGCCTCGAGCGCGCGCGAATTCGCGGATACCGTTGACGGAGTTGTGATTGTCGAATGAGAGCAGGAGCCGCGACGCCGGCGTGAAAGCGTAGCTCTCGCCGATGTGTTTCAGAGCCCCGGTGGCGTTGAGCGTGAAGACCGCCGAATAGTCGTCGCCGGCGTTGAAGTAGCGGAGGACCGCCTCACGGGTCCGCTCGACGAGCACCGTGCTGGCGGTCGAGCTGGGGTTGCCGGAGTGCGGATTGCCGAGGAGTTCGCGCGTGAGGAGCTCGGCGTGCGCCCGCACCTGCGAGGCCGCGTGCAGTCCGGCGCCGGTGTAATCGAGATAGACGTGGTCCTGTTCGTCCAGCCGAGAGTACTCGGTCTGGCGCAGCCGCTCGAACGGCGTCATGGTTCGATTTTACTCAGTCAAACCACGGAGGGCACGGAGTTCACAGAGGAAATGCGCCACGAAGGCACGAAAGCACGAAGGGCCACTTCAAGTTCGCAATCCGCGTTCGACGCGGGCCGGCCGGCGGAGCCGCCGCGCGCTCCGCGTGAGCGAATTCCGGAAACGAGACTACGCGTGATCCAGATTCGTCTCGTTTCCGAGATTCGTTCACGCGGAGGCCGCCGCTTCGCGGCGCCGCGTCGAACCCGATCCTGAACAACCCGAGTGTCTCCCGAACGCTGCGGTCCCTGCGGCCTTCGACACGCTCAGGCCGCCCCGAGCGACGTCGAGGGGCGTTGAAGGCATCAGTCTCGGTGAACTCGGTGATCTCTGTGGTTGTTTACCGTGTGGCACGAACCACGGGCCGATTCGTGTCGAGAAACTTGCGCAGCTCGGTATTGGCAGGGAAGTCGCGCGACAGTTGCTCGGCGACGGCAACGGCGGCCGGTACGTTGTGCTCGCGGGTCTGAAGATCCCAGCGCGCGAAACGCGCTTCGGTCGCGGCGAAGAACTCGCTGTCGGCGTGCGCGGCGCGCTCGACGGTGGCCAGCGCGCGCTCCCGGTCGCCGCCGCCGACGATCCAGCGCACGCCCCACGGGACTTTGGTGTCGACGATGTAGTCGATGTAGGCACGGGCGACGAGCGCGCGCGTGTGATCGGCGTCGACGGCGATCGCGTCGTCCAGCGCCTGGCGTGCCTCGCGGAATTCCTTCCAGGCGGTGCGTCGCCCCAAGGTCCCGACCTGCATCCAGACGTAGTTCAAATCGAGTTTGCCTAGAAAGTAGAGCGCGCTCACGTCGCGCGGGTGCGTGTGCAGCCGCTCGCGCGCCAGCACCGCGCCGCGATCGGTCTCGCGGAAGAACGCCGCGAGCACGTCGACGCAGGACGGACAGCCTTTCACCGGCCGTCCGCGATTGGCCTCGAGGGTCGAGAGCCGGCGAAACTCGAGAAGCAGGGCCGACGAACGAAGTTCAAGGACGGAGAGATCGGCGGGCGAGTTCTGAAGGAGCGTTTCCGCCATGGTGGCGGCAGCCTGATAGTGGCCGCTATAGAAGAGGCGTTGCGCCTCGCTGGCGGGCGCGACGACCGCAGCGACATCGAGCTGGGCCCACGCCAGCGACGGCCCGAGCCAGTACACGAACGCCGCGATCACCCACCACCGTCCACGCAAGGGGCACCTCTGTGGAACGGGTCGAGTCTACGCCCGCGATCGCGAGCGTGCATGGCCAACGCGCGCGAACTGGTGCCGTTCGCGCGCGAATCCAGAAACCCGAATCAGGCTGGCACTCCTTGGTACCTGGCACCTGGCACCAGCACCCTGCACCTTGAACCTTGAACCCGGAACCGTGAAGTAACATGCCGTGAACATGACGCTGTCTGATCTTGCCCGCGGTTGCACGTTCGACGATTTTCTGCTGACGCCTCAGCTCGGTGTGGTCCCCAGCCGGAATCCGGCCGCGATCGACCTCAGCACCCGTTTCTCGGAACACCTCACGCTGAGCCGGCCGATCGTGTCCGCGAACATGGACACGGTGACGCGAGCCGCCATGGCGGTGGTCCTCGCTGAGGAGGGCGGCATCGGCGTCGTCGATCGGGGGTTCCGGGCCGGGGACATCGCGCCGCAGGTGGCGGAGGTCGCGACGGTCAAGCGGACGCAGCACGGCGTGATCCTGGATCCGCACGTGATGAGCGAGGACTCGCACATCGGCGAAGCCGTCCGGCTGATGCGGCAAACCGGCGTCGGGACGCTCGCCATCGTCGATAACGGGCGGCGGCTCAAAGGGCTGCTGACGGCGCGCGACGTCCGCTTCGTCGACGACTCGGCGCGGGTCCGCGATCGCATGACGCCGCGCGAGCGGCTGGTCGTGCACACCGGACCGATCGAACTGGGGGAAGCCGAAGCGTTGATGCGGACGCACAAGGTCAAGAAGCTGCCGCTCGTCAACGGCGACGGCACGGTCCTGGGTCTGGTCACCGCGCGTGACCTGCTCAAACACCAGCGGCATCCGTTTGCGACGCGCGACGATCAGGGGCGCCTGCGGGTGGCGGCGGCGGTGGGCGCGACCGGCGACTACCTCGAGCGCGCCGCCGAGGTCCTTCGCGCGGGAGCCGACGCACTGGTGATCGACATCGCGCATGGCCATTCGATGGTGATGGACCGTGCGATCGCCGAACTCCGGCGCCGGTTTGGCGCCGTGGAACTCGTGGCCGGGAACGTGGCCACAGCCGACGGCGCGAAGTTTCTGGTCGAGCGCGGTGTGAATGCGGTCAAGGTCGGCATCGGCCCGGGCGGCGGTTGTACGACGCGGTTGACGACCAACTTCGGCGTACCGCAAGTCGAGGCGATCGTCGAGGCGAAGCGGGGCGCGGGCGAGCGGATCCCGATCATCGCGGACGGCGGCATCAAGCGCGATGGCGGCATCGCGCTGGCGCTGCTCTTCGGCGGCGAGTCGGTGATGCTCGGCAGCGCCTTTGCCGGAACCGAGGAAACGCCGGGCGAGATCGTCCTGAAGTCGGTTCTGATGCCGGAATCGCAGAAGGTCGTCCAGGTGCCCTTCAAGGTGTTCCGCGGCATGGCGTCGCTCGCCGCCGTGAAGGACCGGCTCGACCTCGAAGAGGCCAACGCGAACGAAGTGGAAGCGTTCGGCGCCGAAGGGCTCGAGGTCAGCGTGCCGGCACGCGGCTCGGCGCGCGGCGTGATCCAGAACATGCTCAAGCACTTGTGCTCGTCCATCAGCTACGGTGGCGCCACCAGCCTGGCGGACTTGCGGGCCCGGTTCGCGGCCCATCCTGAACGCTATCTCGTGCGCTTGACCGAGGCTTCGCGCGCAGAATCCTTTCAGCGATAAGCGTCCATAAGAGCTCCGGCTAAAGCCGGAGCCCACCGCACGCGCACGGTGTAGACTGACGCCGCATTCCTGGAGGGACCGGATGCGGAAGCTCGTCACTCTTCTCTTCGCCGGCGTCGTGGCCAGCTGGCTGTGGCTGGACGCGCGCGCGCAGACCGATGCGCCGATCGTCAGCGGCGCGCACCGTTTCGAGAAAGTCATGGACGGGATCTACTACGCCACGTCCACGGGCGTGATGAACGTCGGCGCCAATTCGCCGGTGATTCTCACCGACACCGAAGCGCTGATCGTCGATTCGTCGATCACGCCAGCCGCGGCGCGGGCGATGGTCGCCGATCTCAAGGCCGTCACCAACAAGCCCATTCGCTTCGTCGTCGATTCGCACTATCACTATGACCACGCGCACGGGAACCAGATCTATGGCCCGGACGTGCAGGTGATCGGCCACGACAACACGCGCAAGCGGATGCTCACCAACGTGCTCGAGCAGTACACGTTTCTGAGCAGCATCACGCCGGTGCCGGCGCGGCTCGAGCAGCTGCGGCAGCGGATCGCCGCCGAGAAAGATCCGCAGGCAAAGGCGGCGCTCGAACGGCAGGTGAAGGCGCAGGAGAACTATCTGCAGGACGTGAAGGAAACGAAGGTCACGCCGCCGAATCTGACGTTCGATCACCAGATGACGCTGGTGCGCGGCGGGCGCGAGATCCGGATCCTGTATCTCGGCCGCGGGCACACCGACACCGATGTCCTGGTCTATCTGCCGAAAGAGAAGATCCTCTGCACCGGCGACCTGATGGAATCGATCATCAGCTACATGGGCGACGCTTTCCCGGAGGACTGGGTGGCCACGCTCGATCGCGTGCTGGCGATCGACTTCGACACGGTGATGCCCGGACACGGCCAGGTCTTCAAGGGCAAAGGCAAGATTCAGGCGTTCCAGCGCTACCTCAAAGACGTTCAGACGCAGGTCATGGCGCTGCGCGCGCAGGGGTTGTCCGCTGAAGACGCAGCGGCGCGCGTCGACATGACGAAGTTCAGCGCCGACTTTCCGTCGATTCGCGCCGTCGGCATCGATCCGGCGGCGGTGCGTCGGATCTACAAGCTCGCCGTCGAACCCGAGCCGATTGGATAAACCCCGTCTGTCACCGTCATTTGTGGGGTCCGGGCTTTAGCCGGACCCATGGGAGTCATCATGGAACGCAAGAAGGCATCTGACTTTCCGCAGGAACTGCTCGACCTCTTTCACGAATACCAGCACGGCGACATCACCCGGCGCATGTTCTTCGCGCGCGCGCGGAAGTTCGCCGTCGGCGGCGTCACCGTCGCCACGCTTTTCGCGAGCCTGAAACCCAATTACGCCTGGGCGGAACAGATCCCGAAGGACGACAAGCGGATCAAGACGAGCTACGAGACCGTGCCGTCGCCGCAGGGCAACGGCAGCATCAAGGGGTATTTTGCCCGGCCGGCCAACGCGACCGGCAAGCTGCCGGTTGTCCTGGTCGTCCATGAAAACCGTGGGCTGAACCCCTACATCGAAGATGTGGCGCGCCGCTTCGCGGTGGCGAACTTCGTCGCCTTCGCGCCGGACGGCCTGACCTCGGTCGGCGGCTATCCGGGTGACGACGAGAAGGGCGCGGCGGCGTTCCGTTCGGTGGACGGCGCGAAGATGATGAACGACTTCGAGGCCGCGGCGCGTTGGCTGAAGGCGCGGGCAGAATCAAATGGCAAGATGGGCGCGGTCGGGTTCTGTTACGGCGGCGGCGTGACCAACACGATGGCCGTCCGGCTCGGCGCCGACCTGCTCGCGGCGGCCCCGTTCTACGGCCGCCAGCCGAACGCGGAAGACACGGCGAAGATCAAGGCGACGGTGATGGCGCACTACGCCGCCAACGATCCTGGCATCGCGGCCGGCATCCCCGCCTTCGAGGCCGCGCTCAAGGCGAACGGCAAGAACTATCAGCTCTTCACCTACGAGAACACGCAGCACGGCTTCCACAACGACACGACCCCGCGCTACGACGAGAAAGCCGCGACGCTCGCGTGGCAGCGGACGCTGGAGTTGTTCAACAAAACGCTGCGGGGTTAAACCACAGAGCGAGGGAGTTCACAGAGGAATTCGCCACGAAAACACGAAAACACGAAAGGTGGGATCGACGCGGCGCCGCGAAGCGGCGGCGTCAGGGTGACTGAACCGTGAAAACGAGACCGATCCTGATTCCGTTGGTCTCGTTTTCACGGTTCAGTCACCCTGAACGCGCGGCCGGCTCCGCCGGCCGGCCCGCGTCGAGCGCGTCCTCCGTGTCTTGGTGGCGCATTAGGCCATGAAGTTTCGTGCTTTCGTGTTTTCGCGGCGCATTTGGAACCCGTGGCGCATTTGAGAACCTAGTGAAGGGGTCGATATGCGGATGAAATCAGCCCTGCTGATTGTTGCGGGAGTGGTCGCCGGATCGCTGAGTGTCCAGTCCCAGTCCGGGGCCGTGCTCTATACCAACGCGCGGCTGATCATCGGCGACAGCTCGGCGGCGGTCGAGCGCGGTGCCTTCATCGTCCAGAACGGCCGCATCACGGCGGTCGGCGCCGCGGGCACGCTGCGCGCGCCTGCCGGGTCCACGACCGTCGACTTGACCGGTAAGACCGTGATGCCGGCGCTCGTCAACGTCCACGTGCACATCGGCTACGAGGGGTACACGAGCTGGGGGGCAAAGAACTACACGCCCGAGAACGTTCTCGATCATCTTCAGCGCGAGGCGTACTACGGTGTGGGAGCGACTCAGTCGGTCGGCAGCAGTCCGACGGAGGCGTCGCTCCAGTTCCAGAAGGATCAGCTCGCCGGGAAGTTTCCGGTCGCGTCGCGGTTCCACTTCATGCCCGGGATGGCGCCGCCCAACGGCGGGCCGGATGCCATTCTCATCAAAGGCACCAAGGAGCTGAACGCCGTCTACGAGGTGACGACCGGCGCGGAAGCGCGCGCGGCGGTGAAGTCGATGGCCGACCGCGGCATCAAGAACGTCAAGATCTGGGTCGACGACCGCCGCGGCACGTACCCGAAGATGACGCCCGAGGTCTACAACGCGGTCATTGCCGAAGCGCATGGCCGCCAGATGCGCGTCCACGCGCACGCCATCCAGATGGCCGATCAGAAGACGGTGATCCGGGCCGGCGCCGACGTGCTGGTGCACACCGTGGGAAATGAGAAGGTCGACGAGGAACTCCTGACGCTGGTCCGCGAGAAGAAGCCGTACTGGACGACGGTGATCGGACTCGGCGATCGGAGCGAGGGCTGCAATCACGATCCGTTCGTGGACGCGACCTATCCGGCCGCCACCCTCGAAGAGATCCATGAGAAGAATTGCGCCCCGCCGTCAGCGGCGGCGGCCACACGCGACGCGAACCTCGCTAACAACGTCAAGGCGATGGTCGGCGCCGGCGCGCGTCTGGTGCTCGGCACCGACGCCGGCATTGACGCCCGCCACGCCTTTGGCTGGGCCGACCATCACGAGATCGCACGCTGGGTCGAATTCGGCGTGACGCCGGCGGAAGCGATCGTGGCCGCCACGTCCCGTCCCGCGGAACTGCTCGGCATCCAGGACCTCGGCACCCTGGCCGTCGGCAAGAGCGCCGATTTCCTCGTGCTCAACGCCAACCCGCTCGAGAACATCCGGAATACGCGGCAGATCGACAAGGTCTATCTCCGCGGCGCCGCGCTTGATCGCGCGGCGCTGGCGAAGAAATTTCAACGGTAGGGACAGGCTTTAGCCTGTCCGCTACACGCTGGAGTGCCAGGGCTTGAAGGCGTTGTCGACGCCGTTGAGCGCGCCCGCCAACTGCGGGAAGTGACGCTTCAGCAGCGTCAGCATCGAGTTCTCGCGGAGGTAGTTCAGGCCGAACTCGGTGTACAGCTCGACGCGATAGTCGTCGGTGAAGAACCGGTCGCTCTTCAAGCGCCGCGACGCCATCAGGATGAAGATCCGGAACGCCGTGTCGCTGAACCCGAAGCCTTTCGGCAGCGGTTCGGCGTAGAGTCCCGTCATCAGATCGACCTTCTCGAGATCGTTGTTGTAGACGCGCTTGATCTCGTCCCGCCAGGTTGGGTTGTTGGTCAGCTCGTCGAACGACTTCACCGCCTCCTTGTGAATCAGACGGCGGAACTGGTTGTAGCGCGGCACGCCGCGCTCGCGGTCGCGCAGGATGTCCACCGCGGCGAGGTCGAGATGTTCGCCGTCCCCGCGCGTCAGATTCTGCAGATGCTTCGGATAGTTGTGCAGCGTCACCGCGCCCGGATGCGTGCGGCCGAAGGAATAGAACAGATCGGCCATCGTGACCTGTCCGGCGATCGTCGCCGCGCCTCGGCCCGCCATCTCGAGGAGCGTCGTGTGGCCGATCACCCCATCAGTCGCCACCGATCGGAACGTCAGATCGTCCGGCATCAGCGGATGCATGCGGTAGACGGCGACGAATTCCTCGGTCAGCGAGTACGGAGCGGCATGGTGATCGGCGTGCGACCCGACGATGCCGCCGAGCAGTTCGTCGTCGTCCAGGAATGTCAGGACGTCCTGGAGTTCGTCGCCGACCACGCCGTACCAGTTCGTGCGCATCGCGAGCTGGATCAGGCGATGCGGCAGAATCGCCGGCGTCCACTCGACGGTGTGGATCTTCGCGATCAATGCCGAGTTGATGAGCTTGGCTTTCTCGAAGAGCTGCGCGTCGCTCCAGGTGGGATGTTCCTTCGCGAGCACGTCGCACAGGTGATTGTGCTCGCGCGTAAACAGCAGGTGCAGCATCGTCAGGCCGATCCACCAGTTGTCGGTGAAGCCGCTGACGTGGATGCCGGTGACCGGATCGACCGGCAGCATGCCGTTCGCGTCGACCTTGAGCTTGCCGCCTTCGTTACCCCGGACGCACGCCGCCGTGGTCTTGTCGCAGCCGTAGATCTGCGACGCGTCCCACCAGTGGCTGTTCAAGTTCGCGTAGGCCGGCGGCCGCGTGGAGCCGTGCGGCGCCGGTTCCGGCACCGATCGCGGCACTTTCATCGCCGGATCAGGCCAATCGTCGCCGTGCGGCAGCGGGATGTCGATCGCGTCAGCCATTGACGAGCGCTTGTGGACGAACCAGTCGTGCACCATGAACTGGATCCAGGACGCGGCCAGGAGGTTCAGGATCGTCGCGGGCTGGAATTCGTGCCGCGTCATCAGCTCGCGGCTGACGACGCGCGGGTTCGGGTTGAGCAGGTTGGCCGTGTCGGGAAAGGTGTGCTCGAGCGGGACGTTTCTGCCGAACCGCCGGCCGGCGCAGCCCATCGTCGGGAACTGGAGATCGTTGAACGAGCCGTCGATGGTCCGGGCTTCGCGCAGCGCCGGATCGGTCGTCGGGGTTTCCTTGGCGAGCGGCGGCTCTTCGGTGTCCTTGAGGTTTTCGCGCCGCAGCTGATTGCGAATCTCGATGAGCTGCGGCATCGCGAAGAGGTCGGGCAGTTCGTACCAGTTGCGGCGGCGCTGTAGAAGATCGCCCACGCGCTTCAGAAGATCGTCTTGCGGCATGTCCTGGGTCCCTCGCCGAAAGGCCGCGTTGCGGCGTTACGAACAGTTCAGCTGGCTAACGTGTGTGCATGTGTGCGTGCAGACGCATCCTACGACGCATCCGCCTTTGCTGCTGGAGAGAACGCTGGAGATCGTGGAATCGAACTCGGGTTTGCTGCTGAGCTCGCGCGCTACCGAACGGAGATCGAGAGACGTTAGAGCACGTCGGGCGCGCAGAACGCCGCGAGCCAGCGCCGCGGTTGCCGCCACCGGCACGGCGAGTCGGCCGGCGACACAACGGCGAGGGCAGTCCAGTGAAGACGCATGGGCACGCTCAAAAAATAGATGCTACGAAACTAACATGAGTGTGCTATACAAATAGCACATGACGGCTCCACACACCACCCTGTCGCGGCGCGAACGCCAGATCATGGACATTCTCTATCGGCTGGGCCGTGCCACGGCCGCCGACGTGATGAACGAAATGCTCGGCGACCCGCACTACTCGACGGTCCGGACGCAGCTGCGCGTGCTCGAGGACAAGGGCCACGTCAGGCACGAAGAGGACGGACCCCGCTACGTGTACATCCCGGCGAGGCCACGGCAGGCGGCCGGAAAATCGGCGCTCAAACATCTGGTCAACACGTTCTTCGACGGCTCCGCCGAGAAGGTCGTGACGACATTGCTCGGCGGCGACGCGGCCTCGATCTCGGAGGACGAGTTGAAGCGCATCGCCGAGATCGTCGCCAAGGCGCGCAAGGAGAGCGAGCGATGATCCCGTTCTTCGAATCGGCGCTCAAGTCGTCGGTGATCGCGGCACTCGGCTTGGTCGCCGTTGCGTTGCTGCGCCGTCAGACAGCCGCGCTCCGCCACTTCGTGCTCGCGATGACGATCACGGCGTCGACGGTCGTCCCCTTGCTCCAAGTCGTGACGCCCGCCTGGGAGCTGCCGCAGACTTGGGCATGGTCGCGTCCCCTCGCGCAGGCGGCGATGCCGCTGATGCAGGGCGCGCGCGGCGGCGCGATCGGTCCCGCCGCGAGGACGACGCCACCCGCCCAGTCGCCGGAACGCGCCGCTGGTCTGTCTCCGGCCACGATCGCTGGCGCCGTGTGGATGACCGGCACCGCAGTGATGTTGCTGGTCCTCGCGGCCGGTCTTGTCCGGCTGACGAGAATGACGCGGCGAGCCGGCCGGATTCAGCGCGGGGCCTGGTTTGAAATCGGCGGCGAGTTGACCGCGCGTCTGGGTCTTCGCCGCCGTACGACGATTCGTCTCAGTGAAGAGCCGGCCGTGTTGGCCGCGTGGGGTGGTTTCCGACCGAACATCGTGTTGCCCGCCTCATCACCGACCTGGTCCGCCGCGCGCATCCGGGTCGTGCTGGCACACGAACTCGCGCACATTGCCCGTCACGACTGGCCGCTGCTGATGCTTGGCGAACTGTTGCGCGCCGTCTACTGGTTCAACCCGCTGGTGTGGGTCGTGACGAAACGCTTGCGTGCCGAAAGTGAGCGCGCCTGCGACGATGCGGTGCTTGCGAGCGGTGTGGACGGACCTGACTACGCCGAGCACCTGCTCGGGATCGCGTCTGAATTGCGACACCGCCGCAATGACTGGCTGCCGGCGCCGGCGATGGCGCGGGCCTCGCATCTTGAAGGGAGAATTGCCGCGATGTTGAATCCGGCTCTCAATCGCGCGCCGATGTCGCCGTCGCGTCGAATCGTCTCACTGCTGACCGCCGCCGCCGTGGCGCTGGCGGTGTCTGGCTATGCGATCTCGGCGCAGACGTTTGCGTCGCTCGCCGGGTCGGTGAACGATCAGCTCGGCGGGCTTGTTCCCGGCGCGACGCTGGTGCTGACGAATGCGCAGAGCGGCGCAAAGTACGAAGTGAAGAGCAATTCGGTCGGGGTCTTCGAGTTCGTCGGGCTTCCGGCGGGCGAGTACGCGCTGGCGACGCACGTCCCAGGCTTCAAAACACTCGAGTCGACGATTGTGATCGGCGGCCAGACCATGCGTCGCGACCTCGCGCTGGAACTGGGTACGCTCCAGGAAACCGTGACGGTCGCCGGCCGCAGGAACTCTGATGCCGGTGGTCTTGCGAAGGCCCCGGCGGTGTCCGGCCTCGATGTCATCGCCCAACGAAGGCCAGAGGCCGAGGCTCGTGCCGTCCGGACGGTCGCCGCGTGTGCGCCTTCAGCTCTCGGCGGGGCCATCAAAGTCCCGATGAAGACCCGCGATGTTCGTCCGGACTATCCCGAAGCGGCGCAGCGGGCCGGGCTCGAGGGGGCGGTCGACATCGCGGCGGTGATCGGTCCCAATGGGCAGATGTCCTTGGTCAGGGTCACCCGTGCTCCGGACCCGTCGCTGAGTGCGGCCGCGTTGGAGGCGGTGATGCAGTGGGAGTTCACGCCCACGCTCCTCAATTGCCGCGCCGTCGAAGTCCAGATGAGCGTGCGCGTCCGGTTTGTGCTCGAGCCTTGAGGGTTCGAAAGGTTCGAAAGGTTCGATCGGTTCGACGGGTTCTGGGTTCGAATCGTCGAATGGGCGGTGAGCACCTATCGAACCCTGAACCTTTCGAGCGATTCGAACCATTCGAACCTCTCGAACCTCTCGAACCTCTCGAACCTCTCGAACCAGAAAAAGTACAATCGGA
Organism: uncultured Bifidobacterium sp.; assembly: GCA_964577955.1. Classification (GTDB taxonomy): domain Bacteria; phylum Acidobacteriota; class Vicinamibacteria; order Vicinamibacterales; family CAVVIG01; genus CADEEX01. Next base: position 9,520 of record CAZOAZ010000008.1, on the reverse strand, counting down.
CGTCGAATGCGTCCATTTCTGGTGGCCTGTTCGCTGGTCCTTGGCGTTGCAGTCCTTGACGCCCAGAAGCCCATTGCCGGCTTCATCGACCCGCTGCCGACCGAGCGGCTGAAATCGCTCTTCCCGGCCGCGACATTCTTCACGCCGCGCGGTGAAGGCGACCCGATGTATTTCACCGCCTACGCGGCCGATCCGGCGAAGAAGCCGGGCACCAAACCGCTCGGCTACGCGTTCTGGACGATCGACCTGGTCCCCGGTGAACTCGGGTACCACGGCCACATCCACATGCTGATCGGGATGACGACCGCCGGAAGAATCACCGGCTTGATCCTCGATCGCCACACCGAACCGTACGGCGACATTTCCATCGAATTGCCGGAGTTCCCCAAGCAATTCATCGGCAAGAGCATTCGCGATCGCTTCGAGACCGGCGTCGACGTCGATGTCGTCTCACGCGCCACGATCACCGTACGCGCCGCCGCGCGCGAGATTCGCGAAAGCGCACGCATGGTTGCGAAAGCGGTGCTGAACCCGAACGATGTGAAGTAGGTTCGACGGGTTCGATTGGTTCGAAAGGTTCGAGAGGTTCTAGGTGCTCGAACCCAGAACTTTCGAACCTCTCGAACCTCTCGAACCCTTCGAACCTTTCGAACCTTTCGAACCTACGACTTTCGCGTAAGTGTGATGACGTTCGGTGGCGTCGGTGCCGTCGCCGCTAGGGGCGTGCCGACACCGCGTCCGCGTCCGCCGAGGATTTCCGCCAGCGTGTGTGACCCGAACCGGTCGTCGAGCATCTCAATCTGATCCGCCGTGACTTGCGCCGGGTGCTCGAAGCCGCAGGCGTGGCACAGCGCCAGGATTTCCTTCCGCAGCGTCGCGATGTAGTTGGCGACGCGCACCGACTTCAGCTCGGGATCCAGTCCGTGGCTGAGCCACTTGCTCTGCGTCGTGATGCCGGTCGGGCAGTGGTTGGTGTGGCATTTCAGCGCCTGGATGCAGCCGATCGAGAGCAGCGCCTCGCGGCCGACGTTGATCATGTCGCAGCCCAGCGCGAAGGCGACCAGCGCGGCGTCGGGGAAGCCGAGCTTGCCGGATCCGATGAACACGAGACGCTCGTGGAGATTGCGTTCGGCGAAGACGTGCTGCACGCGGCTGAAGCCGATCTTGAAGGGCAGCCCGACGTGATCGGCGAAGACCAGCGGCGCGGCGCCCGTACCGCCTTCGCCGCCGTCGATCGTAATGAAGTCGACCGAGCGATCGGTCGTCTCGACGAGGTGCGCCAGTTCCTGCCAGAAGACGATTTCGCCGACCGCGGACTTGATGCCGACCGGCAGCCCCGTGGCCGCCGCGATCGTTTCGACGAAGTCGAGCAATGAATCGGCGTCGTGAAACGCGCTGTGCGTCGACGGGCTGACGCAATCGCGATCGAGCGGGACGCCGCGAATGGCGGCAATCTCCGGCGTCAGTTTGGCCTTTGGAAGCACACCGCCGACGCCCGGCTTCGCTCCCTGGCTCAACTTGATCTCGATCGCGCGGATCGAGCGATGCTCGTCGGTCAGCTCCATCAGCCGGTGCAGGCTGAAGTGCCCGTCCTCCTCGCGACAGCCGAAGTAGCCGGTGCCGACCTGATAAATCAAATCGCCACTGTGCAAGTGGTGCGGCGACAGACCGCCTTCGCCGGTGTTCTGGAGGCAACCGGCGCTCGCCGCGCCGCGGTTCAACGCTTCGACCGCCGCGCCGCTCAGCGCGCCGAAACTCATCGCCGACACGTTGACTGCTGACGCCGGCCGAAACGCCTTCCGCCGCCCCGTGTAGCCGCCCAGCACCTTCGCGGCGGGCAACGGATACATCGGATCGAAGCCAGGCTCGCCGGGGAGCGGCGACGCGACCGGAAACACCGCGTGCTTGATGATCGTGTAGTTCGGCGACGACTCGAGCTCGTTGTCCGATCCGAACCCGAAATAGTTGTTCTGCCGCTTCGACGAGGCGTAGACCCAGCGCCGCTGGTCGCGGCTGAACGGCCGCTCCTCGTTGTTGTCGGTGACGATGTATTGGCGGAGTTCGGGGCCGATCGCTTCGAGCAGGTAGCGGAGGTGGCCGATGATGGGGAAGTTGCGGCGGATCGCGTGCTTCCGCTGCAGCAAGTCGCGCACGGCGACCAGCAGCAGCGCGCCGCCGACGAACATCAGCACGTACATCGTCACAGACAAGGCCGCTGAAGTAATCGACTCACGGACAGACCGCTGGAGCCGGCGCGACCGGAATGGCCGGCAATTGCACAGCCTTTGTTACACACGGTGGCGTCCGGCTTCAGCCGGATTGTGCGCGCCCGTGTCGGTGGCGTCCGGCTTCAGCCGGATTGCCTCACCCACTCGAGGAGTTCGGGGACTTGGTACACAAACGACCCCACGAATGGGTAGTCCTCGACTCGTGTGACAAGTCCGGCGCGAATTGGATTGGCCAGAATGTACTTCGCCACGACGGCTGTCAGCTCATCGTCTCTAAGGACACTGTCATAGCTGTACCGCTGCCACAGGCGCTCGCCGAACCTCCGCGCGTGGTGGTACCCGGAATACTGCTTTGCGCGGGTCACGAAACGGCGACAGTCGGAAGCGTCGGTAGTGCCCTCCACCAGAAGGTGCAAGTGGTCCGGCATGAAGCAGTACACGACCACAGAGATCTGCTCCTCGGTTGCGGCCCGGGCAATCTGCTCGCGCAGCAGATCGACGGCTGCGCCCTTCGTAAATATCGCGCGGCGTTCTTCAGTACAGAAGCGCAGATGGTACCGATTGAGACCGACGTAGAGATTGGGTGCGAGCGGGAGTGGATGACGTGGCGGCATGTCCAGGCGTGAGCAAACTGCACACCATGCAATCCGGCTGAAGCCGGACGCCACCGGTGACTAGTGTTTGGCGGCTAATTCGAGCTTGGCCTTGGTGGCGGCCCAGATTTCCGGCAACGCCTCGCTGGCGTAGATACTCGGTGGCTCGTTGGTGTTGACCGGCAGCTTGTACTGGCGGGCGACGCGTTCGTTGAGCGGATCGCGGAGCGGCAGGAGCTCGGTGCCGGCGTCTTTCGCTTCCCAGATCGTCAGCATGTCTTTCAAACCGGTATAGGCCGTCTCATAGTCCTCGAGCGCGGCGCGTTCGCCGGCGGTCTGAGCCCGCGCGCGAGCCGCGGTGAGCTCGGTCGTGTACGAGCCAACGAGATCGCGGTAGCGCGCCAGATTCACCTTGCCCGGGACGTCGCTGACGAGCACGGCGCTCGTCCGGTCCAGCCCGGCCAGGAGCTGCCGATCGACGCGGGCGCAGACGGCAGTGGCGAGCGACACGCACGCGAGGACGCTCAGAACCCGAACGCCGCGGATACCCTTCATCCAGAGCATTTTAGTGAAGAAAACGCCTCTCCGGGACCGGCGGAAAGTGATAGGGTGTCCAGGATCGGAGAGCCTCCAATGAGCAAGGTCGTCGCCACGCTTGCCGTGGCCGTGTTGTCGAGCACTTCTGCCTGGGCGCAGGCCCCTCAATCCGTGCCGACGTTCGCGAAGGACGTGGCGCCGATCCTCCAGCGCTCATGCCAGAACTGCCATCGCGCCGGTTCGATCGGACCGATGGCCCTCTTGACCTACGAAGACGCGCGGCCCTGGGCGCGATCGATCAGAAACCGCGTCAGCCAGCGGCAGATGCCGCCGTGGCACGTCGATCGAAACGCCGGCTCGATTCATTTGTTCAAGGACGATCCGTCGCTGAGCGACCGCGAGATCGCCACCATCGTCGCGTGGGTCGACGGCGGCACGCCGCGCGGCAACGCCGCCGACCTGCCGGCGCCGAAACAGTTCGACGATTCCGGCCGCTGGCACATCGGCAAGCCTGACCTGATCGTCGACATGCCGGTCGAAGCGACCATCGACGCCGTCGGTCCCGACTGGTGGGCCAACTACCTTGCCGAGTCCGGACTGACCGAGGATCGCTATATCAAAGCCGTCGAGGCGAAGCCGGGGCAGGGAGCGGCGGCCCGCGTCGTCCATCACGAAGTGGCGAGCCTGGTGTTTCCCGACGGCACGCCCGGCGGCGGCACGCTGGTCGAATACGCCGTCGGCAAGAACGGCGACATCTTCCCGGAGAACTCCGGCAAGCTGATGAAGGCGGGCGCGCAGGTCCGCTTCAACATGCACTATCACTCGGTCGGTGAAGAGATCAAGGACCGCTCGCAGGTCGGCTTCGTGTTCTATCCGAAAGGCTACGTGCCGAAGCACGTGATCAACACCGTGCTCGCGCCCAACGCCGACGACCTCGACATTCCGGCCGGCGCCGACAACGTCCGCAGCGACGCGTACTACAAGATGGAGCGTCCGGCGCGGCTCGTCGGCTTCATGCCGCACATGCACAACCGCGGCAAGCGCCAGTGTCTCGAGGCGATCTATCCGAGCATGGTCGTCGAGCAGTTGAATTGCGTGAACTACGACTTCAACTGGCAGATCGTCTACAACTACGACGACAGCGTCGCGCCGCTGCTCCCGGCGGGCACGATCATGCACGTCATCAGCTGGCACGACAATTCAGCCGGCAACCGCAACAATCCGGATCCGCGCAACTGGGTCGGCTTCGGCAATCGCACCACCGACGACATGGCGCGGCACTGGCTCACGTTCTATTACATGAGCGACGAGGAGTACAAGGCTGAAGTCGCCGAGCGCACTCGCCAGAAGGCCAATGCGACGCAGCAACAGCAGTAGGGCCCTTCGACTCGCTGCCGCGAGCCCGGGCGGGCGGCGACTTCGCTCAGGGCGCGCCGCGTTCGTCTTTGCACTGGCCACGGCGATCGCCGCGGCCAGTGCCACCGCGCTCGCGCAGTTCCGCTACGCGACGGGACAGAACGTCGTGCCGGTCTTCGAAGGCTGGGAGCGGAACGCCGACGGCTCATTCAACATGGTCTTCGGTTACATGAACCGCAACTACGAGGAACAGCTCGACATTCCCGTGGGCGCGGACAACACGATCGAACCCGGACCCGCCGATCAGGGACAGCCCACGCACTTCTACACGCGCCGCCAGCAGTTCGTGTTCAAGGTTCGCGTCCCCAAGGATTTTGGCAAGAAGGATCTGATCTGGACGCTGCGGCACGACGGCAAAGTGGAGAAGGCCTACGGTTCTTTGCTGCCGTTCCAGGAACTCGGCATGTTCGTGTACCAGGAGAATCGCGGCACCGCGGCCGACATCACCGACAAACCGGAACCGAACGAGGCGCCGTCGATCTCATTGCCGGCGTCCACGCTGACGATCGCGGCCAACGAAACGGCGCCGCTCGTCGCCACCGTTGCCGACGATGGCCACCCGACGCCGCGCCGGCGGCCTGGAGCGCCGGCCGGGACGGCCGCGCCGGTCGTACGTCGCGACTCGGACGGCGCGGTGATCTCAGGGACGGGCACCGTCGGACCTGGTGGTACTGGTCCGCGCCGCGAGAATCCGCTGACGCAGGCGCTCGTGCGGCTCGAGCCGGGCGTGCAACTGGGTGTGACCTGGGTCGTCTACCGCGGGACCAGCGCTGGTGTCGTCTTTGAGCCGCAACGCGTCGCCGTCACCAACGGCAAGGCCGCGTCTACTGTCCGCTTCACGAAGCCCGGCGCCTATACGCTCCGCGCGTATGCCGACGACGGCATTTACGTGACGGCGGCTGATCTCACCGTGACCGTTCGTTAGACATCTTCCACGAGAGGGCTCTCATCATGATGTGGCACGTGCTCCTGCTGGGCGTGAGTTTGGCGCAACAACCGGCTCCCGCCCAGGCTCCCGCGGCCGCCGCTGAACCGGCCAAGAACCTCAGTTTCGAAGTCTACCGGACGCAGATCGAACCGATTCTGCTCAAGAAGCGACCGGGCAACGTCGCGTGTGTCACCTGTCATGGCGGCGGCGCCAGCAGTCAGCTGCGGCTCCAGCCGCTCCTGCCCGGCGCGATGGAATGGAACGAAGAGCAGAGCCGCAAGAACTTCGATGCGATCGCGCGCTTCGTCGTCACCAACAATCCGCTGCGCAGCCGATTCCTGCGCCACCCGCTCGACATGGCGGCCGGCGGCGATCCGTTTCACGGCGGCGGCAAGCACTGGCACTCGCAGAGCGACCCCGAGTGGCAGCTGCTCTCGAACTGGGTCATGAACAAGACCGCGCCCACGCCGAAGAAGGTGACGCGGATCATTCAGAGCAACGCGGCCGGCGACAATCTCCACATCATCGACCCGGCCACCAACAAGGTCGTCGGCATCGTCAATGACGTCGAAGTCGTGCACGGCGTCGTCAGCTCGCCGGACGGATCGCGGATTTACGTCACGATCGAGCCGGAAGAAGTGATGGCGGTGATCGATCCGAAAACGCTGACGGTGACCAAGAAGGTGAAGTTGACCGGGCGGCCGAACAACCTCACGGTCAGCAACGACGGCAAGCGCGTCTATGTCGGGATTGCACAGGCGCCGGGAGCGGTGGACATCATCGATGCCGTCGCGTTGACGCGCGTGAAGTCGATACCGGTCGACGGTCCGATTCACAACGTCTACACGACACCCGACGGCAAGTACATCGTGTCGGGTTCGGTCGCGAGCAGCGTGATCACCGTGATCGATCAGGCGAAGGAAGAAGTCGCGTGGTCGGTGAAGCTGTCGTCGGGGATTCGGCCGATGACCTTCCAGAAGAATCCCGACGGCTCGACGAAGAACATCATCGTCCAGCTGTCGAACTTCCACGGGATGGCGGTCGTCGACTTCGCGACGCACAAGGAGATTGCGCGAATGGAGCACCCGGCGATTCCCGGCCACGAAGCGCACTACGACGGGCTGCAGGGCGCGCCGGCGCACGGTCTGGCGATTCCTGACGGCAAGACCGTCTGGTCGACGAGCAAGGTCTACGGCTACGCCTACATCTATTCGCTCGACGACTGGAAGCTGCTCGGCAGCGTCGCCGTCGGTCAGCACCCCGAGTGGGTCACGCTGACGCCGGACGGCAAGACCGCCTACATCGCGGCGTGTGGCGATAACGCCGTGACCGTCATCGATGTCGCAACCCGCAAGGAGATCGCGAAGATCCCTGTGGGCCAGGCGCCGAAGCGAAACACGACGGCGATTCTGGAAAGCAACTAGACGCGACTTGCGCGTCCTTTTCGTCAGTTCGTCCGTCCCGTCTCCGCTGCGCAGCCGTCCTTACGCCTGGATCAAGAGCCTGGCGGCGCTCGGCCACGACGTCGAGCTCTTTACGCTGTCGCGCAATGGACGCGACGCGGCGGCGCTCGCGGACGTGAGGCGTTACTGCGCCTCGGTGACGGTCGAACCGCTGCCGTCCTGGCGTCCGTGGCTGAATGGACTGCAGACGCTCGCCGATCGGGATCCCTTTCAGGTCACGGCTTCGCGTCATCCCGTGTTCGCCGAGAAGGTGAGAACGGCGGCGGCCGGGGGGGTCGCCGACGTCGCGCACATCGAGCACCCCGCGGCGGCCTGTTTCGCGCCGATGGTGTCGCCGCTGCCGACGGTGTACGACGCCGTGGGCAGCTTCGGACAGCTGGCGCACGACACCCGCCGGTGCGGACCACGGTCTGCCGATCGCTGGGGCGCGGCGATCGAGCTGCGCCGGACGCGAGCGTTCGAGCGCGAGATGCTGTATCGATTCGAGCGCGTCCTGGTGTCGTCGCCGATCGACGGCTCGCGGCTTCGCGACGCGGCGGCGACGGCGGCCGCGGCCTCACGTCTGGTCATCGTGCCCAGCCCGGTGGATCTGGACTACTTCCGGCCCGGCGACGGGGCGCGCGAGCCGGCCACGCTGCTGTTCCTGGGGACGATGAGCTTTCACGCCAACGTGGCCGCGGTCCGGCGCCTGGTGGTCCACATCATGCCGCGCGTCTGGCAGGAGCGGCCCGACGTGCGCGTGCTGATCGTCGGCCGCGGGCCGGGGCGAGAGGTTCGCGCGTTTGCCCGCGATTCGCGCATTGCGGTCACCGGCTACGTGGACGACATCCGTGTGTTCCTGGCGCGGGCAACCATGGCCGTCTGTCCGGCCATCTACGGCGTCGGCACGCACCACATGGTCCTCGAGGCGATGGCCTCGGGCGTACCGGTTCTGGCGAGCCACCGCGCGGTGGAGGCCCTGGATGCCGAGCCCGGCGTGCATCTCGCCGTGGCGGATTCGGCGGAGGACTTTGCCGCCGGCATCCTGCACCTGCTCGACGCACCGGCGGACCGCCGGACGCTCGCCTCGCGCGGCCGGGCCTACGTCGCGGCACACCATCAGGGGCCGCTGCTCGGCCGCACGCTCGAGCGCGCGTATCATGAAGCGATCTACGCACGGCGGGAAAGATCGTAGGGGCGCCCCGTCCCTCGTCCGTCCTCGGTTCGTCCTTGGGCTTGGCCTGTCGAGGGTCGGTCCTTGGTCCGAGAAAGGACCAAGGGACGCGAATCAAAAGGAGACTTTCGAATGAATCGGAACCGTGTTGGCAAGGCGGCGGCGGCAGCCGCCCTCGTCGTCGGCCTGGCCGGGTCGGCGGTGATCGCGCCGCGTTTGCTGGCCCAGACCGCTCAGGTCGATCTGAACAGCCCGGACGGGATTCGCCAGACGCTCGACGCCAATCTGAAGAAGCGAGTGCGCGTGAAGCTTCTGTCCGGCCAGGATCTCGAGGGCCAGGTCGCGCAGCTCGGCTCGCACGCGGTGCTCCTCGCCGAACTCGCCGGCATGGACTTCTTCGACGCGACCGTGCGAATCGATCAGATTGCGGCGGTGATCGTCCGGCGGCCGCGCTAGGTTCCCTTCCCGGCGTCATGACCTCGTGGAGCGCGGCGCCTCGCGCCGTGGGGGAGTCGTCGTGGGTCTTTCCCGAGCCGTCCGAGTGGCCTGACGATGATGTGGTGGCGATCGGCGCGGATCTCGATCCGGCCACGCTGATTGCCGCGTATCGGCGTGGGCTGTTTCCGATGGAGCTCCACGGCCACTCAGGCATTGTCGGCTGGTGGTCGCCAATCCGCCGCGGCGTCCTGCCGCTTGACGGTCTGCGGGTGACGCGCTCGATGAAGCAGAGCGCGCGGCGGTTCGAGATCCGCATCGACACGGCGTTTGCCGACGTCGTGCGCGGCTGCGCCAACCCCAAACGCGAGCACGGCTGGATCACGGACCGGTTTCAATCCGCGTACACGAGGCTCCATCGCCTCGGCTGGGCCCACAGCGTCGAAGCGTTCGATCAGGAAGGACGGCTGGCGGGCGGGCTCTACGGCGTGCGCGTCGCCGGTTTCTTTGCCGGTGAATCGATGTTTCACACCGAGCGCGACGCCTCGAAGGTCGCCCTGATGGCGCTCGTCGACCTGATGCGCGACAGCGGCATGTCGCTCCTCGACGTCCAGTGGCGCACCGACCACCTCGCGTCACTCGGGGCGATCGAAATCCCGCGAGAGGAATATCTCGTTCGCTTGCACACGGCCTTGCTTGTCTAAAAAGCCTTAACACTGAGATGAGATGAAGCGGCTGGCTGCTACCACGTGGTAGCTTGCGCTCCA
>CAZOAZ010000007.1:0-153246 GCA_964577955.1 uncultured Bifidobacterium sp. | reverse complement strand
GCCTCCACCATGGCCACGTTGATCGCGTGCGCGCCCTGAGAACCGCCAAAGATCAAGATCCCGCAGCCCGATTCGCCGCCATCGTGCCGTGCCTCATTCGACGGGGTGCTCCCGAGGAATTCCGGACGCACCGGGTTGCCGCTGACGAACGCCTTCTCTCCGAAGAACGACTGCGTCGATTCGAACGTGACCGCCGCCGCGCGGACAAAGCGCGCCAGCGATCGGTTGGTCAATCCCGGGACGGCGTTCTGCTCCAGCAGCATGGTCGGCAGGCCGCGCAGCGACGCGACCAGGACGACCGGCCCCGCGCTGTAGCCGCCGACGCCGATCACCAGATGGGGCCGGCGGCGCGACACGATTGCCCAGGCGTCGATCACGCTCAGCGGCAGCACCACGGCGCCGCGCAGCCGATCGACAAGGCCCTTCCCCTTCAGTCCACGGCTGCGGAGCACATCCAGCGTGAAGCCTTCGCGCGGCACGACGCGGCTCTCGATCCCCTGCGCCGTACCGGCAAACGAAATCGCCGCGTCCGGCCGCCGCGACAGCAGTTCGCGCGCGACGGCAATCCCAGGGTAGAGATGCCCGCCGGTGCCGCCGCCGGCAATCACGATCCTCAGCGCCTCGGTCGTCATGAATCGCCGTCATGCCTCGGACGATGCGTGCTGCGACACGTTGAGAAGAACGCCCATGCCCACCAGATTGATCAGCAGCGACGACCCGCCGGCGCTCACGAACGGCAGCGGGATGCCTTTCGTCGGCATCAGCCCGAGCACGACGCTCATGTTCACGAACGCCTGTACCGCGACCATCGTCGTCAAACCGATCGCCAGAAACGATCCGAACGCGTCAGGCGCGCGCAGCGCGACTCGAATCCCGCGCCAGGTAATCACGCAGAAACACGCCAGGACGAGCGTGGCGCCAATCAATCCCAGTTCCTCGGAGATCACCGCAAAGATGAAGTCGCTGTGCGGTTCGGGCAGATAGAAGAGTTTCTGCACGCCGTTCATCAGCCCACGGCCGGACACGCCGCCGGTTCCCACGGCAATCAGCGATTGAATGATCTGGAACCCGTCGCCTCGCGGGTCCTCCCACGGATTGAGGAACGTCAGCAGCCGCCGCCGGCGATAGGCCGCGCCCATCGCCACGACCGCGACGACGGGCAGCGCACACAAGATGGCGCCCAGAATGTAGGCGTAGTTGAGACCGGCCGCGAACACCATGACGGCGGCAATGAGCGCCAGGGACATCGAGGTGCCGAAATCGGGTTCGAGCAGGATCAACGTCACGAGCGCCGCGACGACCAGGCCGATCGGCACGATGGAATAGCCAAGCTCGTTGATCCGGTGCATCCGCCGCTCGAGCAGCGCGGCGATGAAGAAGATCGCGCTCAATTTGGCCAGCTCCGACGGTTGTATGCCGAGACCGCCGATGCTGAACCAGCGCCGCGCGTTGTTGACGGGAGCGCTGAACAGGACCGCAATCAACGCGAAGACCACCAGCCCGAGGCACGACCAGATGAAGACCGGCTCGCGATAGAGCGAGTAGTCCACGCCCATCACGACCCAGAGCAGCGCCAGGCCGAGCGTGGCCCACATCAACTGCTTGGTGAGGAAGAAGTAGGGCGCCTGGTACTTCTCGTTCGCCACCACCGCCGATGCGCTGTAGACCATGACGATGCTCAGCCCCACCAGCAGCACCGTGGCGAGGAACAACATCTGATCCGATTTGAGTTTGCGACCCATTTAGCCTATAAAGCCCGTCCGCATACCGTCCGACATACTGTGAGCGGTCAGCAGTCGTCAGTTGGCCTTTGGATGGAGGCACCAGCTTCACAGGCCGGGGCAGCCTGTGTTCCCAGCAGCCGATCCTTCACCGCGGAAGACCAACTGACGACAGCTCACCGTTCACAGCATCTTCACGACATCCTTGAACCGGCGTCCCCGTTCCGCGTAATCGCGGAACATGTCGAAGCTCGCGCACGCCGGCGCGAGCAGCACCACGCCTGACGGTTTCGCCAGCTCGAACGCGATCTGCACCGCCTCCTCGAGCGACTCCGCCTCCTTCACCTCGACGTCCTCGCCCAACGCATCGCGAATGAGCGGTCGCGCCTCGCCGATCGCCACCACCGCCTTGGCGCGGTGGCGCACCGGGTCGCGCAGCAGGCGCAGGTCGCCGCCCTTGAACCGGCCGCCGATGATCGGAACGACCCCGGCGCTGAAGCTCTCGACCGAGCGGACCGCCGCTTCGACATTGGTCGCTTTCGAGTCGTTGACGAACCGGACGCCCGCGATCTCGGCGACCAGCTCCATCGCGTGTTCGAGGCCGTGAAACGTTTCGACCGCCGCCGTCATCGCCTCCGGCGTGGCACCGGCAATCGTCGCGACCGCCGCGGCCGCCAGCACGTCGTCGACGAGATGCGGGCCGAGGAGGTGGATGGCCGACACGGGAAACAGCGGCCGGGAAGCACCGCCGGTGCGGTGGACGATCCAGCCGTCTTCGACCGCCGTCCCCTCGGCGAGCGGCAGATGCCGCGAGAACAGCTGTTTCGCGGCGCGCGCGTGCTTGACGATCGCGAGAACGGTGGGATCGTCGGCGTTGACGACCGCCCAGTCGTCCGGCGCCTGGTTCTCGAAGATCCGCGCCTTCGCAGCGGCGTACGCCTCGACGGTCGGATGCCGGTCGAGGTGATCGGGCGAGAAGTTCAAGAGCACCGCGATCCAGGGACGGAACGTGTCGATCTGCTCGAGCTGAAAGCTGCTCGCCTCGACGACGTGGAGCGTGTCAGGCGTCGACTGATCGACCTGGGCGCTCAGCGGGTTGCCGATGTTGCCGCCGACGGTCACGTGACGCCCGGCGCGCTCCAGCATCCGGCCGGTCAACGTCGTCGTCGTCGACTTGCCCTTGGTCCCGGTGATGGCGATGACTCTTCCCTTGAGAAAGCGGGACGCCAGTTCGACCTCGCCGATCACCGGCACGCCGCGCCGACGAGCCGTTTCTACCGCCGGCTGTTCGGGCGGCACACCCGGACTGAGCACGACGAGGTCGGCATTGCCGAACGTCTCGGTTCCGTGTCCGCCCAGTTCCAACATCACTCCCATGGCTTTCAGGCTGTCGGCTTCCGGCAGCGCTGGCCGCACGTCCGACAGCGTGACCGTCGCGCCGCGGCGAACCAGCAGTTCCGCGGCGGCCAGGCCGCTGCGTGCCGCTCCCGCCACCGTCACGCGTCGTCCATTCACCGAAAACTCACTCACGCTGTTGCGCCCTCGCCCTTCGCCCTTCGCACTCCCGTCGCACTTCGCACTCCCCTCGCACTTCGCACCACGCACCTCGCACTGTTCTAGCGAAGCTTCAACGTCGTCAGGCTGCACAAGGCGAAGAGGATCGCGGCGATCACGAAGCGGGTGATCACCTTCGGCTCGCTCCAGCCGCTCAGCTCGAAGTGGTGATGCAGCGGCGCCATCTTGAAAATGCGTTTGCCGCCGCTCGCCTTGAAGTAGCCGACCTGCAGCACCACCGACAGCGCCTCGAGCACGAACACGCCGCCGACGATCCCGAAGAGCAGCTCCTGCTTGATCAGAATGGCGACGATCCCGAGCGATGCGCCGAGCGCGAGCGACCCGACGTCGCCCATGAAGATCTCGGCCGGGTACGAGTTGAACCAGAGAAAGCCCAGCGCCGCGCCAACGAGTGCCCCGCAAAAGACCGTCACCTCCGCCGACTGCGGAAAGCGGACCAGCAACAGGTAGTCGGCAAGGACGCGATGGCCGGTGACATAGGTGAGCGCGGTGTAGGCCGCCGCGGCGATCGCGAACGTGCTGATCGCCAGACCGTCCAGACCGTCGGTGAGGTTGACGGCGTTCGACACCGAGACCAGCACGAACACCGTGAACGGCAGGTACCACCACCCGAGATCGGGGATCAGCCGTTTGAAGAACGGAAAGATCAGGCGCGTGTTGTAGGCACCGTTGCGCGCCAGCAGCAGCAGCACCACGCCGACCACGACGGCGATGGCGATCTGCCAGCCGAGTTTGTAGCGCGGCCGCAGTCCGTGATGATTGCGACGCGTGATCTTCAGGTAGTCGTCGAGAAACCCGACCGCGCCGAAGGCCGCCGTCGTGACGACGCAGATCCAGACGTACGGGTTGTTCAACTTGGCCCACAGCAGCGTCGGCCCGAGCGCCGCGGTGAGGATCAGCAGTCCGCCCATCGTCGGCGTGCCGGCCTTGGCGCGATGGCTCTGCGGGCCTTCCTGACGAATCACCTGGCCGATTTGGAACTCGCGCAGCTTGCGGATCAGCATCGGCCCGAGCAGCAGACTGATGACGAAGGCCGACAGGCTCGCGGCCGCCGTCCGGAAGGTGATGTACTGCACCACGTTCAGGACGGAGATCTGCGCGTGGAACGGGTAGAGGACGTGGTAGAGCATCGCCGTTACACGACACCGGAGTTGCTGCGCTTGCGGCCGAGCGCCTCGCGCGCCACCGCGACATCGTCGAACGGCAGCGTCTGGCTGCCGATGACCTGATACTTTTCATGGCCCTTGCCGGCGATGAGCACGAGATCGCCGGGCCGGGCCAGATCGATCGCCTGGCCGATCGCGGCGCGCCGATCGATCACCGTCAGCAGCCGCTGCGCGTCGCCGCGCCGCGTATCGGCGGTGATGCCGCGGAGGATCTCTTCGATGATCCGCGCCGGATCCTCGCTGCGGGGGTTGTCCGAGGTGATCACGATCAAGTCGCTCAAGCGGCCGGCGACGGCGCCCATGAGCGGCCGCTTCGTCCGATCGCGATCGCCGCCGCAGCCGAATACGGTGATCAACCGGCCGCCGGCCAGCGGCCGCGCGGTTTCGAGCAGGTTGCGCAGCGCGTCGTCGGTGTGCGCGTAGTCGACGACGACGGTGACGCCGTCGCGGGCGGTCGAGACGACCTGGAACCGCCCCGGCACGCCGGTCAGCGAGCCGATGCCTTTCTCGATTTCGCCGAACGAGAGCCCGAGCGCGGTGCCGGTCGCGACGGCGGCGAGGATGTTGTAGACGTTCGGCCGTCCGACGAGCGGCGACTTGATCTTCAGCGTGCCGCGCGGCGTGCGGATGTCGAACGCCAGTCCCTCCAACGAGAACGACAGCGGTCCCGGCGTGACATCGGCGGGGCGGTTGATCGCGTAGGTCACCGGGCGCCCGGCCCACTCCACAAGCGCGGCGCCGCGCGGATCGTCGAGATTCACCAGACTTGGCGCATCGCGGGACAGCATCTCGAACAACCGCCGCTTGGCCTGAAAGTAGGCCTCCATGTCCGGATGAAAGTCGAGATGATCCCGGGTCAGATTGGTGAAGATGCCCGCGGCAAAACGAATCCCGTCGGCGCGATGCAGCGCGAGCGCGTGCGAGGACACCTCCATCGCGCAGGCGCCGCAGCGGCGATCGACCATTTCGCGCAGCAGCGCCTGAACCTCCGGCGCCTCAGGCGTCGTATGGGTCGACGCGCGCATTTCACCGCTGATGCGGTTGCCGACCGTTCCGACGAGCCCGCAGGAGACACCGGCCGCTTCGAACATCGAGGCGACGAGATATGCCGTCGTGGTCTTGCCGTTGGTGCCGGTGATGCCGACGACCTGCAGTTGCGTGCTCGGATGATTCCAGAACTCCGCGGCGAGCCAGGCCAGTGCCAGCCGCGCGTTGCTGACTTTGAGCCAGCGGTCGGCCAGATCGGCGGGCGCGTCGGCCTGCGAGACGATCACCGCTGCGCCGCGGGCCAACGCCTGGTGCACGTACTCGGTGCCGTCGGTGCGCTGGCCTTTGAGGGCGACGAAGACGTCGCCGACCTGCACCTTGCGCGAGTCGTAGGCGACGCCGTGAATCGCGCGATCGTTCTCGACCCGGTCGGCGGTTTCGATCACCGCGTGCTCACGCAACCCGTCGCGCAGACGTCCCCAGGTCATGGCGCCGCCGCTCCTGTCGACCGCACGACGCGCTCGCGCGCCAGCGTCAGACGGCACACTCCGCCTTCGATCACCGGAGAGCCGGCCGGCGGGTCCTGAGCTACGACCACGCCGCTGCCGGCGAGCCGCGCCGAAAGGCCGACCTTCACCAGGCGGCGCGTCGCGTCGCGCGCGCTCATGCCGCGCACGTCGGGCACCGTTCCAGGCGGTTCGTCGGCGACGAGATCAACGACCAGCGACTCGCTCGAGGTCTGGGCGATCGGCGCCGGACCGCCCTCGTCGTGCTTCGCCACAAGGACGGGGGCTGGCGGATTGATCGTCGGCGGCACGCCGAGATAGCGAAGCGTCGCTTCGGCAATGCGCTTGAACACCGGACCCGACACCGGACCGCCGAAATGGCCGTTCGGACCGCGCGGCGAATCGATCATCACGAGGATCGTGGCAACGGGATCCCGCGACGGCAGGAAGCCGACGAACGACGCGTGCGTGTCGTTCGTGTAGCGCCCGTTGACCAGCTTGTTGGCGGTGCCGGTCTTGCCAGCGATCGTGAAGCCGGGAATCTGGGCCGGCGTGCCGGTGCCGCGCTCGACGACCTGCTCCATGATGCTCGTCAGCGTCGACGCGGTTTCGACACCGATCGGCTGGCGCAGTGTCTTCGGCCGGACCTCGATTCGCCGATCGTTGCGATACATGGCGCGGACGGCGCGCGGTTCGACGTAGGCGCCGCCGTTGGCCACGGCGCTGACCGCCGCGGCCATCTGCAGCGGCGTGACGCCGATCTGGTAACCCATGGACACCGACATCAGCGCGCTCTCGGTCCACTTCGTGCGATCCCAGACGATGCCGGAGCTCTCGCCGGGAAAGTCGGGAGAGACCGGCCGCCCGAAGCCGAACCGCTGCACGTAGTCGCTCAGCCGATCGGTACCGACCTTGAAGCCGATCTTGATCGCCCCGACGTTGCTGGAATGCACGATCACGTCCGTGAACGAGAGCACGCCGTAGTCGTGCGTGTCGGTGACGACGCGTGCGCCGATCTTGATTTGGCCGCCGCTCGTGTCGAGCGTCGTGTCGAGCGGCATGACGCGGTCTTCGAGCGCGGCCGAGGCGGTGACGACCTTGAACGTCGAGCCGGGTTCGTAGAGATCCTGGACGGCGCGGTTGCGGCGCTGGCCCTCCGTGAAATCCCGGTACTCGTTGGGATTGAACGTCGGCTCATTCGCCATGGCGAGGATCTCGCCGGTCCGCGGATTGAGGATCACGACGCTGCCGCCGGCCGCCTGGTTCTCGACGACGCCAGCGTGGAGTTCCTTTTCGGCGATGTGCTGCAAGTACTCGTCCAGCGTGAGCTCGAGGGTGGCGCCGGCGGTCGGCGGCCGTTCGAACCGGCTGAAGACGTGCCTGCGGGCGTCGATCTGGACGAGTCCCTTGCCCTCCTTGCCGCGAATCTGCGAGTCGTAGGCTGACTCGATGCCGCCGAGTCCCTGGTTGTCCAACCCGACGAATCCGACGAGGTGCGCCGCGAGTTCCTTGTTCGGGTAGTAGCGGCGCGGCTCCTTGAGGAAGGCGATGCCGTCCAGGTTCAGCGCCGCGACCCGTTGCGCCTCCTCCGGCGTGACGTGCCGCCGGATGTACGCGAAGTTGCGCTGCTTCTTCAGGCGCTCGATCAGATCCTGACGCTCGCGCGCGGTGCAATCGCGGAGCGCGCCGCAGATCGCCGTCACCGCCTGCTTTTCGTCGCCGACTTCCGACGGCGCGGCGTAGATCGTGTCCGCGTCCATGCTGGTCGCCAGGACGCGGCCGTGGCGATCGAGAATGTCGCCGCGCTTGGCCGGCGTCGTGATCGCCCTCGCGCGCTGCCGCTCGGCGCGCTCCGCGAGCGTGCCGCGCTCGACGACCTGCAGATAGAAGAGCCTGGCCTCGATCGCCGTCGCCCAGAAACCAAGGCAGCAGGCGGTGACGATCAGCCGCCGCCGCAGCGTCACGCGCCAGTCCTCGACCTTCGCGGCCTTCTCGCCGCGGCCGCCGGTCAGGCGGGTCAGGCGCGTCAGGGCGCGCCGCCAACGGGTCATCACCGCCGTGCCACCACGGATTTGGCCGGCGGATCGGCCGGCACCACGCGCTCGATGACGAGCGCTTCGCCGTGCGCCGGCGCCACCAGGCCCAGCTCCCTGGTCGCCAGCTCCTCGATCCGCTTCGGCGATTTCAGCGTTTCAATCTCGAGCCGCAGCTGGCGGCCCTTTTCGTCCTCGGCCGCCTTTTCCCGCTGCATCGCTTCGAGCCGGTACCCGTGCTGCAGCAGCTCGAACTGCTGCCACGCCCAGCCGAGCAGCGCCACGACGAAGACCGCGCCGATTGCGACCGACTTCCAGAGGCCGCGCTGCCGCGCCTCGTCGACCTCGCGCACGATCGGGTTGTTGCGGACGTCCTTGCGAATCGCGTATTCGAATGATTCAGCCATTCATGCCATCCGCTCTGCGGCGCGGAGCTTGGCGCTGCGCGCTCGCGGATTCCGTTCGAGTTCCTCGTCGCCCGCGACGATCGGCTTCTTGGTGAGAATCCGGACCGCCGCCTGCGGTCCCTGCGCCAGCGCGCGCAGCGTGTGCTTGACGATGCGATCTTCGAGTGAGTGAAAACTGATGACGACCAGCCGCGCACCGGCGCACAGCCGTCGTGCCGCGGCGCCGAGAAACCGATCCAGTCCGTCCAGCTCCTGGTTGACCCAGATCCGCAGCGCCTGAAACGTGCGCGTCGCCGGGTCGATGCGCTGATAGCCGCGCGTCGGAATCGCGCGCCGGACGATCGCCGCCAGCCGGCCGGTCGTGACGATCGGCTCGGCGCGCCGCGCGTCGACGATCGCGCGGGCGATGCGGCGGGAGAACCGCTCTTCACCGAAGCCGTAAATCGCGTCGGCAAGGTCGCGCTCCGAGCTGGCCGCCACCAGATCGGCGGCGGTTGGTCCGGTCGTCGTATCCATGCGCATGTCGAGCGGCTCGTCGCGCTGGAAACTGAAGCCGCGGCCGGGCGCGTCAAGCTGCAGCGACGAGACACCGAGGTCCGCGAGCGCACCGTCAATGGCCGTGACGCCGCGGCTCTCGAGCGTCGTTTCGAACGACCGGTAGTCGGCGTGCACCAGTTCGACGCGATCGGCCCACGGCGCCAGCGTCTCGCGGGCGCGCCCGAGCGCGTCGGGATCGCGATCGAATCCGATCACCCGTGTCGCGCCCGCTTCGAGCAGCGCCTTCGTGTGGCCGCCGAGGCCGACGGTGCAATCGACGAACAGGCCGCCGCGCTCGGGACGCAGATACAGCAACGCCTCGGCCGACAGCACGGGAACGTGGCCGATCAAATCCCGAACTCCGAGAGCGCCCGCGCGTCGTCGTCGGTGAACGGTTCGCGTTGCAGCTTCGCGAGAAACCGTTCATGATTCCAGACATCGAGGTAGTTGTAGAGGCCGAGGACGTCGACGTCGTTGTTCATCGGCGCCGCGTCACGCAGCCGGTACGGAACGACGACGCGCCCTTGCACGTCGAGTTCGCCCGGTTGTCCGAAGTAGCTCACGCGATCGAGAAAGCGGAGTTTGGCGGGATTGGTGGAGGGCACGGCACTGAGCTTCTGTTCGAGTTCCATCCAGACGGGCATCGGGTAGATGCGGACGTACTCGCCGGTGAGGCTGGTCAGGAACAGTTCGCGCCCGTACTTCGCCTCGAGCAGCGAACGGAAGGCCGTCGGCAGCTTGAGCCGTCCCTTGTCGTCAATTCGAGCCGGCGCGTTGCCCCTGAACACGCGACACTACTCCCCTTTTCTCCACGAAAATCCACGACGATAGTAGGGGACGGGCTAGGGACTGTCAACGCAAAACACAATCCTTCAGTAAGTTACGCCAAATTTTCGCCGTTTCATCGCTCCCGGTCTGGCCACGCCTCACAACCGGTGGTAGGACGGCCATTCGGCACCCCAGAAGGGGTTCTGAAGTGGCGCGCAAAGTCCCGGTTTCCGGCACCCTGAACCGCCCGCCGCCGACAGCCCCCGACTTGAAGTGCGATAGATTTACGGGTCGCCTGCCCCGTGATGAGTGAGGTTGCCGCACAGACATCGGTCATCGTTCCCGCGTTCAACGAGGCGCAAGCCGTCAGCCGGTTGATCACCGCGCTCGCGGCCACTGCCCGCTGGCACGAGATCCTCGTGGTCGACGACGGCTCGACGGACGGGACCGGGGGACTGGCCGCGAAAGCCGGGGCGACCGTGCTGCGCCATCCGTACAACAAGGGCAACGGCGCCGCGGTCAAAACCGGGCTCCGCCACGCCGCGGGCACTTACATCCTGATCGTCGACGCCGACGGCCAGCATCGGACCGAAGATGCCTTGCGGCTGGTTGGCGAACTCTCCGCCTATGAGCTCGTCGTCGGCGCTCGGTCCTCGACGACACAAGCCACCTGGGGCCGTCGCGCCGGCAACGCGCTCCTCAACGTCCTGGCGAGCTATCTGACCGGCCGGCCGATCCCCGACCTGACGTCGGGGTTTCGTGCGGCGCGCCGCGACTGCATGCTCGAGTTCCTGCATCTCATCCCGAACGGCTTCTCGACCCCGACGACGACCACGCTGGCGTTTCTCAAGGCCGGCTACAGTGTCGCCTTCGTGCCGATCGAAGCCGCGGTGCGGGAAGGGACGTCGAAGATTCGGCTGGGCCGCGACGGCGCGCGGTTTTTCCTGATTCTGCTGAAAGTGATTACTATCTTCAGCCCGCTGCGGATCTTCGTGCCGGTGAGCCTGACGACCTTCACGGCGGGAACGGCCTATGCGATCTGGACGATCGCGACGCAGTCGCACGTCACGAATTCTTCCGTCCTGTTGATCCTGCTGAGCGTCGTGATGTTTCTGATCGGCTTGGTCTCGGAACAGATTGCCACGTTGCGCTTCGAGCGGCCGCCTTCATGAACCGGTCGGCGCTGGTCGTGATTCCAACCTACAACGAGTACCGGAATCTGCCAGTCCTGATCGACGGCCTGATGAAGGTGCCGGGTCTCCGGGTCCTGGTCGTCGACGATCAGTCGCCGGACGGCACCGGCCGGCTCGCCGACGAACTCGCGTCGACGCACGCCGGCCGCGTCGAGGTACTGCACCGCACGACGCGCCGCGGCTTCGGCCGATCCTACGTCGACGGCATGAAGCGCGCGCTCGCCGAGCCGGTCGATGTCGTCTGTCAGATGGACGCCGATCTGTCGCACGATCCGGCGCAGCTGGCCTCGCTCATCACGGCCACGGACCAGGCCGACGTCGTGATCGGGTCGCGCTACATTCCGAACGGGGCGATCGTGAACTGGCCGCTGCGCCGCCGGCTGCTCAGCCGCTTCGCCAACATGTACATCCGCTTCGTCACGCGCCTGCGCGCCCGCGACTGCACATCGGGCTACCGTTGCTGGCGGCGCGCCGCGCTGGCGCGGATGCCGCTCGACGAGTTGGTCTCCGACGGCTACTCGTTTCTCGTGGAAATGCTGTTCGTTGCCCAGCGGCACGGCTGCACGGTCGCCGAAGTCCCGATTACGTTCGTCGAGCGTCGCGAGGGCGAGTCGAAGATCTCTCGGGCAGTGCTGATCGAATCGGCGATCACCCCCTGGCGCCTGATCACCGGCGCGCGGCGCTGAGCGTCGCGCGTTTCATGCTATGGTCGCCCCTGTCCCGATGCCCAAGCCGCTGACCGCCGCCGGCGCCGCGGCACCCGAGCCGACGCTGTGAACCGCAACTACCGCGCTTTCTACGAAGGCCGCCGCGTGATGATCACCGGCGGGCTCGGCTTCATCGGCAGCAATCTCGCGCGGCAACTGGTGGCGCTCGGCGCCAAGGTGCTCGTCGTCGATTCGCTGATCCCCGACTACGGCGGCAACCTGTTCAACATCGACGGCCTCGACGATCGCCTGCGCGTCAACATCGCGGACGTCCGCCAGCGCAGCACGATGAACTATCTGGTCCGCGACTGCGAGGTGATCTTCAATCTCGCCGGCCAGGTCAGCCACATCGACAGCATGCGCGAGCCCGACGCCGATCTCGAGATCAACTGCCGCGGGCAGCTGACCATTCTCGAGGCGTGCCGTTACAACAATCCCGCGGTCAAGGTCGTCTTCGCCGGCACCCGCCAGGTCTACGGCCGTCCCGATTCGCTGCCGGTCAGCGAGACGCATCTCGTCCGGCCCACCGACGTCAACGGCATCAACAAAGTGGCGGGCGAGTACTACCATCTCGTCTACAACAACGTCTTCAAGGTGCGAGCCTGCTCGCTGCGGTTGACGAACGTCTACGGGCCGCGCCAGCTGATTCGCCACAACCGCCAGGGCTTCATCGGCTGGTTCATCCGCCTGGTGATCGAGGACGGCGTCATCCAGATCTACGGCGACGGCTCGCAGCTGCGCGATTTCGTCTTCGTCGACGATGCCGCGGACGCGTTTCTGCGGGCTGGCGCGGACGACGAGTGCAACGGCGAGGTCTTCAACGTCGGCGGCGACGGCGCGATCAGTCACCGCGACCTCACCGCGCTCCTGGTCGAACTCGCCGGAACCGGACGCGTCGAGTACATCCCGTGGCCGCCGGAGAAGAAGAGCATCGACATCGGCGACTTCTACGCCGACTCGAGCAAGTTCCACCGCGTCACCGGCTGGGCGCCGCGGGTAGGGCTCCGCGAGGGGATGGCGCAGACGATCGCGTTCTACCGCGAGCACTTCGACCGCTACGTCGAGCCGACCGCGCCGGGCGCAACGGTGAAGCCATGAACCGGCGCATCCCCTGTAGCGCTCCGGCACTGCACGAAGACGCCGCCGCGGTGAAGGCCGCCATCGACCGGGTCGCGGCGAGCGGCTGGTTCATTCTTGGTCCGGAAGTGGCCGCGTTCGAAGCCGAGTTCGCGGCCGCGTCGGGCGCCGCGCATGCGGTCGGCGTCGGCAACGGCACCGACGCGATCGCGCTGATTCTGCGCGCGCTCGGGATCGGGCCCGGCGACGAAGTGATCACGACGCCGCTCTCTGCCGCCTACACCGCGCTCGCCGTGATGATGGTGGGCGCGCGGCCGGTCTTCGCCGATATCGACCCGGAGCGGCTCACGCTGGACCCGGCCGCCGCCGCGGCCGCCATCGGCCCGCGCACGCGCGCGATTCTGCCGGTGCATCTCTACGGACAAGCCGCCGATCTGACGGCGTTGGCCGCCCTCGCCGCGCGCCATCAGCTCGCCCTCGTCGAGGACTGCTGCCAGGCGCATCTGGCGACCGGCGACGGCCGCCCGGTCGGGACGGTTGGCGTCGCGGGCGCCTTCAGTTTCTACCCGACCAAGAATCTCGGCGCCCTCGGCGACGGCGGCGCAATCGTGACGAACGACGCGGCGCTGGCCGCACGCGTCAAGACGCTGCGCAACGGCGGCCAGTCGAGCCGCTATCAGCACCAGCTGCCCGGGATCAACTCACGACTGGACGAAATCCAGGCGGCGATTCTCCGCGCCCGGCTGCCGTTTCTGCGATCGTGGACCGACGCCCGGCGGCGTCATGCGGCGCGCTACCGCGCGGCGCTGGCCGGATCCCCGGTGGCGGTTCCGGCGGAATTCGATCGCGGCCACGTCTATCATTTGTTCGTCGTCAGATCCCGGCACCGCGAGGCGCTGCAAGCGCACTTGAGCGGGCGCGGCGTCGAAACGCTGGTGCACTATCCGGTGCCGATTCCGTGTCAGCCGGCGCTGGCCGCCCAACATCCGGCGCGTTGCCCGGTCGCTGGTGCGGTCTGCGACGAAGTACTGTCGCTGCCGCTCTACCCGCAGCTCGCGGCCCACGATCAGGACGAGGTCGCGGCGGCGATCGCCGACTTTCGAGAGGACTAATTCAACGTGCGTGCACTCATTACCGGCGGCGCCGGATTCATCGGTTCACACCTCGCCGAGGCGCTGCTCGACAACGGCCATCAGGTCATGGCGCTCGACAACCTGTCGACCGGCTCAATCGACAACATCGCCCACCTGAAGGGGCGGCCGGGGTTCGACTATCACATCGACTCGGTGGACAACGAACCGCTGCTGGCGGAACTCATCGACCGCGCCGAGGTCGTTTTTCACTTCGCGGCGGCGGTCGGGGTGAAGCTGATCGTCGAGCGGCCGGTCCACACCATCGAGACCAACGTCCACGGCACCGAAGTCGTCCTGAAGCACGCGAACAAGAAGAAGAAGCTGGTCGTCATCGCGTCGACATCCGAGGTCTACGGCAAGAGCGAGGACGTGCCGTTTCGCGAGGACTCGGACCTGGTCACCGGACCGACCACCAAGCACCGCTGGGCGTACGCCTGCAGCAAGGCGATCGACGAATTCCTGGCGCTGGCCTACTGGAAGGAACGCAAGCTCCCGGTCATCATCGTCCGCTTCTTCAACACCGTCGGCCCGCGGCAGACTGGACAGTACGGGATGGTGATCCCCAATTTCGTCCGTCAGGCACTGGCCGGCGAACCGATCACCGTCTTCGGCGACGGCACCCAGTCGCGCTCGTTCACGCACGTATCGGACGTGGTCGGCGCGCTGATCTTGCTCGTGCAGGAGCCGCGCGCCATCGGCCAGGTCATCAACATCGGCAACACCGAAGAAGTCTCCATCCGCGAACTCGCCGAACGGGTCAAGGAGATCACCGGGTCGAGTTCGCCGATCAAGCTGATTCCTTACGATCAGGCGTATGAATCGGGGTTCGAGGACATGCCGCGCCGGCTGCCCGACCTCAGCAAGATTACGGCGATGATCGGTTACACACCGGCGCACACTCTGGACGACATCCTGGCGGATGTCGTCGAGTACTTCCGCCGCCACTAGCCGCGGCACCGTATACTGGGGGCATGTTCCGCGCCGCCACGACCGCGTTTGCCGCGCTGCTGCTCAGCGCCGCGCCGCTCGCTGCGGAAGTTCGGGTCGCGATGGCCGGCGGGAGCGTCTCGATTTCAGCCCAGAACGCCACCGTCGCGCAGATCCTCGCGGAATGGGCGCGCATCGGCAAAACGCGGATTCTCAACGCCGACCGCGTCGGCGGCGCGCCGCTCACGCTCGAACTCAATCAGATCAGCGAAATCGACGCCCTGAACATCCTGTTGCGCAATGCCGGCGGTTACGTCGTCGCTCCGCGGGTGACGCCGGTGCCCGACGCATCGAAGTACGACCGGATCCTGATCGTCGTCGCGACCAGCCCGGTGGTGAACACGCCGGCCGCGCGCCCGCCGGCGCAAACCGCCGCCGCGGCGCCGACCTTCACGCCGGCGCGTCCGGCGATCCCGGTCACGCCCGGCGGAGACACGGACGATCCACAGCCGCCCGAGCGGCAAGGTCTGCCCGCGCCGGCGCGTCCGCCGGCTTTCGCGGCAGTTCCGCAGCCGGCACAGCCGCGGCCCGAAGGCGAGGCCGCACCCGCGCCGGCGGCAGGCAGTCAGCCGTTCGGCGGCGCCGTCGGCATGAGCCGTCCGGGTCTCTTCGCGCCGCCTCCGCCGGTGCAGGGCCGTCCGCCGAACAACCCGGGCGCGCCGCAGCAGTAACGTCCGCCTCCAGATGTCCCTGCTTCACGACGTCACGACAGCGATGACCGACGCCATGCGCCGGCAGGACGCCGCGCGACTCAGCGCCTTGCGCATGCTCAAAGCCGCGCTGATGAACAAGGAAGTCGAGAAAGGGCGAGCCCTGGACGACACCGAGTCACGGCAGGTCGTGACCTCGCTCGTCAAACAGCGCCGCGATTCGATCGAGCAGTTCCTGAACGCCGGACGCCGCGAGCTCGCGGACAAGGAACAAGCGGAGATCGGCGTGCTCGAATCGTATCTGCCGCCGGCCGCGGATCCCGCGGTCGTCGAGCGCGCCGTCGCCGACGCGATTGCCGAAACCGGCGCCACCTCTCCCAAGGACATGGGCAAGGTCATGAAGGCGGCGATGGCCAGACTCGCGGGTGCGAGCGTCGACGGCAAGATCGTCAACGAGCTGGTTCGAAAAAAGCTGGCCGGCTCGTAGGCGCCAGCGACGCCCGCATGGCGACAGGGTCCAGCACACCGCCGCCGCGCACTCCATCCACCGAACGCATCGCGCGATCCGCCGGCCTGGCCGGCGCAGCCACGCTGGCCAGCCGTGTCCTCGGCCTGGCGCGCGAGACGGTGCTGGCGGCCGCCTTCGGCGCCGGCAACGACATGGACGCCTTTACCGTGGCGTTCCGCATTCCCAATCTGGTCCGCGACCTCTTCGCGGAAGGCGCGATGAGCGCGGCGTTCGTGCCGACGTTCACGCGTCATCTCACGTTGAAGGGACGAGACGACGCCTGGCGTCTCGGAAACAACGTGTTGAACGCGCTGCTCATCGTCACCGGCGCGATCGTCGTCGCCGGCTGCGTCTTCGCGCGGCCCATCGTCAGCGCCTACGCGGAAGGCTACGCCGCCGTGCCGGGCAAGCTCGATCTGACGATTCAACTGACCCGTGTCGTGTGGCCGTTCCTGACCATGGCGGCGATCGCCGCCGCGGTCATGGGCATGTTGAATTCGCTGCACCACTACTTCGTGCCGGCGCTCTCGCCGGCGACCTTCAACGTTGCGACGATCGTCTGCGCCGTCGCGCTGGCGCCGCTGATGCCGGCGCTGGGTCTCCCGCGGATCATGGCCGTTGCCATCGGCGCGCTGGTCGGAGGACTCGGACAGATTGCGCTCCAATGGCCGTCGCTCCGGCGCGAGGGATTCCGGTATGCCGCGTACTTCGATCCGCGCGATCCCGGCCTGCACCACGTTCTGCTGCTCATGGGACCGGGCACCGTCGGACTGGCCGCGACGCAGGTGAATCTCTTCGTCAACACGCTGCTGGCGACCGATCAGGGCACCGGCGCGGTGTCGTGGCTGCAGTACGCGTTTCGTCTGATGTATCTCCCGATTGGCATCTTCGGTGTCTCGATCGCCACCGCGGTGCTGCCGGCCGTGGCCCGCCACGCCGCGACCGGCGAGCTCGCCGGCGTCCGGCGCACGGTGAGCCACGGCATCGCGTTGATGCTGGTATTGAACGTGCCGGCCACCGCCGGACTGCTGGTGCTCGCGACGCCGATCGTCGAAGTGCTGCTCGAGCGCGGCCGCTTCGGTCCGGCCGACACGCTCGCCACGGCCGCGGCGGTGCAGTTCTACGCCCTCGGCCTGGTCGGCTACTCGGCGTCGCGCATCGCGTCGCCGGTTTTCTATGCGCTCGGACGAAGCCGCGTCGCCGTCGCGTTGAGCGTGGCCGCGGTCAGTGCCAATCTGGTCCTCAGCCTGACGCTCGCGCGGACGATGGGCTTCACCGGTCTGGCGCTCGCCACTTCACTCGCGGCGATCGTCAACGGCGGCCTCGCGCTCGGCCTGCTGCACCGTCATCTGGACGGCATCGACGGCCGTCATCTGACCGTCACCCTGACGAAAACACTCGTGGCCTCGATGGTGATGGCGGGTGTGATTCAGCTGCTGCGCCTGTGGCTTCCCGAGGTGGCGCCGGGAGCCGGCACCCTCATTCGCGCCGTTCGTCTGACTCTGACAATTGCCGGCGGGCTCGCGGCGCTGGCCGCCGCCGGCCGGCTCCTGCGCATCGCCGAGCTCGAGGAAATTCTGCGCGACCTCACGCAACGCGTCCGCCGCTGAACCGGTTTCACCGTGATACGATCGCGGTCCCACGCCATGCCGCGGTCCTATCGCCCGTCGCCATCGTCGATTTCCTTCGGACCCGGACCGCTGTCGCCCACGATGCAGGCGCTGATTGGCGCCAACGTTGTCGTCTTTCTGTTCGTCCAGATCGCGCCGTCACTCAACTTTGGCGCGTTCGTCGACCATCTCGCGCTAACGCCTGCGCACGTGCTCTCGTACGGGAAGATCTGGCAGCTCGTCACCTACATGTTCGTGCACGTCGAGATCACGCACATCCTGTTCAACATGCTGGCGCTGTGGATGTTCGGGACCGACCTCGAACGGATGTGGGGCGCGCGCGCGTTTCTCCGGTTCTATTTCCTGACCGGTATCGGTGCCGGCGCGTTGACGGTCGTCGCGTCCCTGCTGCCGGGAATGGGCGGGCTCTCGCTCGTCAACATCATCGGCGCCTCGGGTGCGATTTACGGGCTGCTGCTCGCCTACGCGATCTACTTTCCCGAGCGTCCGATTCTGATCCTGCTGTTCCCGGTGCCGGCGAAATATGCGGTGATGATTCTCGGCGCGATTGCGTTTTTCGCCGGCAACAGCAATGGCGTCGCCAACATCACGCACCTGGGCGGGCTGCTGGTGGGTTACCTGCTGCTCAAGAGCGGACGGATCCACCCGTTGTCGGAAGCGAAGTACTGGTATCTGCGCTGGAAGATGAACCGCGTGCGCAAGAAGTTCGGCGTCTACGAAGGCGGCCGCTCGGAGGAGTGGAAACGCCGCGTGCACTGACGGTCAGGATCGTCCCGTCTCCTCCGCGTTCGTCAGCCACGCCGCGCGCGGCGGGCTGAACACATCCAGCTCGAAGGTGTCCTCGAGCGCCTCGCTTTGATGCTCGACGCCGGCCGGAATGTGCAACACTTCGCCTTCGCGGACGACGATGTCCTCGCCGCCGACCACCAGTTTGAGCGCGCCCTGCAGGACATAGATCATCTGCTCGCTGTCGTGGGCGTGGCGCGGCACCAGGCAGCCGCGTTTCAAATAGCTCTGCACCAGCATCTCGCGATCGCCCGAGACGATCTTCCGCGACAGCATTTCGGTGATTTTTTCAAGCGCGATTTCGTCCCAGCGGTGCAGGCGCGCGGCGTTCGAACCCATGGCGAGTGAGGATAGCGCATTCAACCCGGATGCTATAATCCGGCCAGCATGAAGGGCACCGTCGCCGGCGGTGATCGCAGCGCGCCCAATGCGTCGTCCTTCGAGGGTCTATCGCGCGACGCACTCCTCGACGTCTATCGCGTGATGGTCCGGTCGCGGCGGATTGACGACAAAGAGATCCAGCTCCGCAAGAACAACGACGCGTATTTCCAAATCAGCTGCGCCGGTCACGAAGCGATTCAGATTGCCGCGGCACTCGTCCTCAAACCCGGCTACGACTGGTTTCATCCCTACTACCGCGATCGGGCCTTCAGTCTGCAGCTCGGGGTGACGCCCCGCGCGATGCTGCTGGCGGCGGTCGGCGCCGCGGAGGACCCGAGCAACGGCGGGCGGCAGATGCCCTCGCACTGGGGCGACACGGCGCTCAACATCGTGTCCGGCTCGAGCGCCACGGCGACGCAGGTGTTGCACGCGGTCGGCGCCGCCGAAGCCGGGACGATCTACCAGCGCGTGACCGCGATTCCCGGCCGCGAGGCGCGGTTTCGCGCCGACGAGATCGTCTTCACGGCGCTCGGCGAGGGTTCGACGAGCGAAGGCGAGTTTTGGGAAGCGCTCAGCGTGTCGTGCACCCGCCACCTGCCGGTGCTGTTTCTGATCGAAGACAACGGCTACGCGATCTCGGTGCCGGTTGAAGTAGAAACGCCGGGCGGCGACATCTCGCGCCTCGTGAGCTCGTTCCCCGGGCTTCACGTCGCGAGCACCGACGGCACCGACTTCCTGGCCAGTCTCCGGACCATGCGCGAGGCGGCCGCGTATGTCCGGGCGCGGCGCGGACCGGCGTTGGTGCATGCACACGTCACGCGGCCGTACGGACATTCGCTGTCGGACGACGAACGCCTCTACAAGACGCCCCGCGAACGCGAAGACGAAGCGCGCCGCGATCCGATCACGCGGTTCACGGAATTCCTGCGGCAGGAAGGGCTGGTGACCGACGCCGACCTGACCGCGATGATCGCGGCCATCGACCGCGAGATCAACGAGGCGGCCGACTCGGCATTGCAGGCGCCGAAGCCGCCGCGCGATAGCGCAGCCTCGTACGTCTACTCGCCCGCCGTCGATCCGACCTCGTCAGCGTTCGACGTCCCCGCCGGCCCCGGAACCGGCGGCGAAGGCATCGTGATGCTGGACGCCATCAACCGCACGCTCAAGGACGAGATGGCGGCCAACCCGCGCATCGTCATCTTCGGCGAGGACGTCGCGGATGCGAGCCGCAAAGACGCGCTGAAGTACGTGAAAGGCAAAGGCGGCGTGTTCAAGGTCACGCACGGTTTGCAGCGGCAGTACGGCGAAGACCGCGTGTTCAACGCCTCGATCGCCGAGGCCAGCATTATCGGCCGCGGCGTCGGCATGGCGACGCGCGGCCTCAAGCCAGTGGTCGAAATCCAGTTCTTCGACTACATCTGGCCGGCGATGATGCAGCTGCGCAACGAGATGGCGATGATGCGCTATCGGTCGGGCAATCACTGGTCCTGCCCGATGGTGATTCGCGTCCCGATCGGCGGCTATCTCCGCGGCGGCGGTCCGTACCACAGTCAGTCCGGCGAAAGCATCTTCGCGCACTGCCCCGGCATCCGCATCGTCTATCCGTCAAACGCGATCGACGCCGCGGGACTGCTGCGGACGGCGATCCGCTGCGACGATCCGGTGCTGTTCCTCGAGCACAAACATCTCTACCGGCAGACCTACACCAAGGGCGAATATCCCGGGAAAGACTTCATGCTGCCGTTTGGCAAGGCGAGCCTGCGGCGCGAAGGCACCGACGTGTTGATCGTCACGTGGGGAGCGCTGGTCCAGAAATCGCTCCTGGCCGCGCAGCATGCCGAAAAGTTCGGCGCCCACGCCGCCGTGCTCGACCTCCGGACGATCTCGCCCTACGACTGGGAGATGGTCGCGACACTCGTGAAACGCCTCAACCGCGTGATCATCGCCCACGAGGATCAGATGACGTGCGGGTTCGGCGCCGAGATTGCCGCGCGGATCGCCGACGAACTGTTCGGCTATCTCGATGCGCCGGTCAAGCGGATTGCCGCGCTCGATGCGCCGGTCGCGTACGCGCCCGACCTCGAGGAAGCCATCCTGCCGCAGTCCTCGGACATCCTCGAGGCCATCATCAGCACGGCGAAGTACTAGCGAGGCCCTGCCTCGGACCGTCAAGGGCCGGAAAAACCATGACCGACACTCTCATTCGCTCGGCGACCGTGCTTGGCGCCGGCACGATGGGCGCGCAAATTGCCGCGCACCTCGCCAACATCGGCGTCCCCGTCCTGCTGCTGGACGTCAGCGCCGCGGCGGCGCGCGACGGCCTGACGCGCGCCAAAGCGCTCAAGCCGGACCCGTTTTTCACGAAGGACGCCGCCGCCCTGATCACGACCGGCTCGTTCGACGACGACCTCGCGCGGCTCGAGAGTTCGGACTGGGTGATCGAAGCGATCGTCGAGCGGCTCGACATCAAACGCGGGCTGTTCGAACGCGTCGACCGTGTCCGCCGTCCAGGCTCGCTCATCAGCTCGAACACGTCGGGGATTCCGATCGGCGCGCTGGCCGAAGGGCGCAGCGCCGACTTCCGCCGCCACTTCCTGGGCACGCACTTCTTCAATCCGCCGCGGTATCTGAAGCTGCTGGAGATCATCCCGACGCCGGATACCGATCCGGCGGTCGTCGCGCGCATCGCCTGGTTCGGCGACCATCGGCTGGGCAAAGGTGTGGTCGTCGCCAGGGACACACCGAGCTTCATCGCCAACCGCATCGGGCTCTACGGCATTGCCCAGACGCTTCGCGTCCTGGAGTCGGGCGACTACACGATCGAGGAGATCGACGCGATCACCGGACCGGCGCTGGGGCGGCCGAAGAGCGCGACCTTCCGCACCAGCGACATCGCCGGCATTGATGTCGTCGCGCACGTCACGCGCGATCTCGTCGAACGGCTGCCCGACGCGGAATCGAAACGGGTCTTCACGCTGCCACCGCTCGTCGCGGAACTGGTCTCGCGCGGCTGGGTGGGCGAGAAGTCCGGCCAGGGCTTCTACAAGCGCGAGAAGAGCGGCGAGATCCTGACGCTCGATCCGAAGACGCTGGCCTACCGGGCCCGCCAGGCGGCGCGGCTCGCCGCGCTCGAGAACGCGGAGGCGCTCGAGAGTGTCCAGGCCCGAACGAAAGCGCTCTTTCTCGATAAGGGCAAGGTCGGCACGTTCCTGCGGGAGACGCTCGGCCCCACGCTGCTCTACACGGCTGAAATCGCGCCGTCGATTGCACACACGATCGACGACGTCGATCGCGCGATGCGATGGGGCTTCGGCTGGGAGCTGGGACCGTTCGAAATCTGGGATGCGATTGGCATCCAGGACGTGCTCGACGCCCTGAAGCCTTCGCACGTGCCGCGTCTGGTCGCCGAAGCGCTGGCCAGCACCCTTCGACTTCGCTCAGGGCCTTCGGGCCAGCCGGCGTTTCGCGCGCATGCCCTGCCGCCGGCGGCCGGGGACCTGCAGATCCTCAAGTCGGCGAAGGAGCGGACCGGCGTCGTTCGTCAGAACGCCGGTGCCAGCCTGGTCGATCTCGGCGACGGCGTTCTGGCCGTCGAATTCCATTCGAAGATGAACGCGATCGGCGGCGACACGGTGGCCATGCTGCACGCCGGGCTCCGCGAAGCGGCGGCCAACTTCACGGCGCTGGTCGTCGGCAACGACGGCAGCGATTTCTCGGCCGGCGCGAACCTGATGCTGGTGCTCCTCGAAGCCCAGGAGGGCAACTGGGACGAAATCGATCTGATGGTGCGGACGTTTCAGCAGGCGACCTCGGCGCTCAAGTACGCGGACATTCCGGTGATCGTGGCGCCCGCGGGTCTGGCGCTCGGCGGCGGATGCGAGATCACGCTCCACGGCGATCGCGCGCAGGCGGCGGCCGAGTCCTACATCGGCCTGGTCGAAGTCGGCGTCGGTCTGATTCCGGCCGGCGGCGGCACGAAGGAAATGATGGCGCGCGCCTCACGCGGCGTTGCCGGAGCGAATCCCGACCCGCTGACCTGGTCGCAGGCGGTATTTGAAACGATTGGCTTCGCCAAGGTCTCGACCAGCGCCGGCCAGGCGCGCCAGCTCGGCTACCTCCGCGATCGCGACGGCGTGACACTGAACCGGGAACGGCTGATGGCGGATGCCAAGGGGCTGGCCCTGAGCCGCGCCCACGAGAAATATCAGAAGCCTCAGACTGAACCGATTGCGGTCGGCGGTGAGACGGTCGAGGCGGCGCTCAAGCTCGGCGTGCATCTCGCGTGGCGCGCCGGGCGTCTTTCCGATCATGACGCCCTCATCGGCCGCACCCTCGCCCGCGTCATCGCTGGTGGGCAGGTACCGCACGCGACGACGGTCAGCGAATCGCACCTGCTGGATCTCGAGCGCGAAGCATTTCTGAAGCTGTGCGGCGAGCGCAAGACATTGGAACGGATCCAGCACACGCTCAAGACCGGGAAGCCGCTGCGGAACTGAAGATGCAAATCGAACAACGCGGGAACGGCGATCCGCTCGTGCTGGTGCCCGGCCTCCAGGGACACTGGCAGTTTCAGGCGCCAACCGTCGAGGCGCTAAGCCGCCGGTTTCGCGTGCTGACGTTTCCGCTCTGCGACGAGCCGCGCGCTCGCGATGTGTTCGACACCCAGCGAGGTATCGACAACTACCGCGATCAGATCGAGCGCTGCCTCGACCAGTCGCGCCTCGATCGGGCGCTCGTCTGCGGCGTCTCGTTTGGCGCGCTGCCGGCGCTGCGTTTTGCCGCCACGCGGCCCGAACGGACGACCGCCTTGATTCTCGTGTCGGCACCGGGGCCGCGGTTTCATCTACTGCCGCGACACCGCCAGTACGCACGTCACCCTCGGGTGTGTGGTCCGCTGTTTCTCATTGAGTCGCCGCGCCGCCTTGCGCCCGAACTCCGCCGGACGTTCCCGGGTGCCGACGCGCGCTGGCGGTTCCGCCTGCAGCAGCTCAACGCGCTCCTTCAGACGCCGCCGTCGCTCACCCGCATGGCCGGTCGCGCGCTCGCGATCGACGACTACGATCGGGGCGGCGACGCGGCTCGAGTCACGCGTCCGACCCTGATCGTGCACGGCGAGCGGGCGCTGGATCTCGTCGTCAACGTCGACGGCACACTGGAGTACGTGCCGCTGCTGCGGCACGTACAAACGGCGGGCATCTCCGACACCGGCCATCTCGGATCGATCACCCGTCCGGAAGAGTTCGCCGCCATCGTCGACCGCTTCCGATCGACACTGCCGTTGAGTCATGACAGCGCTGCGTGAAATTGCCGGTCCGGCCGGCCGACTCGAGGCCCTGCTCGACGAACCGCCCCCACACCGCGGCGTCACCGCAGAAGGCCTCGTGCACCACGGCGCCGCGAACGGGCTTCGCGCCGCCGTGGTGTTCGGCCATCCACATCCGCAGTACGGCGGCACGATGCACACCAAGTGCGTCTATCAGGCCGCCAAGGCGCTGGCCCGCATCGGCTGCGTCGTCCTGCGCTTCAACTTTCGGGGCGCCGGCAAGAGCGCCGGCAGCTACGATGAAGGGATTGGCGAGCAGGAGGATTTTCGCGCGGCCCTCACCGTCATGCAGGAGCGGTATCCCGGAGCGCCGCTCTGGGCCGCGGGAATGTCGTTTGGATCATGGGTCGGATTGACGGTGGGCGCCGCCGATCCGCGCGTGTCGCTGCTCCTCGGGGTCGCGATGCCCATCTCCAAGTACGATTTCAGCGCCGTCGCGACCAGCCCGAAGCCGAAGTTCTTCATTCACGGCGAACGCGACGAGATCTGTTCGGTCCGCGAGATCCGCGAGTTCTACGCGCGCTGTGAAGAACCGAAGGACCTCGCCGTCATCGACACCGCGGATCACCTGTTCGACGGCAAGGTGAGCGATGTCGCGGACGCGGTCGAAGACTTGCTCGGCGATTGGACGACGTAAACATTTCGTGGGGTCCGGCTTCAGCCGGACCTTGCGAGTCGATTGGTGAGGAAGGCGCGAGGAAGACCATGCATCAAGAGGCAGTGATCGTCTCGGCGGTGCGGACGGCGGTGGGCAAGGCGCCGAACGGCACGCTGCGCGGGACTCGGCCCGACGATCTGGCCGCGACCGTCATCGCCGCGGCGCTCGAGCGCGCGCCCGGCCTGCCGGCTGCGGCGATCGACGACGTGATTCTCGGCTGCGCGATGCCGGAGGCGGAACAGGGATTGAACGTCGCCAGGATCGCCAGCCTGCGTGCCGGCGTGCCGGTTTCCGCGTCAGCCGTCACGATCAATCGGTTCTGCTCCTCCGGACTTCAGGCGATCGCCTACGGCGCGGAGCAAATCATCTGCGGCCAGTCGTCGGCGGTTGTCGCAGGCGGCACCGAGTCGATGAGCCTGGTCCCGATGGGCGGCCATACGGTCGCCCCGAACCCGACGCTGGTCGATTCCTACCCCGACGTGTACCTGAGCACCGGGCTGGTCGCGGAAAACCACGCGCGCGAGGCCAGCATCTCGCGCGAGGAGCAGGATGCGTTTGCGCTGCGCAGCCACCAGCGTGCCCTGGCGGCGATCGCGGCGGGACGCTTCAACGACGAAATCGTTCCGGTCACGGCGCGGCTCGTGGATCCGGGCGCGAACGGCGGGCGGCCGGGAACGACGGAACGCCCGTTCACTGTCGACGAAGGGCCGCGCCGCGACACCACGATTGAGGCGCTGGCCAAGCTCCGTCCTGCGTTTCATGCCAAGGGCACCGTCACCGCGGGCAACTCGTCGCAAACGAGCGACGGCGCCGCGGCCGTCGTCCTCACCTCCGCCGCGCTCGCCCGTGAACGCGGCCTGACGCCGATGGCGCGATTCGTGGCCTACGCGACCGCCGGCGTCGAACCCGAGAGATTCGGCATCGGTCCGGTACCGGCGATCCGGAAGGTGCTGAAGATCGCCGGCCTGACGCTGGATCAGATCGATCTCATCGAACTCAACGAAGCCTTCGCGGCGCAGGTGCTGGCCTGTCTGAAGGAGCTGCCGATCGACCCGGAGCGGCTGAACGTCAACGGCGGGGCCATCGCCCTCGGCCATCCGCTCGGCTGCACCGGCGCCAAGCTCACGGCCACACTTCTCCATGAACTCACGCGGCGGAACGGCCGATATGGCATCGTCTCGATGTGCGTCGGCGGCGGCATGGGAGCCGCTGGCGTCTTCGAAAGAATTTGAGGATTTCAGGAACTTAGGAACTTAGGATTGGGCTGAGGAGCGCGTATGACGACTTCTGTTGCGACGGGACTGCGTGGAGCTGAGTGGCTGCTGCACGGGTCCGATCCCGCGGGCATTCTGAGTCCGGAAGGGGTCACCGATGAACACCGCTTGATTGCGCAGACGGTGACCGACTTCGTCGACAACGAAGTGCTGCCGGTGCTCGACCAGCTCGAGACGAAGGACTGGGCGCTGGCGCGGCGGCTGCTGCAGCGGTGCGGCGAGCTGGGGTTCCTCGGCGTCGACGTGCCTGAAGCCTACGGCGGGGTTCAGCTCGACAAGGTCACCTCGATGATCGTCAGCGAACGGATGTCGCGATCGGCGTCGTTCGGCGCCGCGTTCGGCGCACAGGCCAACCTGATGATCCTGCCGCTCGTCCTTTTCGGCAGCGACGCCCAGAAACAGAAGTACCTGCCGCGGCTCCTGTCGGGCGAGATCGTCGGCGCCTACTGCCTCAGCGAACCGGGCTCGGGGTCGGACGCGCTCGGTGCGAAAACGCGCGCGGTGAAGCAGGCCGACGGCAGCTTCATTCTGAACGGCGAGAAGATGTGGATCACGAACGGCGGCTTCGCCGACGTCTACATCATCTTCGCCAAGGTCGACGGCGAGCACTTCAGCGCCTTCATCGTCGAGCGCGCCTTCAAGGGCGTCACGAGCGGCAAGGAGGAGCACAAGCTCGGTCTCCACGGGTCGTCGACGACGCCGGTCCTGCTGCAGGACGTGCACGTCCCGGCCGCGAACCTGCTCGGCGAAGTCGGCAAGGGGCACAAGATCGCATTCAACGTCCTCAACTTCGCGCGCTTCAAGCTGGGGGCGATGTGCGTCGGCGGGTCGCGCGGGGCGATCGCCGAAGCGGCGAAGTACGCCGGGCAGCGCAAGCAGTTCGGCCAGCCGATCGCGTCCTTCGGCGCCATCAAGCACAAGCTCGGCGAGATGACCGCCCGAACCTACGGGGCCGAGAGCCTGGTCTACCGCACCGCGGGAATGATTGAGTCGCGCATCGAAGCGACGCCGCACGACGCCAGCGATCAGTCGGTGGCGCTGGCCACGCTCGAGGAGTACGCCATCGAGGCGTCGATCGCCAAGGTTTCGGGCAGCGAAGTGCTCGACTACGTGCTCGACGAGAACATCCAGATTCACGGCGGCAACGGCTTCGTCCGCGACTATCCAGCCGAGCGCCACTATCGCGACTCGCGCGTCAACCGCATCTTCGAGGGCACCAACGAAATCAACCGGCTGCTGATTCCCGGGATGATCGCGCGCCGCGCGGCCAAGGGCGACATCGCCGTCATCAAGGCGGCCAAGGCGCTGCAGGACGAACTGATGGCGCCGCCGGCGCTGCCGGCGGAGAGCAAGGGACCGCTCGGCGACGAGCAACGGGTCGTCGAATCGATGAAGAAAGCCGCGTTGATGGTGCTCGGCCTGGCGATGCAGACCTACCGCGACAAACTCGCGGATCAGCAGGAAGTGCTGATGCACACCGCCGACATGCTGATCGAGACCTACACCGCGGACAGCGCGGTGCTGCGCGCCATGCAGATGCAGACGCGCGGCGTGCCGCGCGCCCACCTGCACCTGGCGGCGGCCCGCGTGCTCGTCAACGACGGGGCGATGCGCGTCGAGGCTTCGGCGCGCCAGGCGCTCGCCATCCTCTCCGACGGCGACACGCTGCGCGTGACGCTGGCCGCGCTCAAGCGCCTGTTCAAGCAGACGCCGATCAACACGGCCGCGCTGCGCCGCGAACTCGCCGACGAGGCGGTCGCCCGCGGCGGCTATCCGCTCTAGCCGGGGGCCGGCGCCGCCGGCTTGACGGCGGCCGGGCATGGTAATACTCTTACAAGTAGGAGTATTACCATGCGCATGACGAGCAAGGGCCAGGTCACCATTCCGATGGAGATGCGCGAGCGGCTCGGTTTGCTCCCGAATACCGAGGTCGAGTTCGAGCTCGACCGCGATTCGGTGCGCATCCGCAAGGCCAAGACGCCGGCGCGCGTCACCCGCGGCCGCACCCTCGTCGACCACATGCGCGGCCGCGGCACACGGCGGATCACCACCGACGAGATCATGCGCCTCACGCGCGGCTGAGCGATGCCCGGTACGCTCGTCGACAGCAACGTCCTCCTCGACATCGTGACTGAAGACGCCGAATGGTTCGAATGGTCGGCCGGCCGGCTCGAAGCGGCTGCCGACGAAGGGCCGCTCTTTCTCAACCCGATCATCTACGCGGAAGTGGCGGCGGGATTCGAGCGGATCGAGGACGTCGACGAGGCACTGCCCGCCGCGTACTACCGGCGCGTGCCGCTGCCCTGGGAAAGCGCGTTTCTGGCCGGTCAGTGTTTCGTCAAATACCGGCGGCGCGGCGGCGCCCGCCGATCGCCGCTGCCGGATTTCTACATCGGCGCGCACGCCGCCGTCGCCGGACTGACGCTGCTCACGCGAGACGCGACGCGCTATCGCGCGTACTTTCCAACGGTCCGCCTGATCGCGCCATGAACAAAGCTTTACAACGCAGCCGCAGAGTCCGCGGAGTTTCTTTGGAAGAAGACTCTGCGCGTTCGGCGGTCTCGTTGTGAGAGTTCTTGTGTGCTGACTTCGTCCTGGGTTCAGCGGCCCTTGAGCGTCGCCTTGTGCTGGTACATCGCCGCGTCGGCCTCGGCCACCATTTCCCTGGCCGTGCGCCCGGAGGTCCACTCGGCGAGACCGACCGCCGCATCGATGTGGACCTTCTGCGGTCCGTTCGGACCGTTCACGCTGTAGTCGCCGAGCACCCACTTCTGGATGCGTTCGACGTGCATCTGCGCCGCTGCGCGCGGACCGTCGAGCACGACCACGAACTCGTCGCCGCCCCAGCGGGCCGCCAGATCCGAGGGCCGGGCGTTGGCGCGCAGCTCGCCGGCAAACTGCTTCAGGAGATCGTCGCCCGCCGCATGTCCGAGCTGATCGTTGATCTGCTTGAACCCATTGAGGTCGATCATGGCGACGCAGAAGAGGCTGCGGGTCGCGACCCGCGCCGCGATCGCCGCTTCAGCCTTGCCGCGGGTGCAGAGACCGGTGAGGGCGTCGCGCGCCGCCATCTGCTCGGCCTCCTCGAGGCGCGCCTGATACGTCTGGACTTCGGCCTGGAGCAGCGCGACGGTGTCGCTGGTCGAGCGCGACATCTGTTCGACGCGCGTCTTGAGTTCGACCGCGCTCTTCACGAGCGACTGACGCATCTGGGTGAGATCTTCGAGGTTCGCCATGCGCTCCAGACGCCCGGTGAACTCTTCGAACTGCTTGGCGTGGCGCTGGTCGCTCGCCGCAATCGTTGCCGCCGTCCGCGTGAGGACCACGAGGAGTTCCTTGACGTCCTTCGCCTTCTGCTGGCCGTCGGCGCTGGCGCGATCGCTCCACTGCTGGAGCTCGCCGGCAACGCGCGCGTCGATGCTGGCCATCGTCTCCGGAGTGGCGGTGTCCGCGATCTCCTGGCTGAGGGCGGTCAGCGACCGCTGGAGCCCTTGACTGACGGACGGACAGGCCTGGGCGGCCGAGACCCCCACGGCGGTCAACGTCGAACGGTAGGCGTCGAGCGTCGCCGGCAGCAGGTTGCCCGCAGACGGCGCGGGCTCCGGAGAGTTCCTGTCCCAGTACTTCTTGATCGAAATCATGCGCGCTCCATCCGTCGCGAAGCCGTGACAGGGTGTGCACATCCCGGCGCGCACACCTCCGCCCGGCGCCAGGGGGGTCATCGGCAAAAGAACGAACTGGTTCAGTAAAATGCGGATGTGAACGGATGGATTCGACGGGGCGGCGG
The DNA here is from genome assembly GCA_964577955.1 of uncultured Bifidobacterium sp. Lineage (GTDB taxonomy): Bacteria > Acidobacteriota > Vicinamibacteria > Vicinamibacterales > CAVVIG01 > CADEEX01. The sequence goes on along the minus strand of CAZOAZ010000007.1, from coordinate 123,451 downwards.
GATCGCGCTGGTCGTTGGGCTCGGGTTGACGGCGGCGTGCAGCAACAAGCCGAATGACGACCCGAAGGACTACGTGGCCAAGGTCACCGCCGGGCGGGCGGCCAAAGACGAGGACTTTCAACGCTCGCCGGAGCCGATTCCGGCCAGCCGCAAGGCCGAACTTCTTCCCCTCGCCTACTTTCCCGTCGATCCCGAGTACCACGTCGCCGCGGCGCTCCGCGCCGAGGCCACGCCGTCGCGCCAGCTGATGCCGACCTCAACCGGCCAGCAGCGTCAGATGCTCAAAGTCGGAACGCTCGAGTTCTCGCTCAAGGGACAGCAGCTGTCGCTCGTCGCCTTCACCGAAACCGATCTGAATCACCTGACGGTGATGTTCACCGACAAGACGACCGGGACGGAAAGCTATCCGGCGGGGCGCTACATCGATCTCGCGCGAACCGGCACCGGCTTGTACGAGCTCGACTTCAACCTCGCCTACTCGCCGTACTGCTACTACAACATCACCTACGAATGCCCGATCGCACCGCCTGAAAACCGCCTGCCGATTCCGATCCACGCCGGCGAAAAGATGAAAAAGACCGAATGATCCGCGCCGTCGTGTTCGACTTCGACGGCGTGCTGGCCAACAGCGAGCCGCTGCATTTCCGCGCCTTCCGCGATGTCCTGGCCGAGCAGTCGGTCGCGCTGACCGAGGCGGCATACTACGCCCGCTACCTCGGTTTCGACGATGCCGGCGCGTTTCGGGAGATCGCGAAGGAACATGGGCGGCACTGGCATGCCGACGAGATCGCCGGGTTGATCGCACGCAAGGCCCACCTGATGGAGGAGCTGGAACGGCACGCTTCCGTGCTCTTCCCTGGCGCGCGCGAGGCGATCGTCCGGATGGCCGCACACGGACCAATCGCCATTGCGTCGGGCGCGCTCCGGGAGGAAATCCGACGCGTACTCGTGAAGGAACGGCTCGACGGCTACTTCCCCGTACTCGTCTCGGCCGAGGACACGCCGGCCAGCAAACCCGATCCTGCGCCCTATGCCCTGGCCGTCACTCACCTGTCCGGCCGGACATCCCCGCCGTTGACGCCGGCACAGTGTGTCGCCGTGGAAGACTCGCGCTGGGGCCTGCAGTCCGCCGCCGCGGCCGGACTACGCACCATCGCCATCACGCAAAGCTACGGCGCCGCGGAACTGACGGAAGCCGACGCTCTCATCGAGCACCTCGACGAACTGACCCCCGACTTCCTCCGCCGCCTCGCGTAGTCCATTCCCCGACACCAGCCCGCCAGGCCTGCACAGGAATGTGAATTGGCCGACAAGTAGGTGTGGACGGCCAGCGATCTCACCACCTGGTGTGCCATTCCGCGACTTCGCAGGCATCTTTGTCACTTCGGAGGTAAGACGGATGCGACTCACACGAATCGGACTGCCCATGCTGTTGGCGCTCCTCGCGATGATTGACGCGGCCAGGGGCCAGAGCACCACCGGCACCATTCGGGGCCGGGTGGTCGATCCGCAGGGCGTGGCGCTGCAAGGCGCAGCGGTCACGCTGACCTCGGACCACCTCCAGGGGCCGCGGGCAACCGCCACTTCCGAATACGGCGACTACCTTTTGGCTCAGCTGCCACCGGGCCGTTACCTCGCGACGTTCGAGTTGAGCGGCTTTCAGACATTCCGCCGCGAAGTCACGCTCGCGCCGACGCAGGTCCTTCCGCTCGACGTCGCTTTCTCGTCCACCGCACTCGAGGAAAACCTCGTCGTGGTCGGCAGCGCGGTAAACGTGGTGACGCGGAGCGCCCAGAAGGCGACCAGCTTTCCGCAGCCGCTCATCGCCGACCTGCCGACCAATCGCGACATCAACGCCTCGGTCCTGATGGCGCCGGCCGTGCATCCGACCGGTCCGAACGGCGCCTATTCCATCAACGGATCGATGTCGTTCGAGAGCCTGTTCATGGTGAACGGCGTCTCGGTCAGCGAGAACCTCCGCGGCCAGCCGTACGATCTCTACGTCGAAGACGCGATTCAGGAGACCGCGGTCGCGTCCAACGGGATTTCGGCCGAGTTCGGACGGTTCACCGGCGGCGTGGTCAACGTGATCACCAAGTCGGGCAGCAACCGGTTCGCGGGCTCGGTCCGCGACACCTTGCAGAACGACAAGTGGCGCGCCTATTCCCCGTTCGAACAGCGTTCGATTGCCAACGATCCGAATCACCTGGATACGCGCGTCGATCGCCTGGTGCCGACCTATGAGTTCACGTTCGGCGGTCCGGCGGTGCGGGATCGGCTCTGGTTCTTCGCCTCTGGCCGGAAGCAGACGCTCGAGACCGCGCGGACCACGGTCTCGACGGTCATTCCCTACGTCGTGACCGACAACGCGTACCGCTACGAAGCCAACGCGACCTACTCGCCGGCGGCCGGGCATCGCGTCCAGGGCGTGTTGATCACGAACAACACCGACACGACCAACGCGAGCCAGAGCGCCACGACCTCCATGGATCTCAACAGTCTGTACGACGCCAGCCGGCTGATGAATCTCTTCACGTTGAGCTACGCCGGGGCGGTGACGCCGCGGTTCTTCGTCGAAGCGCGGGCCGCGGTGCGCAACGAGACGCTCGAGCACGTCGGCGGCGGCAACACCGATCGGATCCACGGCACCCTGCTGCTGGCGCGGTCGCCCTCGACCGGGCGCTTCTGGGCGCCGACCTTCTGCGGGGTCTGCGATCCGGAGCAGCGCGACGGCGCGGATGTGTTCCTCAAGGGCTCGTACTTCCTGTCGACGCGGCGCCTTGGCTCGCACGACATCGCGTTCGGCTACGACGGCTACAACGACGCGCGCTTCGCCAACAACCACCAGGAAGGCAGCGACTACCGCGTCAGCGGCGTGAACGCCCTGATCGTGAACACCACGAGCGGGCCGGTGATTTATCCGCAGTTCCTGCCCGACGGCAACACGCTGATTCAGTGGCAGCCGATCCAGGCCGGCACTGAAGGATCGAACTTCCGCACCCACTCGTTCTTCTACAACGACATCTGGCGGATCTCGAGCCGGGTGACAGCGAGCCTGGGGCTGCGCTACGACCGCAACCACGGCAGCAACAGCGTCGCGACCCTGGTCGCCGAAGAGAGTAGCTGGAGCCCGCGGCTGGCCGTCACGTTCGATCCGACCGGCACGCAGCAGTGGACCGTGACCGCGAGCGTCGCCAAGTACGTGGCCGGTCTCGCGAACACGATTGCCGACGCGACCTCGCCGGGCGGCAACGCCGACACGTACGCATTCGCGTATCGCGGGCCGGCGATCAATCCGGATGTCAACGGCGCGCTGCTCAGCACGCCCGACGCGCTGGCGCAGCTCTTCGCGTGGTTCGACGGCAACGGCGCCGCGGCCCTGCCGCTGGCGCAGACACCGACGGTGCGCGGCGTCACGCCGCAGATGGCGGACTCGCTGGAGTCGCCCTACGCCATCGACTATTCAGCAGGTATCAGCCGCCAGATCGGCAACCGCGGCAGCGTGCGCGCCGACTTCACGTTTCGAAAGTTCCACAACTTCTACGCCTACCGCACCGACCTGACCACGGGACGGGTGACGGACGCACGGAGCGGCAACATTCCGGCCTCGGTGCTCGGCCGTACCTACGATCTCACGCTCCTCGACAACACGGACGCGCTCGAGCGCACCTACGCCGGGCTGGCGATCGAAGGGCAGTACCGCATCGGTACGGCGTTGACCGCAGGCGGGAACTACACGCTCTCGCGGCTGTGGGGCAACATCGACGGCGAGACGCTCAACGCGGGGCCCACGCCGACCGATGTTCTGCAGTTTCCCGAGTACCGGCAGGCGGCGTGGAACTACCCGACCGGCGACCTTGCCGCCGATCAGCGGCACCGCGCCCGCATCTTCGGCACGTATCTCGTCCCCAAGGCGCAGGGGCTGTCGATCGGCATCGTCCAGATTCTCGAAACCGGCGTGCCGTACGGCGCCGTGGGCACCGTGAACGCCGCCGCCGCGGTTGCCAATCCCGGCTACGTGACGCCGCCGACGACCAGCGCCATCGCGTACTACTATACGGACCGCGACGCTTTCCGAACCGAAGGCCAGGAACGCACCGACCTGGCGGTGAACTTCGCGCATCGTCTGCCCGGACGGTCGCGCCTCGAAGGGTTCGCGCAGCTGCAGATCGTCAATCTCTTCAACCACTATCAGCTGTGCGCATGCGGCGCCTCGACGGTCTTCCAGAACGGCGGCTCGGTCATTCTCGGGCGCATCGATCAGACGGTGCGCACGGCGGCGAATCCGGTCGGCGGTACCTATGCGTCGTTCAATCCGTTCACCGCGACGCCGCAGCAGTTCGTGAACTGGGATCGCGGGGTCAACTTCGGCACGGGCACGAGCCGCCAGGCGTTCACGACGCCGCGGACGATTCGACTCTCGTTCGGCGTCCGCTTCTAGGCGTTGCTGATCGACGCCGCGTCGAGACCGCGGATCGACGGAACCTGTCCGCCGTAGCCCTGGCGAAGGCGGATGGCGGGTTTTGCGCTATCCTGTGATCCGTGATCCCGGAGCATCTGCTTCAGAGCTTTGCGCAGGTCGCCCTGAGTCCCGACCCGGATCTCGCGACGGCGGCGCTGATGATCGCGCGCGTCGCCTATCCCAAGCTGGAAGCCGCACCGTATCTCGAGCGGCTCGATCGGCTCGGCCGTGAAGCCTCGCAGCGCGTCGCCGAGGCCCGTGTCCATGCCGACGAAGTGCCCAACCAGGTCGACCCGGACGTGTTCGCGCGGGTCATCGCACTGAACCGATTTCTCTTCACCGACGAGCGGTTCGTCGGCAACGACCGGCAGTACGAGGATCCGCGCAACAGCTTCCTCAACGAAGTGCTCGACCGGCGCACGGGCATTCCGATCACGCTGGCGCTCGTCTACATGGAAGTGGCGCGCCGCGCCGGCGTGCCGATCGAAGGGATCAATTTTCCCGGCCACTTCCTGATGCGCTGCCGGATGGCGCCGGGACGGCCGTACTCGCGCGATCTGATCATCGACGCGCACCACGGCGGGGCGCTGCTCACCGAGGGCATGTGCCGCCAATTGCTGCAGAAGCACGCCGGCGACGAGGTGACCTGGGACGACCACGTGCTGCGCCACGCCACCAAGCCGCAGATCATCGTCCGCATGCTGCTGAACCTGAAGCGGGCCTACGTCCGGATGTATTCGTTCCCGCAGGCGCGCGACGTCACCGAAATGCTGCTGGCGGTCGACCCGGCGGGGATCAACGAGCTGAAAGACCGCGGTCTGCTCGCCTATCAGCTGAACGACTATGTATCAGCGCTCCGCGACCTGCAGCGCTACCTGCATCTCGTTGCGCGCACGACCGACGCCAGCGGCGGCATTGCCGCCGACGACCGCGACGAGCACGAAGAAATCTTCGAGCACGTGAAGACCCTCCGCCGCCGCGTCGCGTCGCTCAACTAGCGCCGTTCACGCGGCTGAACTCGTCGTACAGAAACGCCGAGGCGACGATGCCGTTGTGGAAGTTCGAAACGTCGAGCTTCTCGTTCGGCGCGTGAGCGTTCTCGTCCGGCAGGCCGACGCCGAACAGCACCGACGGCAGGCCAAGTTCTTCCTGGAACGTCGCCACCACCGGAATCGAGCCGCCCTCGCGCGTGAAGATCGGCGTCCGCCCGAATCCCTTCTCGATCGCCCGGCCGGCGGCTTTCACGAACGGATGATCGTACGACGTCATCCACGGCTTGCCGCCGTGCATGCGCGTGACCTTGAGCTCGACGGTTCCCGGCGCCAGCTCCTTCACGTACTTTTCGAACAGATCGGCGATCACATCCGGATCCTGATCCGGCACGAGGCGCATGCTGATCTTCGCCATCGCCACCGCCGGCAGTACCGTCTTCGCCCCTTCGCCGGTGAATCCTGACAAGAGACCGTTGACCTCGAGCGTCGGCCGCGCCCAGGTGCGCTCGAGCGTCGTGTAACCGGTTTCGCCGTGCAGCTTCGGGATGCCGAAGTCTTTCTTGTAGTTCTTCTCGTTGAACGGCAGCGTCGCCCAGGCCTTGCGCTCTTCGTCCTGGAGCGGCCGCACCGCATCGTAGAAGCCGGGAATCTTGATGTGTCCGCCGCGGTCCTTCATCTGGGCGATCATCTGGGCCAGCACGAAGCCCGGATTGGCGAGCGCGCCGCCGAAGACGCCCGAGTGCAGATCGGTGCTGCTGCCCCGCAGGTCGATCTGGAAGTACACGAGGCCGCGCAGGCCATAGCAGATCGACGGCACGCCGCGCGCAAACATCGCCGAATCGGAAATCACCACCACATCCGCGCCGAGATCGCCTTTGTGGGCGCGGATGAAGTCGTCGAGATGGGCGCTGCCGACTTCCTCCTCGCCCTCGATGATGAACTTCATGTTGACCGGCAGTCGTCCGTTCCGGCCGAGGTGGGCTTCGACCGCCTTCAGGTGCATGAACACCTGGCCTTTGTCGTCGGCGGCGCCGCGCGCGTAGATCTCGCCGTCGCGAATCGTCGCCTCGAACGGCGGTGATTCCCAGAGCGCCAACGGATCGACCGGCTGCACGTCGTAGTGGCCGTAGAAGAGAATCGTCGGCGCGCCTGGCGCGCCGAGCCAGTCGCCGTACACGACCGGATTGCCCGGCGTCTCGATGAGCCGCGTGTTCTGGAGCCCGACGCGACGCATTTCGGCTTCGCACCACTCGGCGCAGCGGCGCACGTCGCCGACGTGCTCGGGCAGCGCGCTGATGCTGGGAATGGCCAGCAGCGCCTTCAGCTCTTCCAGGTAGCGTTCGCGGTTGACGTGGATGAAATCGATGACGTTGTTCATAAGGAACTGGTGCTCAGTGCTCGGTGCTCGGTGCAAAGTGCAAGGTGCAGGTGCTGAGTGCCAAGTGCGCGGTGCGGGGTGCGTGCTAGCGCACGCGGTGCCAGCGCTCCTGCTCTTCGGTGACTCGGCCATCCTGCCTGAGTTTCTCGAGGTGCGCGCGCACGGTCTCGAGCGCCGCCGGCATCAGCGCCGGGGCGAGACCATGATAGATGGATTCGGCGATCGCCGGCAGTCCGCCGTGACCATGCGCTAACGCTGCCAGGACCTGCCGCTCGCGGAGCAGCCGATGATCGATATACATCCGCAGGAGTGTCGCGGGGTCGCCGATCGCCGCACCATGGGCCGGGAGCAGCTGACTCGGCTCCAGGGACAGCATTCGTTCGAGCGACTGCAGATACTGCCGCAGGTCGCCGCCCCGGCTCGCGTGAATCATCACGGTACTCCCCGCCACGACCAGATCGCCGGTAAACAGCGTCCGGCTCGGTTCGTGCCAGAGCGCGAGGTGATCCGGAGAGTGTCCCGGCGTTGCGATGACCTGGAGTGTCTCGTCCGCGGCGGCAATCCGATCTCCCTCGCCCACGCGCTGCCACGGCACGTCGAATTCGTGATCCTGTGCCGGCCAGGGGTGCTTCAAAAACCGGACGCCCGGGAAGGCGGCGGCCAGAGCGACAGCGCCCCCCGCATGGTCGCCGTGGCCATGGGTGACGAAGACCGTGTCGAGCGTGGCGTCAGCGCGCTCGAGCGCCGTGCGGAGGTCGGCGATGTGCTCGGCGTGACCGACGCCGGCGTCGACGAGCAACGCTGGAAAGCCGGGCGCCGCAAGCAAATAGGTCGCGTTGCCGGCGCCCGTCATCGGACCGGGATTGCGGGCGTCGATTCGGATCGGATTGAACATGAATCAGTTTGCCTGCCCCGCCTGCCCCGCCTGCCCCGCCTGCCCCGCCTGCCCTGCCTGCCCTATTCGTACTCGAGCGCCTCGACGAGCGATCCGCGCACGGCGGCTTCCGCTGGCCAGATCGCTGCCACAAACGCGGCCGCCAGCATCGTCGGGATGAGCGCGAGAACCACCGTGACCGGGAACTGGTAATCCAGACGCATGCCGGCGATATCGTGTTGGACGATCTGCAAGGTGTAGTACAGATTCACGGCACCCAGCGCGTAGCCGAGAATCAGCCCCAGGACGCCGACCGTCAGCGCCTCCATCCAGATCGTCCGGCGAATCTGGCCGTGCAAGCCGCCGACCGCCTGCAGAACGCCCAATTCGCGGCGCCGATCGGTGATCGACACGGTCAAGGTATTCACGATTCCAAGGATGGCGACGAGAACCGCAACGGCCATCTGCACCGTCGTCAGCCCGAACCACTGATCGGTGATCCTGAGGATGTACGCCTTCACTTCACCGTTGGTCAGCACGAACACCTGCCGTTGCCCGGCGTAACGTTCGAGAATCGCCCGCTTCACCTCGGGAACGCTGGCGTTGCTGGTGAGATACAGGCGAAACACGTTGATCGAATCGTCCTGCCAGTACTTCTGAAAGACCGAGCGATCCATGAAGATCGTGCCCTGCTGATCCGAATAGTCCATCACGACGCCGGCGATGGGCAGGCGCAGCACGCCGTGTGGCGCCGGGATTTCGATCTCGTCACCGACCGTCAGCCGCTGCAGCTGGGCGAAGTTGTCGGCGACGATCAAGGCGCGGCCGGCCGCGGTCTCGCGATACATCGTGTCGCGATCGCCGGAGAGCGGCGCCTGCCGCACCGTCTCCGACAGGCTGGTGATGTCGGTCGCGACGATCATGACTGGCGTGCCCCGGAACATGATCCGGGCGTCGCGCACCATCTGCACCAGCCGCACGCCGGGCAGCCCGGCCAACTCCGGCCCCATCTCCGGCGGAAACCGCAGCGTGCGGACGACGATGTCCTGCGACGGCATGACGAACAGGTCGGGATTGAGCGCGATCTCCATCCAATCGATGAGCGAGCTGTAGCTGGCGCGGGCCATGCCGGCGAATGCCACCACCAGCGCCAGTGACAGCATGACCGCCGCCACGCTGGCAGACGTCCGGCGCGGTGCCTGAATGAGACTGTCCGCCGCGAGCGCGCCTTCGACCGGACGGATGAATCGGAGTATCGGCCTGAGACCGCGCGCGATCACGAGAGACAGCAGCGGACCCAGGAGCAGGGCAACGGCAATCGCAAAGACGTAGCCGATGTAGAACACCATCCGCGACTGGCCGAACAGGAGACAGCCCACCGACGTCGCGGCGAGGATCGCGGCCAGGACGCTGCGGACGCGGCTTTCGCCGGCGGACAGCACCTGGTACTTCCCTTTCTGGAGCGCTTGTACCGGATCGACGCGCGCCGCCTGACGAGCGGGCAGCCACGCCGCCACCATGCTGGTCGCGACGCCAAGCACGAGGGCGTAGAGCAGCAGCGTCGGATTCGTCGCCACTTCCTCGGTCCGCTGCGCGACGCCGTACACGTCGTTCAGCAGCTGACCGATCGAGGCCGCGATCCCGCGGGCGATGACCAGCCCGACGGCCAGTCCGCCCAGCGAGCCGACGAAACCCGTGACCGCGCTTTCGGCCAGGAACAGCGTCTGAATCTGCGGCCGCGTCGCGCCGAGCGCCCGCAGGACGCCGATCTCCGACCGCCGCTGACTGACGGCGATCGCGAACGAGTTGTAGATGATGAACATCCCGATGAAGAGCGCGAAGAGGCTGGAAATGCCCACCATCATCGAGTAGGCGGCAGTCATCGCCTCGAACTGCTGGCCGCGCCCCGACGGCGGATCAACCTGAAAGCCTGGACCGAGGAGCGTGCGCAACTCCTGCTGGGTCCCGGCAATCGTCCGCCCTTCCTTGACGGCGAGGTCGATGCGATCGAAGGTCCGCCCCCGCCCGAACATCCGCTGCGCCGCGTAGATGTCCATGATCGCGAGATTCCCGCCGAAGGCGCTCGCCAGACCGGAGGCATTGATCAATCCGCGCACGGTGAACTGGCGATCGCCGAGCACGGTGCCGAGCGTCAGGCGGCTGTTGATCGCCAGCTGGTTCTTCCCGGCAAATTCACGGGTGAGGATGATCGAATCGGGCTGCGCGAGGAAGATCAGCGGATCGTCAATGGCGTCTTCACCGGATTCCAGATCGTAGTCGCGCAGGCTGCGATCGCCGGTCATGTCGACGCCGATCACGAGCAGATTGCCCTGGCCGACGATCCGGGAGTCGACGACCGCTTCGATCACCGGTACCGCCACGCGAACCGACGGGGCGGCCTGCACCCGCTCCAGGACCTCTTCGTTGAATCCGGTTTCACCGGCGGACACCTGCAATTCGGTCTTGCCGGCGATGCGATCGATGGTGCGGTTGAATGCGAACAGCACGCTCTCGTTCGCCGTGCGCATCCCGACAAACACCGCGACACCCAGGACAATCCCGGCAGTCGTCAGCAGCGTGCGAAGAATGTGTTTCCGGAAATACGGCCAGCTGATCAGCCGGAGGAGGATCATGTCGCCACCAGATGACGTGTCAGCAGGGCGCGCGTTTCATCGGGCACGCGCATCGGCCGGTTCTCGGCGTCGAGCGTGACGTTGACCGTCGTGCCCTCGGCCAGCAGCTGTCCGGTCACCACCTTCACGACGCGGTAGCGCAGTGTCACGCTGCTCCGTCCAATGGCCGCCAGACTGACTTGGACTTCGAGCTCGTCGTGGACGAAGGCGGGCGCCCGATAGTCGCACTCGGCGTGCACGATATTCGTCTTCACGCCGGCAATTCCACGATCGCCGCCGCCAAGCGAGTGCCACCAGGTGATCCGGCCCTGCTCGAGGTACGTGAAATAGACGGTGTTGTTGACGTGGCCCATGAGATCGCAGTCGCGAAACCGGACGACCAGGCGATGACGAAACGCAACGACCGTGTCGGACATGGGAGGTAGAATACCTGACCCGTGCTGAGCCCCGTGCCGACCCCGGACAGCTTCACCGAAGACGAGGCCCGTGCCCTCGCGCCGTACTTCACCAACACCGATCGTCCCGTCTTCGCGCTCACGAATCTGCCCGAGACGGTGAAAGGGGCGCTCTTCGCGCGCTATTCGCGATCGGCGAAATCGCTCCGCCGCCTGTTTCTCGATGAATTTCTCGGCGAGATGGGCGGCGCGGCCGCCGAACCGCCCTCGCGCGAAGTCGGGATGGCGCGCGCCGAACGCCTGTACGCCAAGGTCTTCAGCGAATACGGCGACGACTCGGTCGCACAACTGGGAAGCGCGCATATCGCCTGCGAAGGCGTCTCCAACATCCTGACCAAGGTGCTCGAGTGGGGCCGGCTGATGGCCTATCTCGAACAGTCGACGCGCTACGTGCCGTACACCGCCAGGCCTCACGGACGCTGGAAGTACCACGTCCCGGCCGAAGTCGAACGGTCGCCGCTCGCCGCAGCGTTCGTGCGGACGCTGGATCGCGCCTTCGAGGTCTACGCGCGCTGGATTCCAGCGATGGAAGAGCACTTCCGGGCCAAGTATCCGAAGAGCGCGGAAGACTCCGACGCTGTCTACCGGTCGGTGATTCGCGCCAAGGCGCTCGACACGCTGCGCGGACTGCTGCCGGCCGCCACGACGTCGAACGTCGGTCTTTTCGGCACCGGCCAGGCCTACGAAGCGCTGCTGCTGCGGATGTTCGCGCACCCGCTCGAGGAAGTGCGCGGGTACGCCGGCCTGATGCTCACCGAGCTGCAGAAGGTGATTCCGGCGTTTCTGACCCGCGTCGATCAACCGAGCCGCGGCGGCCGCTGGATTCAGTATCTCCAGGACACCCGCGAGTCGTTCGAGCGCGCCGCACGGCCGGCGGTCTCTGGCGGCGATCCGCACGGCCGCGAGGAAGTGACCCTCACCGACTTCGATCCCGACGGCGAAATGAAGGTCGTGGCCGCGGCGCTCTACGCCGTCTCGGACCTGCCCGACGATGAATTGCTGGCCATCGCCCGTCGCATGTCAGCCGACGAGCGCGCCGGCGTGCTCGCTGCCTACACCGGCGATCGCGGCAACCGTCGTCACAAGCCGGGACGGGCGTTCGAACGCACGCAGTACCGCTTCGACGTTCTGGCCGACTACGGTGCGTTCCGCGATCTGCAACGTCACCGGCTGCTCACGCTCGAGTGGCAGCCGCTGTCGCCGCAGCACGGCTACGTCGAGCCGGCGGCCATCGAAGAAGCGGGCGCGCTCTCCGAATGGCGCGAAGTGATGGACGCCTCCGCGTCGCTGCATGCGGCGATGATCTCCGCCGGACTTCGCGATCAGGCGCCGTATGCCGTCGTCATGGCCTACCGCGTCCGGTTCTACATGGACATGAACGCGCGCGAAGCGATGCACGTCATCGAACTGCGGACTGCGCCGCAAGGGCACCCCTCGTACCGGCGCGTCTGCCAGGCGATGCACCGGGCAATCGCGGAAGTGGCCGGACACCACGCCATTGCCGGTGCCATGAAATTCGCCGATCACTCGGAAGTGGAGCTGGAGCGTCTGCAGGCCGAGCGCGCGGCCGAGAAGAAGCGCGCACAGCGGTAGGGACAGGCTTTAGCCTGTCCGTTCAGGGATCACACAACGTCGACGACGACGAAAGTCAGGTCGTCTTCGAAGGTCTTGACAGCGCCGCGCTGGCCCGACCACGCGCGCACATCCTTGAGCAAGATCGCGGCAAACGCGTCAGCGGATTCGCCCGCGCCGCGCGCCAGAACTTCGCGAAGGCGCACGTCGCCGAAGGCGTGACCGTTGCGGTCCTCGGCTTCAATCAAACCGTCGGTGTAGAGCAGCACGCGATCGCCGGTATGCAGATCAAGACCGGCGTCCTTGTACAGCGCCTGCGGATCGAAGCCGAGCAGGTAGCCCGCCTCTTCTGACAGCTTCAGCGGCTCCCCGGTCGCCGCCCGGCGGACGATCGGCGGCGGATGCCCGGCAACGCTGTAGCGCAGGCAGCGTCGTTCACTGTCGAAGAACACGTAGACCGCCGTCACGAACTGACCGGCCAGATGGCCGCAGAGCGTGCGGTTCATGCCGGTGAGCAGGTCGGCCGGACTGGCGGCGCGCTCGCGTTCGGCCGAAAACGCAACCTTCACCATCGACGCGATCAGCGCCGCCGGCACGCCGTGACCGGTCACGTCCGCGACCAGGACGCCGATCTGATGATCGTTCACGACGTGAAAGTCGTAGAGATCGCCGGCGATGCCGCGCATCGGCATGTACCGCGCCGCCATGCGCAGCCCGGCGAGCGTGAGATCGGTGCGCGGCAGAATCGACTGCTGAATGCCGCGCGCCGTCTTCATCTCCGACTCGACCACCGCAAGTTCACGCTCGCGCGCGAAGAACTGCCGGCCGGTCGCCACCGCCAGCGAGCCGATGAACGCCACGGCACCGATCGGCTCGAGCCGCAGCCACCACACCGGCCAGAGGACGGCGAGGTTGTCGTGGAGAATCGCAAACACGAACGCGATGCCGCCGATGCGCTGCAGGCGCCTGGACTCGGCGAACGTGCTCCGGCCCCAGACGAGGTGCGCCAGAATCGTGGCCTGCATGACGATGACGAACGGCAAATAGAAGACACTCCACGCGCCCGGCCGCTTCGTCACGACATCGGCGATGGTGAGCACGATGGCCAGCGGGATCCAGACGATCCACAACACCCGGACCGACCGGTACCAACCCTGCCCGCGCGCTTCCTCGGTGTAGATCAACGCCGGCACCGACGACCAGTAGTTCGCCTGCCAGAGGATGAACCGGGCCGCACCTGGCGACAGGCCGAACTGTTCCATCGCACTGCTCCGGATGGCCACGCCAACGCCATAGAGCAGCGCAAAGCCGCCGAACGCCAGCAGCATCCGGACGCTGCCGCGGGCCCGGAACGCGAGACCGAGCGTCAGCGCGCTCGCGCCGAGCGCGATCAGGAGGAAGCCGAACGCCAGGAACGTCAGGGTCACGCGAGTGTGCGGGGTACGGGCGGACTACTCGTCGTCGTCCCTGGTCCAGTAGCGCGAGTACTCGTCCAGGAAGGTGAGCGTATCGAAGCCTTTCATGCGATCGAAGAACAGGACGCCGTCGAGATGATCGGTCTCGTGCTGAATCACCCGCGCTGAAAAATTCGCCGCCCGGAGTTCGATCCGTTCGCCGTTGCGGTCGTACGCCTTGACGCGAATCTCCCTGGCGCGCGGCACGCGGCCGCGGATGTCGGGGATGCTGAGACAGCCTTCCCAATCGTCGACGGTGTCGGATCCGACCGGCGTGATCTCCGGATTGATGAGCGCAAGCGGCGGCGACGGCTCGCCCGTGTCGTCGCCGTGATCGAGCGCGGCGACGAACAAACGTACCCCTTCGTGCACCTGGGGCGCCGCCAGCCCGACCCCGTGGTACTCCACCATCGTCTCGATCATGTCGTCGATCAGCTTCTGGACGACGGCGGCCTGGATCTCGTGGCGGTCGAGCGCGCGCGCCCTGGCGCGCAGGACCGGGTGGCCCATGCGCGCGACTTTCAGAATAGACATGACCGGAAATTATACTGGGGCGCGTGAGCGGCCTCCATCCGCACGACGAATCGCACGCCTACCGCTTCTGCCCGCGCTGCGGCCATGCCCTCGAGCGGAAACGCCTCAAGGCCAGCGAACCGGAACGGCTGGTCTGCGCCGGCTGCGGCTTCGTGTTCTATCTCGATCCGAAGATTGCCGTCGGCACGATTATCCGCACCGACGACGCACGGCTGGTGCTCGTCCGCCGCGCCATTGAGCCCGGCTACGGCAAGTGGGTCTTCCCCGGCGGGTATGTCGACCGCGGTGAAGCGCTGCCCGACGCTGCCGTGCGCGAGGCGCGCGAGGAATGCGGGCTTGAAGTCCGGCTGGACGGCCTCGTCAACGTCTACTCCTACGCCGGTCGCGCCCCGGTCATCGTCGTCTACGCAGCCACGGCCCTCGGCGGCAGCCTGTGCGTGGACGATGAAGGGCTCGAGGCGTCGGCGGTGCACGCGGCGGCCATCCCCTGGGACGAACTCGCCTTCCGCAGCACCCACGAGGCTCTTCGCGATTTCCTGGCCGGCCTTCTGCATCCACTCTCCTCGTAGCAACAGTTTTCTGAGAAATTCCGCAGCCGGCGGGTGTCACACGCGACGAAAGCGTGTATCGCACACCGATTGTGTAACTGGGTCCGCCGAAGCCTCGGCGAAGGCGGATCAGGTCGAGGACGGTCAGATGACTTTCAGAACATGGCTGTGTGCGGGCGCGAGCGTCGTGGCGTTGACGGGGACCGGCTGCACCGGCCTCGAGCGCGAGCTGGCAAGCCTGACGGCTCCGTCTGACGGCACGACGCTGCTCGGAAGTTGGCAATCGAGCCAGGGAATCACCAACGCTGCCAACGCCTGCACGAACATTCAGTGGCAGGTGACCAATCTGACCAACAACTCGCTGACCGGAAATTTCTCTGGTGACTGCAGCGGCGGCATTCATCTGAGCGGCACCATCACCGGTCAGTTGAACGGCGACTACGTCGAGTATCAGATCACCGGCAATGGCACCGCGCCCGGCATCAGCTCGTGTCCGTTTACGGTCGTCGGTACGGCTCACGTCGAAGGCGACGCGATTCGCATTCCGTACACCGGCACGACCTGCCTTGGACCGGCGCACGGCGAAGAGGTGCTGCGGCGGCCGGCAGCGTCCGCGCCAGCGCCTGCGCCATCACCCGCGCCGCCGACGCCGGCACCTGATCCGACACCATCACCGGCACCCTCGACGCCGCCGGCGGCCAATCCCTTCCATGTCGCGGCCGGTCCTTTGACGACCGCGCGCGCCGAGGACATCATCTACGCCAGCGGCCACGAGTTCCCGTATCTGACCGCGCCGCGGGGCTCCGAGAACGACAGCATGATCGCGACTGACGAACTGTTGCGGCGCATGATCTGGCACCTCCAGCTCGCCGGCTATCAGGCCGGGCTGCAGCGGAATCCATCGGGCGCAATCTCGAGAGACAAGCTGACCGTTTTCTCAGACGGCTCCTGGCACGCCTTCGACGTGTTCCGCAACGTCGGCACACCGGGGCAACCGGCAGACGTGATCACGCTACCCGTCACACCGGCCAGTTACGTCCCGGAACCGGGCATTCCGGACTGAGAACCAGACAGCTGTGGGATACAAGCGCGGGAACTTCCGGGCACGGGCGTCCCGGTACACTTTTTCATAGCCGCAGCAGCCGGAGAAGTCGATTAGAATCTTCCACTTGGGAGATTCAGTAATGACACCGACCGGCACCGCTCACAAACACGGACTCGATCAGATCGCGGAAATCCTCGGCGGCGACGCGGCGTCGCTGCTCGACCATAAGTGCCAGACCATTCCGCAGCACTCGCTGCACCTGCCCGGACCGGATTTCATCGATCGTGTGCTGGCGCCGTCGAACCGGCCGCCGCGCGTGTTGACGAGTCTGCAATCACTCTTCGACCACGGTCGCCTCGGCGGCAGCGGCTACGTTTCGATCCTCCCGGTCGATCAAGGCATCGAACATTCAGGCGGCGCCTCGTTCGCGCCGAACCCGGCCTACTTCGATCCTGAGAACATCGTGAAGCTGGCGATCGAAGGCGGCTGCAACGCGGTCGCATCGACGCTCGGCGTTCTCGGCGCCGTGACGCGCAAGTACGTTCACAAGATTCCCTTCATCCTCAAGTTCAATCACAACGAATTCATCTCGTACCCCAACTCGTTCGACCAGATTCGCTTCGCCAGCATCAAGCAGGCGTTCGACATGGGCGCGATGGGCGTCGGCGCGACGATCTACTTCGGCACCGAGGAATCGAAGCGGCAGATTCAGGAAGTGAGCGCGATGTTCCAGCAGGCGCACGAGCTCGGGATGTTCACCGTGCTCTGGTGCTACCTGCGGAACGCGGCGTTCAAGACCAAGGAAGCCGACTACCACGTGTCGGCCGACCTGACCGGCCAGGCCAATCATCTCGGCGTGACGATCGAGGCGGACATCATCAAGCAGAAGCTGCCGGAGAACAACGGCGGCTACAACGCGCTGAACTTCGGCAAGACGCACAAGGCGGTCTACTCGAAGCTGACGACCGATCATCCGATCGATCTCACGCGCTATCAGCTCGCCAACTGCTACATGGGACGGGCGCCGCTCATCAACTCGGGTGGTGCGTCAGCCGGCGAAACCGATCTCAAGGAAGCGGTGAAGACGGCCGTCGTGAACAAGCGCGCCGGCGGCACCGGCCTCATCTCCGGCCGCAAGGCGTTCCAGCGGCCGGTCGCCGAAGGCGTCGCGCTGCTGCACGCCATCCAGGATGTGTATCTGGAAAAAGGCGTCACCATCGCGTAGCGATCTTGTGTGGGATCCGGCTTCAGCCGGATTGTACGGGTCCGGCTAAAGCCGGACCCCACCACTCTCCGGGCTCCGCTTCGGCCACACGAACTCCTCAATCTCCACCGCCGCCACCGCCCGGTTCACCATCTCCTCGACCGGCAGCGCCTGTTCCGCAATCGCAATCTGTTCCCGTCTCACCCTCGTTGTCGGATGACGTGGGGTGAACAGCTGACAGCAGTCCTGATCCGGAATGTTCGAGATCGGCAGCGTGCCGAGGGCCGCGGCCTGCGCGGAGATCTCGTCTTTGTCCATGCCGACGAGCGGCCGCAGGATCTGCAGTGTCGTCGCTTCGGCGATTTGGGTGAGGTTCTCGAGCGTCTGCGACGCGACCTGCCCGATCACTTCACCGGTCACCAGCGCGCGAGCGTGCCACGCGCGCGCGAGCCGCTCGGCAATCTGCAGCATCAGCCGGCGATAGATGACAACCCGGATCTCGGGCTGGACGCTGAGCACGACCTGCTGCTGCAGATCGCCGAATGGGACCAGCACCAGCCGCGACCGCAACTGATAGCGCGCGAGCAGCGCCGCCAGCTCGCGGACCTTCTCGATCGACGCGCGCGACAGAATCGGGTAGCTGTGAAAGTGAATCAGCAGCACGATGCAGCCGCGGCGGATCAGACGGAAGGCGGCAACCGGGGAATCGATCCCGCCAGACAGGAGGCACGCGACGCGCCCGCCGGTGCCGGTCGGCAGTCCTCCAGCGCCGGGCTCCTTGCCGAAGAAGTAGAACGCGTACTCCGGCAGCATCTCGATGTGAATCGTGAACGCCGGGTCGTCGAGGTCGACGTGCCACCCGCGTTCCTCCTTGATGAGCCCGCCGACCTCGCGCTCGATTTGCGGCGAGGTGAGCGGAAACCGTTTGTCTGAACGCCGCGCACTGACGCGAAACGACGCCGGCTGGCGATCGCCGAGATCGGCAAGAATCCGCGCCGCGAGCGCTTCGAGGTCCAGCGGTCCGCGGCCCGCGCGCGAGAAATTCGCGATCCCGCAAACGGTCCGGACCCGCTCGCGCACCTCTTCCCACGGCACGCTGTCGCCCATCTCGATCTCGATGCGGCCGACGGCGAAGCGGACGCTGACGATATCGAGGCCGGCAAGGGCGCGGCGCAGATTGCGGACCAGGACCTGGACGAACCAGGGCCGGTTCCGCCCTTTCAGCGCCAGCTCTTTGTAGTGAACGACGACGGAATTCATGAGTCTCTCTTGTGGGGTCCGGCTTCAGCCGGACCTTAGTGACCGCTTCCTTCGGCGGCCTGTCGCCCGAGCCGCGCCAGCGCGGTATCCGCGGCCCAGTGTCCACTGCGGACCGCTCCTTCAATCGTCGCGGGCAACCCTGTATCCACCCAGTCGCCGGCGAGCAGGAGTCCATGGACCGCCGTCTGGGTCCCCGGACGCGCCGGCTGACCAACGGCGAGCGAGAACGTCGCGCGCGGCTCGCGAATCACCGACCCATGGGTGACGTGTGCCTGGCGCACGGCCGGCAGCGCTTCGCTCAACTCTTCGTGGGCGAGCGCGGTCAACTCGTCATTCGCCTGAGCGACGACGTCGGACGCTCCGCTCGATACGAGAGAAATGTGAGTCCCCTTGTCGAAGGCCCACTGAAATGTCCGCCCGGGCAGACCGACGAACGGAATATCGAGCACCGGCCGGTCGAGCCAGAGGTTGACGGTGACAATCGGCGACGCGTCGGTGGCACGGGCTCGCGCCAGCAACGGCTCGAGCGGCGTCCGATCGCCCTCGAAGAGATCCGGCAGCGCGAACCACGGGACGGCAGCCACGACGATCGGCGCGCTGAGCCGCTCACCGTCGACGACGACGGCCGCGACTGCGGTGTTCTGAATCTCCACTCGAGCGGCTGCGCCCACCCGGACCGTGCCGCCGCGCCGTTCGATCTCCGCGCGCGCCGGCTCGGCGTACAGCGCCTGCAGCGGCCGTGACGGCAGAACGATCGTCGCCGCCTGAGGATCGCT
Organism: uncultured Bifidobacterium sp.; assembly: GCA_964577955.1. Taxonomy (GTDB): domain Bacteria; phylum Acidobacteriota; class Vicinamibacteria; order Vicinamibacterales; family CAVVIG01; genus CADEEX01. The sequence continues at coordinate 104,264 of CAZOAZ010000007.1, read as the reverse complement.
GCTGAACATCTCACCCAGCACGCGGGCAAACGTCGGCGCCGCGGCCCGTGACGGCGGCTGATTGAGCGCGGCCAGCGCCAACGGATCCCACAGCAGTTCGCACAACCGCAGCGTCTGACCGTTTCGCCGCAGCCAGCCCTCGACGGTCTCGCCCGGCGACGCGGCAATTCGCCGGCTGTCGCCCTGAGCCTGGCGCCGTGCCACGCGGATCGGCTGCATCATGCCGAGCACCGACCAGCGATCGCTCCATGTGAGCGCGGTCCAGTCGAACACGCCAGCCAGCAGGTGCAGCGGAGCCGGCAGCGACGGGCATTCGAGCTTCGACCTGACGCCGCTCCGATCGATCATCGTCACGGCGAGCTGCGGCTGGCGGCGGACGAGCGATTCGGCGCCGATGTCACGAAGGAACGCAAACGTCTCGCGGTAGCAGCCGAGCAGCACGTGCTGACCGTTGTCGACCAGTTCGCCGGTGTGACGATCTTCGAAAGCCGTCGCCCGGCCGCCCAGCCGCGCCCGCGCTTCGAGCAGCAGCACGCGCGCGCCGGACCGCGACAGGCGCACGCCGGCGCTCAATCCAGCGCAGCCTCCGCCGATGACGATCGCGTCGTACGCGCTCATGCCGGAAACAGCCATTGTCGCAACGCCACCAGCGCCTGCACCGGCTTGGCCATGCGTGTCGGCCCGGAAAACACATCGTAGCCGCGCGCCTCGATGCGCAACAGCGTTTCGAAGTAGACCGCCCGCATGATTTCGGCCGCCACCAGCCGGCCGCGATCGATCTCGGGACGAGCCTCGAGCGCGCGGCGGTAGAACTCGTGGGCGCGCGCGCACTCGAACGCCATCAGCCGCTTGACCCCGTCGGTCATCGTCCCCGTCGCCAGATCCTCGATTCGGCAGCCGCACCGTTCGAGATCGTCGAGCGGTAGATAGAGCCGGCCGCGATCGAGATCGGTCTTGACGTCGCGGAGGATGTTCGTCAACTGCAGCGCCACGCCAAGATGGAGCGCATACTCCCTCGAGCCCGGGCTTTCGCAGCGGAAGATCTTGATGCAGATGAGCCCGACCGCCGATGCCACCCGGCGGCAGTATTCGAGCAGTTCGTCAAAAGTCTGGTAGCGCGTCTGGTCGAGATCCATCGCCACGCCGTCGATCACGTCGTCGAACGCCTGGCGCGGCAGCGCGAACGGAGCGATGAACGGCTGCAGCGCGCGCCCTTGCGGCGTCTCCGGCGGGGCTCCGGCAAAACAGCGGTCCAGTTCCGCGCGCCAGAAGGCAATCGCTTCGCGAGATCGCGCGTCGCCCGCCGCCCCTTCGTACTCGTCAACGGCATCGTCAACCACGCGGCAAAAGTCCCAGACCGCGACGATGGCCTGGCGCTGGTCGTCGGGGAGGACGAGGAACGAGTAGTAGAAACTGGTCTGGCGCGCCACTAGGCGGGGACCTCGGCCCACCGGAGCGCGTGCCACAGCAGCCGCGGCACATCGGTCCGCCCGAGCGTCGGACGGGAGTGCAGGGCGTCGGCGCGCCCAGCCTCGACGCGGTCGAGAATCCGCGTCCCGCCGAGCCAGGTGACCCGCAGCTCGAAGCGCAAGCGGCCGGCAACGCCGTCGCACACGGCGCGGCCGCGGACAAAGGAGTCGCGCGTCGCGGCAATGCACGATGCGAGCGCCTCCGCCCACGCCGGCGTGAAGCGGCCGGCAACGAGGTCCGCCTCCGCGGCACCCGCCTCGGCGGCGACCTCGCGCGGCACGTAGAGCCGGCCGGCGCGCCAGTCGCGGCCGAAGTCCTGCCAGAAATTCGTCAGCTGGAGCGCCGTGCAGAGCGCATCGGACGATCGATCGAGCCCGTCGGATCGATAGCCGGCAATCCGCAGCACGAGTCGCCCGATCGGATCCGCCGAGCGGCGGCAATAGTCGAGGAGTTCGCTCCACGAGTCGTAGCGATTCGTCGTGATATCCTGACCGAACGCGCTGACGAGATCGTCGAAGAGCGAGAGCGGGAGTTCGAGCTGACGGATGGACTGACCGGCGGCGGCGACGATCAGCTCGTCGCGGCTGGCCGATTCGAGCGAGTCTTCGGCGGGCAGGGCGGTGGCGCGATGGAGGCGCTGGCGCCACAGTTGCAGCCGGCGCGTGCGGACATCCGGTGGATCGGTGCCTTCGTCGGCGATGTCGTCCGCGACCCGGGCAAAGGCGTACACCGCGGCGACATGGGGACGCATCGACGCCGGCAGCAGCCGGGATGCGACGGGAAAGTTCTCGTAGTGCGATTGCGCCAGCGCGTCGCACGCCGCGTAGGCGCGCGCGAACGGTCCAGACCGAACAGACACTTCGCAGATATTAGCAGTCCGTGGTGGATGTCCGCCGATGCGTGATCTCGTCGCTGCTCTCGTCGCGTTCGGGCTGCTGGTCTTCGCCCTCAGCCTGGCCACGACGCTGACGTTCTTCCGCAAGCGCCGCGAGCGGTCCCGCGACGCCGAACGGGCGCGCGGACGCCGCGTCATCGCCGAGATCCCGGTCACCGAGGAGCTGACACTCGTCACCGAGGACGCGGACTGCTTCTATTACGGCGACAAGGCCATCAACAAGGCCGGCATCGTCGCCGCTCGCGTGCTCATCAACGGCGTGCCGATCGCCGCGATCCTGTCGACACGCCACGGCCGACACGCCGACGCCCAGGCAACGTCGTTCGAGGATCGACCGGAAGGCATCGCCCGGGATCGCTGGGACGTCGCCATTGAGACGACGGGAGAGACCACGCTGGTCGAGTGCGGCGCGATTCGCGAGCGCGTCTCGCAGGAGCTGGCGCGCGCGGTGTTCGACGCCGTCAAGGCCGACATCGAACGGCGCAATGCCGGTGGCGTCCGGCTTTAGCCGGATTTCACCATTCCGTTTCTGGAATCCCCGCGCGATGATTGACCGCTCGGGCCAACGCGAACAGCAGGTCCGACAGCCGATTCACATAGCGAATCAGCAACGGATCAACAGGCGGCGTGAGCCCCACCATCCGCCGTTCGGCGCGGCGGCAGACCGTGCGGGCGACGTGAAGCGCGGCTCCGGTGGGCGACCCGCCGGCGAGGATGAACCGGGTGAGCGCCGGTGTCTCGGCATCCAGGCGATCGATGAACCGTTCGAGCCGTTCGACGTCCGCGTCGCTCACGAACGCCTTGGTGCGGTGCGCGCCCAGACGATCCGACGGGTCCGCGAGCTGCGCGCCGACCGCGAACAGGTCGCGCTGGATCTGTTGCAGCGGCTCGTCGAGGTCCTCGTCGAGCCCGGCGGCCCGCGCGAACCCGAGCCAGGCGTTCACCTCGTCGACCTCGCCGTAGGCATCGACCCGCGGGTCGGCCTTGCTGACACGGGTCTTGTCGAAGAGCGACGTCTCGCCGCTGTCGCCCGTCCGCGTGTAGAGTTTCACTGCGCGGAAAATTATACGAGATGCCTGCGAAGCCGACCGCCCGATCCCGCCGTGCCGCCAAGGGTCCGGCTAAAGCCGGACGCCACAATAAGGCTAAAGCCGGACCCCACGAGAAAGTGCTACCGCCGCCAGCCGATCGCCGGCGCTTCCGCCAGCGTTTGCTGACCTGGTACAGACGGCACGGCCGCGACCTGCCGTGGCGCAAGACCGACGACCCGTACCACATCCTCGTCTCGGAGATCATGCTGCAGCAGACGCAGGTCGACCGCGTGCTGCCCAAGTACGCCGAGTGGCTCGAGAAGTACCCGTCGTTCCAGGCGCTGGCATCCGCCCCTGAAACCGACGTGGCCAAGACGTGGTACCCCCTCGGCTACAACATCCGGCCGAAGCGGCTGCAGAGCATCGCGCGTGAAGCGGTCACCAACTACGACGGACAGCTGCCGGCCGACGAGGAAACGCTGCTCTCCTTCAAGGGGATCGGCGAATACACCGCCGGGGCGATTCGCAGTTTCGCCTTCCGCCAGCGCGCCGCGATTCTCGATACCAACGTCGCTCGCGTGCTGTTCCGCGTGTTTGTCGGCAAAGGCGACCCCAAAAGCCACGCGATGAAGCGGCACCTCTGGACGCTGTCGGAAACGCTCGTCCCGCAGCGCCACGTCTTCGATTTCAACCAGGCGTTGATGGACTTCGGCGCGATGGTCTGCGTCGCGCGCAATCCGAAGTGCCTCGTCTGCCCGATGGCGAAGGGCTGCGGCTCGTTTCCATTCACGCCGGATCGGCCGTGATGAAAACCCTCGTCGTCGCCGCCGGCATTGTCGAACGTGACGGACGAATTCTGATCACCAGACGGCTGGCCGGACACCTCGCCGGCTTATGGGAGTTTCCGGGCGGCAAGGTCGAACCGGGTGAAACGATCGAAGCGTGTCTGACGCGCGAGCTCGAAGAGGAGCTGGGGCTCCTGGCGACGGTGAATGAAAAGGTTCTCGCGACAACGCACGACTATCCGGATCGGCGCGTTGAATTGCATTTCCTCCGTTGCCATACGACCAGCGAGCCGGAGCCGCGGCTCGGTCAGGAAATGCGCTGGGCGACGCGTCAGGAACTGGGTGAGCTGCCATTCCCGCCTGCGGATTCGGAGTTGATCGAGATTCTGACCGGTGAGCGGGCAGGCTAAAGCCTGTCCCTACCGATGTCACGCCGACTCTGACTCCGGTAGGGACAGCCTTTAGGCTGTCCGCGTAACAGGCAACACAACGACCTCGCCGGCGTGACCGTTGACGGTGAGGCGCGTTCCAGGCGCGACGAAGTCGCGGCCGACGTAGCCGAGCGCGAGCGGCGCACTGAGGGCCGGCGACCAGGCGACGCTCGTCAGCTCGCCCACGGCGCGCCCTTCAGCCTCGATCGGCGTCCCGGACGCGAGGTCGGCGGACTGATCGGCGTCGACCTTCAGCCCCACCAGCTTCTTCGCGACGCGGCCGTGGCCGCGATGCAGCACGCGGATGATCACTTCCTGACCGACGTAGCAGCCTTTGGTCAGGCTGATCGCCCGCGCCTCGATGCCGGCCTCGAGCGGAATCGTTTCCTCGTCCATGTCGCGACGAAACCGCGGAATGCCCGACTCGATCCGGATCGCCTCTGCCGTCGCCTCGTCGAGCGCGACGACGTCCGCGGCCAGGAGCCGCGCGTGCCACGCGTCCGCGCGGGAGGCCTCGACCAGGACGTCGTAGCCGGCTTCGCCGGTGTCGGTCGTGCCGAGCACGATGATGGTTTCGCCGTCGACGGTCAGCCGGCGGTTGGCGTGCTCGCCGAAGGCGATCTCCTCTGGTGCGACCGACAAGACAGCCGCAACGGCCGCCGCCGCGCCTGGTCCGACGACCGCGAGGGCGGCAAAGGCGTCGGTGACATCGCCCAGCTGCACGTCCTCCGAGAAGATGAACTGATCCAGTTTGGCAAGCACCGTCTCCTTCACTGCCCGCGGCATCGACAACAGCAGGATGTCGCCCAGCTCGTAGAGCCAGAGCTCCGCAATCATCCGCCCCTGCGGCGTGAGGTACGCGGCGTAGCAGCCGTGCCCCGTCGTCAGCGCCGTGATGTCGTTGGTGAGGAGGCCGTGGAGATACGACGCACGGTCCTTCCCGGAAACGACGACCCAGGCGCGTTCGTCGCGCGGAACAAGCGCCGCCCCGCGGCGGGCGGCTTCGTAGGCGGCTGGAGAGGGGACCTGAATCATGGATGCTATGCTTTCGCCATGCGCTCCGCCCATTCTAGTGGGAGCCGTTTGCCGATCGCGCTGGGCCTGTTGCTGCTTCTCTTGGCGGCGGCCCTGCCGGTCCGGGCACAGTCGGGCCGGAGCGCCTCATTCACGGTGTTCCTGCGGGGCATCCCCATCGGCAACGAACAGGTGGCGGTCGATCAGACGCCGGAAGGATTTCTGATCAGCAGCAGCGGCCGGATCGGGCCGCCCACCGATCTCGTGCTCCGCTCGTTCAGCGCGCGGTACGACAGCGCCTGGAAGCCGGTCGCGTTGTCCTATGACGCCACGATTCGCGACCAGTCGGCGACGATGGAGACGACGGTCAGCGGTACGACGGCGCGCAATATCGTGACGCCGCTCAATCAGCCGCCGGTCGAGCGGACCGACACCATCGTCGATACATCAGTATTTCTTCCGAATCCGTTTGTGGGCGCGTACGAGGCGCTCTCGGCGCGGCTGCGCACGGCCGATCAAGGTTCGACGCTCGCCGTCTACATGCCGGCGCTCGGTTCGTTTCCAGCCGACGTCGGCGTCTCGACCGTCGAACGGATCCAGACGCTCGACCGGACGATTGTCGCGAAGCGGACGCGAGTCGTGTTCCGGCTGCCGGCGGTGCCGCCGCTCGACCTCGAGATTTGGGGTGATGAAACCGGCCGGCTGCTGCGCGTCAGCATTCCGTCGCAGCTCTTCGAAGCGGCGCGGCAGGATGTCGCCTCGGTCGCGTCTCGGCTCGTCACCATGGATCGGCCGAACGACGAGAACGTGCTGCTGCCCGCCAACGGTTTCTCGCTGGCCGGCACGCTGTCGAAACCGCGCGACGCCAAGGGTCCGCTGCCCGCGGTCGTGCTCCTGAGCGGCGCGGGCGACACCGACCGCGACGAGACGGTCGCCGGCGTGTCGATTTTCGGCCAGCTGGCCAACGCGCTCGCCGATGCCGGACTGGCGGTGCTCCGCTACGACAAGCGCGGCGTCGGCCAGAGCGGCGGCCGCCCTGAATCGGCGACGTTGACCGACTACGCCAACGACGCGCGCGACGCCATCAACGCGCTCGCCAATCGCAAGGACGTGGACAAGAAACGGATCGCGGTCCTCGGCTACGGCGAAGGCGGATGGATTGCGATGATGGCCGCCGCGAAGAACAACAAGGTCGCCGCCCTCGTGCTCCTCGCGACGGTTGCGGCGCCGGGCAGCGAACTGAATCTGTATCAAGTGGCGCACGGCCTCGAGCGCTCGAACTGGCCGGACGCGCAGAAGCAGCAGACGATCGACCTCCAGAAGAAGATCCAGCAGGCGGTGATTACCGGCAAGGGCTGGGAGACGCTTGGGGCCGACCCGACGGTCCGGCGTCAGGCGGACACGCCGTACTTCCAGAGCTTTCTCATGTTCGATCCGGCCAAGGTGATGAAGGACATCAAGCAGCCGGTGCTCATCGTTGAAGGCGGCATCGACAAACAGCTGCCACCGGCGAACGCCGACCGTCTGGTCGCGCTCGCCAAGACCCGCAAGACCGGCACCGTCGACGCCCAAACCGTGCCGGGTCTCAACCACCTCCTGGTGCCGGCGGCCACCGGTGAAGTCGAAGAGTACGTGCGGCTCGCCGATCACGCCTTGAGCGCTGCCGTCTTGACAGCGGTCACGGCCTGGATTCCCACTGCGCTTCCGGCGCAACGGTAGACCCCGAAAACGAGGATCGATGGTTTCAGCGGCGGAGGCTCTGCAGCGACTGAAGGACGGCAACAAACGATTCGTCGCCAACGTTCGCGGCGGCGGCGGCGTGGTCAGCGAAACGCGACGGATTGAACTCGACCTCCGGCAGCAACCGTTCGCGATCATCCTCGGCTGCTCCGACGCGCGGGTGCCGGCGGAATTCGTCTTCGATCAAGGACTCGGCGATCTCTTCGTCATTCGCGTGGCCGGCAACATCGTCGCGCCGTCGCAAGTCGGCAGTGTCGAGTTTGCCGCGGCGAGGTTCGGAACCCGGCTGGTCATCGTCCTCGGCCACTCGCAGTGCGGCGCCATACTGGCGACCATCGACGCGCTCGAGCAGCCGGGCAGCACCCAGTCCCGGCATCTCAAGTCGATCGTCGATCGCGTCAAACCGTCGGTCGAGGGATTGATGCACACCGAGCTGCGCCATGACCGCGAGGCGCTGGTGCGTCATGCGGTGCGGATGAACGTGGGCGTCTCCGTCAGTCACCTTCGGCATGGTTCCGAGGTCCTGGAAAAGATGATTGCCAACGACGGCCTGCGGGTCGTCGGCGCCGAATATTCGCTCGAGACCGGTATCGTCGAGTTTTTCGATGATCTGGAAGGTCAGTAGCGCCGCGATTCGCGCGGCAAGCGCCGAGTTGTCTCGGAGGAGGACTGGGTGATGCGCGGACGATTCTTTGTCATGGTCATGCTGGCGAGCGCTTCCACTGCATTCGCGCAGACGCCGAATATGGCGCTGCTGCAGCAATGGTCAAAGGTGACCGTCGTTCACTACGAAGTCGTCGGAGAAATCGCCGACAAGCACGTCCAGCTTCCGGCCACCGACGCTGACCTGTATGGTGACGTGACCGATAAAGTCACCTTGTCGTTCGACTGGGACAAGAACAAGAAGACGCTCGTGGGATCGGCAGCCTTTCAGAACTTTCCGGCGCGAGTCACGAATCTGGAGGCGATTGGCAAGGGCTGTCCGGTGGGCTCGCTGAGCGGTCCGTACGAGCACTTCGATGTCGTCGAGGCCAAGGCATCCGCGCAGTCGCCGGGCACCATCGAATTGGTTGGCCGGCGCATTCATCCGGACACGATGGTGACCCAGGCGTGCGGCCGAACCCCGACTCCTTTCAAGGGCGGCGTGAAGTCGCGAACCGAGTTCATCGCCCCTCCCGATCCGATGATCCTGGCGCTCGGCGGCGCTCAGGGGGTGAAGACGATTCGGGTCACGCCTGACGGCAAGTCCATCGTCATGACCGCGCTGAACAACAACTGGACGTGGACCTTCACGCCGACCGCGAGATAGCACGTCCTCTGACTGCGATCGGCCTAATCAAGACGCTGTGGCGTTGCGGCGCACCTGGGCTTCGGCTTCACACGTGGATGCTCGCAAGTCGTTGACTTTGAAGACCTGTGGCGGTGGTGCGGATCTTGCCATCTCGACAGGCCATGAACACGACGCCATCGAAACTGTCCGCCGCTTCGACTGAACGTCTCATCCCCCAATGGCGACCTCGCGTCGCCGGCATCGCCATCGCCCTCTGGCTCGCACTGCTTCCGGTTGTGGCCGCCCAAACTCCGCTGACCGTGACCGATACGGCGCCGTTTCTCGGAACGTGGACCATCGCGTTCGAGACGCCGCAAGGCATTTTCGATCGTACGCTCGTGCTCGAGCGTCGCGACGGTCGCATCGTCGGCGAACTGAAGGACTGGGGCAACTTCCACTTCGAGCCAACGACCGACATCAGGAAAAACGATCACGAGATCACGCTTCGATTCGCTGCCGACTATTCAGGTCAGGCCTTCGCCGCCACCGTGACGATGGTGCCGGACGGTGACGGCAAAGCGAAGGTCACCTTCGATGCGAACGCAGGTCAAACGGTCCTGATGGGTGCGGGCGTCAGAAAGAACTAGCCTGCGCTGGCTTCGTACCGCTCCTTGGGGAAACCCAAGCCGGTCCAGCGACGGCCCGCCGTGACTCGAACGCGGGACCCCCGGCTTAGAAGGCCGGTGCTCTGGCGGAATTGGCCGCCGCCTTTGCAGCGCCTTTGACCTTGACTCCCGCCGCCCGCTCCCCTAACGTTCCCCCGTTCTAGAACCCTCGCGTTTGGGCGGAAGCCGGGCCGCGGCAAGGAGTGAGCGATGCGCAACAGAATCAAGTGGTTGATAGCAGGCGCGGTCGTCGTCATCGGGGTCAGCACCCTGACGACCGGCGTCTCCGGACAGATTTTCATCGGCACGCCACCGCCGCCCGGGAACTGGCCGGCGCAGCCGTCCACCAAGAACGGCGAATGGCCGCACTACAACGGCGACATCCGCGGCACGCGGTACTCGCCGCTCGATCAGATCAACGCCTCGAACTTCAGCAAGCTCGAAGTGGCGTGGCGCTTCAAGACCGATAACCTCGGATCGCGTCCCGAGTACAAGCTCGAAGGGACGCCGATCATGGTCAAGGGCATCCTCTACTCGACCGCCGGCGTGCGGCGTGCGGTCGTCGCGCTCGACGCGAAGACGGGTGAAGTGGTCTGGACCCATACTGTCCGCGAGGGACGCCGTGCGGTGGTCTCGCCGCGCCAGTTGTCCGGACGCGGCGTCTCGTACTGGACCGACGGCCGCGGCGACGAGCGGATCATCTATTTCACGACCGGCTACCGCATGATCTCGCTGAACGCCAAGACCGGCGCGATGATCACGTCGTTCGGCACCAACGGGGTCGTCGACCTGAAGCAGGGCGTGGTCCTCGGCAACCGCCAGCCGATCGATCTCGAGACGGGTGAAATCGGCATTCACTCCACACCGGCCATCGCCAACGACGTCATCGTCGTCGGTTCGTCGTTCCGCGAAGGGCAGACGGTCCCGAGCCACAACAACACCAAGGGCCTGGTGCGCGGCTTCGACGCGAAGACCGGCCGGCTGCTCTGGACCTGGAACACGATTCCGCGGCCCGGAGAACTCGGCAACGATACGTGGGAGAACGACTCCTGGTCGGTCAACGGCAATACCGGCGTGTGGACCGAGATTTCGATCGACGCGGATCTGAACATGGCCTACCTGCCAGTCGAGACGCCGTCATCGGACTTCTACGGCGGACATCGGCCGGGCAACAACCTCTTCTCGGAATCGCTGGTGGCCGTCGACCTCAAGACCGGCCAGCGCAAGTGGCACTTCCAACTCGTGCATCACGGCATCTGGAACTTCGACAACTCGTCGGCGCCGATTCTGATGGATATCAACGTCGGCGGTCGCCCGATCAAGGTCGTGGCGCAGCCAAGCAAGCAGGGGTTCCTCTACGTGTTCGACCGCACGAACGGTCAGCCGGTGTGGCCGATCGAAGAGCGTCCGGTGGAACAGTCGACAGTACCGGGAGAGAAGACCGCGGCGACGCAGCCGTTCCCAACCAAACCGCCGCCCTACAACCGCAACTACCTCAAAGTCCCTGACGATCTGATCGACTACACGCCGGAACTGCGGGCGCAGGCGCTCGAAGTGCTGAAGCGTTACAAAGTCGGCACGTCGCCGTTCACGCCACCGATTCTGGGCAACGTCTCAGGCATCCTCGGTGCGGTGGGCGCCGGCACGGCGACGAACTGGCCGGGATCGTCAGGCGATCCGGAACTGCACGTCGTCTACGCGCAGGCCTCGAACGCGCCGTCGGCGCGATCGCTCGTCGCGTCGCCGCCAGGGTTCTCTGACATCCGCTATCTCTCGGGGATCGCCGGGCGGCCGTTCCGTGAAGTGCTCGGTCCTGGCGATTGCTGTGCGGCGGATGGTTCGGGCCGCCCGTTCGCGCCGACCACCTTGTCGCCGGCTGCGACGCAGCAGCCGGCCGGCGTTTCCGAAGCCGACCTGACCGCGGCGAACAATGGGCTGACGGTGCAGGGGCTGCCGATCTACAAACCGCCGTACGGGATGATCTCGGCGATCAATCTCGATCGCGGCGAGATCATGTGGCAGTCGCCGGCAGGCGACACGCCCGACAACGTGCGCAATCATCCGGCGCTGCGTGGGCTCAACATTCCCAAGACCGGTCAACCCGGTGTGTCCGGTGTGGGATTGATGAACACCAAGACGCTGGTGGTGATGGGCGACTCGCAGGTCACGACCACGCCAGAGCATCCGCGCGGCGCGATGCTGCGCGCCTGGGACAAGACCACCGGCCGTGAAGTCGGCGCGGTCTACATGCCCGCGCCGCAGAGCGGCTCGCCGATGACCTACATGGTCGACGGCAAGCAGTACATCCTCGTCGCCGTCAGCGGCGGCAGCTACTCGGGCGAGTTCATCGCGTTCACGCTGCCCGCCAACTAGATCGTCATGCAGATGTAGGGTCCGACTTCAGTCGGACCTCAGACGTCAGAGGTCCGGCTAAAGCCGGACCCTACATCTCTCACGTCCGAGCATCAATGCAATCCGGCTGAAGCCGGATCCCACAAACAGACCATCCATCCATGAAAACCAGAATCACGGAGATGTTCGGGATCGAGCACCCGATCATCCAGGGCGGCATGCACTACGTCGGTTTCGCGGAGCTCGCCGCGGCGGTCTCGAATGCCGGTGGACTGGGCATCATCACCGGACTCACGCAGCGCTCACCAGAGGCGTTGGCCAACGAGATCAGGCGCTGCCGTCAGATGACCGATCGTCCATTCGGCGTGAACCTGACGTTCCTGCCCGCGGTCACCCCGCCCGACTATCCCGGTTACGTCGCCGCGATCATCGAGGGCGGCGTGAAGATCGTCGAAACCGCCGGCAACAATCCGCAGAAATGGCTGCCGGCGTTGAAAGAGGCCGGCATCAAGGTCATTCACAAGTGCACGTCGGTCCGGCACTCGCTCAAGGCGCAGTCGATCGGCTGTGACGCGGTCAGCGTGGACGGCTTCGAATGCGGCGGCCATCCGGGCGAGGACGACATTCCGAACTTCATTCTCCTGCCGCGCGCGGCGGAAGAATTGACGATCCCCTTCGTGGCCTCCGGCGGCATGGCCGACGGCCGATCGCTCGTCGCGGCGCTCGCGCTCGGCGCCGACGGCATCAACATGGGCACGCGCTTCATCGCGACCAAGGAAGCGCCGGTCCACGACCACGTCAAGCAGGCGCTGGTCGCGGCCACCGAGCTCGACACGCGGCTGATCATGCGGCCGCTCCGCAACACCGAACGCGTGCTCAAGAACGCCGCCGTCGAGCGCGTCATCGAGAAGGAGCGCGCGCTCGGCGCCAGCATCACGTTCGCCGACATCGCCGGCGAAGTCGGCGGCAAGTACCCGAAGATCATGCAGCAGGGCGAGATGGACGCCGGCGCGTGGTCGTGCGGGATGGTGGCGGGCCTCATTCACGACATCCCGACGGTGCGCGAACTCGTCGACCGCATCATGGCGCAAGCGGAGACGATCATCCGCACGCGTCTTCTGAACACGCTCGCCGATTGAAGCCATCGTCAACTCGCGGAGGCGCACATCACTCTTGACGCAGGGCTCCGACGATGGCATCGTCACCCCTCCGCAAGAGAGGAAGGTGACGCAATGCTGATGAAAACGGTGGAGGCGTTCCGCGATCGCACGACCTACCAGCGCGCGGAGCACGGAACGTGGACCGCTGAATTCCACGGCGCCATCAACATTCGAGTCGAGGGGCCCTCTCTCGAACGCTGCCGCTTCCTCATGCTCGATATCCTGGACGCACATGTCCACGACTGGCTCGTTGCGGCGCCAGCGGCACAAAGATCGCAACACTCCTCATAACCGCGCGCAGGCGGCCAGGGCGCAACTCGCTCTCTGGGAGGAGGACCGATGCAGCCGGACTGGATTGGTAAACGTGTGGAATTGCTGGAGTTGTCGATGGAGGGCCTGAAGGGATTGCCAGACGCCGTGAACGCGCTCGGCGAACGTGTCTCTGCGCTCGAACGGCAAATTCTGCAACAGCGGACCGAGATGGGCGCTGAATTTTCTGCCGTCCGCAAGGAAATGCGGTCGCTCAACGACGAGACTCGGACTGAAATGCGGTCGCTCAACGACGAGACCCGGGCTGAGATGCGGAAGCTCAATGACGAAACCTGCGCCGAGCTGCGGAAGCTCAACGCGGAGACGCAGACGCAGATGCGCGTGCTGCACGAGGAAGTCTTGAGCCGAATCACGACCCTCGGTGAAGGCGGCGGCCCTTTGCCGGCACGTCGGAAGCGGCCTCGGAACTAGCCGAAATCGGCCACGCCTGAGGTATTACCGAAGTCTTACAGTCGCCGGCGGCCAGCTCCGGTAGCTTGATGGGTATCCCGTTCCCACAGGAGCCCCATGTCCGCAGCCGCTTCCGCCACCGATTCGAAGCCCGTCAAGATCAGCGTTCTGACCTCCGTCGTTCTCATCGTGTTTCACGTGATGGCAATCGCCGCGTTCTGGTCGATCACCTGGACAAACGTGCTCGTCGCGGCCTTTCTTTACTGGGTCGCGGTTGGCCTCGGCATCAGCATGGGCTATCACCGGCTTCATACACATCGCGGTTTCAACACGCCACGCTGGTTCGAGTACTTCCTGGCCACCTGCGCCACGCTGACGCTCGAGGGCGGACCGATCTTCTGGGTCGCCACCCATCGTCTCCATCACCGCTACTCTGACCAGGAAAACGACCCGCATTCGCCGCGCGTCAGCGGCTTCTGGGCGCACCTTGGCTGGATCATCTTCGGTGAGGCCTCCCACAACAACACCTCGCGGATGTCGAAGTACGCGCCGGACCTGGCCAAGGATCCGTTCTATCGCTGGCTGACGACGTATCACTGGGTGCCGTTGACGGTGCTCGGCTTCGCGCTGCTCGCGATCGGCGGCTGGGGCATGGTGAACTGGGCGATCTTCCTCCGCGTCGTCGTCGGACTCCATTCGACGTGGGCGATCAACTCGGTCACGCACATGTGGGGCTCGCGCCGGTTCGCGACGCGCGACGATTCCCGCAACAGCTGGTGGGTCGCGCTCTTCACCTTCGGCGAGGGCTGGCACAACAACCATCACGCGCACCCGACGTCGGCACGCCACGGTCTCGCCTGGTACGAGTTCGACCCGACCTGGCTGCTGCTGAAGGTTCTCGGGGCGGTCGGGCTCGTCTGGGATGTGAAGGTCGCGCGGATCGGCCGCGTACCAGAAGAGGAAGCCGCTTAGACCCGGGTCGTTCTATCCTTGACCGTGTGAGGGCGGGGTGAGGTCCGGCGGGCGCCGGCGGTCGATCGTCTCGTTCATCGTGCTCGGTGCCGCCGTCGCCGCGGCGGCGCTCGCCCTCTACGTCGGCTGGGTCATCGTCAGCTGGCGTCAGGCCGGCCTGCTGGTGCTCGGCGCCATCGTCTTTCCTCTCATCATCACGGGCGTCGTCCTCAACACGATCTTCCTCGTTCGTGAAATCCGCCGGAACGTCCGCCACGAGGCCTTCATCAATTCGGTGACCCACGAGCTGAAGACGCCGGTCGCGTCGATGAAGCTCTACCTGCAGACGCTCCAGAACCGGCAGGTCGAAGAAGGGAAGCGCCAGGAGTTTTACGGCGTGATGATCGCCGACGCCGACCGGCTGCTCGGAACGATCGAGCAGGTCCTGCGCGCCGGCGAACTCGGCGCGCGCAATCGCCCGCGCCATGAGAAGCCGATCGATCTGAGCGCGCTGGTGCAGGACTCGCTGGCGCTGGCGCGCACGCGCCACCACCTCAAGGCCGACGAGCTGACCTATCGGGAAACGCTCGCCAACGGCGCCGACCGCCGCGTGCTCGGCGACGAAGACGACTTGCGCGCGGTCGTTTCGAATCTGGTCGACAACGCCGTTCAGTACTCGGGTCCGACGATTGCCGTCTCGGTCGAACTCGACCAGGCGGATCCCGCGCACACGACGCTCCGCGTCCGGGATCAGGGCGTCGGCATCTCGGCGACCGAGCGAAAACGCATCTTCAGACGTTTCTACCGGATTCCCGGCGCCACCCGGGCGAAGGGGACCGGGCTCGGCCTGTTCATCGTCCGCACCATCGTCAAGCGGCACCGCGGCAAGGTGTCGGTGGAAAGCGAAGGCCGTGGACACGGCAGCACCTTCAGCGTCCAGCTGCCCGTGGTGCACACGCTGTGAGCCGCATCCTCGTGGTCGAAGACGAGCAGCACCTGGCGGACGGGCTCCGCTTCAATCTCGAAGCTGAAGATCACAGCGTCGATTTGGTGGACAACGGCGAAGAGGCGCTCAAGCGGCTCAAGGCCGCGCCCGCCGCGTACGACCTCGTCATCCTGGACGTCATGCTGCCGGGCATCGACGGCTTTGCCGTCGCCGCTGAACTACGTCGCGCGCAGCTGTTCGTCCCGGTGCTGATGCTGACGGCACGCGCGCGCACGGAAGACGTGCTCCATGGTCTGGAATCTGGCGCGGACGACTATCTGGCCAAACCGTTCGAGCTTCCGATTCTCCTGTCGCGGGTGCGCGGCCTGCTGCGCCGCCACGAGTGGTTCCGGCGATCGGCCACGCCGGTTTCGCACGTGCAGTCGAAGTACGTCTTCGGTGGCAAGACCATCGACTTCGAGAAGCTCGAAGTCCGAAAAGACGACAAATCGATGCCGCTGACACTGATGGAAGCGTCGCTGCTGCGATATCTCGTCGATCATCCGAACGTGCCGGTGTCGCGGGCCGCCATTCTCGAAGAGGTCTGGGGTCTGCACGAGGACACCGACACGCGGGCGATCGACAACTTCATCGTCCGCCTGCGCCGCTATCTCGAGGACGACCCGAGCCGTCCCCGCCACCTGCAGACGGTCCGTGGAGTGGGCTACCGCTTCGTCGCGAATCCCGAAGGATAGGGCCGGGACCCCTTACTTGCGCCGGCGTCGAGCCTTCGCGACCGCCGCCAGGACGCCACCACCGACAAGGAACATGCTGGCGGGTTCCGGAACGGTTGGATCGGCGTTGACCTGCCCGAACTGAACGTCCACCGAGAGCACCGTACGACCGGCCTGGAGTTGAATCCCCTGGAAGTTCATCCGAATCGTATCCGCGTCGAAGAAGATCAAGCTGCTGTTGAAACCTGGCAGCGTGGTCGCCGCGTTGATCGTCACGCCGGTGATGCTTGGGATCGTCCCCAGGATGTCGAAGAACCGTGGCCCGTTGAAGGTTGCGGGCGTGAACTGTGGACTACTCGTGAGATCCCAGGTGATCGTAATGTTCGTCGCCGAGACGTCGACCGGAATGAACGACTGATTGAACAGGGTGAATTCCGGCCCAGCCCCAACGACCGCCGTGAACGGCCCTTCAAGGGTGCCGCCGTTCAGATCGGGGTACAGCCAGGTGTACTGGACGGTCTCACCGAGAAAATCGATCGCGGATGCGGCGCTCTCGCGGACACTGCCGAAGACGAAACCAAGCATGGCGACGCCGAGAGCGAAGACTTTGGACTTGGTCATCCAAGCTCTGCAGGCAAAAGTAGCGCCACCTGAGCAGTACTGTGAAACCACATGAAATTGTCTGACTTTGACAATTCCGGCTGGGGAAGTTCCTCGAATGGGAGGCTTCTGTTCGCTGGTGAGCGGTTCTTTGGCGCCTATTCGTACCGCAACGCCTCTATCGGATCCAGCCTTGACGCCTTGATCGCCGGCAGCAGTCCAGCGATGAGGCCGACAAACATCAGGATCGCCGTGCAGACCCCGGCGATGAACGGCGACAGGATGAGATGGATGTCGGTGACGCGGCTCGTGTCGTCGAGAAGTTCGGCGAGAAACGGCCGCGGACTGAGCGCCCAGACCAGGAAGTACGAGGCGAGAATCCCGGTCAAACCGCCGGCAAATGTCGTCACCAGCCCCTCGAGCAGGAACTGCGACAGGATCTCCCGCCTGGTCGCACCGAGCGCCTTGCGCACGCCGATCTCGCGCGTTCGCTCCTGGACGTTGACGAACATGATGTTCATGATGCCGACGCCGCCGATCGCCAGCGTCAGCACGCCGATGAACGTCAGCACCAGCTTGAGGCCGGTAATGATCGGACCGGTGATCTGCTTGGTTTGCGTCGAGCCGAACATGTTGGCCGCTCGCTCGTCGTCCGGGTCGTAGCGATAGCGGTTGGCGAGGTATTCGCGCACCTGACGCGTGGCCTTGACCTCGAACTCCGGCGCCACGGTCTGCCAGACAAACATGCCGATATGCTCGGTGTCGACGAGACCGCTCATCGTCGTCCACGGAATGAAGATGCAGTACTTGTCCGGTCGGTTGTAGTTGGACAGCTGCACCTTCTCCTGGCCGACGCCG
This sequence comes from uncultured Bifidobacterium sp., assembly GCA_964577955.1. Classification (GTDB taxonomy): domain Bacteria; phylum Acidobacteriota; class Vicinamibacteria; order Vicinamibacterales; family CAVVIG01; genus CADEEX01. Next base: position 86,663 of record CAZOAZ010000007.1, on the reverse strand, counting down.
ATGATTTCCAGCGGCTGGCCGCCGACACGGATGGTCTCGCCAACCGGCGGAACGCCGCCAAATAGCTTGCGCTGAACTTCGCTGCCGATGAAAGCAACGCGGCGATGCAGTCGCACGTCCTCATCGTCGAGAAAGCGTCCACCCGGCTGCGGCACTTCGCTGCGCATGTCGCCATAGGCGGCCGCGACGGCGCGAACCGTGAAGCTGGATTGCCGGTTGCCGTAGACGACCGGAAATTCCTGGATGAACTCGGGGCTGACCTGCTTGACGAGCGGCAGTTCGCCAACGGCTTCGACATCCGCGATGTTGATACGGACGCGACGGCCGGCCCGCTCGCCGCCGGCCTGCAGGCTCGTCTGGCCCATCTGCGTGATGACCGTGCCGTCGGAAAACGCTCCTCGGAAGCCGGCGTCGAGCGCGGTGCGGAAGCCGTCCCCGTACGCCAGCAACACGACGACCGAGACAATGCCCCACGAAATCCCCAGCATCGATAGCAGTGCGCGGAACCAGTGATGGTAGAGGCCAACGAAGGCCTGAACGACGATCTCGCGGGCGAGGCTCAACACGGCTACATCTCGAAACGCAGCGCTTCGACCGGCGGCAATTCTGCTGCCCGCCGCGCCGGATAGGTCGAGGTCACGACGCCGATCAGCACCAGCGTGGCGAGCGACAACAGGCCCGCTTCCCACGACAAGATCATCCCGGCAAAGCGCGTCGGCATCGGCAGGGTGTTAATCGAACGGCAGATCGCCAGCGCGATCGCCATCCCCAGACCGCCGCTCGTCAGCGTGAGGAAGAACCCTTCGAGAAAGAACTGACGCTGGATGCTTCGCGTCGTCGCACCGAGCGCCTTGCGGACCCCGATCTCGCGCGTCCGCTCGCGCACCGCGACCAGCATGATGTTCATCACGCCGATGCCGCCAAGCGCCAGCGTCACGATGCCGACGATGGTGAAGAAGTCCTTCATCTTGCCGATCATCCGGGCGAACATCAGCGTCTGCAGCGACGTGTCCCACATCGTCACCGCGTCCTTGTCGTTAGGATCGAACCCGTGGCGGCGGGCCAGCACGGCCCGGACGTTGCGGAAGAGCGGCCACTCGACGTCTTCGATCCGTCCGGTTCGTGCGTTGAGCACCCGCGGTAAATCGTCGACGACATGCGACTTGGGAAACACGATGATGTCCGACACGGTGCCGAGCGGCGCATCGCGCCGCGGCATATCGCGCTCCATGGCGGCGAACGGAATGAAGATCTTGAAGTTATCCGGACCGCTGTAGTTGCTGTCCTGTTCCTTCTTGCGAACCTTGCCGACGACCGTGTACGGCTGGCCATTCAGAAGCAGCGATTCGCCCAGCACGTGCCGCTTGCCGAAGAGCTGATCGGCGATGTCGTAGCCGACGATCGCCACGCGTGAGACCTGCGTCTCGTCCTGCCAGGTGAAGAGGCGGCCGGACTCGACTTCGATCGTGCGGATGTCCTGATATGGCGGCTCGATCCCGGTGACGCGCACCGCGGCGGAGTTGTAGGCGCTCTTGGCGCGGACGGCGCCGCGTTCGATCTCCGGACTGACGATCGCCACCATCGACGCTTCCTCGGCGATCGCGCGCGCGTCGTCGACGGTGAGGAAGATCTGGCGGCCGGCGCGCTCGCCGCCGGCCTGGAGGCTGGTGCGGCCGCCCCACACGATGCCGATGTTCTTGCCGAGTTCGAGGAGGACCTTCTCGTTGCCCTGTTGGAACCCCTCGCCCATCGCCGACAAGACGACGATCGAGATCATCCCCCACAGGATGCCGAACATCGTAAGGAAGCTGCGCAGCTTGTTGGCGCGGAGATTGTCGAACGTCTGGAAGATCGCTTCCGTCATGACCGCAGCCGGAGCCTAGGACGGCGGAACGATCCTGTCGCCTTCTTTGAGCCCTTCGAGCACCTGGATCTTCGTGCCGTTGCCGACACCAAGCTTGACGGGCACCCGCCGGCGGCCGGTCTTGCTGTCGGGAACGACCAGATCGACCGAGCCTTGCTTCTTGTCGTCGTAGATGACCGCCGCTTCCGGAATGATCAGCGCCTGCGGATGCTCCTCGAGGACGATCTCCGCGTTCGCGGTCATGTTGGCCTTGAGTTCCTTGCCCGGGTTGTCGATCGAGACACGCACTTCGAAGTTGGTGACGTTGTCCTTCTCGACGCCCATCGGCGAGATCTGGGTGACCTTGCCGTTGAAGGTGCGTTCCTTGAACGTCTCGACGCGAATCCGCGCCGGCTGGCCGAGGCGGACGTGGCCGATGTCGGCTTCGTCGACCCGGCCGCGTACGAACACCTGATCGATATCCCCGAGCGTCATCACCAGCGTGGCGTTGGCGCCAAGATTCAGGATCGACGACACCGGGCTGCCCAGTTCGACGTCGCGGGTCAGCACCGTCGCGCGAATCGGCGCGCGGATCGTGGCATTGGCGAGGTCTTCACCCGCGCGATCCGCCGCCGCTTTCGACTGTGCGACCTGCGCCGTGGCCTCCGCGACACGCGCCTGACTGACGGCGAGCTGTGACTGCGCGGCACGCTGACGGTTTTCGGCAATCTCCACGCTGTTCTGGGCATCGTCGAGCTGGGACTGCGCGATGAGATGCTGTGTGAAGAGCGACTGTGCCCGGGCGAGCGCGCGGCGGGCAAATTCCACGTCCGGCCCTTCCGCTTCGACCCGATTCTTCTTGAGCTGGGCTTCGGCCCCTTCGAGCGCCGCTCGGGCGGCGAGCAGATTCGCCTCCGCCCCGCGCACCTGCGCCAGCAACTGGTCTTTGTCCAGTTCGGCGAGGATGTCGCCGGCACTGACCACGCTGTCGATGTTGACGTGCAGCGCCTTGATGATGCCGTTCGCCTTCGACTTGACCTCGATCTTCGTCGTCGGCTCGACCTTGCCGGTCGCAACCACCGACCGCACCATGGTGCCGCGTTCGACTATCGCGATGCGCGAGGCGTCGATGGCCGTTCCGGCGCCGCGCAGGGTGACGATCCCCGCGACAGCGGCGCCCAGGAGAATGACCCCGCCGCCCCAAAAGAGCAGCGGTCGGCTGGATCGGCCGGTTGGCATAGTCATCGTTACGGATGATGGCGGGTCGAAGTTCGACCGCTCCGGGTAAAATACGCGCCCGATGTGGATTCTGAAGGGGTCGGCCGACGACGAGCCGTTCGTGTTCCGGCTTCGCCCTGGCGCGATCAAGACGATCGGGCGCGCCCCGCGCGCCGATTTTATCCTCGATGCTGCCCTGGTCTCGCGGCTGCACTGCCGGCTCGAAGCCGGTGAGGCGGCCATGGTGGTCGTGGACCTGGAAAGCTCGAACGGCACGTTCGTGAACGATACGCGCATCGAACGCGGGACCGTGGCCGACGGGGACCGTCTGAAAGTCGGACGCGTCGAGCTCACCGTCGAACGGGTCGGCGACTGAACATCGTCCTCAAGAGGGAGTCACCCATGTGTGTCAGCCGACGCCGCTGGCTCAGACGCCATGTCCTCGCGGTCGCGATCGCGCTCGTACCGCTCCCGGCCTTCGCCCAGGTGGATTTCTCGGGCACATGGGCGACGCGGCATCACGAAGACTCCGGCGAGCGCGGCCAGGGCGGCGAACTCGGCGACTACCTCGGGTTGCCCCTCACCGAGGCAGGACGCATGCGGGCCGACACCTGGGACGCCGCGCTCTACGGTCTGCCTGAGTGGCAGTGCCGGCCACACGGCGCGGACTACATGTGGCGGAGCGTCCACCCGGTCCGCATCACCAAAGAAGTCGATCCGGTCACCGGGCGGACGATCGCGTTCCACGCCAACTTCGACGACCTCCTCGATCGCGTGATTTATCTCGACGGCCGGCCACATCCCTCGCCGGACGCTCCGCACACGTGGGGCGGCTTTTCCACCGGCCGTTGGGAGGGCGACATGCTGACCGTTTCGATCACGCACCTGAAGGAGTACATCCTGCGCCGCGACGGCCCGCCGCGGAGCGATCTCGCGACGATCACCGAGCACTGGATCCGGCACGGCGACTACCTGACGATTGCGCAGCTCGTGTACGACCCGGTCTATCTGACCGAACCGCTGATGATGACCACCGACTTTCAGCTCGATGTGCACATTCAGGACGCACCCGAGCTCTGCGAAGTCGAAGAGGAAACGGACCATCCCAAGGGCTGGGTCCCGCACCGGCTGCCGGGCACGATGTCTGACGCGAGCGACTTTGCGAAGAAGTACGGCATCACCGTCGAAGCGGCGCGTGGCGGAGCGGCCACGATGTATCCGGCGTTCCGTAAGCGTCTGGCGCCGGACGCCCCGCCGGCTCCCACGGCCCCGGCTTCAGCGCCGGCCGCGCGTGTCAGTCAGCGGCCCACAACGCCGGCGGCTGCGGAGATCCGGACGTTGAAGATTCGCAACAACGTCTATCTCCTTTCGGGCGCGGGCGGCAACATCACGGTGGAGACGTTTCCGCAAGGCGTGCTGGTCGTGAATACCGGCAGTGCGGCGATGGCCGACAAGGTGCTGGCGGCGATCAAGCAGCTCTCCGATCAGCCGATCGTCCACATCATCAACACCGACGCCGATCCCGATCACGCCGGCGGCAATGCGCGGCTCGCGCAGGTCGGCCGGCACATTCCTCGCGACATCATGGCCGCGGACACCAGCGGCGCGGGCGACGGTCCGTCGATCGTGGCTCACGAAGAGGTCTTGAGCCGCTTGAGCACGGCGCGTGGAGGGACGTCGGCCGCTCCCGAACGGGCCTGGCCGACCGAGACGTATCACGGCGAATACTTGAAACTGAGCGCCCACTTTCATGGCGGCGAGGCCATTCAGCTCTTTCACGAGCCGGCAGCGCACACCGACGGCGACAGCATCGTCCACTTCCGGCGCGCCGACGTGATCATGACCGGCGATCTCTTCGACATCACCGGCTATCCGGCGATCGACGTCGCGGCCGGGGGCTCGATCAGCGGAACGCTGGCGGCGCTCAATCACGTTCTGGATCTCGCCTTCGTCGACTACCGCAGCGAAGGCGGCACGCTGATCGTGCCCGGCCACGGACGCCTCTGCGATAGCGCCGATGTCGGCTACTACCGCGACATGGCCACGGTGATTCGCGATCGCGTGAGAGCCCTGGCCGACAAAGGCCTGACGCTCGAGCAGATCAAGGCCGCGAAGCCGACGAGCGACTACGATCCCCGCTACGAGTCAAAACCCGGTACTGCCGATCAGTTCGTCGAGGCGATCTACAAGACGCTGAACGTCAAGGCGGCACGATGACCCCACGGCCTCTGCACGTGACGCTGACTGCGCTTCTGCTGCTGCCGGCCGGGCTCGGCGCTCAACGCGGACGGGGGGCGCCGGCCGGTCCACCGCCGACCGCTCGCGCGACCGCTCCGGTCGATCTCGCCGGCACGTGGATTTCGCTCATCACCGAAGACTGGCGCGTGCGGATGGCGGCGCCCCGCAAAGGCGAGCGCGCCGGCATTCCACTTAACCAGGCCGGCGTCGCCGCCACCAATGCATGGGATCCGGCCAAGGACGAAGCGGCTGGCGAGCCGTGCCGTGCCTACGGCGCTCCCGGCGTAATGCGCGCGCCAGGACGGTTGCGGATCTCGTGGGCGGACGACAACACGCTCAAGATCGAAACCGAGGCCGGCACGCAAACCCGTCTGATCCGTTTCGGAACGCCCAGTGCAGATGCGGTCGCATCCTGGCAGGGAGAGTCACGCGGCGTGTGGGAACTCGCAGGCGGACGCCGCGGCCGCGGTACACCTGCCAACGGGTCCCTCAAGATCATCACGACGAACTTGAAGCCGGGCTATCTGCAGCGGAACGGCGTGCCCTACGGGCCACAGGCGGAGCTGACCGAGTACATCAGCCGCACGGTCGAAACGAATGGCGACTCATGGCTGATCCTGACGGCCATCGTCGAAGACCCGCAGTATCTCAATCAGCCGTTCATCCGCAGCTCGCACTTCCGCAAGGAAGCCGCAAACGCGCCGTGGGAACCCGAACCTTGCCAACCCCGGTAGGGACAGGCTTCCGCCTTCGCCAAGGCTCCGGCGGACAGGTCAGCCTGTCCGTTCGCTTTACACCGCCTGCAGAAATGGGTTCGTCCGCCGCTCGTCCCCGATCGTCGTCGCCGGTCCATGACCGGGATAGACGCGCGCGGCGTCGCCAAACGGAAACAGCACCGAGCGGATTGAGCCGATGAGCGTGGCGTAGTCGCCGCCCGGAAGGTCGGTGCGGCCGATCGAGCCCGCGAAGAGCGTGTCGCCGACGAACAGTTCCGTGCCTTCGCCGCCTGCCTTGCCTGCCCTGCCCGCCCCGCCTGCCGCAGCCCGCGTCACCGCAAGACACACGCCGCCCGGACAATGTCCAGGCGTGTGGTGCGGCCTGATCTCGAAATCGCCCATCACGAACACGTCGTCCGCCTTGTAGTAGTGGTCGATCGGCGGCAACGGCCCTTCGAACTTGACGCCGAAGACCCAGGCCTGCTGGACGGCGCGCTCGTAGAGAAAGAGATCGTCCTGATGCAGGCACACCGGGACGCCGAGCGCGGCCTTCGCCTGCGGAACACCGGTCACATGATCGACGTGCGCGTGCGTGAGCAGAATATGGGTCAGTGTGATGCGTTCACGCGTGGCGTACTGGAGCAGGCCCTGGACTTCGTCACCCGGATCGATCAGCACGCCCTGCTTCGTCCGTGGACAGGCGATCACGAAGCCGTTCTTCATGAACGGACCCTCGGCTTGCGACTCGACTATGATCACGGCGTGATTCTAGCAATCCTGGACGATCTCCTGTTCACGTCGAAGATCAAGACGACCGCCAAACAGTGCGGCGCCAAGGTGTCGTTCGCGCGCTCGCCCGAGAGCGCGCTGACCGCGATGCGGGCGGACCGGCCCTCGCTGGTGATTTTCGATCTGAACAATCCGCGGACGAATCCGCTCGCGATCGTCGCCGCGATGAAGCGCGATCCGGCGCTCGCCGCTATCCCGACGATCGGCTTCGCCTCTCATGTGCAGATCGATGTGATCAACCAGTCGCGGCAGGCGGGGGTCGATCAGGTCCTGGCCCGATCCGCCTTCACGGATCGCCTGGCGGACATTCTGTCAGGGGCTCGAGTGAATTCTGACTCGGCGTAGTACGACAGTACGTGGGGTCCGGCTTTAGCCGGACCCGTGCGAATCCGGCTGAAGCCGGATTCCACAACACGATCACTCTACCGACTGAGGATCCAGCCGACGGCAGCCAGCAGCACCAGCACGAGCAGGAGCCAGGTCCAGCGCGCCGGGCTCGTTGACGCTGCCAACTCGGGCAACGAGGTTGCGGTCTTCGGCGGCGCCGACGGCGCGGCCGAAGGTGCGTTCTGCGGAGCCGCGCGCCGCTCCCCGATCGCCGCCGCCACGCGCCGCAGGTCGGCGGCCACGAGCGCCGCGGACGAGTACCCCGAGTCGAGATCGCTCGACAGCATCCGCGCGACGATCGGATCGAGCTCGGGCGCGGCGGTGGGAAGCGCCCCCGGCGGACGCGCCGCGGCCGGCGCGCCTTCGCGCGGCGGCTGACCGGTCGTCATTTCGACAATCAGCGCGCCGAGCGACACGATGTCGTCGCGTTTGCCGCGGGCCTTGCCGCCGCTCGTCCAGGCGGTGAGGCCGAATTCGAGCAGCTTGGCGTGCCCCTTGGGCGTGATGATGACGTTCGATCCACAGAGATCGCCGTGGACGACGCCCAGGGCGTGCGCGTCGGCGACCGCGTCGGCGATTTCAATGGCGTAGTCCAGCGCCCGGCGTGGGTTGAGCCCGTGGCCGGCGGTGAGCCGCGTCAGCGGATCGCCCGGCACATATTCCATCGCCAGATAGAGCTGCCCGTCCTCTTCGCCGACTTCGTAGACCGACGCGATGTTCGGGTGCGACAGCACCGTCGCCATGCGGGCGTCGGCCATGAACCGCTCGCGCCGCTTCGGGGTGCTGGCAATGTCGCTCGACACGAAACGCAGCGCCACGGTCCGGCCCAGCCTGGTGTCGCGGGCGCGATAGACGTCGCCGATGCCGCCTGCCCCCAGGCGATCGAGAACCTTGTAGTGGCCAATCGTCTCGCGCATCGAAAGGGAAATTATACTGATCTGTCACCGGCTCCCGTGACGCGCCCAACCTCCATCCTCCGCACCAATCGCAATTTCCGCCTGCTCTTCATCGGGCAGGCCATTTCGCAGCTCGGCGACTGGTTCAACTCGGTCGCGGTCTACGGACTGATCCTCGACCTGACCGGGTCGGCGACCGCCGTCGCCTGGATGATGATCGTGCAGTTCCTGCCGATGGCGATCGTCGGACCGCTCGCGGGTGTCGTCGTCGACCGCGTCGACCGGCGGCGGGTGATGATTGCCGCGGACCTCGTGCGCGGCACGCTGATTCTCGGCCTGCTGCTCGTCAATCAGATCGAACGCGTGTGGATCGCCTACGTCGTCATCGCCCTGGCCGTCTCGGCGCAGGCCTTCTTCGAGCCGGCGCGCACGGCGACCATTCCGACGATCACCAGCAAGGAAGAACTGATGCCGGCCAACGCGCTGTCGAGCGCAACCTGGGCGGCGATGCTGGCGATTGGCGCGTCGGTGGGCGGCGGCGTGGCCGGCGCCTGGGGCAGGAACGCCGCATTTGTCATCAACGCCGCTTCGTTCTTCATCTCGGCGGCGTTCATCTCGCGGACTCGCTACGATTCGACGCCGCCTCCGGCGGCACCGCGGCTCGGCTGGCGGGCGGCAACCGGTATTCCCGATCTGCTGGACGGACTCCGTTACGTGCGGCAGCGCTCGCACGTGGCGGCGCTCATGTTCGTCAAGGCCGGTTGGGGGCTGGCCGGCGGAGTGCTGCTCCTCCTCACGATCTTCGGACAGAAGGTGTTCCCGGTCGGCGGCAGCACGGACCTGGGGATCGGCATCCTTTACGGGGCACGCGGGATCGGCGCGGGACTCGGACCGATCGCGATTCGCTGGATCCTCGGCCAGGACCCGAAGACGCTGCGCCGCACGATCGGGCCGGCGTATTTCATGGTCGGCGGGTTTTACGTCGCGCTGGCAGGCGTCGACAACCTTCCGGTCGCGGCGCTGTGCGTGCTGCTGGCCCACTTCGGCGGATCGATCCTCTGGGTGTTCAGTACGGTGCTCTTGCAAATGGAAGTGCCGGACCGCTTTCGCGGCCGCGTCTTTGCCGCCGAGCTCGCGCTCGTCACCCTCACGTCGTCCATCTCGAGTTACGCGACCGCCTACGCACTCGAAAACGCCGGCTGGACGCCGCAGCGCGGGGCATTCGTCCTGGGCGCGCTGTTTGTCGTCCCGGGCGTGTTGTGGCTGCTGATCCACTCACGATGGCGCGATTCGGAGACGCCGCTCGAGCCGCCCGATCCGACGCCGTCAGGCGAAGAAGAAGTGCTTGAAGGGCGAATCGGTTAGACCGAGAGCAGTTCCATAAAGAACGGATTCAGCATCCGGCTACCCGGATCTACTGTCCGGATCCATTCACTGAATTCCGTCCAGCGCGCGCCGTAAGCCTGCGCCACCTGCGCACGGGTGATGAACGGGCTCTGATTGAACAGCGGGATGCCGTTGCGCGCGGCCGCGAAGTCATTGAACTCGCGAAGGAACCGATCCCATGCCGCCTGATCGGTGACCGCATGAATCGGATCGATCGAAAAGATGTCGCCGTCGAACGAGTACGAGAGGAGCGCCTTCGTATCCTTGCGAACGAAGTAGGCGCCGAGCGGCATGTTGCACCGGAAACCGTGGCGGCGGAAGTGATCGTCGGCGAAGTCCAGATAGGCGCGCAGCGTCTCCAGCCATTGACGGCGCGGAAAGGCCCAGAAGGTGAACGCGTAGCGGCCAGCCGGCGCCGTGTGGCTGTAGTCGATGGTCTTGTCGGGATCGAGGATCTGGAGACCGCCGGTCATCGCCAGCGTGTCGAACAGCGTCCGCGTGAGCCGCATCGCCTGTTCCTGGACCAGCCGTTCGAACGGGCCGTCGAGATACGTTGAGATGGCGCGGGCCAGAAACGAGGCGGTGTTGTTCCAGAGGTTGCGGCGCCCTTCGGCCTGGAGCCGCGCCAGCACACCCGGATCGTTGATTTGCGTCTTGGTCTGGAAACAGGCCGTCCGCGCCACGGTCCAGCAGACCAATCCTTCGCTGCCGGCGATGATGCGCTCGACCTCTTGAGCGGTCAGCTGATCGATGGCTTTGGGCTGATAGGTGAACTGCGCCGCCTCGAGCGGCTTCACGCGCAGCGTGACTTCGTAGATGATTCCGGCGAGGCCGTAGCTCGAGCGCACCCGCTTCATCAGTTCGGGATCGCTGTCCTCGCTCGTTTGTTCGAGATGTCCGGAGGGCGTGACCCACTTCATTGCGGTGACGTAGGAGCTGACCTGGCCGAATTCGCGGCCGTCGAGGCCGTCCTTGGTGTGGCAGCAGGCGGCCGAGCCGAGTGTCAGGTTGCCGATCTCGATGTTGAGATGGAATTGCAGTTTCTTCTTGCGCAGCGCCTTCGCGGCATCGATGTACTGAAGACCGGCCTGGGCGGTGATGGTGCCGCGCTCGGCGTCGATCTTCAGGACCTTTGTCATCTTCGACATGTTGACGACCGTGCCGTCCGAGACCGCGCACGGGGTCAGCGAGTGGTGGCTGCCCATGGCGCGAACCGGGCTCGGGTATCGTCCGGGATCGCGCAGCACGGCTTGAATCTCTTCCACGGTTTTCGGATACACCACCTGCCGGGGAGTGGCGCTGATGCTGCCGTCGTAGTTGGTGAGTGTGGTCGCCATCGCGTGAAGGGAACGACGGCGGCGCGACGATCGCACTGGATGAGTAGCGATTTTTCCAGCTGAGGTGCTTGGATGGCGAAGCGACGAATGAAGAAGGCGACTCGACCGAAGCCACGGCCGAAGGCTCGCTCATCAAGGCCGCGACGAAAATCGGCGACCCGACGATCGAAAGGGATCGACGCCAAGCTCAAGGCGATCACCCAGCTTGAACCGGCACGCGACAACAACCCGGCGAGTCTGCATCCGGATTTTCGCGCGCGGCTCGAGGCCGCCCTTGCCGATCTCGCAATGGCGGGAACGCCGTTCAGGTTCGTCGAGGGTTTTCGGACGAGGGAGCGGCAGCAGTGGCTGTTCGGGTCAGGGCGCCCGGCGGCGCAGCCGTTCGGCCGGCCCGGGCCGATCGTGACGCAGCGTGACGGCGTCACGAAGCTGTCGAACCATCAAGGCAATGGGACGAGTGGCTCCGGTAAGGCCGCCGACTGCTACCCGATGCGAGATGGCAAGGTCTTCATCCCGGCCAACTCCGACCCGGTCTGGACGGCGTACGCCACAGCGGTCACAAGGCACGGCCTGACGGCCGGCCACGACTGGCCGACGTTCAAGGACTCGCCGCACTGTGAGCTGGTGTGAGCGGACAGCCTCAAGGCTGTCCCTACCGATGTGGAGTCTTGAGTTCCTGCATCGCGCTCTGCACCAATTGCTTGGCGTCGTCGACGTACTCGAGGACGAGCGCGATGTCCATCTTGGGCTGTCCAAGAAACCGCTCGCTGCGGCAATAGACGCCGTGTTGTCCGACGAGCGCGAGCGAGTCCGTCAGCAGATCGAGCGCGACGGCCAACCGCCCGCGCGCCGCGCCCATCATCGTTTCATGGTGTTCGAGCGTATCGCGGTGCTTGTCGAAAACTGAAGACATCGCGCTACTTCCGCGGCGGTTTGGCGGGACGGACTTCGATCCGGCTCAAGAGCGTTCGCGTGTCGATGCGCAGCAGGTCGACCACCGCATCGGCCAGATCGTCTCCACCGATCTTCCAGTCCGCGCCTTTGGCGGCATCATTGCCGGCGAAGCCGGTCGCCACCGACCCCGGCATGATGTAGGTGACGCGAATGTTCTCGTGGCGGACTTCCTGGTTCAACACCTCGCTGAACGCGTTGAGCCCGGCCTTCGACGCGCAGTAAGCCGCGCCGTGCGGCACGACGTTGGTGCCCGCCAGGCTGCTGATGTTGAAGATGTAGCCGCCGCCGCGATTCTTGAGGTGCGGCATCGCCGCATGGCAGGTGTTGAAGACGCCGGTCAGGTTCGTGTCGATCACCTCCGCCCACTGGTCGGCCCGCATCGTTTCGACATCCGCGAAGATTCCGGCGCCGGCGTTGTTGACGACGATGTCCAGGCCGCCGAAACGGGCGACGGTCGCCGAGATGGCCCGCTCGACGGCGGCGGCGTCGCGGACGTCGGCGCGCAGCGCCTCCACGCCGCCCGGTCCGGCGCCTTCGATAATTCGGCGGGCCTCGGACAGGTGTGCCTCGTCGCGCCCGGTTACGGCGACGTGAATGCCTTCGGTAGCAAGGCCGCGCGCAATTGCCAGACCGATGCCTCGCGATCCGCCGGTGATGAACGCAACCTGTCCGCGCAGTGGCTTCTTCATGGTGCTATTACAATAGCCCACGCATGTTGGATGTCGCCATTCTCGGCGCCGGCGATCTCGGCGGCACGCTCGCGCACACGCTGGCCCGGCGCGATCTGGCCGCGGCCATCCGCTTGATTGACAGCGCAGGGCAGGTCGCCGCCGGAAAGGCGCTCGACCTGATGCAGGCGGCGCCGATTGAAGGGTTTGCCACGCGGATCACCGGGTCCACCGATCCGAGCACCATGGGCGGCGCGGCGATCGTCGTCATTGCCGATCGCAGCGGTCAGGGCGAGTGGCTGGGCGAGGACGGACTGACGCTGTTGAAGCAGGCCCAACGCATGAATCGCGGCGCCATCGTCGTCTGCGCCGGCGCTGGTCAGCGCGACCTGGTGGAGCGCGGCGTGCTGGAAATCGGGTTCTCGCGGCTGCGGTTGTTCGGGTCGGCACCGGAAGCGCTGGCCTCTGGTCTGCGCGCGATGGTGGCGCTCGAAACCAACGGATCGGTCAAGGATGTCGCGCTCGCGGTGCTCGGCGTGCCGCCAGCGCAGACGGTCGTCGCGTGGGAGGACGCCACGATTGGCGGGTTCGCCGCGACGGGGATGCTCGACGAGCCGGCCCGCCGGAAACTCGCCGCGCGCGTCGTCCCGCTCTGGCCGCCCGGACCTTACGCGCTCGCCGCCGCGGCCGCTGAAACAATCGCGGCTATCGCCGGCCGTTCGCGCCGTGTGCTCAATTGTTTCGTGGCTCCCGATGTGAGCGCCGGACGGAAATCGCGAACCGTCGCGCTTCCCGTCAGGCTCAGTTCCGCGGGAATTGACGCCGTCCTGGAGCCGCCGCTCGGTGTCAATGAACGAGTGGCGTTGGAGACGGCGATGCAGATCTAGTCGGTTCGAAGGGTTCGAGAGGTTCGAGAGGTTCGACCGGTTCGAAAGGTTCGAAAGGTTCTGGGTTCGAAAGGTTCGATGGGTTCTCGAGAACCTCGAACCATTCGAACCTATCGAACCCCTCGAACCTTTAAGCGGTAGCGTGATGCAGCGTCAAGCCGCCAGCGAAGTCCGCCAGCTGCTTGCGCAGGATCAACCGGCCGCGGTGCAGCCGCGACTTGAGCGTCTGATCCTTCACATGCAGCATCGCGCTCGCCTCTTCCGTTGACATCCCCTGGATGTCACGCAGCATGACCGGCGCGCGATAGATCGCCGGCAGCGCGAGAATGGCGCGGAAGACCCGGCGGCGCAGCTGCGACCGGAACAGGCTCTCGTCCGCCATGTTCGACCAGTCGGCGATCTCGGCACGCGCCTGCGTCCCGTCCTCGCCCTCGAGCGTGACGAGCTGCGGTTCTTCCAGCTGGGCACGCTGGTACTTCGCCGTCCGCAGCCGCGACATCGCGGCGTTGAACGTGATCCGGTAGATCCAGGATGACAACGCGGAGTCGCCGCGGAATGCGTCGACCTTGCGGTAGACCTTGAACAGGACATCCTGCGTCACTTCCTCGGCGTCTTCCTTGTTGCGGAGGTATCGGAACGCAAGCTGGTAGATTTTCGAGCCGTACACGTCGGCCAGGTCCTTGACGGCGGTTTCGTCGCCCGTCCGCAGCCTGGTCAGCAATTCTTCGTCGGTCCGTGGTTCTCGCATGGGGGTTCGCCTCGTTTGAAGGAGAAAACACCCCGGGACCGAAAATTATTCCACACGTGAACTATATCTGTTAAGTCACTATTTATCTGACACTTGCTGGTAGTTGAACACTTGGACAAACTGCTCAGCTATCCGCGCCTCCACCCCGGTCCGGCTCTCGGAACAGCCGAGCTGCCTGAGCGATGTGACGCCCCGATCGGCGATGCCGCACGGGACAATCAAACCGAAATGCTCCAGGTCGGTCGTGTGATTGAGCGCAAACCCGTGGCTGGTGATCCACCGGGAGATGCGGACGCCGATCGCCGCCAGCTTGCGGTCCCCCACCCAGACCCCAGTCAGTCCAGGCACCCGTGACGCGGAAATACCGAAACCGCCAGCGACCCGGATCAGGACTTCCTCGAGATCCCGCACGTAACGGTGGACGTCGCACCGATCGGGTTTGAGGTCGAGGATCGGGTAGCCGACGATTTGGCCGGGGCCGTGATACGTCACGTCGCCGCCGCGCCCGGTCTCAAAGACCTCGATACCAAGCCCGGTCAGCTGGTCAGCGGATGCGAGGATGTGACCGCGTCCACCGTCGCCACGAACCCCGAGCGTGAGAACCGGCGGATGTTCGACCAGCAGGAGGAGATCCGGCACTCGGCCGGCGCGCCGCTCTTCGACCAGCTCGCGCTGCAGCGCGAGCGCCTCGGCGTAAGGCACGCGGCCGAGCCGCCGGACTTCAAGCGGCTTCACGACTCAAGCGTTCGACGGTTCCCAATTCTCGATCGCGTGTTTCACGTGCACGAGGAATTCGTCGGCGACCGCGCCGTCGACCATCCGATGGTCGAAGCCGATGCTGAAGTAGGCCATCGGCCGGATCGCGATCGCATCGTCAATCACCACCACGCGTTTCTCAATCGCGCCAATGCTGACGATGGCCAGCTGCGGTTGATTGATGATCGGCATCCCGACCGTCGCGCCAAACGTGCCCGGATTGGTGATGGTGAACGTCCCGCCGGAAACTTCGTCCGGTTTCAGCTGCTTGGCCCGGGCGCGGTTGGCCAGATCGACGACGGTCTTGCTGATGTCGAGCAGGCTCTTTTTGTCAGCGTCCTTCACGACCGGCACGATCAAACCCCAGTCGAGCGCCACCGCGATGCCGATGTTGACCTGCTTGTGGTAGACGACGTTCTCGCCGTCGATTGACGCGTTGATCACCGGTACGGCCTTGAGCGCGTCGGCGCAGGCTTTGATGATGAACGACAGATACGTCAGCTTCGCGCCCTGGCGTTCGTACTCGGCCTTCTTGGCCTGGCGAATCTTGTCGACACGGCCGAAGTTGATCTCGAACACCGAGTGGACGTGCGCCGAGGTGCGCCGGCTCGCAATCATGTGTTCTGCGATGCGGCGGCGCATGACGGACATCGGCACCGTCTGGCCGGCGAGTCCTGCGCCAGTGGCAACGCCGGTCGGCGCCGGGCGCGCGGCGGCTGGAGGCGGCGCCGGCGCGGGCGGCGCGGCGGCCGGGCGCGGTGCGGCGGGCGCGCCACCGAGGAAGGACAGGATGTCGTTCTTGGTCACCCGGCCGAAAATGCCGCTGCCGGCGATCTGCGAGATGTCGACGCTGTGTTCCTTGGCGATACGGCGCACCAGCGGCGACGATCGCTGCCGTCCGTTCGAATCGCCTTCCGCGTCTGCCGGGCGCGGCGCGGGAGCCGCGGCGGGCGGCGGCGCTACGTGTGCGGGAGCCGTTGCAGGTGCGGGAGCGTGCGCAGCGGCGGGCGGCGCGTGCTGTGCCTGAGCGGGAGCCGGCGCGGGTTTCGCTGCGGCGGGCGCGGCTGCCGGTTTCGTTCCGGCCGGGGCGATCACCGCGACGACGAAGTTGACCGGCACCGTCTCGCCTTCCTTGGCGCGAATTTCGGTGATGACGCCAGCGGCGGGCGATGGAATCTCGGCGTCGACCTTGTCGGTGGAAATCTCGAAGAGCGGCTCGTCGCGGTCGATGGTGTCGCCGACCTTCTTGACCCAGCGGACGATGGTGCCTTCCGCGATCGACTCGCCCATCTGCGGCATCACAACTTCGGTCATGGCTGAATCCTTATGTGTGGATGGCGGCGCCGTGCGTGGCGTGGGCGGCTTCCCCGACGGCTTCCGCCATGGTCGGATGCGCGTGGATCGTGCGAATCAATTCTTCGACCGTCGACTCGAGCCGCAGCGCCAGCGTCGCCTCGGCGACGAGTTCCGTCGCGCGCAGACCAATCATGTGGATGCCCAGCACTTCGTCGTATTTCTTGTCCGCAACGATCTTCACGAAGCCTTCGGTTTCGCCGGCCATCTTGGCGCGGCCGAGGACGCCGAAGGGGAACGTGCCGATGCGGACGTCGAAGCCGCGCGCTTTGGCTTCTTTTTCGGTCAGCCCGACGCTGCCGATTTCGGGATCGCAGTAGGTGCAGCCAGGCACGTGGTCGTAGTTGATCGGCTTCACCTCGTGTCCGGCGATACGCTCGGCGGTCAGGATGCCTTCGGCCGACGAGACGTGCGCGAGCTGCGGATGCCCCGGACCGCCCAGCGTGATGACATCGCCGATCGCCGAAATCCCCGGGACGTTCGTGCGATACATCGGGTCGACGCGGATGTAGCCTTTCTCCATCGCGAGGCCGAGTTTCTCGGCCTCGAGACCAGCGGTCACCGGCCCGCGGCCGGTCGCGACCAGCAGGTACTCGGCGCGAATCGTCTCGATCCGTCCGTCGGCCAGGGTCGCCTGGACGTCGACGCCGTTCGCTGTCGCCTTGGCGCCCGTCACCTTGGCCCCGGTGTGCGACTTGATGCCCTGCTTCCGGAACGATTTTTCGAGCTCGGCTGAAATCGCCTCGTCTTCAACCGGCACGAGCCGCGGCAGGAGCTCGAGGATCGTCACCTCGCTGCCGAAGCGGCGGAAGATCGAGCCGAACTCGACGCCCACCGCGCCGCTTCCCATGATCGCGATCGATTGCGGCACGGCCTGGAGGTGAATCGCCTGGTCGCTGGTGATGATGCGCTGATAGTCGATGGTGATCCCCGGGACGCTGCGCGGCGCCGACCCGGTGGCGACGATGATTTCGCGCTTCGCCTTCAGCGTTTGCGCGTCGCCTTCGAACACCTCGACGCCACCGTTGCCGGTCAACCGCGCGGTACCCTTGATCCAGGCGATCTTGTTCTTCTTGAACAGGAACTCGACGCCTTTGGTCAGGCCGGTCACGATCCGATCCTTGCGCGCGTGGACCTGGGCCATGTCGAGGCGCGGCGTCACCGCGGCGTCGAAGCTGATGCCCCAGTCCTTGGCGCCCTGCACGACCTTGAGGGCGTGCGCGTGTTCGAGGAGCGCCTTGGTCGGGATGCAGCCCCAGTTCAGGCAGGTGCCGCCGAGCGCTTTCTGTTTTTCAACGACGGCAACGGTCAGGCCGAGCTGCGCGGCGCGAATCGCCGCGACATATCCGCCGGTGCCGGCGCCGATGACGATAACGTCGTACTCCTGCATCATTTCTTCAGCGAGGACAGAGGAACGAAAGTGGCGGCGGCTGGGGCGCGCGGCGCTTCAGGCGCGGCGTCCGGTTCGCGCGCGCCGGTGGTGACTTCGAGCCGGGCGACACGCGCGCGCAGCTGCCCGGCCTCGTAGCGCAGTTCCCAGTACGATTCGGACAGGCGTTCGAGCCGGCGCGCCGCGTGCCGCGCTCTGAGCAGCGCGAGGACGGCGATCACCAGTGCCGCGGCAACGACCAACGACTGAGGCGTCAACAAAACTTGTACGTTAGCGACGGCTTGCAACGGTGTCAACCGCCTGCGACAATACCGGCCACCCGACGCCACTCCGATGAGCCACAAGCCCAAGACCGTTCTCATCGTTGATGACGACGAGGGCATGCGGGATACGCTGACCGCGATCCTGAAGCGCGAGTATCGGGTCTTGCGCGTGGCCAGCGGCGAGGCGGCCCTGCCGATCCTCAACCGCGACGATGTCGACCTCGTGCTCCTGGACGTCCGCCTGCCCGGCATCAGCGGTTTCGAAGTCCTGCGCATCGTCAAGGAAAACTACAGCCTCGTCGAAGTGATCATGATCTCGGCGATCAACGAGATCGAGACCGCCGTGCAGGCGATGAAGCACGGCGCCTACCACTACATCACCAAGGATTTCGACTACGACCAGTTGCGCTCGATCGTCCGCAACGCGAGCGAGCGGCAGGACCTCAACCGCCAGGTCATGACGCTGTCGGCGCAGGTGGCCGATCAGACCGAGCGCGAGTTCATCGTCGGCCCGAGCAAGATGACGCGCGACATCGTCGATCTGGTACAGAAGATCGCGAAGCTGTCAGCGACGGTGCTGATTCTCGGCGAGAGCGGCACCGGCAAGGAGCTGCTGGCGCGGCTGATTCATCGCGAGGCCGGCGATCCCGACGCCCCGTTCATTGCCGTGAACCTGGCGGCCATTCCCCGCGAGCTAGCCGAGAGCATCCTGTTCGGGCACGAGCGCGGCGCGTTCACCGGCGCGCATCGCCAGCAACTCGGCAAGTTCGAGCTGGCGTCGAACGGCACGCTGTTTCTCGACGAGGTCGGCGACCTTCGGCTCGATCTGCAGGCCAAGCTGCTGCGCGCGATCCAGGAGGGCGAGATCGAGCGCGTCGGCGGCACCAAACCGATCAAGACGGAATTCCGGCTGATTACCGCCACGAACGTCGACCTCGAAAAGGCGGTGAAAGAAGGGCGCTTCCGCGAAGACCTCTACTACCGGATCAACGTCATCCCGATCAAGCTGCCGCCCCTGCGGGAGCGCGCCGAGGACGTCCCGCAGCTGGCCGAGTTCTTCCTCCGCCGCTACACCCACCGCTTCCGCAAGCGCATCAACGGCATCACGGAGTCGACGATGTCGATGCTGAAGAAGTACTGGTGGCCGGGGAACATCCGCGAGCTCGAGAACCTGATCGAACGGTTGGTCGCCGTCAGCGACAAGGAATACATCTCCGAGGAAGATTTGCCGCTCGAGTTTCACTTCGCGCAGCTCGAACCGCGCGGCGTCAGAACGG
This sequence comes from uncultured Bifidobacterium sp., assembly GCA_964577955.1. Taxonomy (GTDB): domain Bacteria; phylum Acidobacteriota; class Vicinamibacteria; order Vicinamibacterales; family CAVVIG01; genus CADEEX01. Next base: position 67,557 of record CAZOAZ010000007.1, on the reverse strand, counting down.
ACAATCTCTTCGAGGACGCGACGAATACCTTCGAGCGCAATTTCATCCTGCGCGCGCTCGAGAAGTGCGGCTGGAATGTCACCGCCACGGCAGACTATTTAGGCATTCCGCTGAGCACGCTGAAATACAAAATGGACAAGCTCGACGTCCGGCAAATCGCGAAACGCATTCGCGGCGCCTAGGACGTTGGGCTCATCCGCTCAGAGCGCACACTTTCGTCCAGAAACTTACCTACCCCGGCCAAGCATTCGACTTCTCGCCGCAATTCATTCAGCGATTGGAAATTAGTCGCACGGCTCGGAAAATCGCCTGAGCTAGCTCGGCCAATTCCTTGTCCTTGTTTGTCTGACAAGAGCGGCTGAGGTTCGGGCACGCGATGTCCGCTCGTCCAAATTCCCTCGAAAAACCTGCGATCTCCGGGCGCACACCGGGTCTGGAATACCCGTTGCAATTTTGTGCATCGCGGATCGACCGTTCACTAATCACGAATCGATCCGAGTTCTTTCCTCTTTCCGCATTACCAGTTCGAGGGCCGCCTGATGCCATCTTCGATTTTCAACCTTCGTGTGCCTCTGCCAGGAGACGACGTGTTCCTGATGAACACGCTGACCGACGCGCAGGTCATCGTGTCGTCGGATGTCGCGGCGCTCCTCGACGATCCGGGCAATGGCTCGATGCTCGACGGCGAGGCGCGTCAGGCGTTTGAAACATTGGCCGAGCACGGCTTCGTCACACCGGGACGCGATCACGACCGGCAGGCGCTGAACGACTACTTCGATCGGGTGACCGGCGACACCACCGAACTGAGTATCACCCTCCTGACCACGCTTCAGTGCAACTTCGCCTGCGACTACTGCTTCCAGGGCGACCGCGGCGATTACAACAAGTTCGCGGAAAAGATGTCGATGGAAACCGCCGGTCGAGTCCTCGACTGGATCGAACGCGAACTCGATCGGATACACCCCGAACGGTTGGTCGTGGCATTCTTCGGCGGCGAGCCGCTGCTGAACCTTCCCGTCATGTATTTCCTGGCGGAACGGTTGTGGGAGGCGACCCGGCGGCGCGGCATCGAGCAGGCGATCTCCATCATCACCAACGGTCTCCTGCTCACCGACGAGGTCGTCGATCGGATGCTGCCGTTTGGCTTTTGCGGCGCCAAGATCACGCTCGACGGCGATCGGCACATGCACGATCAGATGCGACCGCTGCGCGGCGGCCAGGGCACCTTCGATCGCATCATCGAGAATCTCCGCCGGCTGAACGGCCGGATCCCGATTGCCATCGGCGGCAACTTCGACCAGCACTCGGCGGAAAGCATTCCCGCACTGCTCGACTTTCTGAAAGCCGAGAGCTTTGCCAAGCACCTTGGCCAGGTCAATTTCAAACCAGTCGTGCGCGGCCAGGAGGCCGGGCCGCAGCCGCGCGGGCAGAAGACGATTTTGACGTTGACGCCCGTCAACGAGCAGGGGCTGCCGCTCAAGCCTCTGGGCGGAACCTGTATGACCGTCGCGGGAGAAGGCACCGCCGGCACGTGCGACTCCTGCCACGACATTGACGACCAGATGACGTCCCTGCGTGAACAGACGAGAGCAGCTGGGTTCATCACGCCGGATGGCGTTCACAACGGGCCCTGTCACGTCCACATGAAGCACGCCCATACGATCGGTCCGGATGGGTCGCTGTACGGCTGCCCAGGCTTCACGGGTGAAAAGAGGATGTCCACCGGGCACATCGATGACCGCCGCGATTCATGGCGGGAAGCGACTCGGAAGAAGTTCGATCGGCTCAGTCCCTGGGATGCGTGCGGGGACTGCGCCTTCATTCCCGTATGTGCCGGGGGATGCATCGCGGCCTCGCACGCAACGCTCGGAGACATGAACACGCCGGCATGTCACAAGCGCAGTTTCGAATCGGCGGTTGTCTCGCTGGCGCATCGCGCGGCCGGCGTCTCATAGGAGAGCAGCATGAAGATTGTGATCGTTCAGAAGGCCACCAAGACCGTGAAACCGGAAGATTGCCCGATCTTCATCGACGGCGGAAGGCTGACGACTCGGAAGTAAGCTAGAGACGTGAGCGCCTGGAACCGGGATCGCGTGCGGCCCCTGTCGGTGGTCGCCTGCGTCCTGATCGGGCTGATAGGGTGTCGCGACCAGTCCGGGTCGTCGACACCCTCTTCGCCGTCGACGCTGCGCATTGGATTCGGACTGGGCCTCGGCACTGGCGACAGCAACGGCCTCAACAGCATGGTTCGGCAGTTGGGCGAGGAAACGCTCGTCGCGTTTTCGGCGGATGGCCGCCCTCAGCCGTGGCTGGCAGACCGCTGGACGGTCAGCGACGACCGGCTCACATGGACGATTCACATCCGCAACGGCGTTCGTTTTCACAGCGGCCGCCCGCTGACAGGCGAGCTGCTGACGCGGATCATGGAGCAGCGTCTCCCCAACAGAATGGGGATCGCCTTCAAGAACGTTCGATCGATTCGTCCTCTTGACGAGGAAACGGTGCAAGTCGTCGTCATGCGTCCGTCGAGTCTCTTTCTCGATTCGCTCGACTTTGCGGTGATTGAATCCGAAGGCATCGGGACTGCCGCCTACAAACGTACCGGTTCACTGGAGCTGGTCGCTAACGACGCCTACTGGGGACCCAAACCCGCCATCGACCGGATCTTGTTCCAGCCGTACGATTCGGTTCGCGCGGCATGGGCAGATATGCTGCGAGGTGAACTCGACATGCTCTTCCAGGTCGGGGGCGATGCCTACGAGTCGCTTTCCGGCTCGAACGAGATCCGGCTGTTCGAGTTTCAGCGGCGCTACGCGTATGAAGTGATCCTCAACATCACCCGGCCTGCGCTCGCCAGCCCTGAAGTCCGGCGCCGTCTGAACGCCGCCATCGACCGGAAAGCGCTCGTCGCCGACGGCATGGGCGGGCACGGTCAGCCCGAGCATTCGCCGCTGTGGCCCGGTCACTGGGCTCAGACGCCGGGATTGCCCACCGTCGAGTACCGTCCCGTGGCGCTCGACGAACGGCTCCGCTTTACGTGTCTCTTTGTCGATGGATCGATCGAACGCCTCGCCTTGAGCATGCAGCGACAGCTGGCTGCGATTGGCGTAGAGGTGATGCTCGAAAGGGTCTCGCTCGATACCCTCAACGAGCGTGTGCCTCGCGGTGATTTCGACGCTTTGCTGGTGGACGCCCAGCGCGGCGCCAGCCTCCAACGCGGGCTCGTCTCCTGGTCCACCGGCAACGTCACCAATTACGGCCACTACAGCAATCGCGACGTCGACTCTGCCATCGACGCCATCCACGCATCGACGAACGACGAGGGCTACCGGCGCGGCTACGCAGCGCTGGCCCGGGCGCTCGTCGACGATCCACCGTCGATTTATCTGGCCTGGGGCAGGAGTCTGCGGGCCGTCAGCTCGCGCTTCAACGTTCACGTCGACCCGGCGCGAGATGTCATGTATACGATCCCACTCTGGCGGGTGGGCCCGACACCACCCACCGCGACCCATTGACATGTGCCGCGCGGCAGCAGCGACATCGATGGACTCGCCAACATGGTGAGGCAGGAGGCGCAGGGAACGCTGATTGCGATCACCGAAGACGGCCATTCGCAGCCGGCGATTGCCGACCGCTCGTCGGTCAGCGCTGACGGCCCCGCACGTCGCGTCCACCCGGCCGCCGCTCACGAACTGAAATGAGAATCCGCCACATCGCCGTCCGCTTTGCGCTGATTCTCGCGATTGCGGCCGTGGTGCCGCTCGCCGGCTACGGCATCTGGTCGCTGGTCACGCTGCAGCGCGGCACGCGCGACTCGGTCGTGGCCGGCAACCAGAACGTCGCGGCCCGGGCCGCGGAAGAAATCCGCCGCTACGTCTTCAGCAATGCCGACATTCTCAAGGCGCTCTCGGCCGACTTGCAGAACACCGGCCTCGAAGCGTGGCAGCAGGACCGCATCGTCAAGAACTACGTGCTGCAGTTCCACGAATTCCGCGAACTGACCCTCGTCGACGAAGCCGGCGCGGTCGTGGCGACCAGCCGGATCGGCACGCCGCGATTGAACGTTCCCACCGCGACCGCCGACTACCAGACCATCGGCGGCGTGCTGATGTCACCGATCAGGATCGACGAAGACCTGCTGCCGACGAGCACCTTCGCGATCCACCTGCAGCGGCTGAATCAGCCGGCCGGCTGGCTGCTCGGCGAGTTGAGCCTCGAGGAAATGTGGCGGATGGTCGATCGGATCCGGATCGGCCAGCACGGGTTTGCGCTCGTCGTCGCCCCCGACCAGACACTGCTGGCGCACGGCGATCCCGATCGAAAGGCGCTCGTCGCACAGGGGCGCAAAATGAGCGCGCACCCGCTCATCGCCGGTCCAACCCTCAATGCGCCGTGGCGTGAATACGACGACGATCAGGGCATCCGCCAGCTGGCCGTCGCCGCACCGATCGACGCGCTCAAGTGGACGGTGATCGTCGAGCAGTCGACCGACGAGGCCTACCAGAACGCGGCGCGATTGACCCGCCAGCTGATGGTCGCGGCCGGCGCCGCGCTTGCCATCATGGTCGTCGTCGGTCTCCTCTTCGGCCGGCGCTTCATCGCGCCGATCTTCGCGCTGCAGCGCGGCACCCAGGCCATTGCGGAAGGCAAGCTCGAAACCCGCGTCTCGATTCCGTCGATCGACGAGTTCGGACAGCTTGGCGCGTCGTTCAATTCGATGGCTGACCGGCTCGTGCAGCTTCAGGAGGACGTGAAGCGGGAGGAACGTCAGGCAATGTTCGGCCGGGTCGTCGCCGGCCTGTTCCACGACCTGAACCATCCGATTCAGAACATCGGCAACAACGCCCGCCTGCTGGTCCGCGACGATCAGGATGCCACGGCGAAGCGCGGTTTCCAGGCTAGTATCGAGCGCGAACTCGCGACCCTGAAGCGTTTCATGGACGATGTGTTGAGCATCGGCCCAGGGAAGCAGCGGCCTCTCGAAAAGTTCACCTTCGACGTCAGCCCGGCGCTCAAGGACATTGTCGATGCGATGCAGGCCGAAGGTGAGCGCGCTGGCATCAGCGTCGCGGCGACCCTCGCTTCAGACCCGCTGCTCATCGAAGCCGATCGCTTCGGGCTTCAGCGCGTTTTCCGGAACCTGATCACGAATGCGATTCAGGCGACGGCAGCCGGCGGTCGGGTCACCGCGACGACGGCGCGAGAGGACGGCGACAGCGTCGTCGTCCGTGTCGCCGATACCGGCTCCGGCATCGCGCCGGATCGGCTGGCGGCCATCTTCGACGACTTCGTCACGACGAAAAAGCGCGGGCTGGGCCTCGGCCTCGCGACATCGAAGCGGATCGTGGAGCAGCTCGGCGGCACCATCGAGGTCGCGAGCGAGCTCGGACGGGGCACGACCTTCAGCGTGCGGTTCCGGTCGGCAGATAGCCGTACCGAAGCCGCGGCCAGCTGATCAACGGAGGACACATATGTTCCGAACCCTGATCAAGACCGACAACGTGGCAGTGGACGGACGGCTCTATGCCGTGCGCTACTTCGAGCTCAGGACCGGGCGCGGAGTACGCCGCTACAGCGCCGAGATCCTTCTCGACGCGCGGGACCACATCATCCTGGACGATGATTCGGTGAGCAATCTGGAGACGCGCGCGGCGCGCGTGATTCCAGCGACGCTGTACAGCCGGATGTTGTCCCGCACGGCGTAACCAGAGCGAAGGAGCGCAGCGGCCAGCGGTCGCGGCCGCCGCGCTGCTCTCCCGCTGCACTCCACGACGGCAGCGGGGTCCTTGGTGTGTGGGGAGCGGGTCGAGTTCGGAACGGACGTCGTGCAGCGCTACTTGCGCGGCAGGACGGCGTCCTTGAGCTGCTTGGCGATCCGCGCCTTCACGACGGTCTTGGCCGGAATCTTGATGGCCTCGCCCGTTGCCGGGTTCCGTCCCATCCGCGCCTTGCGCTTCTGCACGACGAGCTTGACCATGCCGGGCAGCACGAACTCGCCCGAGCGCTTCAGCTCTTTCTCCGCCAGCGCCGTCAGCTCGTCGAAGAACTCACGCGACTGCGTGCGCTTCACTTCGAACCGTTCAGCGAAGTGGGAGAAAAGCTCGGATTTGCCCATCCTGCGGGCGTCAGCCATCGGTGACTCCAATTCTTCGACGCGCGCGTCAGTCGGTTCCGTCGATCGCGCGCGCGCAGCGGTGATCGCGGTTTTCCTCGGAAAACCGCCGTATGCTAGCGCGCCCTTCCAATCAGTGTCAAACCTCGGCGAAACGCAAAACTCAGGGATTTCCCTCAGTAATCGATAGAATTTCGGCTATGTCGAACGCGACGCTCGAGACCTTTCCCAACCCGCGGCCGGAACGCGACTACGAGATCGCGATTCAGTGTCCCGAGTTCACCTCGGTCTGCCCGAAGACCGGTCTCCCGGATTTCGGCGAAATCCGGATTACTTATGTGCCCGACGCCGCCTGCCTCGAGCTGAAGTCGCTCAAGTACTACCTCATCGAGTTCCGCAACCGCGGCATCTTCTACGAGAGCGTCACCAATCAGATCCTCGACGACCTCGTGCACCTGCTGCACCCGCGGCGGATGACGGTGGTCGGCGACTTCTCGGTGCGCGGCGGCATCAAGACCGTGGTGACCGCGACGTATCACAAGCCCTGACCATGCACCGCGTGCCGATCGAGCGCGAGATCGATCTGCACGCCTTCGCGCCGGCCGACATCCCGTCAGTCGTCGAGGAATACATCACCGCGGCCGCCGCCGCCGGCTTCCGTGAAGTGCGCCTGGTCCACGGCCGCGGCCGCGGCATCCAGCGCGGCATCGTCCAATCGACGCTCGACCGCCATCCGCGCGTCGCGGAATTCTGGGACGATACGGCGTCGCACCTCGGCGCCACCATCGCGCGGCTGACCCCGTCACGACGCTGAACGCAGAGGGCGCGGGGGACGCAGAGTCGCTACTCGGGGAATCCATTCGCCACCCGCTTCAGGCCACCCCTTGTCGAGCACTTCAACGTTGAAGTTGAAGAGGAGACCCACTGCACAATCTGAAAGACGCAGGTACGACAACAACTGCGCGGCGTGAACCCGCTCCAACCTCTGGACAGCCTTGACTTCGACCACAACCAGCTCCTCAACGAGCAGATCAAGGCGATACCCAAGACCAACGGGTACGCCTTCGTAGAGCAACGGGAGTGGTTTCTGCTTCTCGAGCTGCAGGCCTCGCTTGGTCAAGGCGAATGCCAGCAATTGTCGTACGCCGATTCCAGCATGCCCGGCCCCAAGGTCCGATGAACCTCGATCGCTGCTGCGATGATCTGCTCGGTGAGGGCGTTCAACCGGTTACGCACCGGCTCCACCTATGCAAGGTGCGTGACCAACGCCGTCCCAACGATGTCTCGGCGTCCTCCGCGCCCTTTGCGTTCAGCGTGACAGCGGGTTTTCGCTGATATCATTTCGCTCCGTGAAGCGCCTTCCCGTGTTCGTTCTGGCCGTGCTCCTGGGGTCGATCGTTCCCCAGGCTGGGGCGCAGATTCCCTCACCCGAGGAGCGCTTCGGTTTCCGCATGGGCGCGGATCGGCAGCTCGTCTCCGCCGACGGAATCGAGGAGTACTTTCAGCTCGTCGCGTCGCGTTCGGATCGCGTCCGCATCGTCGACATCGGGACGACGACGGAAGGGCACCGGACGATTGCGGCGATTGTGAGCGCGCCCGAGAACATGGCGCGGCTGGAGCAGATCAGGCTCACCAACGAACGGCTCGCCGATCCGCGCGTGTTGAATCAGGCGGACGCGCGGCGGCTGGCCGCGTTGCACAAGACCGTGGTCGCGATTGGCGCCAGCATTCACGCCTCGGAGATCGGCGCGACGCAAGCCGCCAACGACATACTCCACTGGCTCGCGACGGCGAGCGATCCGTCGACGCTGAACATCCTGCAGAACGTCGTCGTGATCCTGATTCCGTCGCTCAATCCCGACGGCCATCGGCTGGTGTACGACTGGTACGCGAGAACCAAGGGAACACCGTTCGAAGGCGGACCGATGCCGTGGCTGTATCACAAGTACGCCGGCCACGACATCAACCGCGACGCGTTCATGATGAACCTCGCCGAGAACCGCAACCTCGCGCGGTTCTTCTACACCCAGTGGCATCCGCAGGTCTTCCTCACGCTCCATCAGATGGAAGCCAACGGACCGCGATTCTTCGTGCCGCCGAACACCGACCCGATCGATTTGAACTACGACCCGCTGATCTGGCGATCGGCCGCGCTTCTCGGCGACGCGATGGCGCTCGAACTGCAGCGCGAAGGCAAGACCGGCGTGATTTCGAGCGCGAAGTACGACTACTACTGGCCCGGCTTCGAAGATTCGGCGCCGCTCGGCCACAACACCATCTGCCTCCTGACCGAAGTCGCGAGCGTCGACATCGCGACGCCGCTGAACATCGCGCCGGCGGATCTGCGCGCGGGATTCAAGGGGCTGCCGGACTACAAACCGCAAATCAATTTTCCTGATCCGTGGCCGGGCGGACGCTGGACGCTGCGCGACATCGTCGACTACGAACTCACCGCCGTACGCGGGCTGCTGTTTGCCGCGGCCGCCTATCGCGAGCAGCTGGTCCTCAATTTTTACGAGATGGGCCGGCGGGCGGTCGAGCGCGGCGTCGAAGGCGGACCGTACGCGTTTCTGATCCCGGCCGACCAACACGATCGCTTCACGATGGCACGACTCGAAGAGCTCCTGCTTCAGGGCGGTGTCGAGATTCACCGCACGCTGGAGCCGTTCCGCGCCGACGGCGAACCGTATCCCGCGGGAACCGATCTGATTTTTCTGGCGCAGCCGTACCGCGCGTACGTGAAGACACTCCTCGAACAGCAGCGCTACCCGGCACAGCGTCTGTCCGCTGGCGCGCCGCCCGAGCGTCCGTACGACGTCGCCGGATGGACGCTGCCGCAGCAGATGGGCGTCAACGTCGTCACCATCGAGCGGACGTTCGAACCGCCGCCGACGACACGTCTCGTCAAGGCGGCCGTGGCGGCCGAACCGGTGTGGGGCGAACGGCGGCCCGGCTACTGGCTCGTCGACGCCCGCGGCAACGGTGGCGCCATCGCGATCAATCGACTGGTGGCCGCCGGCGCGATGCCGTCGTGGACGTCCAGCCCGATCGACGCCAACGGCTACCGCTTCCCCGCCGGCTCGCTGGTCGTGCCGTATGTCAGAACCGCTGAAGCCGCGGTCGCGTCGATCGCCCGCGACCTCGGTCTCCGCGTCGACGGCATCAAAGGCAAGCCGCCAGCCGGCGTTCGCGCGATCGGACGGGCCCGCATCGCGCTCTACAAGCCGTGGACAGAAAATATGGACGAGGGCTGGACACGCTGGGTCCTCGAACAATACGGCTTCACGTTCACGAGTCTCAGCGACAGCGACATCCGTGCCGGCAACCTGCGCGCGCGCTTTGATGCCGTGATCATTCCGAGCGCCGCATCCGAGCGACTGATTTCCGGATATCCGGCGAACGTCGTGCCGCAGGATTACGCCGGCGGGCTCGGCGAAGCTGGTCTCGAGGCGCTGCGCATCTTCACGCGCGCGGGCGGAACGCTTCTCTGTCTGGGTCAATCCGCGGGACTCGGCATCGACATGTTCGGCCTCCCGGTCCGCGACGTGACCAGAGACGCCGGCGACCGCGTCTTCGTGCCTGGATCAGTCCTCCGCCTGGATCTCGACCCGCAGCGGCCGCTCAGCTTCGGGATGCCCGCACAGACCACCGCGTTCTTCGCGTTCAGTTCGGCGTTCGTCAGCGCGTCGAGCGTCAGCGCGCCGGCCGGCCGCGGTGCGGATCCGTCCGCCACCGCCGGAATCGAAACCATCGCGCACTACGGCAGCAAGGACCTCCTGCTGAGCGGGTGGCTCGAAGGCGAGGAACTCATCGCCGGCCGCGCGGCCATCGTCCAGGCCGCGATCGGCAGCGGCCGCGTCGTGCTGTTTGGATTCCCCGTCCAGCATCGCGGCCAGTCGCAAGCGACCTTCCGCCTGCTCTTCAACGCCCTCTTCACCGCTCAATAACCCCAACTCGGGGTCAGACACGTGTCTGACACCACGTCAGACACCTTGTCAGAATCTGGCGGGCCATTTCTCGGTTCCGTGGCAAGTATTCTCATCTGTCTCCGCCGCGTAGGCGTCGGACCACGAGATATTGGGTTCAGTGCGCGCTCCCGCACAGACGGTGTCAGACACGGTGTCAGACACGTGTCTGACACCGAAGTGCCCGAAGTGCTCGCCCCTGCACCATCCGATTCATGTCTTCGTCGGCGCGGCCGAACCAAGAGGCGGAGGCCTGTGATGAGCAAGCGGCTGCTGACGGCGTCGATCGTGTCCCTGGTGCTCGCGGCGTGGGGGTGCGAGACCGCTTCCGATCCGACCGATCCGACACCAAGCCTCACCGGCCTGGCGCTCTCCGGCAACGGATCGTTCACCAACCGCAACGACACCAGCCAGCTCGGCGCGACCGCGAATTTCTCAGGCGGCACGACACAGGACGTCACCAACTCGGCGACATGGACGACGAGCAACGCAGCGGTCGCGAGCGTGACCAGCACGGGCCTGGTGACGGCGCTTACCAACGGCAGCGCCACCATCACGGCGGCGTACCAGGGCCTGAGCGGATCGCTCGCGGTCCTCGTCACCCTTCGCGCCACCGCCACCGCAAGCGGCAACTTCCAGCGCCTGTGCGGCCCGTTCCGCGCCCGCCTCGAAGTGACGTTTGCCGAAACCGGGCGCAGCATCGGCTACAACATCACGTCAGTGACGCTGACGATGCGCGACCTCTCCGGCAACGTCAAGGCGACGCGCACCTACTCGGCCGCCGATCTCGTGACCAACATGGGTGCGAGCCGCATCGAAGCCAACTCCTCGCGCATCCTCGTCTACGAGGCGTCGTACAGCCCCGTGGTCGACACCGAGGACTCGAGCGCCTCGATCTCGATGACCATCACCGACGATGCCGGAAATACGCAGACCATCAACGTCGGCCCGGTGAACCAGCACGATCGCTGCTAGCGTCAGCGTTCTTCCGACAGACACGCGCGTCGGCATCCGGTTTGCCCGTCCTTTGCCGGCGCCGCTGGCAATCGCGTAATCCGGCGTCTTTTGCGACGTCTGCAGCCGCGGACGTCAATTTCTGCCAAGGACGGCCGGAATGCCCGAGCAGAATTCGATCGCACGCGTCGGCGACCGGGTACGCGTCCGTGGCGAGCCGTGGCTCGTCACCGGCCGGCAGGACTACGAACACTGCGCGCTCATCAGGCTGACCGGCTCGGGCCCAGACAACACGAACGCCGAACTGCCGATCCTCACGCCGTTCGAACGGCTCGAACCGTTCGAGCATCCGCGCCGGATTCGGCGCGTCACCTCACGACGCTGGCGCCGCGTGTGCCTGGCATCCATTGCCGGCGCAGGCGATACGGGCGTTCTCCACGCCGCAACGGCGGCTGACGTCGCGCTGCTTCCCTTCCAGCTCGAACCCGCATTGGCCATCGTCCGCGGCCAGTCCTCACGCGTGCTGCTCGCCGACGATGTCGGCCTGGGCAAGACGATTCAGGCCGGTTTGATTACCGCTGAACTGAGGGCGCGCGGCGCGGCCGACCGCGTGCTCGTGCTCACCCCTTCAGGGCTGCGCGATCAGTGGGCCGCAGAGCTCGAGCGCCGGTTCGGACTCACGCCGGTGGTGATGGACATGTCCGCGATCAGACACGCGCAGCGGCTCCTGCCGAGCGGCGTCAATCCCTGGACACCGCCGCCAATTGTGGTGACGTCGATCGACTACGTGAAGCGGCCGGAAGTGCTCGCAGCGGTCGCGGACGTCGTCTGGGACCTCGTGATCGTCGACGAAGCTCACGGCCTTGCCGCGGGTAGCGACCGCCAGCGCGCCGCCGCGGCGCTGTGCGCCCAGGCGGCGTATGTACTGTTGCTCACCGCAACGCCGCACAACGGCGACGCACAGGCGTTTCTGTCGCTCTGCGAGACCGGCACACACGGCGATCCGCTCTTGACCTTTCGCCGTACTCGGGCGCAGGCGGGCCTCGCCGGCCGCCGAAGAATTCATCAGCTCGGCGTCGGCTCGAGCCACGAGGAACGCGTCATGTTCGCTTCCCTCGCGGCCTTTGCCCGTGCGGTCCGGCAAGAGCACGGCGACGCCAACCCCGCGGTCACGCTGGCGCTCGGCGTCCTCGAGAAGCGGGCGTACTCGAGCGCATTCGCCCTCGAGCAGTCGATCCGCCGTCGTCTGACCGCGCTCACCGATTCAGGCGGTCAGACGCGCCAGCCGCTGCTCCCGTTCGACGATCCGGGCGGCGAACACGACGACGCCGACGACGTGCCCGCATGGACGTTGCCGGATTCGGTCGATGCGGACGGCGAGCGCGGCCTTTTAGAGAAGCTCGCCGATGCGGCCCGAGCCGCCGCTGCCCGCGAAACCAAGCTCGCGGCGCTGGCAAGGCTGCTGCGACGGCTGCGCGAGCCGGCGATCGTCTTCACGGAGTACCGCGACACGCTGATGCACCTGCGGCAGGTGCTGGCCCCGAACGCACCGGTGATCCATGGCGGACTGACCCGCGACGAGCGTCGAACCGCGCTGGGCCGGTTCGCGCATGCCGGCGTCCTCCTGGCGACCGATGCCGCGGGCGAAGGGTTGAATCTGCAGGATCGCTGCCGCGTCGTGATCAACCTCGAACTGCCCTGGAATCCGACCAGACTCGAGCAACGGATTGGACGCGTCGACCGCATCGGACAAACACGGACGGTCCATACCTTTCATCTGATTGGGAGGGACTCTGGTGAATCACGCATCGCCGAGCGGCTGGCGACACGCATCGACCGCGCGCGCGGCGACATTGGCGCGGCCGATCCGCTGCGGATGTCGCCGGCGATGGTGTCGCCCGAGGGGCAAAGCGAGCTCACCGCATTGGCCGCGGCCGAAACCGAACGGTTGTCGCTGGTGCGGCGCCTTCGGCTCCGAGCCGGCGCGTCCGCTTCGCGACGCGACGACCTCGATGGACCCCTTCTCGCGTGCACGCGCCGACGAGGGACCCGCGCGCTTCTCCGTTCCTGGACGCTCGTAGTCCTCGGGTCCACCCTCGTAGACGCCGCCGGAGAGGTGCGGGCTCAACAGCTGACGCCGCTCCTGGTCGCGCTGCCCTCGCGCGCACGGCCGGAGCTCGTGGTTCTCGATGCGCTGGCGGCCCGGGTCACCGACCCGCACCTGCAGGCCTGGGCGCGGCGTTCGCTGGTGATTCACGAAGCGTTCTGGGCGCGGCGGCTCGCGCGCGAGCGCGCCATCCTCCGCGAACTGGAAGAAACGCCGGACACGGCCGTCCAACCAGGTCTGTTCGATCGGCGGACGTGGCAGTCACATCTCGAGCGTTCTTCGCAGTCGGCAGAGCGGCTGACGCTCTTCCGCGCGCGTATCGCAGCGGCGGAACGGGCCACTCTCCTGCAGCTCTCGCGGCCGCGACCGCTGCTCGCCCTGCTGGCCGGCTGATGATTTCGGGATGTACCGGCCACCTGGTCTCAGCCCAGGTGCTCGAAAGCGTTGTCTGCGACAGGACGCTGCCGCAGACCTGGCGTCAATGGCGCCGCGCTCATCGCGCACTCGGTCCGGCGTCGAGTGCGCGATCGATGCTCGAAGTTGGCGCCATGCCACTGCTCGGGGCTCTCGGGTTCACCACGGTCGATGCGGTCGAGTGCCGCCCGCTGGTGGCTGCCGCGACGCTCCGCGACGCGCAGCAGCCAGTCAGCCTGCTGGTGGCGCCGTGGGGCGAACGCCTGGATGGCTACTGGAGTCAGGCGATCCGCGACTCGCTCAATCGCGGCGCCGCATGGTGCGTGCTCTTCAACGGCACCCACCTTCGGGTTCTTCACGCCGCACGTGTATTTTCCCGCCGCTATCTCGAGTTCGATCTCGATCTGGCGGCCGACGACGAGGACACGGCGGCTGCACTGCGCGCGGTCGTGAACGTCGCGGCATTCTCCGCCACGAATGAATCCGGCCAGACGTCGCTCGCCGCTCTTGTCACCGCCTCCGAGCAGCATCGCGCCGCGGTGTGCCGGTCGCTGCGCGACGGCGTCCTCGAAGCCTCCACGGTGCTGCTGCAAGCGCTCGCCGAGCGTTCCGCCGCGACGATCGGGGCGGCCGAAGCGTTTGCCCAGGCGCTGACCGTCGTCTACCGCGTGCTCTTCCTCTGTTTCGCCGAAGCGCGGGCGCTGGTTCCGCTCTGGCACCCGGTCTATCTGCGAAGCTACAGCCTCGAACGCCTTCGCGACCGCGCGCTTGCCGGCCGCACGGCCGGACTCTGGGACACGCTGCGCGCCATCAGTCGCCTCGCTCACGCCGGCTGCCGCGCCGGCGATCTCCGCGTCACCCCGTTCAACGGACGGCTCTTTGCGCCGGCGTACGCGCCCATGGTCGAACGCCGCGGCCTGGACGACGCCGCAGCGTGCCGGGCGCTGGTGGCGCTGTCGACGCGGCCCTCGGCACAGCGCGAAGGGCGGCAGGCGATCGACTATCGCGACCTCGGCGTCGAACAGTTGGGCGCGGTATACGAAACGTTGCTCGACTACACGCCGACGGTGCGGCGCGAGGGCAAGACGCGACGCAGTCGCGTGACGGCATCGCTCGAGCCCGGATCCGGAATCCGAAAGGCGACCGGATCCTTCTATACGCCGCCGTCGATCACGTCATACCTGATTCGACGGACGCTCGGTCCGCTGGTGGCCGACGCAACGCCGGAACAGATTCTGGACTTGAGGATCCTCGATCCGGCGATGGGCAGCGGCGCGTTTCTCGTTGGCGCCTGTACGTATCTGGCCGACGCCTACGAACGCGCGCTGATCCGCGCTGGCGGTTGTCATCCGCGTGACATCGGCCAGGCGGAGCAGGCGACCATCCGCCGGACCATCGCCGAGCGGTGTCTGTACGGCGTGGATCTCAATCCCACAGCGGTGCAACTCGCGCGACTGTCACTGTGGCTGGTCACGCTGGCTGCCGATCGCCCGCTCAGTTTTCTCGATCACCACTTGCGCGTGGGCGACTCGATCGTCGGCACATGGATCCACGAACTGCGGCGGCCGCCGGCGCGCCGCTACGCCGAGCGGCCGCTGCCGCTCTTCGACGGCGCTGGCGCCGCTGCCGACATCTGCGGCGTCCTGCCGTCCCGCTTTCGGTTGACGCATGTGCCGAGTGATACCGCCGCCGAGGTGCGCGCCAAGGAACGGCTGCTCGCCTCGCTCTCCGAGCGCGGCAGCGTGCTGACGCGATGGAAGCGCGTCGCCAATCTCTGGTGCGCCCACTGGTTCTCGCGCCGGCCGGCCAATCCGCGGCTCTTCTCGGCGTTGTGCGATCACATTCTGACCGGCCGCTCCGTGCTCGCGCCCGAGCTGGCGCGCGCCTGGCTCGAGCCACTCGACGAGCGCGCCGAGAGCGGTGGCTTCTTCCATTGGGAACTCGAATTCCCGGAAGTGTTTTTCGCGGCCGACGGCACGCGCCGAGCCGACGCCGGGTTCGACGCGATCATCGGGAATCCGCCGTGGGAAATGGTCCGCGCCGATCCGCGGGCCGGCGGCACGGCGGAACCGCTGCGTCGCGACGTCGTGCGGTTCACCAGAGAGGCCGGACTCTACACGGCGCAGTCAGACGGACATGCGAACCAGTACCAGATCTTCCTCGAACGAGCCATTGCGCTGAGCCGCCCAGCCGGACGGCTCGGGCTGGTGCTACCGGCGGGGCTGGCGTCCGACCACGGCAGCGCGGCGCTCCGGCGGCATCTCTTCACGCACTGCGCGGTCGAGTCGATTGTCGGGTTCGACAACCGGCGCGCGGTGTTCCCGATTCACCGCAGCGTGCGGTTTCTGCTGCTCTCGGCGGTCGCCGGCGTGGCGCCCGGCGTCACGTGCTGTCGCTTCGGTGAAGTCGATCCGCAGGCGCTCGACCGGCTCGACGAGAAGCCGTTGGACGATCGATCCGCCTTCCCGGTGCAGCTGACGCCGGCGCTGCTCGAGCGGCTGTCCGGCAGAGACTTGACGATTCCGGATCTGCGTTCGCCGATGGATCTCGCCATCGCGGAGCGAGCGGCTGCGCTCTTTCCACCGCTCGGATCGGCGGACTCGTGGCACGCCCGCTTCGGCCGCGAGCTGAACGCCACCGACGATCGCCACCACATCGGGCCCCGTGGCCGCGGCATGCCGGTCCTCGGCGGGCGTCATGTCGAACCCTTTCGTGCGCGCCTGGACGAAGCGGAGGGCAGTATCGCAAGGCGCACCGCGACGCGTCTTCTTGGCGAACGCGTCGGCCGCGTGCGTCTGGCCTACCGCGACGTCGCCAGCGCGGGCAATCGGGTCACGCTGATCGCGGCGCTCTTGCCGGCCGGCTGCGTGTCAACGCACACGCTGCTCTGTCTCAAGACGCCGCTGGTACCTGATGAACAGCACTTCCTGTGCGCGCTCTTCAACAGCCTGGTCGTGAACTACCTGGTGCGCCTGCGGGTCTCGACGCATGTCACGACCGCGATTGTCGAGCGGCTGCCCATTCCCAGCCGCGTCGATGCCGGACTGCGTTTCGACGACATCGCCGCCCTCGGCCGCAATCTGGCCCGGCGGCCGGACCCGGACGATCTGGCCAGGCTCAACGCCCTCGTCGCCCGGCTCTATGAACTGAGCGCCGCCGACTTCGACTTCGTGCTCGAGACGTTTCCGCTCGTCCCGGCAGGGGATCGCCGGCGCGCCGCGCACATGTACCGCCAGATCGCCTGAAATCGCCATGCCAGGCACGGCTGGGATCCTGATTGCCGCCGCCGGCGTCTCAAGGCGCGCACCGGCATCGAGGCTTTACATCAGGCCTCTAACCAAGTACTTATCGTTGTTCGCCCGAGTTCGACTACCAGGAGGAGTGCGCATGAGCCATTACGGGGGCAAGCAGCTGGCCGCGAGTTTCCGCACGGTCCGCAACAACACCATCCAGATCGCGCAGGAGATTCCGCAGGATCACTACAACTTCAGGGCCGCACCAGGCTGCCGCACCGTCGCGCAGACGCTCGTGCACATCGCCTTCGGGCATCTCTTCCAGTCCCACATCCACGGCACGCATGTCGATGATCTGAAGAAGGTCAATTTTCCTGAACTCATGAAGCAGGCGGCCGCCGAGGAGGCCAAGGATCGCGAGAAGGCCGACATCATCGCGCTGCTCAAGAGCGAAGGCGACGCCTTTGCGCACTACCTCGAAGGGTTGTCCGACAGCTTCCTCGCGCAGGAAGTGAAGATGCCGCCCGGCGCCAACCCGGAGACCAAGACCCGTCTCGAAATGCTGCTGTCGCCGAAGGAGCATGAAATGCATCACCGCGGCCAGCTGATGATGATCGAGCGGATGCTGGGCATCACGCCGCATCTCACCCGTCAGATGCAGGAGCGGCATGCGCAGGCCGCACAGCAGCAGCCGGCGCACCGCTGATGGCGCCGCGCTTCAGCCCGAAGGCGCTCGCGTTTCTTCGCGCGCTGAAGCGCAACAACGATCGCGAATGGTTCAAGGCGCGCAAGGAGCAGTACGAGGTGCTCCTTCGCGCGCCGATGATCGCGGTCATCGAGCAACTCGCCGAAGACTTCCTCTCGTTCGCCCCCAATCAAGTCGCGAACCCCAAGACATCGCTATACCGGATTTACCGCGACACCCGTTTTTCCGACGACAAGACGCCGCTCAAGACCCATGTCTCGGCGGTGTTTCCCTGCCGCGGCCTGGCCAAGCATCAGGGTGCGGGGATGTACTTCGAGATCACGCCCCGGTGGGTCTGGGCCGGCGGCGGCATGTACGCGCCGGACACCTCGCAACTGCAGGCGGTCCGCGAACACGTCGCCGCCAACAGCCGGCGCCTGCGCGCGATCGTCGAATCGCCGGCGTTCCGGCGGACCGTCGGCAAGCTCGAGGGCGAACAGCTGCAGCGGGTGCCGCGCGGATTTCCGCCGGATCATCCAGCCGCGGCGTACCTCAAGTACCGCCAGTTTCTTGCCGGCAAGGAATTCCCGGCCTCGCTGGCCTGCCGTCCTGACTTCTATCCACAGATCATGAAGGTCTTCAAGACCATCGCCCCGCTCGTCGGTTTTCTCAACGAGCCGCTGTTGCCGCGCTCGGAATCCGGCTAAAGCCGGACGCCACCGAAACGCTCGCACCCTCGCACCCCATCGCACCTCGCACCCCCGCACCTCGCACTTCCACCTGTTAGACTTTTGGCATGCCTCCACATGCTGCGTTCAGCGGCAACCGCCGCGTTCCGGTGCCGGTCAACGATCCGATCCGTTCCTATGCCCCCGGATCGACCGAGCGGACCTCGATCAAGATGCGGCTGCAGTACCTGGCCGGCGAGAACATCGACATCCCCCTGGTGATTGGCGGCAAGGAAATTCGCACCGGCCAGACCGCCCCGTCGGTGATGCCGCACGACCATCACCATGTCCTCGGCCGCTACCATCAGGCCGGTCCGCAGCACGTCCAGCAGGCCATCGATGCCGCGGTCGCGGCGCAGAAAGAGTGGTCGCGATGGTCGTTCGCCGATCGCGCCGCCATTCTGCTCAAGGCCGCCGAACTGCTGACGACGACCTGGCGCGACACGATTAATGGCGCGACGATGCTCGGGCAGTCGAAGACGATTTTCCAGGCCGAGATCGATGCGGCGTGCGAGATCGTCGACTTCTTCCGCTTCAACGTCCACTACGGGCAAGAGCTCCTCGACGAGCAGCCGATCAGCGATCACACGATGTGGAACCAGGTCGAATACCGCGGCCTGGAAGGGTTCGTCTACGCCGTCACGCCATTCAACTTCACGTCGATCGCGGCGAACCTGCCCAGCGCGCCCGCCCTGATGGGCAACTGCGTGGTCTGGAAGCCGGCCGCGAGCGCGATGTACTCGGCTTACTACCTGATGAAGCTGTTCGAGGCTGCCGGCATGCCGCCTGGCGTGATCAATTTCGTCGCCGGCGATTCGGCGATGATCTCGAATGCCGCGTTGTCGCACCGCGATCTGGCCGGCGTGCACTTCACGGGTAGCACGGCAGTCTTCAACAGCATGTGGCAGACGATCGGCAATTCGATGCCGACGTATCGGTCTTATCCGCGGATTGTCGGTGAAACCGGCGGCAAGGACTTCATCGTCGCCCACCCGTCCGCGGACCGCGCGGCGCTGGCCACCGCCATCGTGCGAGGCGGATTCGAGTTTCAAGGTCAGAAGTGTTCCGCCGCCAGCCGGATCTACGTGCCGAAGTCGATATGGCCCGAGCTTCGCGATCGGCTGGTCGCGACGACCCGCGAGATCGCCGTCGGCGACGTCCGCGACTTCAGGAATTTCATGGGCGCGGTCATCGACAAGCGCGCCTTCGAGAAGATCTCGGGTTACATCGCCTTCGCGAAGCAGCACGCGCGGATTCTCGTGGGCGGCGAAACCGACGCCAGCCGCGGCTACTTCATCCAGCCGACGATCATCGAGACCGACGACCCCGCGTTCAAGACGCTGGTCGAGGAGATCTTCGGTCCGGTGGTGACGACGTACGTGTATGACGATCAGCGCTGGGCGGAAACGCTGGAGTTGGTGGACCGCACCTCGCCGTACGGGCTGACCGGGGCTGTGTTCGCGCAGGATCGCTCGGCGGTGCGGCAGGCGGAAGCGGTGCTTCGTTACGCGGCCGGCAACTTCTACATCAACGACAAACCGACCGGGGCGGTGGTCGGACAACAGCCGTTCGGCGGCGCCCGCGCGTCGGGCACCAATGACAAGGCCGGGTCCAAACTCAATCTCGTCCGCTGGGTGAGCGCCAGGACGGTCAAGGAAAACTTCAATCCGCCCCACGATTACCGCTATCCGTTCATGGCCGCGGAGTAGCGCCGTCAGACGGACGCGGACCGTCTTTTCAGGCGTCTTCAGTGTCTAATGTGAGCGGTCACTGACTGGCGCTGGAAGAAAGGACTCCAATGGCTGGGCGGCTGATGGCGGTGGTCCTGGTTTCGTTCTCCTTCTGGCACGGCGCCGCGATGGCGCAAACGGTCGGCATCGCCTCCACGCAGAATCCTGCGTTTCCCCCTCGCGATCAGCAGCCGCCCGCCGCCGGCACGTCGTCCATCAGTGGCCGCGTCACGGACGAAACTACCGGGATGCCGCTGCGCCGGGCGACCGTGCGGCTGAACGGCGCAGGGATGCGCGAAGCGTTCCAAGCGACGACCGACGCGGCAGGACGCTACAGCTTTCGGGATCTGCCCGCCGGAATGTTCAACGTCTTCGTCAACAGAAGCGGCTATGTCGCCCGTTCGTACGGACAGCGCCGGTCACAGGAACCGGGCAAACCGATCACGCTGACACCGCGCCAGGCCGTCGAGAACATCGATGTCGCATTGGCGCGCGGCGCGATCATGACCGGACGCGTGGTCGATGAGTACGGCGAGCCGGTCGCGGACGTCCAAGTGACCATCGCCCGGGTCATCAACAGAAACGGCCGGCGGCAGCAGGCGAACACTTCAACCCGACAGACCGACGACATCGGGGAGTTCCGTGTCGCCGGGCTTTCGGGCGGTGACTATCAAATCAGCGCCTCAATTCGGACGTTCCCGAATGGCGCGGTCACCGCCGACCGCAACGGCTACGCGCCCACCTACTATCCAGGCACCCCGAATGCGGCCGAGGCGCAGCTCATTCGCGTCGGCGAAGGCCAGCTGATTTCGGGGCTGGCGATCGCTCTGGTCCCGACGCGGCTCGCCCAGATCTCAGGCATCGCCATTGACGCAGACGGACAGCCCATCACGCGTGGATCGGTCAGCCTGTCGCAGCGGCCGGTGGCGTTTGGCCCGATGTTCACCAGCGCCCAGATCCGCGCCGACGGCACGTTTACGCTGCCAGGGGTACCGCCGGGCGACTACATGCTGATGGCCGGCAATGGACCCGAGAACCGCGCGGCCTCGATCGCCGAGCTCTCGGTCAACGGCGCGGACATCTCGAACGTGGTCCTGGCGCCGCCGCGGCCGGTCTCGATCAGCGGCCGGGTGATCGTCGACGCGGCCGCCACGACCACGCCGCGCACCGACAACCTGCGAATCACCGCGGTGTCCCTGGAACCAACTCTCGGGTTCCGAGGGCCGGTCAACAGCGAACCGCTTCGCGACGCCACGACGTTCACCTTGTCGAGCCCGACCGGCCGCGTTCGTCTGATGGCTCAGGGGCTGCCTGGGGGCTGGGCGATCTCGCGCGCGACTGCCGGTGGCGTCGACGTCACCGATGAACTCGTCGTCGCCGCCGACGTTCCGGATGTCACGATCGAGATCACCAACCGCGTGCCGGGACTGACCGGCGCCGTCTCGAATACGCGCGGCGAACTCGTCCCGGACGCCATCGTCCTGATTTTTCCGCAGGACACGCAGGGCTGGGGGACGCTCGCGCCAGGCCGCGGAGCGATGCTCCGGGCTGACGACAAGGGTGAATTCCGATTGCGGATGATGCGGCCAGGGAGCTACTTCGTCGCCGCCGTGACGTCGGTCTCGGTCGAGGTCGACAACTGGACCGACGCCGCCTATCTCGAGACATTGGTCAGCCGCGCCACCCGCGTCACGCTCGAGGGCGGCGACCAGCGCCGCGTCGATCTTCGACTCGACGATCGCTAGAGGCTACTTCGTCCAGACCAGCGCGACCAGCTTGACGGCGACGTTGGTCTTCTTCGGCTTCACGGAGATCTTCTCGAGCGTTTCCGTCGCGACGTCGCTGGCGACCTCGAGTCGATCCATTTCCGCCTTCATGTCGGCCTCGAGCTGCTTGCGCTGCTCGTCGATGGCGCCGACGGTTTCTTGCGCGCGATTCACGTCTTCCGATTCCTTCATCGTCCGGCCCATGCCGCGGGCAGCGGTGGTGGCGCGGCCGATGGTTCCGACGTTGATCGCCTTGCGGCCCATCAACGCACCGAACAGCGTGGCGCCGAGCGAAATCGCCGTCTGCAGCTTTTGCCCGGTGGCCTGCTGCGACTCGCGCTCGACCGTCTGTTGCGCGCGGCGGCGGCGTTCGTCGAGCATGGCCAGTCGCGGCGCGTACTTCTTGCGCAGCGTTTCGAGCGCGCGATCGCGTCCTTCGCGGGATGCCTGGCTGATCCTGGCGCGGAAATCGCGTTCGGACTCGTCCGGGCGTGAGACTTCACCCGTGGACGGGCTACGGAACAGCTCCAACGCCTCGCTCGAGGTAATCGAGGCGGCGAGCTGCTTCGTCCACGCGTCGTAGTTCTTCGCTTTGAGCGCGGCCGAGGCCAGCGCGCCGAAGCTCGCGCCATCGGGCACGTCGGTTTCGAGCTGCTCCGGCGCCCACTCGACGCGCTCGGCTTTTTCCCAGTCCACTGCGACCGGGCCGTCGGCGATCTCGGACGCCAAGCTGACGAGACGCGTGACGTCGAGTTTCAGTTTTGGTTCGACATAACGGGCATTGACCGCGCCATAGAGAACCGGTCGAAGCGGTGTTGAGACCGCCGCCGCGGCGTCGGGCGAGAAGTACTCTTTGATATCCGGCGGGACGACTGGACGGCTGTTGGCCGGCGACACTGCCGGTGCTGGCCGGCCTGGTCCCGATGCTGCCGTCGCGGGTGCCGCGGCCTTGGGGCCGGCCGTCAACTTCTTGATCTCGTCGCGGCCGAGCGGCCCGCGCAAGTACGAGAGCGCCCATCGCGAGTGGAAGAGCGTCAGCCCGTCTTCGTGCACGTTTCGCATCAGGAAGACGCGGCTGGTCAGACCCGAGAGCAGATGATCCACTTCGGCGCGATCGAAGCCGCTCGAATCGCTGGCACCCTCGAGGCCGTCGAGGACGCGCGCCTTGTCGCGATCGGTCTGCAGGCGGCCGAGCCACCAGGTGCCGATGTTCGCGAGTCCCTTGTAGTCGAGATCGACCGGGTTCTGCGTCGCGAGTACCACGCCGACGCCCGCGGCGCGCCCCTGCTTGAGAAGCGTGAGCAGCGGCGTCTTCGACGGCGGATTCGCCGTCGGCGGAAAGTAGCCGAAGATCTCGTCCATGTAGACCATCGCGCGGAGACTCGACGTTCCCGTCTGCCCGCGCATCCAGCCGGCGACCGCGTTCAGCAGCAGCGACACGAAGAACATCCGCTGGCTGTCGTCGAGATGGGCGATCGAAAAAATCGACACGCGCGGCTTGCCCGCCTGGCTGCGGAGAAACGCGCCGACGTCGAGCGGCTCGCCCTGGCTCCAGACTTCAAAGCCCGGTGACGCCAGCAGCGCGTTGATTGACATCGCGAACGCGAAGCGATCTTTGGCGGGGAAAAACGAGTCGACGTCCATCACGCCGATTTTCGTCATCGGCGGCTGCTGCACGCGCTGAATCAGCGACGCCAGATCCGGACTTTCACCCGACTGCCAGGCCGACAGCAGAATCGTGGACAGGAGAATGTGTTCTCGGCCCTTGAGCGCTTCCGATTCGACGCCGGCGAGCGCCAGCAGGCTCGACACCGCCGTCTGCACGCGTTCGCGAAGGAGCTCGGGCTCGACGATCGATGGCCGTTCGAACGACGTAAGCACCGACACCGGCATTCCGGCGGTGCTGCCGGGTGTGTACAGGACGAAGTCGGCGGTATCCCGCAGCTTCTGAATCCGCGCCCCGTCTTCGCCCCAATCCGCGAGGCCCTTCTTCCAGCGTTCCGCCTGCTCGGCGGCAAAATCGGAGGTCGATTTGCCGGCGCGGCGGGCTTCGTCTTCGTTCACCCAGGGCGCGAAATCCTCGGCGCGCAGCGCGGGAAAGGTCAGCAGCAGGTTCGTGAGATCGCCTTTGGGATCGATCACGATCACCGGCACGCCGTCAATCGCGGCTTCCTCGATCACGGCAATCCCGAGTCCGGTCTTGCCGCTGCCCGTCATGCCGACGCAGAGGGCGTGGGTGACCAGATCCTTCGAGTCGTAGAGCACCGGCTCGTCGTTCACCTTTTTCGTCGCCGCGTCGTAGGTCTTGCCCAGGTAGAACACGCCGAGCTTTTCAAAATCCTTCATATGGCGCTCGATTCTATCTGCCATGACAACCGGCGTTTGCTTTACGGTTTCCTAGCGGTGCCAGGTACGTACCTGGCACCAGCCTGGCACCTGTCTGGCTCCAGCCTGACCCTCAGCAAACCCTTCGGCAGAGCGGTCGGTCTAAGGCGTACGGAGACTGGACATGATTCGCAGATCGACGGCGCTCGTTGTTACCGCCATCCTGGCCACGGTCCTGGCCGCTGAAATGCGGGCGGTGCCCGCCGCCGACGAGCGCGCCATCGTCCACGTCCTCAACCGGCTGGGGTTCGGTCCCCGGCCCGGCGACATCGACCGGATCCGGGCGATCGGCATCGAGCGCTACATCGAAGCGCAGCTCCACCCTGAACGGATTGCCGACACATCGCTGACCGCCCGGCTCTCCGGATTCAAGACGCTGACGCTGAGCTCGCGCGACATCGCCGACCAGTACGAGCGGCCGGCGCTCGAAGCCAGACGCGAGCGGCGGCGGGATGGCGCGGACAATCCGCCGGGCGATACACCTGAAGCGAGACGCATGCTGGCCGAGCGTCTCGGCGCCAACCTGCCCATGCTGGAGCTTTCCGAACAGAAGATCCTGCGCGCCGTCTACAGCGAGCGCCAGCTGCAGGAAGTCCTCACGGATTTCTGGTTCAACCACTTCAACGTCGACGCACGCAAAGGGCCGTCGCGCTATTTCCTGACCGAGTACGAACGCGACGCGATTCGCCCGCACGTGCTCGGACGCTTCCGCGACCTCCTCGAAGCCACCGCCAAGAGTCCGGCGATGCTGTTCTATCTGGACAACTGGATGAGCGCGGATCCGCAGGGTCCGCATCCCGAGGCTATGGACCGGACGCAACGCTTCAGGGGCGGACGGCGGTTCGGACTGCAGCCTCCGCGCCCGAATCAGACGATGCGGCCGCAACCGGCGGCGCGGCCGAACATGCCGCGCGGCTTGAACGAAAACTATGGTCGCGAGCTGCTCGAGCTTCACACGCTGGGCGTCGACGGCGGCTACACGCAGAAAGACGTCACCGAAGTGGCGCGGGCGTTCACCGGCTGGACGATCGACCAGCCGCGACAGGGCGGCGGATTCCGCTTCGTCGCCGCCCTTCACGATAACCGCGAGAAGACCGTTCTCGGCCAGCGCATCGCCGCCGGCGGCGGCGTCAGCGACGGCGAACAGGTGCTCGACATCGTCTCGACGCATCCGGCGACCGCCACGTTCATCGCCGCCAAACTGGCCCGCCGATTCGTCAGCGACACTCCGCCGGCGCCGCTCGTGACCCGTGCCGCTCTTCGCTTTCGTGAGACTGGCGGCGATCTGCGCGCGGTCATGACCGTCATCCTCACGTCGCCTGAATTTCTCTCGCCCGACGCCTACGCGGCCAAGGTCAAGACACCGTTCGAGTTCATGATCAGCGCGCTTCGCGCCACCAACGCCGAGATTCACGACGCCCGTCCGCTGGTGCGGTCGCTGCAAACGCTCGGCATGCCGCTCTATCAGTGCCAGCCGCCAACCGGCTACAAGGACACCGCCGATGCGTGGATCAACACCGGCGCGCTCGTCAACCGCATGAACACCGCGCTGACGCTGGCCGAGAACCGGATGGCGGCCGTGTCGCTCGCGCGCGCGCTCGAGCCCGAACGGTTGATCCCGGGTGGCCTGTCCGAGGCCACGCGGTCGACGATTGCCCGGGCGGCCACGGCGCCGCAGGCCGTCGCGCTCGCGCTCGGCTCTCCCGAATTCCAGCGCCGCTAGTAAGTCGAGGGGATCATGATTTCACGCCGGGTGTTCCTGAGAAACGGCTCGTTCGCGCTCGTGAGCCTCGGCTTCGCGCCGTCGTTTCTGTCGCGTGCGGCGTTGGCCGCCGGTCCGGCGCGCCGCGCCCGTCAGCTGATCGCGATCTTCCAGCGTGGCGCCGTCGACGGGCTGAACATGGTCGTGCCGTACGGCGAAAGCGATTACTACAAGGCGCGTCCGTCCATCGCGATTGCGCGTCCGAAAACGGGCGACGCCTCGGCGCTCGATCTCGACGGCTTCTTCGGGCTGCATCCAGGCCTCGCGCCGTTCAAGCCGTTCTGGGATCGGAAGGATCTCGCAATCGTGCACGCCTGCGGGTCACCCGACGCTACGCGCTCGCACTTCGACGCGCAGGATTACATGGAAACGGCGACGCCCGGAGTGAAGAGCACGGGCGACGGCTGGTTGAATCGCTATCTCCAGGTCCAGCAGGCCGAGCGCGAAAGCACCTTCCGCGCCGTTGCGCTGACGCCCCAGCTGCCGCGCCTGTTGCAGGGCCGCGCCGGCACGCTTGCGATGAGTCAGATCGCGCAGTTCAGTCTGCGCTCCGGCGCTGAATCGTTCGAGGCGCAGTATCAGGCCGCCGCCGACGCGATGCTGAGCGGTACCGGCCGCGAAGCCTTTGACGCGATGAAGCACCTGAAGATCGCGGACCCGTCGCAGTACCGCGAGGAACATGGCGCGAACTATCCCAACTCACCATTCGGCCAGGCCCTCAGGCAGATCGCTCAGTTGGCGAAGGCGGGCCTTGGCCTCGAGGTCGCGTTTGCGGATGTCGGCGGCTGGGACACGCACGTCAATCAGGGCGCCGCGCAGGGCCAGCTCGCCACGCGCCTCGGCGATTTTTCGCGCAGCATCGCAGCACTCGTCACCGATCTCGGGGATCGCATGGCGGACACCGTCGTGCTGACGATGTCGGAGTTCGGACGGGCGGTCGCGGAGAACGGCAACCGTGGAACCGATCATGGCCACGGCAACGCGATGATCGTCATCGGCGGTGGCGTCCGCGGCGGACGCGTCTATGGGCGCTGGCCCGGCCTGGCGGCTGACCAGCGCTACGAGAACCGCGACCTCGCGGTCACCACCGACTTCCGCGACGTCTTCGCCGAAGTGGTCGTCCGCCACATGGGCCTCGCCAATCCGGCCGCCGTGTTTCCTGGCTATTTCGCCTCGCCGGCCAGATTCCCAGGACTGTTCGGATGAAGCACGACGCGCACATCGGTGGCGTCCGGCTTTAGCCGGATTGCTGTGTGTGGGATCCGGCGTCAGCCGGATTGCTCCAGCGATCGTGGTAGAGTACGCGCGCAATGACCGACAAGACCAAGGCGGACATCGGCGACGCCCTCGGCATGGTGGAAACCCGCGGCCTCGTGGGCATGATCGAAGCGGCGGACGCGATGGTCAAGACCGCGAATGTGGTCTTCGTGGGCTGGCAGAAGGTCGACGCCGGGCTGGTGACCGCAATCGTCCGTGGCGACGTCGGTTCGGTCAAGGCCGCCACCGACGCCGGAGCCGCTGCGGCGCGCCGGGTCGGCGAACTGGTCGGCGTGCACGTCATCCCCCGGCCGGCCGACGACGTCGAGAAGATCTTCCCTATTCGCTAGCCTTCGCCTCGCCAGCTTTCGCACTCTGCTTCAGCGCGTCGAGCGCCTGATCACGTACAGCGGCGAAGAGCGGCAACGCGCCCGGCGGGAGCGGTTCGCCGGGCGGCATCCGCCGATGCTCGGTGACTGGGTTCACGAACACGCCGTTTTTGCGAATTCGATAGTCGAGATGCGGCCCAGTCGCGAGACCGCTGGATCCGACGCGTCCGATCACTTCTCCTTGCGCGACGCGCGCACCGGCTCGGATGCCCGCGGCAAAACTCGAGAGATGCAGGTATGAGGTTTCGTAGCCGCCGCTGTGCCGCAGACGAACCATGCGGCCGTTCGATGCATCGTAGGTCGCGCCGAGCACCTGTCCCGCGGCGACGGCGATCACCGGAGCCCCGGCCGGCGCCGCATAGTCGACGCCAAGGTGCGCCCGCTCGAAGCCGAGAATCGGATGCATCCGCTGACCCGAAAATCGGGAGGTGATCCGCGGCTCGAATGGCAGCGGCGATTTCAGGAAAAACCGGCGGAGCGAACGTCCGTTTTCGTCGAAGTAGCCCGGGTCGCCGCCGGGCGGCGTAAACCGGATCGCGTGCAGGACGCGACCATCGTTGGCGAATGACGCCGCCGTGATCGATCCGTATCCGGCGGCGCGGCCCTCGCGGGTCAGCTTCTCAAAGGCGATGGTGAAACGGTCGCCGCGCTGCAGCTCCGTGTTGAAATCGATCTCGCCTGCAAAGACCTGGGCCAGAGCGATCGACAGCTCCGGAGTCTCGCCGGCCGCTTCCATGGCCTGAAAGAGCGACGGTGCGTCGCTGCTGATCTCTCCGGCCGCGACGAGTTCGCGCATTTGCTTCGGAATCGGCAAAATTGCCGCGCGCAATTCGCCCCACGCATTGGTGGCGGCAGCCGCCGCTTCCATCAACGAGACGTGCACGTAGGAATCGTCGTCGATTTCGTAGTCGAACCTGAGCAGCCCGCCGCGAGGCGTCCGTTCAAGTTCAAATGGCTGCGCCGAACGGAGCTTGCGCGGGTCGAAGACGGCGCGAACCGCCGCAATCGTCCGGCCGACCATGTCGGCGGCAACGCCGTTTTCGCTCAGCAGCTGAGCGAGGGTCGTGCGGCTCGGCACCAGAGCGCGAACCACTGTGGTGTCCGGCCTCAGGACGATGTCGGCGCCGACAAACGGCGCGCGCGATTCCACGGACTCGCGACACGCGCTCAGTCCGGCCAGAGCGATACCAAGGCCCGCGAGTCCGAGCCAGGCGATCCGGGCAACCATGAACCGTTGAAGCATAACCCGTCATGGCTTCGCCCGCTTCCGGCTCTTTCGCCGTACCTTGCCGCTCAACTCTTTCAACAAACCCTCGTTGCCGAGAATCAGCATCGGCTGCACCGGCGACTCGAGCACATTGAAGAACTCGCCCCGCTCGGTACGCGCGTAGACGCCCTGGCCGTCGGTCAACAGCTGCACATGACCGCCGCCGCCGGTGGCTTCGAACAGCCGCAGTCCGAACTGCTGTTTCAAGCCGTCGACAATGTTGTGGAGCTGCTGGACGGAGAAGCCGCGGCGGCGCAAATCGGCCAGGACGAGGAGTTCGAGGAGTTCGATGGGCGTATAGCGGCGTTCGGTGTAGCCGCCGGCAGCCGTGCGGTGCGACGGGATCGCCGACGGCATCAGGCCGCCGGCATCCCAGATCTGCAGCTGCCGCGCGGTCAAGCCGGTGAGCGCCGCCACCTCGCGCGAGCTGTAGGTCTTCTTGAGACGCATCTAGGCGCGAGCGTCCACCTTGGCCAGGGTTGCGGCGGACACGTCAGCCGCTCGAGCGCCGTCGAGATCTTTTTTCGTCACGCCGCCTTCACTGTGCGTGGAGTAGCTGAGGGTGACGCGTTTGTAGTTGATCGTGATGTCCGGATGATGGTCGGCGTCTTCCGCGCCAGGGACGAGACGGGTGACGAATTCCACCGCCGCCGGAAACCCCGAAAAGGTGTAGCGCTTTACGATGGCCTTCCCGTCATAGGTCCAGCCGGCCAAGCCGTGCAGCCCTCGGTCCAGCTCTTCGCGAGAAAGAATCGACATGGTGCCTCCGTCGAATAAGTTGCCCACACCGTGAAATCCGGCCCTGAGCCTCGTCAAAGGGCCCGACGCCACCGACGTCAAGCCGGACGGCGGGCGCGGATCACATCGAGATGCGCTCGCGCCTGTTCAATCGCAGCCAGAAGCGACCGGCGATCGTGGGTGACGGTCGCACCCGGGGCGTCGCCGGCAAACGCGCCATCGGCAATCGACCGGTGGTACACGCGTTCCGCCTCTTGCAGCGTTGCAAGTGCCTCGCCGTGTGCATGCTGCCAGTTCAACCACACACTGATCCGCTCGACCGCTTCCGCCTCGAGCGCGGCCTCCAGCGGCGCGCCGAACGGCTCGCCATCATGCGCGCGGATCGCCGACGCCCGCCACCGGGCCCCCTCGCGCGCGGTGCGAATGTCGTAGGCAACGCCACCGACTAGAACCCGCACGTGCGTTGCTGCGTTCAACTCTGTGATCTCCCTGAACTCCAACCTCTGCCCTCTGCCCTCTGCCCTCTGCCCTCTGCCCTTTGCCCTTTGCCCTTTGCCCTTTGCCCTTTCTAGAGACCAAATCGCCCCGGCGCCATGAGATCGAGCCACGTGTCCGCGGCGTCGTCGAGCATCGCGCCGGCGACGAGTTCGGCGGTCAGCGGCGCGAGCAGGATGCCGTTGCGATAGTGCCCGGTGGCGAACATGACGTTGGGAACCACACTTGACCAGCCGACGATCGGCAAGTGGTCGGGCGCGGCGGGGCGTAGTCCGGCGCGGGCGCCGGCGAACGTCGCGCTCGCCGTGGCCGGCAGCAGTTCGGACGCGGCGTCCATGAGCCCACGAATACCGCCCACCGTCGTGCGTTCGTCAAAACCAACGTCTTCGACCGTGGCCCCCACGAGCACGGAGCGGTCCGGCCACGGCACGACATAGCAGCGTTCGGACCAGATCACCCGTTGCGGCATCGGCCCGTTCCACGTCAGTTGCAGGAGCTGGCCGCGAATCGGCTTGACCGGCACGCGCAACGGCACGCCTTCGATTTCGATCTCGCCGGCCCAGCTTCCCGCTGCAACCACCGCGGCATCCGCGGTCAGCCGGCCGCGATCGGTGTCGATGATGACCCCGCCATTTCCCTGGCTGATCCGCCGTACGTGACCGCGCTCGATAATCTGCGCATCGTGCTGGCGCGCCGCCGCCGCCAGCGCGCGGGCAAAGTCGAGCGCGGCAACGAATCCGTGCAGCGGAATCAGCAGCCCGCCACAGACCTCTGATGCGAGCTGCGGTTCCAGCGCCCGCACTGAGCGCGCGTCGTGCAGCGACGCTTCGACGCCTCGCGCCGCCAGCTCCCGCTGCCGCGCCGCCAGCATCTCGAGCTCGGCCGGTTCGAAGGCGACGTCGAGCGTGCCGGTCCGCTGATAGGCAAAAGGTGTGGCGTGAGCCGCGGCGAGCCGGGCGACAAAACTGTCGAATCGGGCCAGCGACTCAATGGCGAGATCAAGCAGCGGACCTTCGCGGGCTTCGCTGAACGGCGCCAGCATCCCGGCCGATGCCTGCGTCGCGCCGTGTCCAAGCGGCCGGACATCGACGATTTCCACGGCGGCGCCACGCCGCGCCAGCTCGAAGGCCACTGCACAGCCGACCACGCCGGCACCGACGACGACAATGTCGGTCGCAGACATCGGGGAAGTTTACGTTAAGATCGACGGCGCCTGCCTCGAGCCGTCTTGCGGGCGCTCCACACCAATCGCCCACATATGCGGAAACTGCTCGTCGCCAATCGCTCTGAAATCGCCATCCGCTGCTTTCGCGCTGCGACCGAACTCGGCCTGCGCACCGTTGCCGTCTACAGCCACGAAGATCGCTTCTCGCTGCACCGTTTCAAAGCCGACGAAGCGTTTCTGATCGGCCCGCCGCAGGGCGGCGAGCCGGTCCGCTCGTATCTCAACGTCGACGCCATCATCGCGGTCGCCCGCGAACAGGGCGTCGACGCGATACATCCTGGCTACGGATTCCTGTCTGAAAGCGCCGCGCTGGCCCGCGCCTGCGACGGGGCCGGCATCGTCTTCGTCGGCCCGACCGCCGAACACCTCGACATGTTCGGCGACAAGACCGCGGCGAAGCGGCTGGCGCAGCAGGCGAAGGTGCCGACGATTCCCGGGACCGAGCATGCGCTCACCGCGAGCGCCGATGTGATCGCCGAAGCGAAGCGCATCGGCTTCCCGCTGATGATCAAGGCGAGTTTCGGCGGCGGCGGGCGCGGCATGCGCGTCGTGCACGGTCCCGACGAACTCGAGGCGCGGCTCGCCGAGGCGCAGCGGGAAGCCGCCGCGGCATTCGGGCGGCCGGACGTGTTTCTCGAGCGCTACATCGCGCGCGCCAAGCACATCGAAGTGCAGATTCTTGGCGACGGCAAGGGCAGTCTGGTCCACTTGTGGGAGCGCGACTGCTCGGTGCAGCGCCGCCATCAGAAAGTCGTCGAGGTCGCGCCGAGCATCACGCTCTCCGAGCCGCTGCGCGCGCGGATCTGCGAATCCGCGGCCACGCTCTGCCGCTCCGTCGGCTATCGCAGCGCCGGCACGGTCGAGTTCCTCCTCGACGTCGACCGCAACGAGTTCTTCTTCATCGAGGTCAATCCGCGCATTCAGGTCGAACACACGGTGACCGAAATGATCACCGGCATCGACCTGGTCCGCAGCCAGATTCTGATCGCGAAGGGCCATACCCTGCACGAGCCGCCGGTCAACGTACCGACCCAGGACAAGGTCGAGCGCCGCGGCGTCGCGATGCAGTGCCGGGTGACGACCGAGGATCCGGATCGGCACTTCATTCCGGATTACGGACGGATCACGACGTATCGATCGGCGGGCGGATTCGCGGTTCGTCTGGACGGCGGCAATGGGTTCGGCGGATCGGTGATCACGCCGTACTTCGATTCGCTGCTGGTCAAAGTCACCACCTGGGGTTCGACGCTCGACGAAGCGGTGCAGCGCGCCGACCGCGCGCTGCGCGAGTTCCGCATCCGCGGCGTCAAAACCAACATCGCGTTCCTGCTGAATCTGATCGGCCACGAGACCTTCAAATCGGGCGCCGCGACCACGACATTCATCGACGACACGAAAGAGCTGTTCGTGTTTCGCGCGCCGCGCGATCGCGCGACCAAGGTTCTCTCGTACCTCGGCGACGTCATCGTCAACGGGCGCAGTGACGTGAAGGGCACGTACGATCCGCAGCGCAAGCTGGCCCGTCCGATCCCGCCGCCGGTGCAGCGATCCGATAATCCGGCGCCGGGCACCAAGCAGCTCTTGACGGAACTCGGGCCCGACCGGTTCGCCGAATGGATTCTCGGTCAGAAGCGCCTGCTCATCACCGACACGACGCTCCGCGACGCGCATCAGTCGCTGCTCGCGACGCGGGTGCGGACCTACGACATGCTCGCCGTCGCCGATGCCATCGCGCGGCTGACGCCGGATCTCTTCAGTCTCGAAATGTGGGGCGGGGCGACGTTCGACACGTCGATGCGGTTCCTGCAGGAGGATCCGTGGTTGCGGCTGGCGGAACTGCGGCAGCGGATCCCCAACATCCTGTTCCAGATGCTGCTGCGCGCGAGCAATGCCGTCGGCTACACGACGTATCCGGACAATGTCGTGACCGCGTTCATCAGGCGCAGCGCCGAATCGGGCATCGACGTCTTCCGCATCTTCGACTCGCTCAATTCGACGTCGAACATGCGGCTGGCGGTCGAAGCCGTGCGCACCGACACCAGCGCGATCTGCGAAGCGGCGATCTGCTACACCGGCGACATCCTGGATCCGGCGCGGACCAAATACTCGCTCAAGTACTACATCAAGCTGGCCAAAGAGCTGGTCTCGATGGGCACGCACATTCTCGGCATCAAGGACATGGCCGGGTTGTGCAAGCCGTACGCGGCGGAGGCCCTGGTGCGGGCGCTGCGCGACGAAGTCGGTGTGCCGATCCATTTCCACACCCACGACACGAGCGGCATCAATTCCGGCAGCATTCTGCGCGCGGCGGACGCGGGCGTGCACATCGCCGATGCGGCGATCGCGTCAATGAGCGGGATGACCAGCCAGCCGTGTCTCAACGGCATCGTGGCGGCGCTCCGGCACACGCCGCGCGACACCGGGCTTGATCAGCGGGCGCTCGACGATCTCAGCCGCTACTGGGGGACCGTCCGGGAGATGTACTACCCGTTCGAAGAAGGACTCAAGGCGCCGGGACCTGATGTCTATCAGCACGAAATGCCGGGCGGCCAGTTCACCAACCTGCGGCAGCAGGCCAGGAATCTCGGCCTCGAGCATCGCTGGAGCGAGGTGTGCGACGCCTACGCGGCGGCAAACCTGCTCGTCGGCGACATCGTCAAGGTTACGCCGTCCAGCAAAGTCGTCGGCGACCTGGCGCTCTTTCTCGTCACCAACGGCCTGACGGCCGACGACGTGATGCGCTCGAAGACGCCGCTCGCCTTCCCGCGCAGCGTCGTGGAGATGATGCAGGGACTGCTCGGCGAACCGGATGGCGGCTGGCCGAAGGAGTTCCAGGATCTGGTGCTGCGATCGGCGCACGCGGAGGCCATCGTCGGGCGCCCGGGCGCGTCGATGCCGCCGGCGGACTTCGCCGCGGCCACCACTGAACTGCAGACGCGGACGAAACACGAACCCAGCGAGGAAGACACGCTGTCGTACCTGCTCTACCCGCAGGTGTTTCTCGACTTCCAGAAACACTGGCAGCAGTACGGCGATACGTCCACCATCCCCACGCCGCATTTCTTCTACGGTCTGCAGCCGGGTGACGAGACCTCCATCGAAATCGAACGCGGCAAGACACTCTTCGTGAAGTTCCTGACGATGGGCGAGGTCAAGGAAGACGGGACGCGGACGGTGTTCTTCGAATTGAACGGGCAGCCGCGGGCGGTCAGCGTCACGGATCGGTCGGTCGCGGCGACGCTCAAGCGTCATCCGAAGGCTGATCCTGAGAACGCCAATCACGTCGCGGCGCCGATGCCGGGGAAGGTGTCGTCCGTGGCGGTCCGCGTCGGGCAGACGGTGAAGACCGGCGAACGGCTGCTGTCGATCGAAGCGATGAAGATGGAAACCGCCGTCTACAGTCCCCGCGACGCGAAGGTCGCCGAGGTCCACGCCGAGGCCGGCACCGTCGTCGAAGCCCGCGACCTGCTGATCGTGCTGAACGAGTGACCCCGGGGTCAGCTTGGTGCCGGGTCGGTGCCAGATTCGAAGCTGGTTCCTTGATCGAATTTGCAACAGGGGTTTGAGTCAGATCTGGCACATTTTGCCAGGATGCTTGCCCTCTGATTCAGATCTCCCATCAAACGAGCGTCCGGTTCGAGATCGTGAATTGCAAGGCGATCTCGTGATGCCACGACGTCCTCGAATCTTTCCGCCTGGTGTCAGCGCCCATCTGATTCAGCGCGGTAACAATCGCGGTCAAATCTTCAGCCGACGCCTCGACTACGTGATCTTCCTCGAGTTCCTCCGCGACAAGGCTCTGGTGTGTGAGGTGGAGATCCACGGGTTCGTGTTGATGACCAATCACTTTCACCTCCTGGCGACACCTCGCAGCGAATCAAGCATTCCGCAACTGATGCAGCGGCTGAATTTGGCCTATTCGACGTACTACAACCGCGAGCGACAACGCGTGGGAACACTCTGGACGGGTCGGTATCGTGCGTTGCTCATTGGGGATGAGCGCTACTGGCTCACCTGCCTGCGGTACATCGAATTGAACCCGCTGCGCGCCGGGATGGTTGAGAGCGCAACGGAGTATGCGTGGTCAAGCTACAAGGCGCATGCCTTCGGTCGGGGGCCGGACTGGCTGGTTCCCCATCCCCTGTACCTTTCTCTGGGAACGACCAACGAAGAACGCCAGGCGGCCTATCGCGCGATTTGCCAACAACCGGTGAATCCAGAGGAATCACTTCGCATCCGGCACGGTGCGCTGCGCTAGGAGCCAGGTCGGTGCCAGGCTGGTGCCGGGTCGGTGTCAGGTCGGTGCCAGGCTGGTGCCAGACAGCAAGCTGACCCTTCCAGTGAAGAATCGACGCTCGGCGTCGTTCCGCGCCAGCCTAAAGGCGGACTCGAACTGCCGACGCGCGACAGCGCGATTGCCGCGGCGAGACTCGAATTCACCGATCGCGGCGAAGTAGAACGGATAGTGAGCCAGGCGCTCTGCGTCGCGAATGGCCGCCATCTCCTCGAGACCCCGCTCAGGACCCTCGGCTTGACCGACGGCAATCGCCCGGTTCAACGCGATGACCGGCGATGGCCGGAGCGTCAGCAGCGTGTCATAGAGCGCGACAATCTGACGCCAGTCGGTCTCGGCCGCCGATCGCGCGCTGGTGTGAATCGCCGCCATCGCCGCTTCGACGTGATACTCGGAAATCTGACGGCCGGCGCCCGACTGCCTGAGGAGATGCCGTCCCTCGGCGAGGAGCCTCTGATCCCAGCGCGAGCGATCCTGATCCGCTAGCGCGCTGAGATTGCCCGCGGCATCAATCCGCCCGGGCAGCCGCGCGGCGTGAAAACACATCAGCGCACCGAGCGCGAACGTCGACGGTCTGGCGGTGAGCTGATGCGAGAGCAGCAGCCGCACCAGCCGCAGCGCTTCCTCGCACAACTCGGTTCTCACCGCGGTCTCGGCCGAGGCCCCGTGATAGCCCTCGTTGAAGAGGAGATAAAGCGCACGCTGGACCGCTGACAGGCGCTCGCCGAGATCCGCCGCCGCGAGATCGAAGAGCCGCTTCGATCCGGCCAGCGTCTTCTTGCCCCGCTGCAGCCGTTTGTGGACCGCGGCTTCGCCGGTCAGAAACGCGGCCGCGATCTCGCCGGCCCCGAAGCCGCAGAGGATGTTGAGCACCAGCGCGATCTGCACCTCTTCGGGCAGCTTCGGGTGGCAGCACGAAAACATCATCCGGAGCTGATCGTCGGGCAGCGACTGCGCGGCGAAGATTTCGTCGATGGTGGGAACGAGCGTCCACTCGCTGTCGAGGAGACGCCCGAGTTCAGGCGCGAAGACGCGCGCCGTCCGCTCGCGCCGCAGGATGTCGATCGCGCGGCGCCTGGCCGTGGCCATCAGCCAGGCCGCCGCATTGTCGGGAAGCCCGCGCAGTTTCCAGACCTCGAGCGCACG
Organism: uncultured Bifidobacterium sp.; assembly: GCA_964577955.1. Classification (GTDB taxonomy): domain Bacteria; phylum Acidobacteriota; class Vicinamibacteria; order Vicinamibacterales; family CAVVIG01; genus CADEEX01. The sequence continues at coordinate 30,905 of CAZOAZ010000007.1, read as the reverse complement.
GCAGAATGCGTCCTGCACGACGTCTTCGGCCAGTGCGAGGTTGTGGACGCCGAAAACGCGCGTCAGCACGGCGACCATCCGCCCAGCCTCGCGTCTGAACAGATGGTCTTCGAGCTCCACTCACGCACCTCGCACCCGCTCGCGCCTCGCACCGGCTCGCGCACGTCGCACCGGCTCGCACGACGTTACATCTGCAGAATCGGCCGCACTTCGACGAAGCCACCGATGTCGAGGATCGGGCAGCCGTTCGTCAGCGCGACAGCCGCGTTCAGATCGTGCGCCTTCACCAGCGTGAAGCCGCCGACCAGATCCTTGGCCTCTGCGAACGGGCCATCGGTCACCTGCTTGTGAGCCTTGACGATCTTTCCGCTCTTCTCCAGCGGATGACCCGGATCCTTGAGGTGCCCCTTTTCGCCGAGATCCTTGATCCACGCCATCCAGCGCGCGGTGTTCTTCTGCGCCTGCTCCGGCGTCCAGTTCTGCGCCTCACCGCCGCGATACAAGAACAGGTATTCGCTCATGTCCCTACCTCCCAGAACCCGGCCAGCCTGATTGTTGGCCTGTCACCCCTAACGACGGATGACCCTGGCCGTGGTGGACAAGTTTCTTCTCGACGACTTGGCCCGGGGTCAGACACCCGTGACCGATCTCGACCACTGGGCTCGGGGTCAGACACCCGGCGATCGTTCCGGTGTCTGACCCCGCTGGGCTTGCCACATCTACTTACCCGCGTCCAAATCGTTCCAGTTCAGGATGGCATTGAAGCCCAGCGGATAGGTCCCGTGCGTCTGCCAGCGCCAGAACGGACGGATGGCGAACATGACGAGATGCCCATCGCCGATGCGTTCGTCGATCGCCGCCGCGCGGTTGGCGAGAAACTGACCGCCAGCGAGCGTCCCCGAGAGCAGCAACTCCGCAGGGTCCGCCGGGAACTGGATCACGACGCGCGGACGCGCTTCCTCGGTTGGCGCAGCCTGCTGCAACCGCGCCACATCCTCTGAGGGCGGCCGCGCCACGGCGCCGCCGCGGCCTCGGCCCGCCGCGGGCTCGCCGCCGGCTGGCGCCTCGGGCTCGAACGGCGATAGGCGAAGCGGGGTCGCGTTCGGCGTGATGTTCTGGCCGAATCCGGCGTTGGGCGACGCCGGCGGCGGCGCACCGCGTCCCGCCCCGGCATTGAGCACCGGCGCCTGGTTGAAGTAGACCGCGAGATCGCTGCCGCCGTATCCGTACGTCAGCGGACTCTTCGCGTCGACGATCCGGCTCCGCAGAATCGAACCGCGCACGAAGAGGCCGTTCGGCTGTTCGAGCGTGACGCCGGTCGCAATCCCGTACTCGGGGAAGATGGCGGCCGTCGATCCTTCAGTGACGAGCAGGCCGCCCTGACGCACGAACTTCACGAGTTCGGCCAGCCCTTCGATCCCCATGCCGCCCCGGATGTCGTCGCTCGAATCGAGATACGCCAGATTCGGCGTGGTCTCGGTCTTCTTGTAGGGCAACGGCGTCGTGCCGGTCCGCGCCATGCCGTTCACCTGCGACACCGCCGAACCACCGATGTGCGGCAACAGCAGCACGTCGTACTTCGCGCGCAGATTGCCGTCCCGCAGTTTTTGATCCGCGAAATACGTGTACGGAACGCCGTAGGTGTCGAGCGCCGCGCGCCACCAGCCTTCGTCCTGGGTGCGCGTCCAGCTGTGGACGTAGCCGATCCGCGGCAGGTCGAGATCGTGCATCTTGACCTCGGGCTTCGCCGACGCGACGAACGCCGACAACCCCAGGTCAGCCAGCTGCGGTCCGAGCTGCGTTGTGCTGGCGTTCTCGATGACGAGCGCCCCCGGCTTGAGTTTCCGCGCGCCGGTCGTCGTCTGGAATTCGTACTCCTCCTCGGTCGCCGCCATCTTCACCGCCGCGTTCCTGAAGCGGAACGTGATCAGGCTGTTGTCCGCGGTGTTTTCGACGACGAGCGTCACCGGCCCGGCGGACGTGGACAGCCCTTCGATCCCCCCCGGTGCCTTGACGTCCGCCGTGACCAGCGTCATCTTGCGCTCGAGCACGGTCTTGTCGGTGACCGGCACGATGCGCAGATCGCGCATCAACTGGAACGTCCAGCCGGTGTCGTCATACGGCGACGGGTTCTGCGGCGGGTAATTCTGAACCGAGAAGTACATGTCCGCCAACGTCCGGAACGGCTGATCGGCGCGCACGAGGTAATCGCCGGCCTGAACGTGCAGTGGGCCGGCGTCGAACGCTTCCGTCGCGCGCGACACCTCCAGCCCCTGACGTCTGAGATCGTTGATCGCCGTGGCCGTATCGCTCTTGCGGCGCTGGCGCTCCGGAATCCACCACGCGTAGGTCGGACCGTCCTTCCCTTTCTGGACGGAGCGCTTGTTCTTCAGCCAGTAGTTTTCGAGATACATCTGGCGGTTCCTGGCGACGTGGCTGAGTGACAGGAGCAGCGCCGACTGCTGGATGTTCGTGTTGTTGCGCGGTCCCCACTTGATCGTCGGGAGCGGTGGATTCGGCCGGAACCACTCGCGGCTCACGACCGTTGCCGGCGGCCGCACGTCGTACACATCCGGACCGTAACTCTGAACCTCGTAGAAGCGGCCAATCGAGTTGTGGCTGTGCGCGATGAAGAACATGTAGTTCGGCACCCAGCCGTCGTAGAACCCGTAGGTCCAGACCCCGGGCACGTTGCGTTTGGTCATCTCGAGCACGTCGTTCTGCGCCAGCGTCCACCATTCGCTGATCGTGATCGGATCGAGCGCGTCGTTGTACGGCCCGGTGCCCGTGGACGTGTAGAGATAGGTCTGCGCTTCGTGCAGGTCGTGAATGATCGTCGGCCGCCACGCGAGCGTGACGTCGGTGACCGCCTGTGTCAGCTTCAGGTACTGACCCATCCCGTCGCGATTGTTGTCGTGCTGGACGTACTTGCCCCAGTACATCAACGGCAGCCGCGGTTCGCCGGCCGCGCGCTTCTTGTTGAAGTAGTACGTGTCGACCTGTTTCTCGCGGCCGTCGACCTCGATCACCGGCGTGATGAGCGTGATCACGTTGTTCCGGATGTTCTGGATGAACGGCGTCTCCTCGACGATCAGGCGGTAGGCCAGCTCGATCAGCATCTCGGGACCGCCGGTCTCCGGCGAGTGCATGCCCGACACCACGTAGTAAACCGGCTTTCCTTCGACCATCAGCCGCGCCGCCTGCTCGTCGGTCGTTCGCCGCGGATCGGTGAGCGCGGCGAGCGTGCCCGTGTAGCGGTCGAGCGCGGCAATCGTCGGCGCGTCGGCAATGGCGAGCGCCACCATGTCGCGCCCTTCCTCCGAGGTCCCGATCGTCATGAACTTCGCCCGCGGCGAAACCCTGGCGAGCTGCTCGTAGTAACGATGAATGTCTTTGGCGTAGGTCAGCTCGCCGGGCGTCCCGACGATGCGGCCGAAGAACTTGAGCGGCGAGGGGACGGTGTCCGAGGCCGGCAGGTGATCGACCAGCTCAGTCGAAATGCGCGGATCCTGAAGATGCTGCTTGATGAGCGCGGTGTACTGCTCGTCCTGCTTTTGGGGGGCAGGCGCCGGCGCCGCCTTCTGGCCGGCGAGCCCAGCCGCTGACGCAAGGATGAGCGCAAGGAGGCTCAGACGGAATCGCATGCGGGGAATTCTACAGAGGACACGTTCTCCCGGAAGTGACACTCACGAGCCGAAAATTGCCGTCTGGTCGGCCGATCTGTGGGTTTTTTGGCCCCTCAGCCGGGTCGACCCGGAGGTACGCGGCTTGCGTTAGGATGGCTCGTTCCAGGGAGTTTTGGGGTCATGTTCTCGAATCGACTCACCGTTGCCGTTGTGGCCGCCGGGTGCGTGACGGCCGCAGGTGTCGGTGGGTATGTGGCGACGCGGCAGAATCTGGGCGAGGTCGCGGCCCCCGCAGTGACCGCCGCACCGATTCCGGCTATCGCAGCCCCGGCCGTTGGCGAGGGCCGCCTGGTCGCGAAGCCGGTGGACGTTCCGCCGGCGGCGCAACCGGACGCCCAGCCTCGAATGTTGAGCCAGTCGACCCCGTCACTGCCGGACGCCCCGCCAAATCAGCCTCCGACTCCACCAGCCGCAACCGTCGCGGTCGCGAATACCCGGGCTCCCGAGCTGGCACCGGTTCGCGAGCGTCCAGCACCGCCGGCGGCAATCCAGTCCGCGTCCCCGGCACCGGAACCGCCCGTTGCTGCGCCGCCGCCGGCCGAAGAAGCGCGGCCGGTCGTGGAAACCGCATCCGTCCAGGATCCGCCTGGACGCGCGGTCGAGGAACTGGTCGTGCAGCCGGATTCGGTGATCGGCCTCGAAACCGAAACCTCGCTCACGAGCGAGCGGGCCCGCGTCGAGGACCGCGTCGACGCGCGAGTCGTCCGCGACGTGCGCGTGAACGGCGCGATCGCGATTCCCGCCGGCAGCCGGGCACTCGGCACGGTCGTCGTCGTCGATCGGGGCGGAAAGCTGCGCGAGCGGGCCCGGATCGGCATCAGGTTCCAGACCCTCGTCCTCTCGGACGGCACGCGTCTGCCGGTGTCGACGGAAACGATCTATCGCTACGGCGAACCGCCCGGGGATCGCGGCGCGGCCAAGATTGCCGGCGGCGCGGTGGCGGGCGCGATTCTGGGCGCGATCATCAACGGCGGCAAGGGCGCCGCGATCGGCGCCGCGGCGGGCGCCGGGGCCGGCACGACGGCGGTCATGTCCGGGGAGCGGAGCGCCGCGGTCTTCCCCGCCGGCGCCGAGGTCACGGCGCGCATTCTCGCTCCCGTCACCGTCACCATCGAAAAGTAGCCGGCCGCGCTATCATGGGCCCTCGCTCGCAGGAGGGTGTATGCGTGTGCTGCTGATGACCGCAGCGTTGTCGCTCGCGCTGTCGGCGCCGGCGTTGGCGCAAGCCGACAAGGTCACGAGGGAAACGATTCCGGGCATCTCGACCTTCGCACGCCTCGAAACGACCGTTGCGTGCGGCGGCGCGACGAAGGCCGAAGCCGTGCCGGCGCTCAAGAAGATGGGGTTCGTCTCCATCATCAATGTCCGCGAGGTCAACGAAGCCGGCGCGGACATTGCCGCGGAAGAAGCGGCCGCCGCGGCCGCGGGCATGCGCTTCGTGAACGTCCCGTTCAACGTGGCGGCTCCCGCGCCCGATCTCGTGGACACGTTCATCGCCGCGGTCACCAATCCGCTCAATACGCCGGCCTACATTCACTGCGCCGCCGGCGGGCGCGCCGCCAGCCTCTGGATGATCAAGCGCGTCAACGTCGACGGCTGGGACGAGGCGCGTGCCCTCGAAGAAGCCAACGCCCTCGGGCTCAACGACCGGCTGCGGCCGTTCGCGTTGAATTACCTGCGCACGCACCCGCGCTGATCTCAACTCGCTTCAAAGGAGCTTCTGTGAACATCCGATCTGCACTGAAACTGCTGGTGGCCGCGGCGGCCGTGTTGGTGGTGAGCGCGCCGGCGCGCGCGCGGGCGGAAAGCTACTTCAACCCGTGGGCGGGCGTGTACTTCGGCAGCGGCGGCACCTCCGTCTCGCTGAACGACAAGGGGCTCGCCAGCTTCGGTGCGGCTTTCGGCGACACCGGCTCGAAGATTGGCGGCGAGATCATGGTCGGCTACTCGCCGGACTTCTTTGGACCGGGCACCAACGTCCTCGACGTGATGGGCGGCTTTACCGCCGGCCCGCAGATCGGCCGATCCGAGTACTCCGCCCGGCCGTACGTCGCGGCCGGCGTGGGACTCCTTCGCAACAACGTGGACGACGCCAACAACTTCGGGTTCAACGTCGGCGGCGGCGTCCTGATCTATTTCAGCACGCACCTCGGCGTCCGCGGCGAAGCGCGCTACTACCGCGTCGTCAACGGCTCGAACCTGGGCAACTTCTACTTCACGCGCGCCCAGTTCGGCATACTGATTCGCTAGGAATTCGCCAGAGCTCCTGCCACGTGTCGCCCTGATCGTCGCTGCGCAGCGCAACGACGCCGTGCGGCGGGAAGTCCGCGGTTGAATCGTCCGGTTCGCCGCGGAGCAGCGCGAGCAGGCGCGGCAGATGCGGAAAGTGTCCCGCGATGAGGATGTCGCCGCTTTCGCCGCGAAGGCGATCGCGCATCCACGACGGCGGGTCGGCGGGCTGGAGATCCTTCGTGGCCGAAAACGCCGCCAGCGCGTTACAGGCTCGCCAGAACGCTTCCGCGGTCTGACGCGCGCGCAGCTTGCCGCTGTGCCACACGATGGCCGGTTTCGCGCCGCGGCGCGCGGCGTCGGCCGCGGCTAGGTCCACCGCCAGCCGTCCGGTCGGCGACAGCGGCCGCCGCGGGTCGACCTCGGGGCCGACCGCATCGCCGTGATGCACGAGATACAGATTCAAGCCGTGTCATCCTAGCAGGCGTGCTGCTTCTCAGTGCGTGCCTGCTCGGGTGGCAGCCGCTCACCTTCACGCTTCGATTCACCCGCGCCTTGACCGCATTCGAGACGCGCGGCTGGCCGCTCGCCGTGATCACCGCCGCCGATCTCGTCGCGACCGCACTCGGCCTCGCCGCCGGCCTCGCGCTCGGTCAGCGCCGCGGCATCGGCGTCACGATGGCCAAGACCGCGCTGCTCCTCGGAGCCGTGGTGGACCTCGCCGTCTATCTCACGCCGTACGTGCCGAACAATCGGATGCCCGGCGACGATCCGTTGTACATGGCGGGATCGTTCGTCTACTACGCCGGGTGGCTGACCTACCTATTTCGGTCGCGGGAAATCCGTCGCTTGTAGTCCAAGCGGAGCGAGGACGCACCTCGCACCTCGCACTGTGCACCGCGCACCTCGCACTTATTTTTTGAGCATCTCGTCCCGTTTGGCCTTGAACTCGTTGCCGGGACGCCACTCCGGAAACTTCTCCGCTTCCGCGACGCGGTAGCCGATGGCGAAGAAGATCTTGAGATCTTCGCGCGCGCCCGTCAGATCCCAGGTCGGCTTCACGACGTCGCTCGGCTTGTGATAGTCGTGCTCCGTGTACTCGTTGCGGACCCGTTCCCCGTAGTCAGCCGGCTTGCCGACGAACTCGACGCCCTGGTTCGGATCGAACGCCGGCACGCCCATCTTCGCGAAGTTGAAGTGATCGGAGCGGTAGTAGAAACCCTTTTCCGGCTCGGCGTCGGGACGCAGCACACGGCCTTGTTCGCCGGCGGCGTCGCGGGCGTAGTCGTCGAGCTCGGATGCACCGAGGCCGACGACCGTCAGATCCTTGGTCCGGCCGTTGACGTTCAATCCGTCCATGTTGATCGCCGCCGCCGTTTTCGCCAGCGGATAGAGTGGCGTCACGGAGTAGTACTGCGATCCAAGCAGACCTTGTTCCTCGGCGGTGACCGCCAGGAACAGAATCGAGCGCTTCGGCGGCGCGGGCAACTTGGTGAACGCCCGCGCGATCTCAATCAGCCCGCCGACGCCGACCGCGTTGTCTTCAGCGCCGTTGTAGATCTTGTCGCCGTTCACCTCGGGCCCGATGCCGAGATGGTCCCAGTGCGATGTGTAGACCACGTATTCGCCCTTGCGCTGCACGTCGCGGCCGTCGAGCCTGGCGATGACGTTCTTCGAGTCGACGGTCCGCAGCGTGTTGCGAATCGTCATCGTCGCGGTGATGCCGAGCGGCACGGGCTGGAACTCGCGCGTCGCCGCCTGCTTCTTGAGCGTGTCGAAGTCCTGACCGGCCATCTTGAGCAGCTCGCGCCCCTGATCGAGCGTGATCCAGCTCTCGATCGCCGGCCGCTTCATGTTCTTGTCCGGCGTCACCAGGTCGAACTGCTCGGCGACTTTCGATTGCACCACGTCGAACGGGTAGCCGGCGGGACCGGTTTCGTGAATCAGAATCACGCCTGCCGCGCCTTTGTCCGTCCCGATCTCGTACTTGTAGGTCCAGCGTCCGTAGTAGGTCATCGTCCGGCCGCCGAACATCTTCGGATCGAGTTCCGCCTCGTTCGCCGGATTCACGACCGGCGGATCGTTGACCAGCATCACCAGCGTCTTGCCTTTGACGTCCAGTCCCTTGTAGTCGTCCCAGCTGTATTCGGGTGCCACGACGCCGTAGCCGACAAACACCATCTCCGAGTCGGCAATGCTCGCGGTGTCGGCGACATGCTTGGTCCACGCGACCACGTCGTCCTTCCACTTCAGTACTTTTTGCTCGCCACCCTTCTTGAAGACGAGCGGCGCGGGCGCCGGCGTGATGCCGACGAGCGGCACGCGCTGCACGAAGCTGCCATCGGGGTTGCCGGGCTTCAGTCCGAGCTTCCGGAACTGATCGGTGAGGTAGGCGACGGTGAGGTTCTCGCCTTTCGTTCCCGGGCCGCGTCCTTCGTACTCGTCCGACGCAAGCGTTCGGGTGTGCGCGAGCACCTGGTCCATGTCGATGTCAGGAAGATCGCCAAGGGCCGTCCGCTCCACGCTCGGCGTCGGACCCGGAGCGGAATCACCAGCGGGCTTCTGGGCAGGGCCGGAGCAGGCCGCGGCGAAGATGACGGTCAGAATGAGAGCTGAAACCTTCTTCATGCCTGCATTCTTGCTGGCAGTCCCGAATGAGGCAAGAACTGAATCTCTGTTCAACAAATTTGGTAGGCTGGTACTCGGGTCCAGGCTTTTGAGATGCTGACTATCAAGACGGCCGCCGCGCTGAGCGTCGCGCTGATCGGAACGAGTCTCGTCGGCGGCGCGCAGGCCCCGGCACCGGCTGCGGCTAACCGCACGCTTACGGCCGTGCCCGGATTGAAGGTCGGTCACTTCACGCTCGCGAACAAGCCGACGGGCTGCACCGTGCTCATCGCCGAGCAGGGAGTGGTGGCGGGCGTCGACGTCCGCGGCGCGGCGCCGGGCACGCGCGAAACCGATCTCCTCAATCCCGTGAACTCGGTTCAACAGATTTTCGGCCTGGTGCTTTCCGGCGGCAGCGCGTTCGGTCTGGCGACGGCCGATGGGGTGATGCGGTACCTCGACGAGCGCAACATCGGCTTCAAGGTCGGCCTCTGGCAACAACAGCACGGGCCGATCAATGTGCCGATCGTGCCGGCCGCGATTCTGCTCGACCTCGGCGTCGGCGATCCGAAGGTTCGCCCTGGTGCGGATTGCGGATACAACGCGGCCCGCACGGCGTCGACCGGCCCGGTGGCCGAAGGCACGATCGGCGCCGGCGCCGGCGCCACGATCGGCAAGACCGCCGGCTCGCTGCGGGCGATGAAGGGCGGCATCGGGTCCTCTGCCATCATCATGTCCGACGGCCTGATTGTCGCCGCGCTCGTCGCCGTGAACGCGGCGGGCGATGTGATCAACCCGGCAACCGGGAAAGTCATTGCCGGAGTCAGAACGCCGGACGGACGAGGCCTGGCAGATGCGCGGCGCCTCCTGAGGACCGGCGAAGAGCTGCGGACATCGATCGGTGCCAACACGACGTTGGGAATTGTCGCGACCAACGCCGTGCTGACGAAGACCCAGGCGACGAAGGTCGCGCAGATGGCGCACGACGGGTTCGCGCGCGCGATCGCGCCGTCGCATACGCCAGGTGATGGCGACACGATCTTTGCCCTCGCCACGGGCGTCAAAACCGGCGACGCCGATCTGATGCGCATCGGATCGCTCGCCGCCGAGGCCATGGCCGACGCGATCGTTCGCGCCGCAGAGCAGGCCACCGGCATTCCAGGCTATCCCGCAGCGCGCGATCTGCGCTGACGTGGACCTGCACCTCGCCATCCTCGGCGCGTACTCGGCAGCGTTGATGCTGCTCGGTCTCTGGATCGGCCGCCGCCTGCGCGGCGCCGGCGATTTCTTCGTCGCCGGCCGCCGCCTTGGACCCGGCCTGATCTTTTCGACGATGCTGGCGGCGAATATCGGGGCGGGATCGACCGTCGGCGCGGCGTCGCGCGGCTACACCGAGGGGCTCGCCGCGTGGTGGTGGGTCGGGTCGGCGGCGTTCGGATCGCTGATCCTCGCGCTCTTCGTCGGTCCCGCGATGCGGCGCGTCGCCGCCGCGCAGCAGCTCCGGACCGTCGGCGACTACCTCGAATACCGCTACGACCGATCCGTGCGCGGGGTGATCGCGGTGCTGCTCTGGGTCGGAGCGATCTTCATCCTCGCGTCACAGTTGATCGGCCTCGGCTGGATCCTCAACGTCGTCCTCGGCGTGCCGAAGCCGGTCGGGTCCGCGTTGGGCGGCGTCGTGATCACGGTGTACTTCGCCGCGGGCGGCCTGCTCACGTCGGCCTGGGTCAATGTGGTGCAATTGACGGTGAAGATGGTCGGATTCGCGATCGCGTTGCCGCTGGCGATCGGCGCCTTCGGCGGGTGGTCCGAAGTCAGTGCGGTGCAATCCGCCGTTCCCGGTTACTGGACCTTCTGGCGGTCCGAGGTCTCGTTCGCGTACTTCATGCTGCTGGCACCGGCGTTCATCGTGTCGCCGGGCCTGCTGCAGAAGATCTTTGGCGCCCGCGACGATCACGCGGTGCGGGTCGGTGTGGGGCTGAACGCGCTCGGGCTCTTCACCTTTGCGATCGTGCCGGTGTTGTTGGGCATCATCGCGCGCGGCATGTATCCCGATCTGGCGGCGACCAATCTGGCCCTGCCGATGATCCTGATGCACGCGCTGCCGCCGCTCGTCGGCGCCATCGCCCTGGCCGCGGTCTTCTCGGCCGAGGTCAGCGCCGCCGATGCGTCGCTCTTCATGCTCACGACGTCCCTGTCGCAGGATCTATACAAACGATTCGTGAATCCTGCGGCGTCGGATCCGCAGGTCCTGAGGGTGGCGCGCTGGACCACGCTGGCGGCTGGCACGCTGGGCGTCGTGCTCTCGTGGTCTTCGGAAGACGTGATCAACACGCTGCAGATCTTCTACGCGCTCCTCGGCGTCGGCCTGTTTGTCCCGATCATCGCCGGCCTCTACGTCCCGCGGACGAGCGCCCGGGGTGCGCTCGCGTCGATCATCGCCGGCGTGACGACGATGCTTGTGGTCCACCTGACGACGGGAGGCAAGGGCTGGGAACTGGTGACGCCGGCAGTTAGTGGGTTGAGCGCCGCTGTGGCCGTCTGGCTCCTCATGTTGATAAGGGGTCGGACACCGGCACGGGTTTAGACGCCGGGTGTCTGACCCCATCATCACCAGTTTGAATTGCGGCGTCTGACCCATTTGCGAGGTTGAATGCAGGTGTCAGACACCCGGTGTCTACCGACGTACCGGTGTCTGACACCTCAATAACGGACCGTTATACTGATGGGCTGACATGACACACACCAAGACGCACAAAATCGCCATCATCGCCGGCGACGGCATCGGCAAGGAAGTCATTCCGGTCGGCATCGCGGCCATCGAAGCGGCGATCAGGAACAGCGGCATCGCCATCCAATGGACCGAGCTCCCGTGGGGCTGCGACTACTACCTGAGTCACGGCCGGATGATGGACGCCGACGGCTTCGAACGCGCGGCGAAGTTCGACGCCATTTATCTCGGCGCGATCGGATCGCCCAAGGTTCCGGATCACATCGCCGTGTGGGACCTGCTGCTGCCGCTGCGCCAGCGCTTTCAGCAGTACGTGAACCTGCGGCCGATGCGGCTGCTGCCCGGCCTCACGTCACCACTCGCCAACCGGACCAGCGCCGACATCGACATGGTGTGCGTCCGCGAGAATTCGGAAGGTGAGTACTCGGGTCTCGGCGGCCGGCTCCACGTCGGCACGCCGCACGAAGTCGCCGAGCAGACCGGTCTCTTCACACGCCACGGCATCGAACGCATCGTCCGCTACGGCTTCGAACTGGCGTCGAAACGGCCGCGCAAGATGCTGGCGAGCGCGACCAAGTCGAACGCACTCCGGCACGCGATGGTGCTGTGGGACGAAGTCGCGGACCATGTCGCCAAGGACTATCCGGGCGTCGACTACCGCAAGTATCACGTCGACGCGATTGCCGCGCGGATGGTCACCAATCCCGCTTCGCTCGACGTGATCGTCTGCTCGAATCTCTTCGGCGACATCCTGACCGACATCGGATCCGCCATCTCGGGCAGCCTCGGCATCGCGCCTGGCGCCAACATCAATCCCGAACGCACGTTCCCGTCGATGTTCGAGCCGATTCATGGCTCGGCGCCGGATATTGCCGGCAAGGGGATCGCGAATCCGATCGGCGCGGTCTGGGCGGCCGCGCAGATGTTCGATCATCTCGGCCACAAGGACGTCCACGACCGCATCCTCGGCGCCGTCGAACGCGTCGTCTCCGGCGGAAGGGTGCGCACACCTGACCTCGGCGGCAAATCGTCGACGAAGGAAATGTCCGAGGCGATTGTGCGGGAGATCTAGGGCGGTTTCATCTGGCTGAAGCCGTCCTTCGACGCGCTCAGGACGGCCCTGAGCTTCGTCGAAGGGCCGGACGCCACCGCTTCAGGATTAGAATCGGTGGCTGGATGATGCGGATTCTCTTGAGCGTTTTCGGCGTCGCGGCGCTGGGCTTGACGGCCTCGGCGCAGAGCGGTCCGAGCGCGGCCGAGCTGGCGGCGAGAGCAGCGACCTATGTCGAACGCTTCGCCGGCCGCATCTCCGGCATCGTCGTCGAAGAGTCGTACGTCCAGGACGTGGCGACCGCACCGCGCCTGGGCTATCGCACCCAGCTGCCGCGCGGACCAGTTCATCGCGAGCTGAAATCAGACCTCCTCCTGGTCCGTCCGCTCGGCGTCGAATCGTGGATGCAGTTCCGCGACGTCTTCGAAGTCGACGGCAAGACGGTGCGCGATCGCAACAACCGCCTGCAGAAGATCTTCCTCGAGCCGTCGAAAACCACCGCGCAGCAGGCGGACCGGATCGTCCGCGAAAGCGCGCGCTACAACATCGGCGACATCGAGCGCACGATCAACCTGCCGCTCTTCGGCCTGACGATTCTCGACCGCCGCGTGCAGCAGAACTTCCGCTTCCGTCTCGACGACGGCAAGGGCGGCGGGAGCGGGTTCATGGCGCTGCCCAAGCGGCCGGAGTTTGCGCCGCCCGAAGGCGCGGCGGTGCTGGCGTTCGAGGAAACCGGGCTGCAGACGTTGATTCGGACGCCGCAAGGCAAGAACCTCGCGGCGAAGGGGCGATTCTGGATCTCGCCGGACAAGGGCGAGGTGCTGATGAGCGAGCTCCGGGTCGACGACTGGACGCTGGGCGCCGCGGTCTATGTCGTCTACAGCATGAATGAGGCGATCGGTTTCCCCATTCCCACGGCCATGCACGAGATGTTTGAAAACCGCACCGGCTCCACGCGCGTGCAGGGGCTGGCCACCTACTCGAACCTACGCGAGTTCAGCGTCAAGGTGGATGAGCAACTCGCGCCGGACAAATCGGACAAATAGAGGCACATGGCTGCACGTCCAACCTGGAAGGGCTATCTCAAGATCAGCCTGGTCAACATTCCGATCAAGGTGTTTCCCGCCACCGACGCCAGCGCGACGCTCAGCTTCAACCAGCTGCACGCCGAGTGTCAGACGCGGATTCAACAGAAGCGCTGGTGTCCGCACTGTCAGAAGGAAGTGCCGAACACCGACATCGTCAAGGGCTTCGAGTACGAGAAGGGGCACTACGTGGTCGTGGAGGACGAGGACTTCGACAAGGTCCGCGTCGAGTCGACCCGCGTGATCAATCTCGAAACCTTCACCGACGCGGACGCGATCGATCCGATCTATCTGGAACGGCCGTACTATCTCGCGCCGGACGGCCCGGTGGCCAAGCAGGCGTTCGCGGTCATCCGTGAAGGCATGAAGGGCAAGGCCGGGATCGGCAAGGTCGCGCTCTACGGCCGCGAATATCTGATCAAGGTGCAGCCGCGCGAGAAGGGGCTGGTCATGTACACGCTGCGGCACGCCGCCGAAATCCGCAGCATGGACAACATCGACGAGCTCGCTGACATGCCGGAGACCGTGAAGCCCGACGAGGTCAAACTGGCCAAGCAGGTCATAGGGACGTTCGAGGGCGAAGTCGATCTGAAGACGCTGAAGGACGAGTACCAGGAAGGGCTGCGCGAGATCATCGACGCCAAGGTCGAGGGCCGTGAGATCGTCGCGCCAGAGGTCGAAGCGCCGCCCAAGGTCGTGAACCTGATGGAAGCGCTCAGAAAGAGCCTCGATTCGATTTCGGCGAAGAAGAAGCCAGCACCGGCGAAGGCCACGGGACGCGAAGCCGCCGCACCAGCCCGCCGCGCGCGGGGCTGACGCAATCGGCGCCCAGTCGCTCTACGGCGAGAATTTGAACGACGCAGCGGCGTGAGGTCTGGCCCGTCGGAATCTACCGGCGCCTGGCGCTATGCTCTCGAATCCAGTCGGCGAGTACGCCTTCTGAAACCGTCCCGTCGGCCAAGGCTACTATCTGCGTGACGATCTCGGCATCTGTGGCCGAGAAGTCGTGGCCATTCAGGCCGAGGAACGTGACCATCGCCAGGAATCCGATCCGCTTGTTGCCGTCGCGGTACGGGTGGTTCCTCACGAGGCCGAACGCATAGGCCGCGGCGAGCAGCGGCACATCCGCGCCGTCGGCGTACTGCCACTTCTGTTGCGGCCGCGCCAGCGCGGATTCAAGGACGTTCTCGTCCCGAATTCCGGGGAGCCCTCCGTGTTCGCGCAACTGGTCGTTGTGGATGGCGTCGACGACGACGCGGCTGAGCCATGCGGGCTCGCGGCGCTTGGCCACCGGCTACTTCGCCAACTCTCGAAGCGCGTTCCGATACTTCTTCGCGGCCTTGGCAGCCACTCGCAACGCACGCTCCGCGGCCGGGTCGTAGGGTGTCAGCAGGATCCCGCGGTCGGTCTCCACTGCCAGGACGCGGTCGCCGGCCTCGAGCCGCAAGCGGTCGGCCATGTCCTTGGGGAGCGTGGCGCTCACCGAGCCGCCAGCCTGGCGTAGCGTCACTTCCTTGGTCATGCCTCGATCGTAGCACATTAGTGCTACGACAGCCTGAGCGCGCCCCTGGCCGCCCGAATCGAGGACGCGTTCGTCAGCGCGTCACGGCCTGGGCGCTCACGCGCGCGAGGATCTCGCTCGATGACCGCGACATCGCATCGTAGTAGCCGGTAAACCGCCGTGCCTCGGCTGACTCGTACGTACCGAGATTCTTCGCCCAACGGTAGGCGATTGGCTGAAACCGCAGTTCCGCTTCGATCTGATACGGTCCCGCGCCGTTGGTCACGTTGACGACATAGCGCAGCCGGTCGCCGCCACCGGCAAAGTCCGCGTCTCCTGCCGCACTGCCGACGACGGCGACGTCCGCCGACGCTGACGCCTTCTCGAATCCGTCGGGAAGCAGCCGGTTGTCCTTCAGATACCGCACACCGTGCAGCAGCCCCGTCGTCGGCCGACCGGCGCTGTCGCCCATGACCGACTCATAGATCTGCACTTGATCGGCCGCAGTGATCTCGCCGTAGTGCGGCTCGAAGAGGGCCCCGTCACGATCGTTGTCGTTCCCTTCGATCTGGCCATCGGGCCGGACGGCACCGGATTCAAAGACCGTGCGGCCCTGCGCGTCGCGCACCGTCACGTGGACCCAGACGCGGCGCGCCGGATAGCCGGTCGGCAGCTTGTGTCCGGATCGGTTCAGCACTCGCAGATCAGCGGTCAGCCGGTTGCCCGACAGTTCAATGCGCTCGAAGGCGACTGACGCCGTCTCGCCCTGCAGGTGACCCACGGTCTGGTCGGCCGAGCGATCGAGCTCCGCGGCCGGCGCGGTAACGCCCAGCTCCGCGCGGAAACGATTCAGCATCCGCAGCATGAAGAAGTTGCCGCCGCGGAAGGTGTGGCGAGCCAGTTTGCGCGGCTCGCCGAGCACCGACGCGATCGGTGTGTCCTCATCAACAGTCGGCATGTGGCACGACTGGCAGCTGCGCGTCTTCGCGAACGAAGAATGCTGCCATTCCAGATATGGCATCTGCTCCGGCAGCCGGCCAATCGCGCGGCCCTCGGCGTCGAGCGCGGTCGTGTAGAGCGTGTGGCAGGTGGCGCACAGCTCCGACTGCTGGACGTGCTTGCTCTCGGTGGGTCGGTACTCGGTTGACGACCTCATGATCGTCGTGCGCCCCTTGTCGACCTCGAACGGACCGTACATGCGCCGCGGCCCGTCGCTCGAGGCGTCGATCACGTAGCCGCCTGTGAAGCTCTCCGGAGTCCCGAACTTCGCATCGGTGATCTGGTGGCAGACCGTGCACGACACGCCGTCGTGCGCGAAGCGCTCGTCGCCTTCGGCGCCGAGAGTGACCGGCAAGTGGGCGAAGATCTCGCCTTTGCCGCCGGCGAGATGCGCGGCCGTTCGGGCCATCGGCATGTGGCAGACCGAGCATTCGTCTTCAATGTCCTGCCGCGCGGCCGGGTGATCGGCGATCTCGCGACCGACCGACGCCTGCCAGTACGGATCCCGCGACGAGTTGGCCATCATCGTCGCCCGCCAATCGGCGCCGATCGAAACATCCTCGCCGGAGGGTGTCGTCAAGCCGTTGTGACAGGCCAGGCAGTTGTCCGACGTTTGGAAGTAGTTCGCCGGGTGCGGCGAGACGCTGCGGGTGCGTTCGGCCGGCGATTGCGGGGACGCGGCCACGAAGGCCGACAGCAGCCAGACGGCGACGGCGGCGGGCAAAAGAATGCGCATGCTACCAGCCCGAAAAGAGTCCGCCATCGAACCAGTCCCACAGGAAGTAGACGAGGACCGATGACGACCGGGTCTCTCGCTCGTTAAGTGGGATACGGACGCCGGCGTTGATCATGATGTGCTGTCGTGTGCTGAGCGTCACCTGCATCTGCGGCAGCACATCCCACTGCGGCGCTTCGCCGCCCAGCTCCTTGGCGGCAAGCAGTTCCATCATCGGCGACCAGGCGCGGCCCCACCGGTGTTCCGAAAACGTCTTGCCCAGGGCGACGCGCCAGTACGCTTCATTGGGCGTGTCGCGTTCGAGCGGAAACTCGAAGCCGGCGTGCACGTGCAGGAACCCGTCGCGCGGCAGCATCTGGCTGGCGCTGACGAAGGCCTCAGCCACCGTCACGCCGCCGCCGAGACCCTGATCCACCTGCCCGGTCGGCAGCTTGGTCTCCGCTCCGGCGCTGATGATCGAGCCGGTGCGCAGACTGTCGAACAGCGCGTGTTTGATTGCCACGGCGACGTCGCCCAAGCCGCGGCTCCAGTCGCCCGCCGCCTGCTGCTGGACCGTGAACGGCACCGCGATTTCGTATTGGCTGCGCCGCCCGATCCGATGCTCGTAAATCACTTCCGTTTCGACCGCGCCCGGCGTATCCCGTGAAATCGTCGTCGTCACGATCGATTCGTTTTCGGGAAATGCCTTCTCGGTGACGAACGGTCGCGGCAGGTTGAGATCGCCGCGCGGCCACCCCGGCTGCTTACAGAAATTGCGCAGATGATCGACCACTCGCCCGATCTCGTCGTCGCTCAGCGCGTCGACGAACGACGGCATCCGCTTACTGAACGCCCGCGCGGGACCGCCCAGGTGAATCGTCGCCATCCAGTCGGCATCGGGTTCCGGCGTCGAGAATTTGCAGTCAGAAAAATCCGGCAGTTCGACGTCCGTGAAGCCGACGTGACTCACCGGCGACCCTTTCCCGTCGGGCCCGTGGCACGTGCTGCAGGCGGCGCGATAGATCTCGCCGCCGGATCGCCGCGTCTCGGCCGTCGTTTGCGCAGCAACCGGCGCAGCGACACCCAAAACGACGACGGCCGCGACGAACCATCGCTGTGTTCGAGGACAAGGACGCATGTAGAGGAATGGCCAGCGGTGTCGATCGCGGCCATCCGCATGCTACTCAAGCGGACTCTCATCCGCAAGTATATGAAAATAAAGTGTTTATCTGAGATTGAGTCTCAGAATCTCTTTCGTTTCGCGGGGAGGCTCAAACCTTCGGACCGCTCCGGACCACACGCCACAGGATGAGGGCGAACATCAAGGCCACTGCCAGTCCGGTGAGTGCAAACAACAAGAGCGTCCGCGACAGAATCGACTGTGCCTCCATCCGCGCGTCGAAGGCGAGCGGCTCGCCCTTGAGCCGCGCCGCCAGCGGCTGTTCCCAAACCAGGATGTTGCCTCGCCGCGGATTCCCAGGACCAGCGTTGTGGTAGACGATCGTGCTCGGCAGATGGATGCGAAAGGCGACGATCTCGTCGCCATCCCAGTTGAAGGCCTCGGCGCCAGGCGACGGCGTCGGCGGCCCGACCACTTGGCGATAAACGTAGAGGCCGTTGTCCTGGCCGAACGAATACGTCGACCACACGAACGGTCTGGCCTCGGCGAGCCGTTTCACATCCTCGGCGTCGAGCCGGACGTGGAGAAACCGGCGATTGTTGCGGCGAGAAAGCGTCGGCCGGCGGACGACGCTGGTCTGCGGCGTCGTGAACCACACCGCGATCGCCTCGCGGTCGATCGCGGCGGTGGGCGCCGCATCGAACGTGCTGCCGCGCAGCGCATTCAGTGCCGGAACGGATGCGTTCACGTAGATCGTGGCGCTGCCGTCGAGGGAGAGATACATCTCCTCTTCGTATTCGTACTGCTGGAAGAAATCGCCTCTGCAGGCCGCCGCGGACAAGGCCAGCGCTGCCAGGAGCGCGAGCGCGCTCACCCTCATCTGGTGCAATGATATAGTAAAAATTTCCCGCCTCTGATGTCCGCCAAACCGATTGTCTACTTGATCGACGGCAGTTCGCAGATGTACCGGGCGTTCCACGCGCCGGTGCGCACGAACGAGGGCACCATCCTGCGCAACTCGATGGGGATTCCGACCAACGCGGTCTACATCTTCGTCACGATGCTGCGCAAGTTGATCAAGGAGCATCAACCCACGTACATCGCGGCATCGTTCGATCTGCCCGGACGCACCTTTCGCGACGATCTCGCCGCCGACTACAAAGCGACACGCAAGCCGATGCCGGACGAACTCGCCGGGCAGATTCCGCTCGTGCACCGTGCCTGCAAGGCGCTCGGCGTCCCGATCATCACGCAGGAACGCTTCGAGGCCGACGATGTGATCGGCACGATGACCGAGCGGGCCGCCGCCGCCGGCTACGACGTCGCCATCGTCACCGGCGACAAGGATTTCTTCCAACTCGTGCGCGACGGGATCCGCGTCTTCAACCCGCGCGACGACGGCGCCTGGTACGACGCGGCGGGCGTGAAGGAAAAGTTCGGCGTGCCGCCGGAACAGGTCGTCGACGTCCTTGCGCTGATGGGCGATTCGATCGACAACGTGAAGGGTGTCCCGGGGATCGGCGAAAAGGGCGCGCGCGATCTCATCACCACGTACGGCACGCTCGACGCGCTGCTCGAAAACGCTGCTTCGGTGTCGGGCAAGAAATATCGCGAGGCGCTGCTGGCGCACGCCGACGATGCGCGGAGCAGCCGCGAGCTGCTGCGGATTCACACCGACGTGCCGGTGGAGTTCCGGCTCGACGATTTCCGTTACCGCGGACCCGACCGCCAGGACTGTTACGAGCTCTTCGCCGATCTCGGCTTCACGTCGCTGGTGATGGAGTACGCGCCGACCGCCGACGCGATCGAAAAGGACTACCGGCTGGTCACGACGGTCGAAGAATTGGCCGAGCTCACCGCGGCGCTTCGTGGCGCCGGTCGACTCGGTCTTCAAGTCTTGAGTGAAGGCAGTTCGCCGGTCCGGTCGGGGCTCGTCGGCATCTCGGTGTCGAGCGGAAAACGCGTGGCGCGCTATGTGCCGCTCCGCCACGCCGGGATGCATGCCGGTCCGCAGCTGACCGTGGCGACGGCGCTCGATGCGCTCCGCGCGATCCTCGAAGATCCGCGGATTGAGAAAGTCGGACACGACCTCAAGGCCGCCAACCTCACCCTGTCGCGCTACGGGATCACGCTCGCTGGCATCGCGAGCGATACCGAGCTCGTGAGCTACCTGCTGGACGCGACTCGTCCGGGCGCTCACACACTCGAATCGGTCGCGCTCGAACACCTGGGATACAAGGCGATCACCAGCGACGAATTGCTTGGCAAAGGCGTCAAGGCGGTCGATCTCGTGGACATGCCGCCGGACGCCACGCTCGTCTACGCCTGCGAGCGCGCCGACCTGAGCCTGCAGCTCGCCGAGAAGCTCCGGCCGGCGCTGGCCGAAGCCGGACTCGAACGCGTCTACCTCGAGCTCGAGCGGCCGCTGCTGCCGGTGCTGGCACGGATGGAGCAGGCCGGCGTCAAGATCGACGTGCCGGCGCTCGCGTTGCAGTCGCAGCGCCTCGATCGTGAGCTGGCGGCGCGAAACGCCCACATCTTCGAACTGGCCGGCGAGGTCTTCAACGTCAACTCGCCGCAGCAGCTGTCGCGGATCCTGTTCGACAAACTGCAGCTGCCGGCCGGCAAGCGCAACCCGAAGACACGGCAGGCGTCGACCGCGGTCGACGTGCTCGAAGAGCTCGCGTCAATTCACGAGATGCCGCGGCTCATTCTCGAATGGCGCGGTCTGCAGAAGCTGAAAGGCACCTACGTCGACGCGCTGCCGCTGCTGGTGAACCCGGAAACCGGACGCGTCCACACCCGCCTGAATCAGGCCGTCGCGGCCACCGGACGGTTGAGCAGCAGCGATCCGAATCTCCAGAACATTCCCATCAAGACCGATCTCGGCCGCGAGATTCGCCGCGCCTTCATCGCGGAACCTGGCTTCGTGCTGATCTCGGCGGACTACTCGCAGATCGAATTCCGGGTGCTGGCGCATCTGTCAGAGGATCCGGTACTGGTCGCGGCGTTCAAAGAGGGGGCGGATTTTCACGAACGCACGGCGGCGCGCATCTTCGGCAGCGACAGCACGCGAGACCGCTACGAGCTGCGCAGCATCGCGAAGATGGTCAACTACGCCCTGCTTTACGGCAAGACGGCGTTCACGCTCGCGAAAGACATCGGCCGGACGCCGCACGAAGCGCAGCAGATCATCGACGAGTATTTCGCCGGGTTTCCGTCGGTGCGCGCGTTCATCGACCGGACGCTCGCGCAGGCGCGGGCGTCGGGCGAAGTGCGGACGCTGTACGGGCGGCGGCGGCTGGTGCCGGAACTGCGCAGCGCCAACCCCAACGACCGGTCAGCGGCCGAGCGCGAGACGGTCAACATGCCGATTCAGGGGACTGCCGCCGACATCATGAAGAAAGCGATGATCGACGTCGACCGCGCGCTCGACGGCATCGATGGCGCGCGGATGATCCTGACGGTCCACGACGAACTGCTCTTCGAGGTGCGCGAGGATCTCGTGGAGAACGTCCTGCCGATCGTGCGCGATCAGATGCAGAACGCGGTCGCGCTCAACGTTCCACTGGTGGTCGATGTCGGCGTCGGTGCCAATTGGAAAGAGGCGAAAGGGTAGCCCGCACTGCCGATCGCACCTCGCACCTCGCACTTCGCACCACACGAATCACCGTTGCCACTGTTCCTTGAACTTCTCCCACTCGGCGAGCAGCGACTCGGGCGGTTGCGCGGTGATGCGCGAACGTTCCGGCACGATCGCGCGGTTCACGAGCCGATCGAGATCGGCCCGTAAGACCACGCCGCCGTCGCGGTTGAGCAGCGCGCGGACCCAGCCGGACTGCGCCGCGTCCCAGGCCGCCTGCAAATCGCCCTGACCGCGCGCCGCAGCGGCCGTCCAGTAGGCCGCCACCGCGCTGGATGGATTGCGCGCCTGTTCCTCGGCCATGCGGTCGCGCACGCGCTGATAGATCGCCCGGCGATCGATCTCCGGCCGCGGCCGCGCGTCGCGATCCAGCGCGCTCGCCCACCAATCGAGCAGCCGCTCGCGGGCGTCGGCCGTCAGCGGCCCCTGCCCGGTCAGCACTGAATCGAAGATCACCGCCGCCGCGCCTGACGCATCGTCGAGGTATAACGTTTCGCCCAATCCGACCAGCAGCTCGAAACGTTCGCTCTCCGTGAACCCCGCCGCGTTGATTTGACGGAACCGCTCTCGTGCGCGCGCCAGATCGTCGGGCGCCGCGCCGACCCGGAAGCGTTCGAGAAACGAGCGCGCCGCAATCAGATCGGCACTGGACACCAGCGCCGGCGTCCGTCGCGCTTCTTCAGCCGCCGTCAGCGCGGCCTCGAACTGCCGCTGGTTGTAGAGCGTGCGCGCGCGCGTCAGCGGATCCTTGGGATCGGCGGCCAGCACCGGGCTCGCCAGCAGGAGGCACATCGCGATGAAACGGAGGGTCCGCACCATTTTCGGGCCATGGTAGCACACGTCAGTTTTCATGTAACACATTGATACGAATGTGGTTAGGTCTCTTCTTCGAGGCATTTGGTACAATGCCGTCGCCATGGTCGAGCCTCGGGTGATTCCGCGGGACGCGCACAGCCTCTCGCGCCGTGATGTCGACCCTGACGCCCTCAAGGTGCTGTATCGCCTGCGTGAGGCACAGCACGTCGCGTATCTCGTCGGCGGAAGCGTTCGTGATCTGCTGCTCGGCCGTCGTCCCAAGGATTTCGACATCGGCACGTCGGCCCATCCCGGCCAGATCAAGAAGCTCTTTCGCAACTGCTGGATCATCGGCCGGCGCTTTCGCCTCGCGCACGTGCGCTTCGGGCCGAAGGTCATCGAAGTCGCGACGTTCCGCCGTCAGGTCCAGCCGGGCGAAGAGGTGTCGGCGCCGGAGCCGGCCCCCGCGTCCGACCCGGGAACAGATGGGGCCGCCGCGCACCATCATCACGACAACACCTTCGGCACGCCCGAAGAAGACGCCTTCCGACGCGATTTCACGATCAACGCGCTCTTCTACGACATCGCGACGTTTTCGGTGATCGACTATGTCGGCGGCCTCGACGATCTCCGCGCCGGCGTGATCCGATCGATTGGCGATCCACAAGTCAGGTTCCGCGAGGACCCGGTCCGGATGCTGCGGGCCTACGCGATGGCGGCTCGTCTCGGATTTTCGATCGAGGATGCCATTCGCGAGGCGATCGCGCTGCTACGGCATGAGATTGCGCGCAGCTCGCCGCCGCGGCTGCTCGAGGAGTACTACAAGATCCTGCGCGCCGGGGCGGCGCGCCACACCTTCCAATCAATGGCGGAAGGCGGACTGCTCGAGCCGATCTCGATCGAGCTCCACGAAGGTTCGACCGACGCGCTCTGGCAATCGCTCGATCGGCTCGACGAGTACCGGCGGAAGTTCCCGGCCACGCCGGACACGCTGACCAATCCGATCCTGCTCGGCACGCTGCTCGTTCCGCTCGGCCTCGCGCCGCAGCCGGGACGGCCGCCGCTCGAAGAGCCGCGCGAAGGCAAACGGCGCCGACCGATTCTGCCGAAGCTCGGCTCGCTGCCGCTGGCGCGGCGCGACGTGGAACGTCTCCGGCAGATTCTCGGGCTGCAGCGCCGGCTGCGCGACACCGGCGCCAGCGTTCGCGCGCAGCGCGCGCTCACGCATCGCAGCATTTTCCGCGACGCGCTGACCTGGCTGGAAGTGCACGGCGGATCGCAAGAGATTGTCGAGCACTGGATTACCGTGCTCGCAGAACGCGGCGCCGAAGAACCGGTGGGAGCGACAGCGGAGCCGGCCGCGGGCGAGCCACCGGCCGGCCGACGACGCCGCCGGCGACGAAGACGGCGGGGCTTCCGGCCGGCTCAGTGAGAAGTTAGAAGGGCAAAGGTGAAAGGGCAAAGGGCAAACTTTGACCTACGGTGTAATCTGCCCTTCAATTTTGCCCTCTGCAATTTGCCCTCTGCCCTTCGGACACGTCACCCATTCCTCCGCTCAAAGTCCTTCATGAACGCCACGAGCGCGTCGACGCCGTCTTCGGGGAAGGCGTTGTAGATCGACGCGCGCATGCCGCCCACGGCGCGGTGGCCCTTCAAGCCGTCGAGTCCGGCCGCGGTTGACTCTTTCACGAACTGCTTCTCGAGCTCCTCAGTCGCCAGCCGGAAGGTGACGTTCATCAGCGAACGGCTGCCCTTCGCCGCCGTGCCGCGATAGAAACCGGTGCGATCGACCTCGGCATACAACTTCGCCGCCTTCCGCTCGTTGACGCGCAGGATCGCGCCCAGGCCGCCCTGCTTGACGAGCCACTTCATCACCAGACCGAGCGTGTAGACCGCGAACGCCGGCGGCGTGTTGTACATCGAGCCGTTCTCGGCATGCACCGCGTAGTTGAGCATCGTCGGCAGCGTGGCCTTCTTCTCGACCGAGCGGGCCAGCAGATCCTCGCGGATGATGACGATCGTCACACCGGCCGGTCCCATGTTCTTCTGCGCGCCGGAGTAGATGAGCGCGTGCTTGCCGATGTCGAGCGGCCGGCTGAACATGTCGGACGAGGTGTCGCTGACGAGCGGCGCATCGCCGACGTCGGGCAGATGCTTGAATTCGGTGCCCTCGATCGTGTTGTTCGAGGTCATGTGCACGTAGGCCGCGCCCGGCGTCAGCTTCAACTCGTGCTGTTCGGGGATGCGTGAGTAGTTGTCGGCCTTGGTCGTCGCGGCAATGTTGACCGTCCCGACCTTCTTGGCTTCCTTCGCCGCCTTCTCCGCCCAGGACCCTGAATCGATGTAATCGGCGGTCTGGCCCGGACCGAGCAGATTCATCGGCACCATCGAGAACTGCAGGCTCGCCCCGCCTTGAAGAAAGAGCACCTTGTAGTTCGCGGGGATCGCCGCCAGCGTGCGGATGTCGGCCTCGGCCTGCGCGAGAATCGCCTCGAACGCCTTGGAGCGGTGGCTCATCTCGAGCACCGACATCCCCGCGCCCGGCAGCGACAGCAGATCGCGCTGGATCTCCTCGAGAACGGACACGGGCAGGACGGCGGGGCCGGCAGAAAAATTGTGGACGCGATGAACAGTCGTCATTCAGGGCTCCTCAAACAGCGGTGCGGGGTGCACCGTGCACAGTGCAGGGTGCTGGTGCAGGGTGCGCGGTGCGCGGTGCGCGGTGCGGCGCGCAATCGATGATTCCGATCATTGCGCGCCAGCGCTCGGCGCGTCAAACCCTTGACGAGCGCTGCACCGCGCACTAGTCACTGAGCACATCGCACCTGCACCGTGCACCATGCACCGGGCATTCAGCACCAGCACTCTGCACCGTGCGCGGTGCACTGCGCACCGTTAGATGACATGACTCAGCAACCCATCTCTGAGTTTCGGCTCGAACCACGTCGACTTCGGCGGCATGATGGCGTCCGCATCGGACACCGCCATCAAATCGGCGATGCTGACGGGATACAGCGAAAAGGCCACGGCGAACGCCCCCGAGTCGACGTGGCGTTCGAGTTCGTGGGTGCCGCGCGCGCCGCCGACAAAATCGATCCGCTTGTCGGTCCGCACGTCGGTGATCTTGAGGATGAGCGACAGGATCAGATCCTGCAGGATGCTGACGTCCAGCGACGCGATCGTGTCCCGGCTGTCGGGCCAGACATGCGGCCGGAGCGTCCGCCAGCGGCCGCGGAAATACATCGCGATGTCGCCGCGCTCCTCGGGTGTCGGCTGGCCTGGCTCGAGGTGGAAGTAGCGGCCGATCTCGTGCAGGAATTGGTCCGGTGTGAGGCCGGCCAGGTCCTTCACCACGCGGTTGTACGGCAGGATCTGCACCTGATCGTGCGGGAACGCCACCGCCATCACCGTGTTCGCGTCAGCGCCGTCGCCGAGCGAGTGCCCGCTCTTCCCGTGATGGCGGAGTTCCGCCCGTGCCCGCGCGGCGCTGGCCGCTCGGTGATGACCGTCGGCGATATAGAGCGTGTCAATCCGCGAGAAGGCGTGGACCAGCGCCTGACGGGGCGCACCGGTGACCGGCCAGAGCGTGTGCTGAACGCCGTCGGGCGCCGCGAAGTCGTAGAGCGGCGCGTGCGCCGTGACCTGCGTCGCGACGTCGGTGACGTCGGCCGATGCGCGATAGGTCAGAAACACCGGGCCGGTCTGCGCACCGAGCGCGAGCATGTGACGTGTGCGGTCGTCTTCCTTGTCGCGACGCGTCCGCTCGTGCTTTTTGATGATCCCCCGATCGTACTCGTCGATCGAGTAGCAGCCGGCCAGCCCGAGCTGCTCGTGATCGCCGATCCGCAGACGATAGAAGTACAGCGTCGGCTCGGCCTCCAGGATCAGCGCATGCTCCCTGAGCTTCGCGAAGTTCGCGACGGCGCGATCGTAGACAGCCGCCGAATACGGGTCGGTATCGGCCGGCAGCTCGATTTCGGCGCGAGACACGCGCAGGAAGCTCAGAGGATTGCCCTCGGCCAGCGCGCGAGCCTCCTCGGTGTTCACGACATCGTAGGGAACGGCCGCAATACGGGCGGCATCTTCCGGTCGCGGGCGCAGGGCCCGAAAGGGGTACAGGGTCGCCATAGTGAGAGAAGGAAAATTATAGTAGACAGGACGCCCATGAGACTTTACGTAGAACCGATGGACGCGACGGTGCTGGAAATCAGGCCGGACGGCTGGGTCCGTCTGGAACGTGAAGGCTGGACCAACCCGACGCTCCAGGAAAAGCGCGCGA
Source organism: uncultured Bifidobacterium sp. (assembly GCA_964577955.1). Taxonomy (GTDB): domain Bacteria; phylum Acidobacteriota; class Vicinamibacteria; order Vicinamibacterales; family CAVVIG01; genus CADEEX01. Next base: position 4,464 of record CAZOAZ010000007.1, on the reverse strand, counting down.
TCATCTATGCCGCCACGGCCGAGCGCGAGGAGTTGACCGAACTGCTCGACACGCTCGAACTGCCCGCCCGCTAGTGGTCAGCAGGTGGGCTCCGGCTTCAGCCGGAGCCGGAGGAATCCGGCTGAAGCCGGATTCCTCGATCGCTCAGGCCCGCCAGTTCAAAGACGATGGTGCCAATCGCGGAGTAGTCCAGGTCGGCGCCACCCGAGGTCGTCAGCGCGTTTACGAGCTGTGTCACCAGCGCGGTGGCCGGTACGGCGACGCCGAGGCTCGCTGCGGTCTCGATCGCCAGCCGCAAATCCTTCTGATAGAGCCTGGTCCGGAATCCCGGCTTGTAGTTGCCACGGATCAGGCGCTCGCCGTGGACTTCCAGCACCTTGCTGGCCGCAAAACCGCCAAGGAGCGCCTCCCTGACCTTGACGGGATCGACGCCGGCCTTCATCGCCACCGCGAGCGCTTCGCTGACGCCGGCCAGCGCGCCGCCGATGGCGATCTGGTTGCACACCTTGCACGTTTGACCCGATCCCGGCTCGGCGCCGACATGAATGATCCGCTCGGGATTCCCCATGCATTCGAGGATCGGTCTGACACGTTCCAGCGCCGCCGGGTCGCCGCCAATCATGATCGAGAGCGTCGCATTGATGGCGCCGATCTCGCCGCCGCTGACCGGCGCGTCGAGCAGCGTGGCGCCTCGGCTGGCGACCACCGCCGCGAGCCGGCGCGTCGCCACCGGCGAAATGCTGCTCATGTCGACGATCACCGAATCCGCCTGCACGCGGCTCAGCACACCATCGTCCGACATCAGCACGGCTTCCACGTCAGGCGTGTCGGGCACCATGGTGATGACGACCGTCGCCTGGGCGGCGACATCAGCGGGACTGTGCGCGGCGCGCGCGCCGGCTCGCACGAGATCGTCCACCGCTCCGCGGCTCCGGTTGAAGACGACCAGCGGATATCCCTTGGCGAGAATGTGCTTCGCCATGGGCCGTCCCATCACACCGAGTCCGATGAAGCCGACGGTTTCACGCATCAAGAACCTCCCGACGATCCGCTATCATCGCACGGCAGGCGTGCCCGGCCAGATGACGGTGGCCGGATGGCACGGCTGTCCTTCGTTTCACTCAGGACCGCGGCTTCATGGATCTCCGCCAGACCGTCGCGCTGATCACCGGCAGCAAACGTATCGGTGCCGTCGTCGGCGAGGAGCTGGCTCGTGCCGGCGCGCGTGTCGCCCTCGCGTATCGGCATTCGCGCACCGAGGCCGACGCCGCCGCCGCACGCATCCGGACCGCCGGCGGGGACGCCACAACGTTCGCTGCGGATTTGTCGGAACCTGAGGCGTGCGCCGCGCTCGTCGAGGGCGTGGTGGCGTCCTTCGGCAAACTCGACATCCTGGTCAATCTCGCCTCGGTGTATCAGGCAACGCGCTTCGACGCACTCACTGCCGCCGACTTCGAAGCGGCGCTGGCCGTGGATCTGCGCGCCTCGTATCTCTGCGCGGGCGCGGCGGCGCCGCACATGCGACAGCAAGGCGGCGGCCGCATCGTCAACTGCAGTGATTGGGTCGCCGCCAGCGGACGGCCGCGCTACCGCGGCTTTCTGCCGTACTACGTCGCGAAGGCCGGTGTGATCGCGTTGACGGAAGCGCTGGCGCTCGAGCTCGCGGCGGACCGGATCCTGGTGAACGCCGTGGCGCTTGGACCGATTCTCGCGCCGCCTGGGACGTCGGCCGAAAAAATCCGCGCCATCGAACGCGCGACGCCGCTTGGCCACTGGGGCGGAGAAGCCGTCGCCGCCCGGACGATCCGCGCGGTCATCGAATCCGACTTCACGACCGGCGAGACGATCCGCGTCGACGGGGGGAAACACCTCGCCTGACTCGCGCACGGACAGGCTGACCAGCCTCCGCTAACGCTACGGCGGTCCGCCGGAGCCTTCGGCGAAGGCGGAAGCCTGTCCCTACCGCTGACCGGCTCGATCCAGGATCGCGGAGAGCACCGTAGAGGCGCGGCCGATCGGCAGGTTGCTGATGTAGAAGTGGCGCGCGCCGGCCTCGCGCAACGTGCGAATCGTCCGCGCGCAGACATCTTCAGCCGAAAGGCCCGACGCGAAATCGCGAGTCAGTCCTTCGGCCGGCACCGGCAGAAATCCCTTGAGGACCTGCAGCGTCTTGGGATTGGCGCTGCGATAGAAGAAGACGCCGAACACGGCGGGCAGCGAGAGCCCGCGTCGCGCCGCCGTGGCGACGAACCGTTCGACGCGGTGCGCGTCATGATGGCTCACCACCTGCGTCAGGAAGTATTCCGCGTGAAAGTCCGGCGCCGCCAGGTAGTCCACTTGCCGGTCGGTGTCGGCGTGAGGATTGGCCCACCCGCCGAGCGCCAGCGTGTGGTCGCGCGAGCGCAGCAGCGCGCGCAACTGCCACGCGTGCTCGACCGATCGCGGCACCCCGACGCTCTTGTCGCCGCCGAGCACCACGAGCGAGGGGAACCCGCTCTGGTGCGCGCGGTCCGCATACGACAGACAGTAGTCGAGCGTGTGCTTGGTCGTGAGAAACGGCACGATTCGCGCACGCGGCACGTCGGTCCCGAGATTGGTGACCAGATGGCGAAGGTTGTCTTCTTCCGGCGCTCCGACCGCGCTGTCGGTCAGGAAGACGAACGTGCCCTGTCCGGTCAGCCGGCGAACGGCGTGGTAGGTGTCGATCCACGCGTCCATGCCCTCTCCCGCGGCAAGCTCCGCCCGCGGCGGTCGGAGTTCAGCGGCGAGAACGGGAGAACCGGAGCGGAGGGCGGTCAGCAGATCCATGTCAGGCTGGCAGGGCCGGCGAGGGCTGGCGGGGCAGGCAAACGCATGCGATACACCAAGCGTAGCGCATCGCGCGCGGCTTCACATGTAGGGTCGGAGTTCGGTCGGAGGTCGATGACTCGGGTGCGAACCAGGTCCGGCTGAAGCCGGACCCACAAAGACCCTCTTACGCGCGTCTGTGCGCCTTGAGGACTTCGTCGATGAGGAAGAGGTCGGTGAGCAGCGCGCGGAGATGAATCGAGGCGTTCAGGTTATCGACGAGCTGCGAGCTGATCGATGGCTGCGCCAACACCAGCTGCACCGCGGCTTGCGCATCGCGCGCATCGCGGTCGATGACGTGCATGAACGCGGCGTAAGGCGCCGCGTCCACATCCAAACGCTTGACGAAGCCGACGATGAAATCCGCAAGGCCGTTGAGAGAGGTGCTGCAGCGCGTCAGATAGTCGCGGATCTGGCTCGCTGCGCCCGCCGCGCGATCGGATGCGAGTCCCTGGCCGGCATACGCCAGCATGTACTCGTAGCACGCTTCGATCGCGTCACACCGTGAATTGAGTTCGACCCGCGCCTCTTCGAGGCTGGCGTGACCAGCGCTCACACGCGGCCCGTCGTCTTGTTCACCTTCCAGCGAGCCGGATCATGGTGTTCCAGATAGTCCCGCCGCGTGATGAACCCGAAGATCATCGCCTTGGTAATCCACCACTTCTCGGGGCGAACCGCGAAGTAGACATGCGCGATGACCAGACCGACGAGCGCGACGCCCATGACGCCGTGCGCGACGTAGGTCAAGCCCCACGTGGCGTCCTCGAGAATGTAGGGGTTGCGCGTAAAGAGCGGCTGCCGGACGCGCGACATCATCACCATGCCGGTGATCGAGGCGGTCATGCCCGTCACGAGAATCGCGAGGTGGTAGAGGCGGTTGCCCAGCGGGTACTTTCCCGTCCGCGGCGGCGGGACGTCGCGGCCGAGCGACGCCGCCATCTCCTGCTGGAATTCCGGAATGTCCTTCGGGCCGATCCAGATCGACCAGAAATCCAGGAAGAAGGTCGCGTGAATGATGTGGTAGATGATCGAGCCGGTCAGCACCAGCCCCGCCATCCAGTGCCACTGGACCCAGGCGAACCGGACGCCGACAATCGGCAGGAACGCGGTAAAGAGCAGCACGAACATGGTCGCCGCCATGACCCAGTGGAACATGCGGGCCATGAACGAGTGCCGTTCGATCATCGCGGGGAGATTCTTGTTCGCGGCCTCGAGGGCGTCCGTTTCCGCCGCCGACCGCTTGCGGTGGGCAGACAGAATCATGTAGCTCGCATGGGCGACGAGGAACATCACGCCGGCGAACAGTGAGGCCCACAGCAGGTCCCACGAAATGTGCGTGAGGATGGTTTGACCCCACGGATTACGTCCCCACGTTAGGAAGTTCATGTCAGCTCTCCAAGAAAGGCTTCAGGCTTCGAAGTTCCTGCTTTGGCCTTGTCGATATTCTTACGACCGGCGCGCAAGCTTACACCAACACGGCAGTCGTCAGTCGCAAGTTCGTCAGTCGCCAGTCCGCCAGCCGGCTTACGGCTGACGGACTGACGACTGGCAGACTGAACGGTTACGTCGTGGCCGCGCCGGCGGTGCCGCGAATCGCGCGCTTGACCAGGTTGCGCA
>CAZOAZ010000006.1:0-155192 GCA_964577955.1 uncultured Bifidobacterium sp. | reverse complement strand
GACCGACTCGTTCATCTCGGCGGCGTCGTTCCAGGAAACCACGCGCGTCCTCACCGAGGCGTCCATCTCCGGCAAGGTCGACCATCTGCGCGGCCTGAAGGAGAACGTCACGATGGGCCGCTTGATTCCGGCCGGCACCGGCTTCGAGTACTACCGCCACGTGGCGATTCCGCCGGACGAACCGCCGAAGGCTCCCGAACCGCCGCAGCCGAGCGACGACGAGCTCGAGTTGGAGCGGGACATGGAGTACTTCGTGGAGCCGGACGAAGCGCCGGTGGCACCGCGGACGGGAGATCTCGGCGAGTAGCAGGCCGCAATTAACAATCTTGAATTGTTAATTGTCAATTCGTAGTCAACCAAGGGCGGCGGTCCTCACGGATCGCCGCCCTTTTTCTCTTTCACTCTTCATCCACGAACAACCGTTCGCGCACCTTCAGGTCCTTGCTGCGGACGAAGCCGACCTGCTTGCGCTTGGTGTCGGTGCGGAGGATCCAGGCGATGTCCTCCATGTGATAGAGCGACGGATGCTGCCGGTTCATGTACTCCGTACAGGATGTCACCTTGAAGCAAATCGGTGACTCGACGCGGCTGCAGCGGATGAGGGTGTGGCGGGCGCTGGTTCCGGAGACAACGCTGGCGTAGCGGCAGGAGAGGCAGAGCGAGGATTCGCCCTCGCGCGCGGTGCCTCCATGGATCTTGATCTTCATCGTGACAGGTTCCTCCTATAGCTGTCGGGTCATGCCGGCCTCCTTCCCAATCGTTCTCGATGATTCGAGCTTGTCACGGCGCGGACGACGATGCCATCGTCGTCGGGATGGTGTCAACTGGAACGTCAACCGCTGAAGCGTCAACCACGCCGGCGCGCCTGATGGATCGCGTTCGCTGGACGATTCGGACCAGGCACTACAGTCGTCGAACCGAAGAAGCCTAGGTCCACTGGATTCGCCGGTTCATCGTTGCGCGCGGCCGCCGGCATCCGTCGGACATGGGAGCCGAGGACATTTCGGCGTTTCTCACCTGGTTGGCCGTCGACCAGCACGTGAGCGCATCGACGCAAAATCAGGCGTTGAGCGCGATCCTGTTTCTCTATCGCGAGGTTCTCGGCGTCGAGCCTGGAGCACTCAATCATGTTCCGCGTGCACAGATGCCGGTGCGCATACCGGTGGTTCTGAGCCGGGATGAAGTGCGGGCGATCCTGGGCAAGGTGGGTCATCCTTCGTGGCTGATCGTGGCGCTGCTCTACGGAGCAGGCCTTCGGCTGCAAGAGTGTCTGGCGCTGCGCGTGAAGGACTTGGACTTTGATGGTCGCCAGGTGATTGTTCGTCGCGGGAAGGGACAGAAGGATCGGCGAAGCATGCTGCCCGATACGCTCGTCGATCGGATCCGGATGCATCTGGAAGAAGTCCGTCGACAGCATGATGCGGACCTCCGGGCGGGCGAGGGGCGGGTTGTTCTTCCTGATGCCCTCGATCGCAAGTACCCAGGTGCGTCGAAGGAGTGGGGATGGCAGTTCGTGTTTCCGGCGTCTCGCATCTGTCGCGATCCTGCGTATGGTCCGCCGTCCCGATTTCACCTGCACGAGTCGGTTGTGCAGCGGGCCGTGACCGCTGCCGTGCGAGCGGCCGGCCTCACGAAGCGGGTTGGTTGCCACACCTTCCGGCATTCGTTTGCGACGCACCTGCTCGAGGACGGTTATGACATCCGGACCGTACAGGAACTGCTTGGTCACGCCGATGTGAGCACGACGATGGTGTACACGCACGTGTTGAACCGGCATGCGCTCGGCGTGCGAAGCCCGGTCGATCGGCTGTAGTCAGCTGGTGATCCCGCATTGACCCGACACGTTAGGTCGACCGGCTGGCGGGCCAATGGCGGCGGCACATGGTCACGAACGGCGCGGAAGCCCTTGGCGTTGTATGGGTTCCGCATGTCCGTGGCTGTGTGCTGGCTCAGAATTAGCCCGCGAGAAAACCGTGGCGATTGCGTGACGTGCGGCTCAATACAGACCACCGCTCGGCACAATTCTCCGTGGTAACATCTCGCGCTTCCTGGAGTTCCGTTTCTGGCGACAGCTGGTGGGTGCACGGGTTACGGCGACCAGGGAGAGAAGCGGTCTACTCCAGGAGAAGTTAGACCGACAAAAATAATGAATCGAGGCGACGGTACAGGAACGTGCAACTCCTGTGGGAAACACTTCGGGTACAGGCTGATTCATAACGGCTTCAATGACTCGGCGTACGCCTACTGCGATCTGTGCGGGATAACAGCGTCTTTCGACGCCCATTCACCTACGCTGCCGAAGGGAGTCGAGGTCGGGATTCACGGTCCCTTGCGAGCTGAAGTCGAGGACTTGGTTCGGCCGTGTTCGTGTGGTGGGCATTTCCGGGCCTCCGCGGCGCCGAGGTGTCCGCATTGCTCGGAGCAGCTGTCCGCGGAGGCGGGTGCTGAGTACATCGAGCGCAATGCTCCTGGCACTTCGAAAGGCTGGCGCTGGCAGCGAAGCTGGCAGGGTCTTTACGCCATCGTCGTCGAGGATCGACTGATTGCAAATCCGTGGATTCGCTCGAGCGCGGTCTAACATCCAAATGGAGCCGACGCGCCGGCGGTCTCGTGCGATCATGTCGCTGAATCGCGCGGCTCATTTGGCGCGTTAGGCTGCTGGTGTGTCATTGAGAAGAGAGCCTCTCGGTAGAAAGACAGGCGTGGCGAAATCAGTCTGGATTTCGATTGCTGTCGTGATGTCCGCCAACCTGTTGGCTCAGACCTCCGGATTGGACGACGCACGGCGAGACATGCTCATCGCTGCCGCGGCGAAGGACCGGGCTCGGTACGCACGGTTCCTCGCTGAAGACATGACGTCTGTCGATCGGGCAGGGTGGCTGCGCAACAAGTCAGCGGCAGTAGAAGATCTTCCGCCTGGGCCTCAACCAAGCGACGCGGATGTTCGAGATTTTGGTGGCGCAGCGATTGTTGCCGTCAACTACCATCCGGCCGGGATACACGCCTCTATCATTCAGGCGTGGGCAGAGCATGACGGACAGTGGCAGTTGGTCGCTCAGCAGGCCGTTACTGTCGGAGACGGCACCGTCACCCCGGCCAGGGAGCGGTCGGCCGAGCTTCCACCTGACTCGGGAAGTGAGACTGATCGCGACGCAATCCGGCAAACCATGGGCACTATGACTGCTGCGACAAAAAGAGGTGACGCGAAAGCCTGGGGTGACGTAGTGTCCGACAAGTTCGTTGGTACAGTTGAGGACGGCGAATTCAGAAGCAAGAACCAACGAATGACTGAGATCGCCGCGGCTGGACCCGGCATGTCACCCGTGTCGCGTAGCATCTCGATTCGCGTTCGTGAGCACCTCGCGGTCGTCAATCAGCGAATAGCCGCGAATGATTTGGCCGTCAGGCCTCCGGAGTCTTGGCAGACCATAATCCTTGTAAGGGAGCGCGACCGCTGGGTGGTGGCGGCGCTGATTACGACGCCGATCACCGGCGCTGCATGATTCGACTCTGCAGCATAACCTCGCGCCGGAGCCGTCGCAACCGCTGTTGGGAGCGGGGTGGCCTCGTTGCGCAGCTCGGCGCGGGCGTTAGACCGCATGAACACACTCGAAAAGGTCAGTGCGTGGGTCGAGTACCTGGCCGCACATCCGAGTGTGCCATTTCGTTCGAGCCTCCGCGCTCATTTTGCGGCTGGCCACATCACTCGCTTGTGCGAGTGCGGCTGCAATTCTTTCGACATCGAGATTCCAGACTCGGCGGTGTCAGAACCGCTAAGTTCCGCAGGTCGCGGAGGCATGTTCTTCGAGGTCAACTTCGAATCCGATGCAGAGGCCGAGGTGGCATGCCTCTTCTTCGTTGACAAGCGGGGCTATCTCTCCGGGATCGATGTGACCTGCGGTGAGGCTAATCACGCGCCAATGCCTGATCGCGTGAAACTGGGCAAGGTGCTTTGGGTGCACCCCAACCCGGAGGACGCGGTCTAACCTCGGTTTGCAGCCGACCGCGGCGAGTGAAATGCTGTTGGGCCGCCGCGGCTAAAGCCGGGCGTTAGCCGGACGAATCGGAACGGTGTCAAACTCAACATGAAGTCGTTCCTTCTTTGCCTATTGGTCACGTCGGTGGCTTGCACGTCCCTTCGGCTGGGGCAAAGCTATGTTCCCGTCGAGCAACTTCGGATACCTCGAACGATTTCTCTCAGCGCGTCGTCGGCCATTGGCGGACGCGAATTTGCGGACGACTCAAAGTTGCGCCACGAGCTCATCGTAGCAACCGGGCATCATCTGCCGACCACCCGGATTGTCGATGAGGACGCCGACATGCACCTCATCTTCGTCATGGTCGACTATGTGCCTGGCTGCGCGCCAAAGTGCGGCAAGTTTCCAACCTATCGCAACTGGTCGTGTACGGTTATCAGGCCTGGCGCGCAAGCTTTCGCTCTCGAGGGTGCAACGTACAATCCGTTCTACTCGGCACCTGAGAATTGCCTTTCTGAGCTGGTCACGGTGTTGCGGGCGGCCGAACGCAACCGTGGCAGTTAGGTGCGTTGACACTTCATTTGTTCGCGACAAGCCGGCTAACCGGCCGCGGCAGCCGACGAGCGGCGCCGCTAGACTTGGGCTGGTTGGGAGAACAGTGCGCGCCACTCGCGGCTGAGCGGCCACGTTAGGCTTACGCGATCGGAATGATGGTTGAGGTCTGGAAGTTCCTTCGCATCCTCCTGGCGGTACTCCTCGTGGTGAACGCTTTGTTCAGCACATGGTTCTGGGTGACTCACAGATTCTGGGTTCCGAAATACGTCCACGGTTTGGCGGTTGGCGCCACAGCAGTCGGTCTCTGGATGCGCTGGATTCTCCCAGCAGAGGCGCCGATTCGGGAATGGGGTTGGTCCGGCGACGTGATTTCAGTGCTGGTCTTTCCCACGTTGGTGTATGCGACGTTCGTCTTCTATGGCGGTCCGGAGCGGGCGTGGAATGCTCGACAGCGAAGAAGGGCACAACTCAAAGACGGCGGCGAAGCCTAACCAGCGGCTGCAGCCGGCGGCTTCGGCGATATCCTCTCAATCAACATCTCGCGCCGCGGCTGAGCCGCGGGCGTTAGGCCGATGGAGAGAGGCAATGATCGATCCCCAGATCGTGACCCGTCTCACGCGGGGAATCTGTGCTGTCGGCTACCTCACGGTCCCTCTTGAGCGATACAACCAGGATCCGACCCAGCCATATTTCAAGGTTGTGGGCACGGGATTTTTGGTGCGGCCCTCAGTCGCGATGACGAATCGTCATGTAATTCAGGCTCTGGAGACTCGACAGGCTGACTTGGGGTTTCCGGACATACAGCGGATGCTCCTTTTTGTAAGCTCGATGAATGGTCAACTGCGGCCCGTTCTGCGCATGATGAGGGCCTCCTTTACCGCCGACAATCCCGAGATCGATGTCGCCTTTGTGACTTTTCGTAGGGAACCGGCGGAGCACTTCGTCGGCATCGAGCCGTTGGACATCGATGACGCTTACGCGCTGCGCGTCACCGAGGAGGTGGGTGTTTGCGGTTATCCATATGGGGAGGCCATGCTTCAGCGCGATGGGCGCGTTTATCGTTGGGGGCCCGTTGTGCAGCAAGGGCATATTTCCGCCGTATCGCCGTTCGATGGCGTGCCGGTAGGGTTCTTGCCAAACGAGTTGCTGCTTGATGTGCGCATCGCGGGGGGAATGAGCGGCGGTCCAGTCGTCCGGCCCGAAGACGGGCGTGTTGTTGGCATCATTCACTCGACTTGGGAGTCAACGACGGCGCTAGGATTACCTCTGATTCGCCAGATCATCGCTGTTGTGGGCGCCGCTCGCGGCTGAGCGGCGGCGTTAGGCTGCGCGATCGGGGCACGATGGAGACTCTCCACGAGTTGATCGAGAAAGCCGGAAATCGGAATCTGCTCGCGGACGATTTCGACGCCAAAGCACGATCCATTGGAGTCGCCCCAAGTGATCTGACCGACATGTTCGCCAGAACGGTAGCCGAGGGCTATCAGCTTGGAAGGCTGTCTTGGGCCGCCGCCGACGCCGCGATGAACTGGCTCTTCTTCGACTACGGCATTCACTCCAATCGGGAGGGCATTCTCACCGCGCTGGCTGGACGCGTCTTCGAAGCGTTCGACGAAGGCGAATACACGCACCTTGGCGAGCCGGAGAATCGTCAGGGCGAGTCGCGAACGAGAGCGCTGCTGGAATGGGCGATAACCGGTGACGAGCGGCTCTTGACGCCCTTCCGACCAGAAGCCACCGTCCCGCTTGTGCGGGCGGCCGCGGTCTCCGTTGCGCAGCGCGCCTTGGCCGGCTCGGTCACCGCCATTGATGCTGTTCGTGAGTTGTTGCCCTTGCGCCATCGCGTGGGGGTTCAGGGCGACGATCCAGACTTTGCCGTGTTCGCCAGAATCGAGGAGCGAACTGCTCATTTACCGTTCGGAGACGTTCGGAGCCTGTGGGCTCCTGACGCTCTCCGAGAGAAGGATCGTGAAATCGCGGTGGCTGAGGAGTGGGCACAGAACTTCGGGCGGCCTGCGCTAATGAGCATCGTCCGACGCTTCGGCGGCGCAGCCTAACAAGCGCTTGCAGCCGACGGCCGGTCGGTGAAATGCTCATAGCCGCCGCGGCTGAAGCGCGGCGTTAGGCGGATTAAGAAGACGATGGCCTCGGTCTTTGTTGTTCAACATTCGTACGAAGTCGGGGATCGAGACGAGGTCAAGTTGATCGGCGTCTATGGATCCCACGACGATGCCGAGGCGGCTATCGTGAGGTTGTCGAGCAAGCCCGGGTTTCGGCAACACGCCTCGGGTTTTCATATCGACGAATACCCGATCGGCAAAGACCATTGGGTGGAGGGTTTCGCTTCTTTGGTCACCGTCATGGTCCCTCTCCTCGATGAAGGCGTCGATGTGTGGCGTCCGGTTCACGCCGAGGTCCTCCCGGATGGGCGCTACCGGATCGTCACGGAGAACTCTGATCCTGAAGACGAACGTTGGGCCTTTCGTACGGGCGAAGTCGTTCTATGTCAGGAGCGCGGACTCGGTGGCGAGTCAGCCTTGGTGGTTGTCGCTCGCGCTGATGAAACCGCCTAACAGGCCGCTGCACCTGACGGCACCGGGGCCCGCTCGCGCGTGCCCCTCGCGCTCGGTGGTATGGTGACTCGCGCGTGCCGCAGGTGAGCGGCAGACGTTATGCCGGCAGGGCGATCCATCGAGTCTAATTGACCACGACTACGCCAATGGCGTATGATGGCTGCGATGCGCTTCGTCGAGACGCCGGTCTTCACCGCGGCCATCCAGCGACATCTCGACGACGAACGGTATCGACAACTCCAGATCGCGTTGATGTTGCGCCCGGAGCAGGGGCCGGTCATTTCGGGTTCGGGCGGTTTACGAAAGGTTCGGTGGGCCGCGCCGGGTGCCGGCAAGCGCGGAGGACTTCGAGTCATCTACTACTGGGCGGTGCGTGAAGAAGCCTTCTTCATGCTCTACGTCTACGCGAAATCCGACCAAGGCGACCTGACGCCGACGCAGACGCGCCAGCTTGGTCGCCTGGTTCGTGAGGAATTCCGATGAAACGCGAAGCATTCGAGGAACTGCTGACCAGCGTGCGGCAGGCGGGCGAGATTCGGCGCGGCACGCGGCGCCCCTCGCGAACGACGACGTTTCGGCCGACCGACGTCGTGGCGGTGCGCACGAAACTCGGGGCATCGCAAACGGAATTCGCCCTGATGATCGGGGTGAGTGTGGCGACGCTCCGCAATTGGGAACAAGGACGCCGGACGCCCGATGGCCCCGCCTTGGCCCTGCTTCGCGTCGCGGCACGCAACCCAAAAGCGGTCATCGAAGCGCTACACACCGAGAGCAAGCGAGGCGCGGCATAACACGCAAATGGAGCCGGCGCGCCCAGAATCGCGAGGGCGCGCGGCTCATTTGCCGCGTTAGGCTGCGCGACGCCCAGGCTTCTGAGTCAATAGACGAGCGACATCCCTCGGGCTGGCCCCAAGGCGAAAGAGCGACTTGAGCAGCAGATCGGTGCTGACCGTGCGATGAGCCGCCTCCATCTTGGCAATGCGCGACTGGCTGGAGCCAAAGCGTTCGGCCATCTGGGTTTGGGTCAGGCCGAGTTGTTCGCGCCGGCGGCGCAGTCCGTCGGCGAGCGCGAGCTTCACCTCAACGAAGCGCTGCTCGTCCGCCGACAGGCCCAGGAAGTCTCCGGCGTCCCCGAGGCGCCATCCGGCGCGTTCAAGCTTTCGGCGTGTGGCCGTGCGCATCGTGCCCTCCCTTCTTGTGTGCGGTCAGCCGCCGATACTCGGTCAGGCGCGCTTTGCAATCCGTCAAGACGTGCTTGGGCGTGGTCGCCGTCTTCTTGGCGAAGACGTCCAGAATCACAATTGCCTCGGGCGCCACGTGGTACACAATCCGCCAGTCGGTCCGTTCATCCGCGATCCGGAGCTCATGACAGGCCACGCCGATCGTGGGCATCGGGCGAGACTGAGGCATGCTCAGCGCCTCGCCTCGTTGCAGACGCCGCAGCAGAAATCCTGCTTCGATACGGGCCGTGGCGCCGAACGGCGGCGTCTTCACCTGCCCCCGCAACCACGCCAGCGGCTTGTCCCGAGGACTCGTGTTCACTGAGAATATGTCAGATCAGACATATCATCAAGTGCAGCCTAACGGCGGCTTTCAGCCGTTGGCGGCTGGTGTCAGGATGTGCCGCTGCGGTTGAAGCCGGGCGTTGGGCTGACCGAATGTTGACTACTTGAGACGAGTCTTCCAATAGCCAGGCTTGCGACGGTCGTGGGCAACGGCGAGGTATTCGGATGCGGTCGTTCACTTCGAGGTAGATGACGTGGTACGTGAAGCGAGCCACCGCCATGGTTCTCACGGGCAGGTCAGTCGCCATTCGCGGCAGAGGCGATCCGGAACGAGGCAAGGCAAGGATCCGTCGATGGCTTCATCCACAGCATCAAAGAACTCGAATCCGAGGTGCTCCCTCTCGGCTTCGTACTATCGTCCGGCAAGGCGGTACTCAACGTCCGCCTCATCTTCAAATTGAACGCGGGTATTCACCGCTTTCGGAGTTCGGCTTCGGCTCGTCGTCGCACGTCTTCCCAAGGCACGCCGGCCGACTCGCCAGACATGACTCTGCGGGCTCGCCTTTCGATTTCCGCGGCCCACGCGGCCTCGACTTCAGCGGGGTCTTCCGCTTTCGCGTCATCCAGACTTGCGAGGAGTTCGGCGGCCACATCGGCTCGTTCGGCGACGGGCAACATCAGAGCTTCTCGAAGAAGTTCTTGCGCTCGAGAGGTCATGTGGCCATTCTAGACCCCGCTGGGCAGCCCAACAAGCGGCTGCACCCGACGGCTGCGATGATTGTGTGCAGCCGCGGGTGAGCCGCGGTCGTTAGCCATCCCCGCGCCTGACATGGGAGCATTCATCGGTTACGGCGACACCGGAGTCTGGGCCAACAATCAAGAGCGAGATGCCTTTCTCGATTGGTTCGCCGCGCACCGTTGCGAGCCGCACGACGAACGTTGGGAGTATTGCAAGTCGGGGGCTCAGCGCTGGACGGGCTGCTGCATTGAGCTCGCCGAGCTTATTCCCTGGGGAGAGTTGTTCGAAGTGTCGGATGTGGAGCGGTCAGCTGCGGCCAGTGAGTGTGGGCCACACGTAGGGCAGTTGCTTGGCATCATCAGCCGGATCACCCGTGGCGAGTGGCAACACTCCGTCAGCAGCCGACAGGCCGTGGACTGGCGGGATGGCTAACACGCCGCTGCACCTGACGGCACCGGGCCCCGATCGCGCGCGCCCCTCGTGCGCGGTGCTATCGTTGACGCGCGCGTGCCGCAGGTGAGCGGCAGACGTTAGACGGCTCCTCAGTTGACCACACCGTGCGGACCCGGAAGCTCGCTTTCGTTTCAGTTGTCGCAATGTTCGCATTCGCGTGCCTTAGCGGGCCTGGAGTATGGACGGTCCTTGCGACACCGCTTCGTTCGACGCAGCCGGTGGAGTTTACGTTCTCCGCGCGGCAGAGCGGGCACCATGAAGTCATCCTTGAGTTCTCGTGGCCGATTGCCGAGAGGCAGGTCGATGAGCTGGCTTCACGTGCGGCCGCCACAACGGGTGCGGCAAATGCTCCGACGTTTGACTTCTCATGGCAAATCTTGAACGACGGCGCGGCGATAGTTCAGCGCGACGCGCCGCAGCGCTCTACCGGAGTCGTGGTGACGCGCACCTCAGGGCTCGGCGAAGGACCGATCCGGAGTCTAGGGCTTGTGTTCGGAGGATGTGAACTCGAGGCCGGACGGCGTTATACGTTGCGCATTGTTCCAGGCTCAGAGTTTGAGGCGATCGTGGATGTAGCGCCGAAGATCGTCGTCTCCTATCAACCGACCGCCATTCGATCTCTCTAGCGCCGTCTAACTCCAACTGGAGCCGACGCGCCAGACGCTCTGTGCGATGATGTCGCCGCCGCGCGCGACTCAGTTGTCGCGTTAGGCAGCCTGATAGCAGCGCGATGGACAAGCGATTCGTACTCGTCTCCGGCCTTCCAGGCAGCGGCAAGACAACGCTGGCCCGCGCCCTCGCTCCCCTGCTCGGGCTTCCGCTGATCGACAAAGACGACATCTTGGAGCGCCTATTCGAGGCGAAGGGCATCGGCGATGCGGAGTGGCGGCGCCGTCTCAGTCGTGAGAGTGACGCGTGGCTTCAAGCCGAGGCCGCCGAATCAGCCCGATCAACGGGTGCAGTGGTCACCACATTCTGGCGGTTGCCAGGCATGCCTCGTGACTCGGGCACGCCAACGGACTGGTTGGTCGACTTGTCCACGCTGATCGTCAATGTCCGTTGCGTCTGCCCACCCGAGATCGCGGCGGCGCGGTTCACCAGCAGAACGCGGCATCCAGGGCATCTCGACAATCTGCGCACCCACGCGGAGGTTCTCGAGAGCATTCGGGCATTGCCGCAGGTCGCGTCACTCAATCTTGGCGAGGGCGTTAACGTCGACACCACTGGGGCAGTGGCACTAGATACGGTGGTGCGCGAGGTTCAGCACGCCTTTACACGCTGCCTAACATCGGCTGGCAGTCAAGGACGGCCGGTGGAACCATGAGCCGTCGCGGCTGAAGCCGCGCGTGAGGCCGAGCGATCGGAAGCGGCGGGGCCATCTTCATCGCGTCCAGATCCACCACCCACCCACGGACAGCTTCCTGACCGATACCGAGAGATTCGGGGTCTAACGCTCGGGCATCCCGTGAATCGACACGCTCTTTGCCTTGCCTTTGCCACCGGTCTGTCAGTTGAGGTCCTGGCCGCGACTCAGACGCCGATCAGGGACTCGGCGCGCCCGCGCGACGGAGCCGGGCCGCCGCCGTACGCGGCTATTGAGGTCGCGTTTCAGAATGCTGCTGACAACATTCAGCTCGCGGGCACACTGACCGTACCGCGCGGGACACCGAATGCGCCAGCGGTGCTGCTTAGTCAGGGACTCGGTCTTGCACCTTTCGATCGCGACTACACACTTCCAGGTACGCCGGCGCGCAAGTCATTCCTGGCCATCGCCGATGCGCTGAGCCGAAACGGGATCGTCGTATTGCGCCTCGACGACCGAGGTGCCGGCAAGTCGTCGGGACAGAAGCAGTCGTCGTCCGTACAGCAGCTGGCTGGTGACCTGGTCGCGGGTGTGACCTTCCTCAAGACCCGACGGGAGGTGGACCCGACGCGGATCGGAATCATTGGACACAGCTTCGCTGGTCTCACGGCGCCGATGGCGACGGTCCGTTCGAATGATGTCGCCTTCATCATTACGCTGGCGGGTCTATTCACCGACACCCGCGTCAACCTCGAGCGGTTGCCTCCCGGACTTCGCGCGGCGACCACCGCGACATGGAGCACCTTGGCCCAGAGCTCACCCGAGCTGAGCACGCCCGAGTTGCAAAGCAGGCTCCGAGACGCGTTCATTTCGGCGATCGCGAACATGAGCGACCAGGATCAGGCGCCGATCCAAGCCGCGATGGAAGGCATCGTGACCCAGTGGGCGACGCCGCTCCGCCGGTCCCAGGCCCTGACCGATCCCGGGGAGGCATTGCGCGCGTTGAAGAAACCTCTCCTGGCGATCCATGGCGCTCGCGACCGCGATCTTGACGCCGCGACGAACCTCGGACCGCTTGTGAGATACCTCGGTGAAGCTGCGAACCCCGACTTCACGGTGGCCACAATTCCAGACATCGACCACTGGATGTGGGAGTGCACGCCGCCCTCCGAGCCTGAAAAACCATGTGCCGAAATGCAGTTCTCGCCCAAGGTCCTCGATCTGATCGTGAACTGGATCCAGAAGCACTGAGGCAATTCGAGCCGGATTCGCAGCAGTCAAAGGGCGGCGTTCCTCGCGAATAGCCGGATCGCCGCGACATGAAGAACTCGACGATCGGAAATCCCTGATAGAGCACGTATCCCAGCGCTCGGACCCGTTTGCGGCTGCGCGGCCATCGGGTTGTCGGCGGACGGCACAATCGGTCTCCTTCTTTACGCTAGCGCGACCATTTGTCGCAGTGCCAGGATGACCGCCGGCATGAGAGACGAGAGAAAGGAAGGGCGTGCATGCGCCGCGTGACTCTTGCGCTCGTTGTCTTCTCCATCCTCCTCACCGCGGGTACAGCGGCTGCCCAGGGAGAGGGCTTCGAAGGCGGTTGGCTCGCGGTGAACGGTCCGTTCACCGTGCGAGCGGGGCAACCTTACACTTTCCACCTGGCCCAGGCGGGGTTCCCGCTCTGCCTGCCAGGAGGCTGCTTCGGTCAGACGCCTACGGCCAATTGGGGCGACGAGCAGCAGACCGACCTCACCTATCAAGATTGCACCGGCGAAGGGGGGCTTTTCCCGCTCAACGGATGCCAGCTGTTGGGCACCCATACGTATGCCACCCCGGGTATCTATGTTGTCTCAGTGACCTACTACAGAACGTGCTGTTTGTACTACCGGGCGGTCACGGCGGTCATCGTGGAGCCGAACGTCGGAACGTTCGTTCACACCCCCCTTCCGCTGGAGTCTTTCAGGATCGTGTCAGTCGGCGATTCGGTGGCCTCGGGTGAGGGGAATCCCGAAGTTCCATGGTTGGAAACTTTTGCGTCATTGCCCTATGCCCTTTGGCAAGATGGGCACGGACCAAACCTCACCGTCGGCAATACGAGCCCGTGCCATCGATCATCGAAAGCGGGGCCGGCGCTCGCCGCGGCCATGATCGGCGATCAGAACCCTGGGACCAGCCTGGTGTTCGCGCACCTCGCCTGCACCGGTGCCAACACGACCGGTGTCATTGAACAACTCAAAAAGATCGAAAACAAAATCGGTCGTCAGCCGATCGATGCCCTGCTGATGTCGGTCGGTGCAAACGACAGCCGAGATACGGGCGAAGCGTCGTGGAGTGACGGTAGCTTTGGCTCAGTGGTCAACACGTGCGCTTATACGCCGAACTGTCAAGCCAACACGGATGTCTACTACGGTCTCCAACGCAAATTCAGCGACTTGCCGAACCACTATGCCAACCTCGCAGCGGAAATGGATGCGCTGTTCACACCCCGCGAGGGTGCGTTCTTCATTCCGGTCGAGAACGTGTATATCACCGAGTACTTCGATCCCACGCGTGATATCGCCGGGCGGTTCGGCTATCCACTGACGCTCAACTGTACCCTCGATGTCATTGCGCCGCTCGAGTGGGAGTTCCTCTACAACCAGGAAGTGGTCCCGTTGAACGCCGCGGTTCGGGCGGCCGCAGCCCTCCACAACTGGCATGTGGTCGACGGCATCGCGCTGGGCTTCCTGAATCACGGCTACTGCAATGGCAGCAACTCCGAACGGTGGGTGGTGACGCTGGAAGAGTCGCTGGCTAGCCAGCGGGATATCTACGGCATCTCGCACCCCAACCTCGACGGACACACGTATTACGCGGAGCGAATACTCCGGACCATCGTCCAGCAGACGGCGCCGCGCACGGTCTTCCAGCTGCGTCCACCTCCCGGCCCAGTGACATTCCGCTCGCTCCGGTTCGAGGCGCGGAATCTCGCAGGCGCGGGCGCCGTCCGCATGGAGTGGACGGTCTATCGGGGTTCGGCGCACACGCTGAACATTGGCGGCAGCGGCGTGGAGGTCTACGCGTCCGGAGTCGCCAACGAAACCGTGAAGGACGATGGAGTCTGTGATCGGCCCGATGCGCCCACCCCTGTCGCCTGCCACTCCGAGTTGAGGCAAGGCGTCCTCCTCCCGGAGGGTTGGAATTACCACGTGACCGTCAGGAGTTACAACGCGTGGGGACGGTGGAGTGATTCGACGTTTGACGTGGATCTCGTGGCCGACATGGCGCCGCCATCGGTCACCGCCCCGCCGGACCTGACAGTCGTGACCTCGGAAGCTGGCGGCGTCCGGGGGGCGGCCGTGCCGCAGCTCGCGGCGTACCTGGCCGGGGGAAGCGCGACGGACGACACTGATCCTCACCCAACGCGACTCCCGACTCGGGAAGTCATCCTCGACATTGGCGGCAGCGTCGTCAACAACACCTCCCTGTTTCGTGTGGGTCGAACCACCTTGGAATTCCGGTTTCAGGACGCAGCCGGCAACATCGGTTCAGCGACGTCGACCCTCACGGTCTTGCCGTCGCCGGACGTCAATCACGACGGCATCGTCAACCAGTCGGACGTCGCGATCGTGAAGGCGAGCCTTCTGAAGGGGACGTTTTCGGGGTTCAACCCTGCGGCGGACTTGAACAATGACCGCATCGTCGATGTCCGCGACGTCGCGATCCTTTTGCAGAATCTCAACCGGGTGTACCCCAAATGACTAACTGTGAGCTGAAGATGAAGCGCCACCTGCTCGGATTCACCGCTTTGGTTCTGACGATGTTGGGAGTCGGCGCTCGCCCTGCACAGGCGGCGTCGATTTCAATCACTCCGTCGCCGGCGAACGTCGTCGTCGGGCAGACGTTCCTGCTCGACGTCGTGATGACTGGCGTGACTGACCTGTACTACTACGGATTCGGCCTCACATTCGATCCGGCCATCCTCCAGGCGAATGACGTACTGGACGGAGGCTTTCTCACGAGCGGCGGCGGGACGAGCACTTTTTCGCCGGGCGGCAGCTTCGGACCGCCGGAACCATTCTTCGCGATCGACAACACCGCGGGGCTTGTCAGTATCCTTGACGCTTTGGAATTCGGGCCATCGAGCAGCGGGACCGGCATTCTGGCCAGCGTCAGTTTCACGGCAGTGGGCGTCGGCGCCACCGGTATCGGGATCGGCAATGCGGTCTTCCTTGATTCTGCCGGTGCCCCTCTCGACGCGACGTTGACCGACGGTCTTCTCCAGGCCAACGAGGTTCCGGAACCGGCGACACTGCTGCTCATCGGCGCGGGTTTTGCCGCGGCCAGGAGTCGCGCGAGGAGGCGTCTGGCCGGCACCGGCGGACCCGACAGCGGTAGGGACAGGCTTTAGCCTGTCCAGCAAGCGAAAGCGGTAGGGACAGGCTTCAGCCTGTCCGAAAGCGACAGACAATAAAGGCGGCGCTCCTCACGGATCGCCGCCTTTTCCTTTCGGTCATCGTCAGGAGTCTCGAGCCCGAACGTCAGGAGGACGGCAATGATGGATCCGATCAGGCGCAAGATACTGAAAACCGGCGCCGCCGCGGCGGCTATGGCCGCGACGCCACGCGTGTTCGCGCAGCAGCCGCTCAGCGCGGGAACGGGCAAGTTCTATGAAAAAGGGTCCGTTCGCATCTACTACGAGGAGGCCGGGTCCGGCATCCCGCTCTTGCTGATTCCCGGCGGCGGATTGAACTCGACGATTGAAGGACTAAAGCGGGGAAATCCCTTCGACGCGATCGGCGAGTTCAAAGGCGAGTACCGCTGCATCACGGCGGACCTGCGCAATTCGCCCACCGGACAATCCACTGGTCCTGTCGAAGTCGGTCGGCCGTGGGAGTCTTACGCCGACGACCAGCTCGGTCTGATGGATCACCTGGGCATCGATAAGTTCATGGTGATGGGCTTCTGTATTGGCGGCCCCTTCATCTGGAATCTGTTGAAGCGCGCGCCGAATCGGATTGCGGCGGCCGTGGTGGCGCAGCCAGTCGGCTGGCGTCCGGAGATGCGGGACAGAAACTACGCGGGCGCATTCTGGAAGGGATGGCCGGCGCAGATTACCGCCAAGCGTTCCGACGTCACGCTGCAGACGGCCGAGCAGTTCATCGTCAGGATGTTCGAGACCAATCCCGACTTCGTCTTCACGGTGACGCGCGAGTTCGTACGTGCGTGCCGGAACCCGGTTCTGGTGTTACCGGACGAAGTGCCGGCGCACCCGTACGACGTTGCCATGGAGTGCGCGATGCTCGCACCGAACGCCGAGGTGAGCATGTTCCCGTGGAAGGAGCCCAGGGAACGCATTCCGCTCGCCGTACGGCAGATACGTTCGTTTCTTCGAGCCCATCGGCCCCCTTCTGCGTAGCGGTTGTGCAAGTCGTCGTCGATGGGAATGAGCCGCCGCCGCTCTTTTCTTTTCTTCACCGTGCGCGTGGTGGCGGTCAACACGCCTGGGCCCCCCAAGTCGGTGCGCAGCTGGTTCGTTGACCGATCTACCGCGGTCTCGACGACCATTTCTCGGTGCCGACCTTCCAGCCGCTCGCCTCTTTCGTCATCGGCACCGTGCCGGTCGCGGCCTGACCCTTCGGGTCCTTGCCGGTCAGTGATAGCACCGCCGATTCGCCCGTCATCGTCTCGTTGGCAACTGCCACGTCCGAGTACGTGCTTGCGAACCGCTTGAGCAAGTCGAACATTCCGGCGCGCTGCTGTTCGGGGAGGGCTTCGAGCATGCGGCGCCCATTCGACTCCATAAACGGCAAGACCTCGCTGATCGTCGTCGCCTTCGCGAGCGCTGCCCGATAGGCCGTGAACACCTCGGTGGGCGTCGTTGGCTGAGCGCGGAGGTCGCCCGTGAAGCTGACAGCGGCCGTGATGACGAGCAGGATGGCGACGGAGTGGATGATCGATTCGACACTGCGAGTGAAGTGAGGTGTACGCACGCCACATCATATCGCTCGACGTGCGCCCATCAAGCCACACGTTCCTTCCTTCGGGCCATCGGCCCACTTCTGCATAGAGGGCAATGTCTACTTGCGATAGGCGCGAAGGACTTTGATGACCGGATCGAGCGTCTCCGTGCCGTAGGCACCGGTCGATCCGGTCTTCGCGGCCTGGATCTTTCTGACGACGTCCATGCCGGCGACCACGCGTCCGAAAACGGCGAATCCCTGCCCGTCGGCGTTCCGCTTGCCCCCGAAGTCGAGCGAAGGCTGGTCGCCGATGGCGATGAAGAACGAGGCCTGCGCCGAATCCGGACCCGCCCGCGCCATCGACAGCGCGCCGTCGGTGTGCCTCAAGGCGGTGGCGTTCGTGCGTTCGAGCGGGATCGGCGGAAACAGATCGCGCCGCGCCGGATCCGACTGGAACTGAATCACCTCGATCTCGACGTCCTTGCGCGTCGTGTTGTCCGGCCGCACGGCGCGGTTTACGACACCGCCGTCATAGTGGTGTCCGTCCACGTATTTCAGAAAGTTCTCCGCGGTCACCGGCGCACGCGCGACATCAACCTCCATGACGATTGGCCCGAGTTCGGTGTCGAACACGACCGTGACTGGCGGCCTGGCTGCGGGCTGGAACAGGGCGAGAACGGCGAGCAGGAAAGCAATCATGTGTGTCGCGAATGAGCGTAGCATCAGAGAAAGAATCGCGGACCAAATGAAGCGCTCCATCTGGTATTCAACCCTGGTCGTGACAGCCATCGTCCTTGCTGGCCAATCCGGGGTGGCCACGCTTCCGGCTCCGGTCCGGATCGATGCCGGGCTCGTGTCGGGTGTCGCGGGCAGCACCGCCAACATGCGGGTGTTCAAGGGCATTCCCTTTGCCGCCCCTCCTGTGGGCCCGTTGCGATGGCGGCCGCCGCAGCCCGTTCAGGACTGGACTGGGATTCGCGCTGCGGACCAGTTCGGCGCACGGTGCATGCAGCCGACCGGCGGGGCCGGCGGGCGCGGTGGCGCGACCCCGACCCCGCCGCCGACGAGCGAGGACTGCTTGTATCTCAACGTATGGACCGAGGCCGCGTCGGCTTCGGAGCGCCGGCCGGTGATCGTGTGGTCGCATGGCGGCGCGTTGACCATCGGCTCTGGAGCTCAGCTCGATGGCGAAGCGCTGGCTCGAAAAGGCGCGGTCGTGGTCACCTACAACTACCGCCTCGGGCCCTTCGGTTTCTTCTCGCATCCTGAGCTGACCAGGGAATCGGAGCGAAACGCGTCGGGAAACTATGGCCTGATGGACCTGGTCGCCGCGCTGCGCTGGGTGCAGAGGAACATTGCGGCATTTGGCGGCGACCCGAATCGTGTGACAGTGGCAGGCCAGTCGGGCGGCGGACGGCTCACTCGCGCCGTCGTTGCTTCCCAGCAATTCAAGGGTCTGGTGCATCGCGCGATTTCTCAGAGCGCCCCAGTCCGCATCGACCGGATGTGGACGCGCGCCGAGTCTGAGGCAGCCGGTCAGGCGGAAGCGGCGAAGGTCGGTGCAACAACATTGGCCGCGTTGCGGGCGACTCCAGCCGACGAGATTCAGCGCAGCATGCAAACCGGTCGACTCGTCGTCGACGGCTGGTACGTGACAGAAGACATCTCGATCACGCTCGCCGAGGGACGGCAGAACCGCGTCGACCTCCTGGTTGGATCGAACCTGGAGGAAGCCAACTTCGTGAGCATTTATCCGGCATCGCCGTTCTTCGGTCTCGAGAAGACGACCGCGCAGCAGTTCACCGACGACGCGCGTCGCCGTTTCGGCGCGAACGCGGCGGCGTTCTTGGATCGCTATCCGGCCGGGTCCTCAGATGACGCTGCGCGGGTGTCGCTGCGAGAGGCCTTCCGCGACGAGGCCGCGTGGAACGCGCGCGAGTGGGCGCTGACACAGACGAGAGCCGGTGGAGGCAAGGCCTTCCTCTACTACTTCGTGCACCAGCCCCCCGTGCCGCCAGGCCAGCCGGATCGAGGCGCACAACACGGCGCCGAGATCCCCTACGCCTTCAATACTCCTGCAGCATCGTGGGCGGAGGTCGATCGTGGGCTCGCCGACGTCATGTCCTCGTACTGGGTGAACTTCGCGACCCGCGGCGATCCCAATGGTGCCGGCCTCCCGCGCTGGCCCGTGTTTCAGCCGACAGCGCACGAGCGGCTGATTCTGGGTCCGAAGATCGAGGTGGGGCCGGGGCTCGACGCCGTGCGCGCGGCATTGTTCGACGGCATCGCCATTCGGCGCGACGGCCAAGGTCGTTCGGCTTGCTCCACCATGAGTTTTGAAGGAGCTGTGGAGATCGAGACGGGCCTGTTCGCCAGTGGCGTCGTCATCGGCGACTTCAATCTGGACGGCGCGGTGGACATGGCGGTGACGAATCAGAACTCGAAGAACGTATCGATCCTTCTGGCGGACCGCGCGGGCGGTTTCAGAAAGACGGACTTTGCGGCTGGCGGGTCTCCCGAACGTATCGCGGCGGCCGATCTGGACGACGACGGGAAGCTGGATTTGGTGTTGCCCATTCAGGCCGGAAACATCGTGGTGGTTCTCTGGGGAGACGGACGAGGCGGCTTCAGCGAACCCGCGCCGCTGGCGGTCGAGGGCAGTCCCTTCATGCCGGTGGTCGCTGATTTCAACGCGGATGGGCGCCTGGATATCGCCGTGACCACGCGAACCGCCGGATCCCGAAGAGTGGCGGTCCTCTCAGGAGACAGAAGTCGACGCTTTCACCCACCGATCTTCTTCGGACATTTCGAGAACGCCCCCATTGCACTCGGCTCGGGCGATTTCAATCGCGACGGAAAGATCGATCTCGCCGTGGGTGGAGGCATCAATACGCCAATCGACGCGAACAACCTGTCCATTCTTCTCGGTGACGGAAAGGGCGGCTTTGGCCCGCCGAGTTTCCAGACCGTCGGACCGGCGCCTCAGTCGATGTCCATCGCAGACTTCAACGGCGACGGAATGCAAGATATCGCCATCTCGAATTCCCTTCCGGCCGGGAGGAACTCAACGGTTTCTGTTCTGTTGGGCGATGGCCAGGGAGGCTTTGCAGAACGAATTCCGCTCGAGATAGGCGGCGCTGGCCGCGGTACTGGGGTGGCAGACTTCAACGGCGATGGCACTCTGGATCTGGCGGTCGCCAACAGCGATTCAAATACCGTGTCTGTCTTGCTCGGCGATGGACGCGGGCGCTTCAGGGCGAAGAACGACCTCCGCGTCGGAAAAAATCCGAGGAAACTGACCGTTGGAGACCTGAATGGCGACGGAAAGGCCGACATCGTCACGCCGAACACCGGCTCGAACAATGTCTCCATCCTGATTAACAACTGCACGCCTTGACAGCGTGGTCCACCTAACTGAACATGCGTCACCGTGAGCTCCATCGCACCTCGACCATCGGCTGGCTGCGCGCCGCCGTCCTGGGCGCGAACGACGGTCTGATCTCGACGAGCAGTCTTGTCGTGGGCGTCGCCGCCGCCCAGGCCACACGCGAGCCAGTCGTGATTGCCGCCTGGGCGGGACTTGTGGCCGGCGCCCTCTCGATGGCTGCAGGCGAATACGTCTCGGTCAGTTCGCAGGCCGACACTGAGCGCGCAGATATCGCACGTGAAACGCGCGAGCTGGCCACCACTCCCGACCTGGAGCGAGCCGAGCTTGCCGGGATCTACGTCGCTCGGGGTATCGCTCCTGAGCTCGCCGATCAGGTCGCCGTTCAGCTGATGGCGCACGACGCCCTTGGCGCGCACGCGCGCGACGAGCTCGGCATCTCAGATGTGACGCGCGCCCGCCCACTGCAGGCGGCGCTCGCCTCGGCCGCGGCATTTGCCAGCGGTGCGCTCCCTCCGGTTGCGCTCGTCTGGCTCCTCCCGCTCTCTTCGATCAGCCTCGGCGTCGCCGCGAGTACATTGATCCTGCTCGCGGCGCTTGGCGCCCTCGCCGCGCGTTTGGGTGGCGCTCCGGTGTTGCGCGGAACACTGCGCGTGACCTTCTGGGGTGCGGTGGCCCTGGCAAGCACCGCGCTCATCGGACGCTTCTTTGGGACGGCGATCTAGCGCCGGATTCATCAGCAGGTCAAAGCGGTGGTCCGACGCCGCGACGATGACTGTCAACCATTGTCGCGGCAAGGAGACGGACGATATGCTTCGTTCAATGGAGCCAGGGTCATCAAGCTGCTGGTGAAAGTGGTGCCGGGGTCATCGGCAGACTGCGTCGCCGGCTGGCTTGGCGACAGGCTCAAAGTGCGAGTGACGGCGGCGGCGGAGCGCGGCAAGGCGAACGCCGCCGCGTGCGACACGATTGCCCGAGCCCTCGGCGTGCCAGCGGACGGTGTCCGAGTTGTCGCGGGGCACACCTCGGCGCGGAAGGTCGTTGAAGTCACCGGTCTCGCTGAACGAGAAGTCTACGACCGCCTCTCGAGCAAGGCCTCGACGTAGCGCATTCGGTCCAACCAGATTGTTCCGGAGGGTTTGTCGTTGTCGCACATCGCAAAAGGCAACGCGGAAACGACGCAGAGTTGATTGTGCCGACCGATCAGATTCGCTTCGACGACGGCGCCGGGTATGAACGGTACATGGGGAAGTGGAGTCAGCTGGCCGGGGTGATGTTCCTCGACTGGCTGGCGCCCGCGGTCGGTCTGCGTTGGCTCGACGTCGGCTGCGGGAATGGCGCCTTCACGAAACTGATCGTCGACGCCTGCTCGCCCAGGTCAGTCGAAGGCGTGGACCCGTCCGAAGCGCAGATCGCCTTTGCGCGGTCGCGATTCGACCCACGCGTGGCCACGTTCCGCGAAGCCGATGCGATGGCGCTGCCGTTTCCCGACGAGACATTCGACGTGGCGGTCATGCCGCTCGTCATCTTCTTCGTGCCCGACCCGTCACGCGGCGTTGCCGAAATGGCTCGCGTCGTCGCGCCCGGCGGCGTCGTCTCGGCCTACGCGTGGGACATGCCTGGCGGCGGCTTTCCGTATGCGGTGCTGCAGCGGGAAATGCGCGCGATGGGCTTGAAGGTGCTGGCGCCGGCGCATCCGGATGCGTCAAGGCTCGACGTGCTGTCCGAGCTGTGGACGGGCGCGGGTCTGGACGATGTCGAGACCCGCGCGATTCATGTTCAGCGGACGTTCGCTGACATCGACGACTACTGGGCGACGATTAGCCTGGGCGGCAGCGTGGGTCCTGCGCTCGCCAGCCTCTCGGCCGAGCAGCGCGACCATCTGCAGGAGAGGCTGCGGATGGGCCTGCCATCCGATGCGACCGGTCGGATCACGTACGGCGCAACGGCGCACGCCGTGAAGGGGAGAAGAAGAGGATGAGCCCTCGATTCACACCCAATCGTCGGACCTTCCTGTCGCTTCTAGCCGGGAGTGCGCTCGCCAGGCGGGTGACGTTCGCGCAGGAGCGCCAGGCGCGGGTGGCGTTGTATGCCAATGTCGGGCCGGTGCTCACTCGTTACGAGGTCGATGTCGAACGTGCGGCACTCACCAGACGTGAGTCGGTGACGGTGCCGGCCGGCGTGCAGTACTGTTGGCCGCATCGCAACCGACGCTACCTGTATGTCGCCTCGAGTGACAGCGCCGCCGCCATCGTGCAGACCGGCACCACGCATCACGTCACGGCGTTCAGGATCGATCCCGGCACCGGAGCGCTCTCGCAGGTCGGCGAGCCGATGCGCCTGCCGGTGCGGCCGATCCATATGTCGCTCGACAATGACTCGCGTCATGTGCTGGTGGCGTTCAACAGTCCGAGCTCGCTGCGCGTCTATCGGATTCGCGACGACTTCACGCCGGGTGAAGAAGTGCCGCAGGCCGCCATCGACGCGGGGATCTACGCCCATCAGGTGCGGGCGACTCCGGACGGCCGCCACATCGTGCTGGTGACGCGCGGCAACGAAGGCACGCCGCAGCGGCCGGAGGATCCGGGCGCGCTGATGGTCTTCGATTATCAGAACGGCGTGCTCAGCAACCAGTTCAAGATCGCGCCGAACGGCGGCCGCGGCTACGGCCCGCGCCATCTGGACTTTCATCCGACCAGGCCGTGGATGTACGTGTCGATCGAAACGCAAAACCAGATTCACATGCATCGCATGCAGGACGGCAAGCCGATGGCGGAGGTCGTCTTCAATAAGACCACGCTACGCGAGCCTGGCAACATCCGGTCGCGCCAGGCCGCCAGCACGGTGCATGTGCATCCGAATGGGCGTTTCGTCTATGTCGCGAACCGCTCGCAGGACCTGGTGGAGTTCAACGGCAAGAGGGTCTACAAAGGCGGCGAGAACAGCATCGTCGTCTATGCCATCAACCAGGAATCCGGCGAACCGACGGCGATTCAGCACATCGAGACGAGAAAACTCCATCCGCGCACGTTCCACATCGATCCCAGTGGGCAGTTGCTGGTCGCGCAGCACAACCTGCCGGTCGTGGTGCGGGACGGCGACGCCATTCGGACGGTCCCAGCAGGGTTGTCGGTGTTCCGCATGAGCGCGGACGGCACGCTCACATTTGCGCGGACCTACGACATCGACGTTGCTGACAAGACCATGTGGTGGATGGGCATGGTGTCGCTATGACGATCTACGACGCCGCAGGTGGGCAAGACGGCATCCTGAGGTTGGCCGGCGCGTGGCATGCACGCGTGCTCGAAGACGAAGTGGTGAGCCACGCCTTCAGCCACGGCTTCCAGCCGGACCACACGGAGCGCCTGGCCGCGTACTGGGCGGAAGCACTCGGTGGGCCCGCGACCTACTCCGAGCAGTACGGAGACGAGACATCGGTTGTTCGGATCCACAGCGGCCACGGGATGCACGAAGAAATGGACCAACGGGCGATCGCGTGTTTCGATCAGGCGCTGGAAGACGTCGGGTTCGCGAGCAACGAGCGACTGCGACGCGTGCTGCATGACTACTTCGCGTGGGCAACCACAACCACGATGGCGCACTACCATCGCTCGGCGGACGATGTGCCCAAGGGTCTGAAGATTCCGCGGTGGTCCTGGCACGGACTCGTCAAGGAGTGATTCTGAATGGAAACGCTCGGTCTCGTTCTCATGTCAGTGGCGATCCTCCAGTACGGCTTGATCCCGATGATTGCGGATTTCAACAGCACCCATGCGACCAACCCGCGCTGGCCGGCGCACGCCCGTTTTCACGTCGTGGCGCAAGTGCTGACGACATCGTCGGTAGCGGTGGTCGCGCTGTGGCTGCTCTGGTCGCCGAACATCGATCGTGCCCTGGGCGTTTGTCTTGCGGCCATCCTGAGCGGGTGCGTGCTCGGCGGCTTTCATGTCAGCACGATCTGCCGGCGCTGGTACGGCGGCGCGCTCAGCGACGCCGAGGGCGGCATTCCACCAGCCGCAGGTGTCTACCTGAACGTCTTCAACTTCGTTTCGGCGACGCTGCTGCTGACCGTTGGCCGGCTGGCGCTGCTCTGACGCTCGTTACCATCGCGAGCCTGTGTGAGATCGCCGGATCTCGAGGTGCTCGCGCGAAGTGATATCGTGAGCCGCCCATGACCCTTCCATCTGCTTCGAAGCTCTTCGCGCTCGATGGCCGTGTCGCACTCGTGACCGGCGGCAGCCGCGGTATCGGCAAAGCCATCGCCCGCGGGTTCGCCGAAGCGGGAGCGACTGTCATCCTCGTGAGTCGAAACGAGGCCGAACTCGGCCGAGCCGCCGCAGAAATCGAACAGGCCACCGGAGCGAGGGTGGCGTCGGTCGCCGCCGACATGTCCCGCCGGGACGACGTGAAATCGCTGGCGGTGAAGGCACTCGCACTCTTTGGCCGCGTCGATGTTCTCCTGAACAACGCCGGTGGAAACAAGCCGCAGCCGATCGATCAAGTCAGCGATGAACTGTGGGACTACTTCCTGGAGCTGAATCTGTCGAGCGCCATGGCCTTGACCCGTGCGCTGGTCCCACAGATGAAGGAGCGGCGCTGGGGACGCATCATCTACACATCGTCTATTTTGGGATTTACGTCGGTGGCGGGTCGCAGCGTGTACTCGTCAACCAAGAGTGCGCTCCTTGGTCTGGCGCGCGCCAACGCGATTGACCTCGGTCCGTTCGGCATCACCGCGAACTGCATCGCGCCCGGGCCGTTTTCCACCGAGCTGACGGCGGCAAACTTCACACCGGAAGCGCGCGACCTGTTCGCGAGCCGCACCGCACTCGGCCGCTGGGGCGAGACGAACGAACTCGTCGGCCCGGCGCTGCTTCTCGCCAGTGACGCCGGCAGCTACATCACCGGCACCGCCATCGTCGTCGACGGCGGCACGATCATCAAGACCTTGTGATCGCAACCGCTCAATTCAATCGGTTTTCGGCGATCTCCGCGTCTTTCTACTCGCGCGAGGTGTATCGCGACGTCGCGACGCGGTGGACGGGCACCGGGCTGCTTTATCTGTTGCTGTTGCTGGCTCTTTCGTGGCTGCCGTCCGCTATCCGGTGGTCGCTCGGTCTCCGGCACTTTGCCGTAACGGAATCCCAGGCGGTCGTGAGGCAGCTCCCGACCGTCACCGTGAAGGACGGGATCATGACGGCCCAGCCGTCCGGGCGTCACGTCATCGCGCTCGAGCCGGAGAAGGGAAGCGCCGGAGACGTGCTCGTGATCGACGACACAGCCGACACCATTCCGGTTGAAGCCGGTGCCGACACGTTCGCGGTCGCTCGAACCGAGGCCGGCATGATTCCGCCCGGGCGCGGCGAGCGGCGTGTATGGCCATTCGGTCAGGCGCTGAACCTCGAAGTGACGCCTGAGGACGTGAACGGATTCGTGAGAGGTCTCGCGTTCGTGGTGCCGCCGATTGGCTACGTGAGTGCTCTCGCCGGGTCGTTCGTGTTCCGGCTGCTGCAGACCCTGCTGTACGGCGCCGCGACACGAGCCTACGCACGGCAGCAAGGGGTGACGCTCGACTACGCCGCTGCCGTCCGCCTCGCGGTTGTCGCGATCACGCCGGTCGTCGTAATCCGCACGCTGATCTGGTTTGGTGCCTGGGAGCCGGCGTGGTACGTGCGGTGGCCGGTTGCTTTGCTCATCACGCTGGGCTATCTGCGGTTCGCGATCCTGGCGGTCGCTGAGGGGACGAAACCCGACGGTCAGCTGGATCGCAGCTGACCGGAATCGCTTGTTTTGAACGTGTTCAAGAAATGACTTGATCGGCGCCGGCCGGCCGGACTAGTGTTTGAACATGTTCAGACATGGGCCGGGCGCGGCGCGGGGCGGTGCAGTTGACCCCGTGCTGCCCTCGCTCGAGCGTCTCGGGCGCGACCTGTTGAGCACGTCGCCGCGGCAGCGCGTCGTGACGCTGGGGCGGCCGATTCTGTTGATCGCGCTGTACGCACTGGCCTACAAGACCGGCTGGTACATGCTCACGCCGGTCTTCGTCTTTGCCGTGTTTGTCGCCATTGTCACCTCGGCGCATGACGTCGTCCACGGCGCGATCGGACTCGAGCGGCGCTCGACCGATTTCTGGCTGTTCGTGAGCGGCGCGATGGTGCTGGCGAGCGGGCATTCGTACCGGCTCACTCACCTCCAGCATCACCGCACGTTTCCCGGACCGGACGATCCCGAAGGCGATCCGGCGCGGATGACGCTCAGCCACGCGATCCTCCACGGTCCATGCTTTCTGCCCCGGCTGTGGCTGTGGGCCTATCGGCGCGCGTCGCTTCAGGATCGCGGCTGGCTGATCGCCGAGGCGCTCTGGGTGGCCGGTTTTGTCGCGGTCGCCATCGCGCTCTGGCCGCGCACGCGTGCCGTGGCGCTGTACGGTGTGCTGGTCTGGATTGGCGCGTGGTCGTTTCCGCTCCTCACCGTTCACTTGCCGCACAAGGACTACGGCGAGACGCCGCTCACGCAGACGCACACGCTACGCGGCCGGATCATTCCATCAGTCTTCCTCGAGCTCACGTATCATCTCGAGCACCACCTGTATCCGCAGGTGCCGAGCCATCAGCTCGCCGAGCTGTCGCGCCGGCTCGAACCGGACCTGACTCGCGCGGGCGTGGTCCCGTGGTTCGTCCTGTGATGCAAACGTGCAGGGCAAAGTGCAAATTGCAAAGGGCAAAATTCCGTTGCGGCCGGTCGCATCCTTCGGCCCGTATCACATGGCCCCGGCGAAGACGCGTATCGCCTTCATGGGCCGCGGGCGCTTCGCCGCGCTCAACGCGGTGAGCGCGGACAGCATCACGGTGAGTTTCACGTGGCCACGTCCGCTCCGCTCGCGCCGCTTCCAGAAGGTGACTGAATTGGCGCCCGGCTGATGCGCATCCGTCTGCTGGTGTCGATGATCGTCCTTGCTGGCGTCCAAGCCGCGGCGCAGGTCCCGGCCGAGCGGCTGGAAGTATTCGTGTCCGTTGGGGCATCCCGTATGGGAGGTGACGAGGGCTCGCTCGGCAGCGGCCCCCAGATCCTCGGTGGAATCGGCATCCGCTTGCTACCCAGGGTGTCGATTGAAGTGGACGTGACGAGAACACATCATGAACGCGAGATTGCCGGCGGTCTGCTCGTGGGAACCGCGACCGGTCTGTTCGGAAACGGTGTGTACCACTTCTTCGAGGGACGCACGCAGATCTTCGTGATGGGGAGCGTGGGACGGCTTCGTTCTGAGACCGTGCATACGTTCTCGTTCGGCGGGACGCCGACCACCTTCAAGTCGGACGACAGCGGCTTCAGCTGGGGTGGTGGCGCAGGGTTGAAGGTTCTCCTGACGCCGCGACTCACGCTCAGGCCGCAGTTCCGTCTCGTCTTCAGCGAACAAACCGGCGTGCTGGGGCTGGCCGCCGCTTCCGCCGGCTTGGGCTATCACTGGTAGCACGGCGCGAGATTCGACCCGCGGCTGGGACCAGGGTTGTCGCCCCAGCGCCTAAGGCTGAAGCATTCGCCGCAATCGGGGCAGATCCAGTTCGCGAATCGCTTGACGCAGTGCGTTCGTGAACTTCGGATCGTTGGCGGTGAATGTCACGACGATGAGGTGGACACGGCGTTTGACGCGCGTCGCGTCCGAGAGCGACGGGTTGATCTTCACCAGTTTGCCGCGTCCGGTCTGCCCTTCGGCAGCCAGCACGTTGGCGCCGTTTGCGAGTCGCGCGGGCGCGCGCCGCTGCTCGGGCGTCAGCCCGCCGGTCGACGTCTGGAACGCGGTCCGATCGCGGCGAGCGCGCTCGAGCGTGTTCTCGCCCTCGGCGATGGCGGTCCTCCGATTCTCCTCGAAGTCTCGGGCCGTCCGATCGAGCAGCTGGCGCAGCTGCTCGGCCGCCTGCGGATCCGTCTTGCGCATGCTCTCGACAGAACGGTCTCCGGCGGCGCGATCGAGCGTGTTCTCGCGGACCTTGGTCAACTGCTGCTCGGCGTCGGCCACGGCCCTGTCGAATTCCCGCATCTTGTAAGCGAGGAATTCATCCACGGACACGTCGATCCAGGGCGTGAGCTGGTCCGGCGTCAGGATGACCAGCCGGCCGTCGTAGAGCGCTTCGTCCTGAATGCGTTCCGTGATCTGTGGTTCCAGATACGCCGTCAGCACGTCGTCGCGCACTGCAACCGCGCGGCTCGTCCAGATGTCGCTCAGTTGATTGAAGCCGACGAACAGCGCGCCGCTGTTGAAGAACTCCGGCGACGCCATGAGCGCGCATTCGCCGACCCAGGTGTTCCGGGGATACAGCGTGCCGCGGATCGTGGCAAGATTCCCTCCGCCGGGAACGGCGCTCAGGCCGATGAACGTATTGACGCGCTGTCGGGCGTCGTCGAGCCGCAGCAGCGACGGCAGCGCCTTCATCATCGCGCGAATCGCCGCGAAGTCGTTCTGCCATAGCGCCGGGACGCCGGCGCCGGGAAGAGCACTCTGATTGAAGTCGGGGGCCCAGCACCCGGCATCGGCGCGGGCGGCGATCAATCCAAACAGCAACGCAGCGCAGGGAATCAGCTTCACACTCGTGGCGTCCAGCGTGAACGCGGTTCGTTAATTCGCGAAGGCCGCGATACCCGTCTGCGCGCGGCCGAGGATCAGTGCGTGAATGTCGTGCGTGCCCTCGTAGGTGTTGACCACTTCCAGGTTCACCAGGTGCCGGACGACGCCGAACTCGTCGATGATGCCGTTGCCGCCCATCATGTCGCGCGCGGCGCGGGCGATGTCGAGGGCTTTGCCCGCTGAATTGCGCTTCAGGAGCGACGTGATCTCGACCGCATCGGTCCCTTCTTCCTTCATTCGGCCCAGGCGCAGGCAGCCCTGAAGACCGAGCGCGATTTCGGTCTGCATGTCGGCGAGCTTCTTCTGAATCAGCTGATTGGCGGCGAGCGGCCGGCCGAACTGCTTGCGTTCGAGCACGTAGGCGCGGGCGCGATGCCAGCAGTCCTCGGCCGCGCCAAGCGCGCCCCACGCGATGCCGTAGCGGGCGCTGTTCAAGCACGTGAACGGTCCGCGGAGTCCGCGCACCTCGGCAAACGCGTTCTCTTCCGGACAGAACACGTTGTCCATTACGATCTCGCCGGTGATGCTGGTGCGCAGACCGGCCTTGCCGTGAATCGGCGGCGCCGTCAGCCCCTTCCAGCCTTTCTCGAGCACGAAGCCGCGAATCTCACCCTCGTCATCCTTGGCCCAGACCACGAACACGTCGGCGATCGGGCTGTTGCTGATCCAGGATTTGTTGCCGGTGAGGAGATACCCGCCGTCCGCTTTCTTCGCCCGCGTCGTCATGCTGCCGGGATCGGACCCGGAGTTCGGTTCGGTGAGCCCGAAGCAGCCAATCCATTCGCCGGCGGTCAGCTTGGGCAGGTACTTCTGCTTCATCGCTTCCGAGCCGAACTCGTTGATCGGCACCATGACGAGCGAGCCCTGCACGCTCATCATCGAGCGGAAACCCGAGTCGACCCGTTCGACCTCGCGCGCCACCAGACCGTAGGCGACGTAGCCGAGACCGGCGCCGCCGTACTGCTCGGGAATCACGACGCCCAGCATGTCGAGCGCGCCCAGTTCCCGGAAGATCGACGGGTCGGACTTTTCGTGGCGGAACATGTCGAGCACGCGAGCGGCCAGTTTGTCCTGGCAGTAGGCGCGCGCCGTGTCGCGCACCATGCGTTCCTCGTGCGTGAGCTGCTGATCGAGCAGGAACGGGTCGCTCCAGTTGAACGGGGTCTTGGACTTTTTGGCCATGTCAGCCCGACAGTCTGGCACACAGGCGGGCTGCGAATCCAACCTGTTAGTCAGTCAGTACGTGGGCTCCGGCTTTAGCGTCCCTCGACTTCGCTCGGGACGGCCTGAGCACCGTCGAAGGCCGGAGCCGCATGAATCCGGCTAAAGCCGGATTCCACGATGGCTTGGCCTGCTACAGACAATTCGAAAACGCACTACGGCACGCGCGGCTCGGACGGAACGCGCACCGCGCGGATCGGCCGTCCGGGCATCGGGCTGCCGAGTAAGATTCGCTGGCCCTGAAGGAGTCCGCGCGTCACGAAGTCGCCGTCGCGCACCACTGGAACTCCGTTGACAACCACCAGCCGGATCCCGAGCGAAAACTGTGTCGCATCTGTGTACGTGGCCTGGTCAACGACTGTGGCCGGATCGAAGACCGTGATATCCGCAAACGCCCCGACGCGAATCCGGCCGCGGTCCATCATCTCCGGCACGCGGCCCTCGAGACGCCTCGCGGGCTCAATCGTCATCCGGCGGAGCGCCTCGGTCAGCGGCAGCACACCCTGGTCGCGCACATAACGGCCGAGAATCCGCGCGAACGTCCCCGCGGCGCGCGGGTGCGTCGGGTTGTCGTCCAAGTCGCGTCCGCCGTCGCTGGCGAAGAAGGGGAGTGGGTCTGCGATGCCGATGCGCAGCGACTCCTCGGTGTTTGCGTGCGAAATGACCGAGCCGCCGATGGCGCGGTACTTCGCGAAGGTTTCGCGCGTCAGCCGTTCGCCGGTCGCCGCCCACTGCATCCGCTCGAACCGTTCATCCGTCCAACTCTGCCAGTCGTCGTAGAGCGCGGACTGAATCAGTGATGCGCCGGCGGTGTAGGGGTAGACTTCGGTCGTCACGTCCCGCCCGCGCCCACGCGCCTCGCGCACCACCTCCAGCCAGCCTCGCACGGCATCACCCGCAGTGCCGTTGATGTGTGCGAGGTGGACAGGCGCGCCGGCCGTTTCAGCAGCGGCGAGCAGACCGCGGAGACCGGCAAGCCCGCCTCCGGCGTGAACGAAGAGGAACGTGCGATGTTTCGCGGCGAGCCGAAGCGCGCCCTCGACTTCGGCGGGTGAGATCCCTGGCGTGTACGCGATGCCCATGCCGACGGCCACGCCCCCGTCGGCAAGCCCGCGGTCGATCTGCGCCAGAATCCTTGCGATCTGTTCGGGACCGGCCTCGCCGCGGGCGGGCCCAGTCGGCAACAGGAAGCCCTTGTCGCCCATCACGTCCATTCGCGCGCCGATGTGCCCCACCCCCACGCCGAAGTTAATCAGCCGCGCTGGACCCATGATGCGATACCAGGCGTCCACGTCCGGTGTGCCGATCTCCAGCTCGAAGGCGCTCGTGACGCCGTCCCGCGCGGCGTACCGGTAACTGTTGTCGCCGACCGCGTGGCGGTGCAGATCGATGAAGCCGGGACTGACGACGAGGCCGGTGGCGTCGACGCGGTCCTTTCCCTCGAGCGGCCCGGCGCTGATGGCGACGATGCGGTCGCCAGAGATGGCGATATTGCGGACTGCGTCGAGCCCGGACTCCGGATCGATGACGCGCCCGCCGGCAATGACAAGGTCGGCGGGTGGAACGGACTGAGCGTCCGGTGTGGCGGCCCAGATCAGAGAGCCGGCGGCGAGAGTGGTGGCAAAGAGCCTCAGATTGTTCATCACGCTAGACTTGGACGAGCGGACCCTGCGCGTCGTTGAGGCGAACCTGTACGATCCGACCGGCCTGGACAGGAACCTGGCCGCCGCCATGCCCGTCAGGTGGGAGGGGTGGTCGAAGATGGGAACATTCGCGTTGGCAGCGGTGGGTTTTGCAGGCGCGGGCGTCGGCGCGGCGCTCGGGCTACCGTTGCTCTGGCCTGGTGCGGACCGTCGCGGCGACACCCGGCTCATGGGCGGCTGGCTCGTTGCCGCATCCCTCGTTGTCGTCATCATCAGCGGCAGGCTTCTTGGGTTTGTGCCGGACGGGGCGGCCGCTGAGCACGCCATCAACCTCGCTGGGCTCGCGGCGTATCCATTTCTGTTTCTGTACCTCCAGCGAACGACTCGCGGGGCGGCGTCCGACTGGTCATCGCTGTGGCTGTGGCTGCCGGCCTCCGCGTACGTGGCAACCGTTGCGGCGCGTGCCGTGCTGGACGACTCGACGCGGGTGCCGTTTGTCTGGATGCTTCCGGTCGTCCTCGTTTACACCGTGGCATGCGCCATCCTCGTGATGCGGCGACCGCCGGGGACGGAGCAGCGATTGGACGCATTGGTACCACCCGTGCCCCTGATCATTGGCATCGTGATCCTGAACGTCGCCCAGATCACCCGGATGTGGCTCGGTCACGTGCCGCCAGTGCGGACGATCGTACCGCTCGTGCTGACGCTGGAATTCGTCGGCCTCGTGGCGCTCGTGGCATGGCGGGTGCGAGGGCTTGTCACGGCCGCCGGTTGGGTGCTGCCGTCGGCCCCGCGCTATGAACGATCCGGGCTCGCTGACGACACCGCGCGTGCACTCGCCATCCGGGTCGAAACCGTCCTGGTCGAGCAGCGCCTCTTTGCAGACCCGGGTCTGACGCTCACGCGGTTAGCCGACGTCTGCCGGTCGACACCGCACCAGGTCTCAGAGGCGTTGAATCGGATTGCCGGCGAGACCTTTCACGAGCTGGTTGCGCGCCACCGTGTCGCCGACGTGAAGCGTCAGCTCGAGGATCCTGCCTCTGAGGCCTACTCGATTGAGGGTATCGGTCACGCCGCCGGTTTTGGGTCCCGGTCCACGCTTTATGCCGTTTTCCGAAAGGCCGAAGGGATGACGCCGGCCGAGTACCGCAGCTGCCACCGGCACACCGGCGGCACTCCGATCGCGTCGCGCGATGGCGCCGAGCCGTAGTACTCGATCGCCAACGGCGGGTTGTTCGGTTGCTACCATTTACTTGGCGGTTCTGATCCTGGGGATTATGTGGGCCCTGGCCTGAGGTGCTCCTGACTCGCGAATTACGGGCGGCCATCGTCGTCGCGGCGGTGTGCGTCGGCGTGGCCTTCGTCCTGATGGCGCGGCGGGCCGCGGATGCGCCCGCGACCGCGGACATCGCCGTCATCGAAAGCTACACGCTGATGGCTACGCAGGGGACGCTGAATCTCGGCGCCTATTCCCGGTTCCAGTGGCACCATCCTGGTCCGTTCTATTTCTTCCTGCTCGCTCCCTTTTACGCGGTGTCCGGCGACAAGACGACCGGGCTTACCGCCGGCGCGGCGGCGCTCGCGCTCGGCTGCAGCGTCCTGATCGTGATGGTGCTGTCGCGCCGCCGGCCTGCGCTGGCAGCGGCGACGGCGTCGCTGCTCGCACTGTACGCCTGGCGCGCGGCCGACGCCGCGACGAGCCCGTGGAATCCGCACGTCACCGTGCTGCCGGTCGCGGCCGTGATCATCGTCGCGGCCGACGTCATGGCCGGCAATGCCGTCATGCTTCCGCTGGTTGCGCTGCTGGCGAGCCTTGCGGGTCAGGCGCACATCGCGCTGATGCCAACGGTCCTGGCGATCGGGGCCGTCGCCTTCGGGCGCGGCGTTCAAGGCGCCGCACTCGGAAACGACCGGCCCCGCTGGCGGCGCGCCCTGTTGTGGACGCTTGCGGCAATCGTGCTGGCCTGGGCGCTGCCGGCGTACGAGCAGCTGACCGGAAAGCCCCGCGGCAACCTGACCGAGCTCTGGCAGTTCTTTCTGCATCACGCCGCGAACGGTCAGCCGCTACGCGTCGCCGTGTCGGCGTGGAGCGACATGCTGGTCGGTCTGCTGCGGCCCGATTTCTACGTCGCTCAGGGGTGGCTGTTCGTCGAGAGCCCGGTCCTCTGGGCAGAGTGGCTGTCGCTGGTGCTGCTGGCGCTGCTCGGTCTGGCGGCGCTTCGGAGTCTGCAGCGGCGCGACTGGTTCATCACTGCGCTGACGGGGCTCCTCGCCACGGCATCAGTCGTGTCGCTCTGGTCGGCGACGCGGATTGAGGATCGGATCTTCGATCACGACGTCTTCTGGGTCGTCGGCCTCGGGATCTTGATGCTCGCGGTCGCGCTCGACAGCATCGCGTCGGCAATTGGTGAGAGGACGCGCCTGCCGGCCGCGTCCTTGGTCTGGCAGGTGGCGGCATTCCTGTTCGTCGCCGCCGCTGCCGTGCCGATGTTTACCGCGGTACGGCGTGCCGTCGATCGTTCGTACGAGCCGCCAACCGATGCGGTGATCGCGCGCGCACTGGCGGCGGACGTCGAGGCGTTCATGCGCCAGGACCACGTCAAGCGGCCGCTCATCAAGATCGATCAGGACGCCTGGGGCTACGTCGCTGGCGCCGTGCTCGACCTGCAGAAGCGGGGTACGCTGGTCTCGTTCGAAGAAGATTGGGTCGTGATGTTCACGCCAGAGTTCCGCATCACCGGCAGCGAGGACGCGGAAATTACGTTCGCGATGCCGCCCGAGCATCTCCGGCTGCAGCAGCAGGGCGCCCGGCTCATTTCATCGCACGAGCCGGTCTATGCCCACGTCACGAGAAAATGACAACCAGGGAGTATCGCTGTGTTGATGCTGGGCCCTGTTCCCGCTGACGAAGCCGCGCCGGTCTACGCGGAGTTCCTCGCCGCCTTTCCGGACGGGCAGGTCGGACGCCACCTGCAGGCCCAGATCGTCGAACTCGAGCAACTCTGCGCGAGTTTGACCGACGCCGATGCGATGTTTCGCTACGCCGAAGGCAAGTGGACGATCAAGGACGTGATCGGCCATTTGCTCGATGGGGAACGGATCTTCGCGTACCGGTTGCTCCGCATCAGTCGTGGCGACACGACGGAGCTGCCAGGATTTGAAGAGAACGACTACGTGCCGGAGGGGCAGTTCAACCGCCGGAGCCTCCAGAACCTGATCGCCGAGTTCACGCTGCAGCGGGCGAGCACGCTGGCGCTGGCCAACAGCATCCCGCCGGAGGCCTGGCCGCGCATGGGGACAGCGAACGGGCATCGCATCAGCGCTCGAGCCCTCGTGTTCGTCATCCTCGCGCATACGGCGCACCACTTCCGCGTGCTTCGCGAGCGGTATCAGCTGCCGATCCCGAAGAAGTGAGGTGTCTCGAGCCGTGAGCAGGACTCGCCGTCGACGAGCAATCCCGGTCAAGCGCCCGGCGAAGTTTGCCGTTAGAGTGCTCGGTCATCTCGGCTTCGATCGGACGCCAATCATCGACCTCACAGTCAGGCTCGAGGGTCGCGCTGAATGAAGAAAGGCAAGGAGCACACGATGTCGCGGGTCACGATCCACATGGTGGCGAGCCTCGACGGGTTTATCGCCCGCAAGGACGGCCGCGTCGACTGGATGGAAACCACCGACAGCTTCGCCGGCGGCGAATCGCTGACGGCGGAGGCCATTGCGGCGTTTCTCGAGACGATCGACTGCTACGTCATGGGCTCGCGAACCTACGAGACCGCGCTGGGGTTTGAAGCCAAGGGGTTTGGCTGGGCCTACGGCGACAAGCCGGTTGTGGTGCTCACTCGCCGAAAGTTGCCGAAGACCCGGGAGACCGTAGAGTTCTACGCGGGAGACCTGGCGGTGCTCGTGAACGAGCGGCTGAAGCCGCGCTTCGGGAGTATCTGGTGTGTCGGCGGCGGAGAAGTCTCAGGCGAATGCCTGCGCCGCGGGCTCGCTGACGCGGTGAGTTACTCGATCATGCCCATCGTCATCGGCGACGGCATTCCGTTCTTCGGCGGACTCGACAAAGATGTGGCGCTTCATCTGGTCGACGTGAAGGCCTACGACAGCGGGATGGTGGAGCTGCGGTACGAGGTGCGCGCCTAAGGGCAAAGGGAAAATCGCGGCGGGCAAAAGGCTGACATGCTCGTGTCTACGGATCGTTTTCAAGTCGCCCGGGAACAGATTGGCCGCCTGAAGGCTGACGAGAGGTACCAGGCGGCGTTCATCTTTGGCTCGGTCGCGCGCGGTGATGCGTCGGCGTCGAGCGACCTTGACGTGCAGGTTGTGGTCGACCGGGAAGAGTCCTGTGCGGCGATCAATCATCCGGTCATCGATGGCGTCAAGCTCGACGTGACGTTCCTGACGTTCGCGCAGCTGGCTGCTCGAACGGAGCGGGAGATCGAGCGGGCTGCTCGCGTTCCGATGGTGGCCGAGTCGTTCATCGTCTTCGACAAGACCGGCGAACTGACGGCGTTGCGCGACGCGGCGCAGGAGGCTCGACCGAAGCCGTGCACACCTGCCGACGTTCAGGCGATTCAGTTCGGCATCTTCCACGCGCACGACAAGGCGCAGCGCGGCCTCGCCGCCGATCCGCTTCGCGCCCTGCTGGTGATGCACATCAGTGTGCGGCATGTGCTGGATGCCCACTATCAGCTCCAGCGACGTTGGCGGGTCAGCGACAAGCGGATGCTTGACGACCTGCGTAACTGGGATCCGGCGGTGGCGACGCTCCTCGAGCAGTTGGTCACCACCTCGGAAGCGAGGCCAAAGTTCGCGATCTGGACCAAGCTCGTCGACTATGTGACGGCGCCACTTGGCGGCCGGGTAGCCATCGCGGACCTCAATTGCTCCTGCCGGGTCTGCGCGCAGGATCTCGCAGCGCTCGCGAAGGAGTGACGTGCCGTACCTCTACCGAACCGCCCTCATCGTGTCCCGCAAGCAGCCCTACATCGACTGGGCGAACGGTCTCGCGACTGAGGAGTCGGAGCGTTTTCCAGACGACTTGGCCACGCGTCGGGATGTCTACCTCGGTCCGCAGATGGATCATCAGCCGACCGTTGACGAAGCGATTGCGGACAACTGGCCTGAGATCTTTGACGAGGCGCTCTACGCCTGGTCGACCGATGAAGCGACCTGGCCGGCGGACCGGACCCGTGCGATGTTCGACGATTGGTTCGAGGCGGAATTGGCGGACTCGACGATCGACCTCGTGCCCGACGAGCCGCTGAACGACGCCGAGATGGACGTGGCCGATGTCAACGAGGCGATGAGCTACTGCGCCTGGTGTGGTGCGGAGCTCGGTGACGGTCAGGGCCGGATCGTGCCGTTCGCGCTGTCCGATCCCGAGCGGCTGGCGCATCGAGACGGCCGCGC
Source organism: uncultured Bifidobacterium sp. (assembly GCA_964577955.1). Lineage (GTDB taxonomy): Bacteria > Acidobacteriota > Vicinamibacteria > Vicinamibacterales > CAVVIG01 > CADEEX01. Next base: position 117,867 of record CAZOAZ010000006.1, on the reverse strand, counting down.
AGTGGATCTGATGGTGCGCCCGGATCGTCTCGTCCTTGGCGTCATTGCGCCGCCGTCAGAGGAGGGCGAGGACGAAGGCGAGCGCCGCGTGATCGTCTGGGCCTGCAGCCGGCCGTGCGAGAAACGACTGGAGAAACACGTGCCGGCTGCACTTCGGCAGTTCGAGGAGAAGTCGGCCGACTGATCGGCGGGCGCGGTACGATGAGCATGAATGGCTCACGACCGCTCGACGCACACGCCCAGACTCTCGGACGTGTGGAAGATGATGCGCACGCCGCGTGCGAAGTGGCCGGCGCAGGTTCCCGTCACGGCGCAGCGCCCGCCGCGGCCTGACGCCGAGGCCGACATCGTCCTCACCTTCGTCGGCCACTCGACGTTCTTGATTCAGACCCGGACCGCGACGATCATCACCGACCCGGTGTTCGTCGAGCGCGCCAGCCCGGTGCAGTTTGCCGGACCCCGCCGCGTGCGGCAGCCAGGCGTTCGACTCGACGATCTGCCGCCGATTTCGCTGATACTTCTCAGCCACAACCACTACGACCACTGCGATCTCACGTCGCTCGGCGCCATCAGCCGGCGGTTTCATCCCACCGTGGTGACGCTGCTCGGCAACGCGCGGCTGCTGCAGTCGGCCGGCGTTGTTAAGATCGAAGAACTGGACTGGTGGCGGTCTTCAGTGACGGCGCCGGTGCCCGTGACCGCGACGCCGGCGCAGCATTTCTCGGCGCGGACGCCATTCGATCGCAACCGCGCCCTGTGGGGCGGCTTTGTCGTCGAGCTCGGCGGCCGTCGCCTGTTCTTTGCCGGGGACAGCGCCTATGCGCCCCATTTCAGCGAGATCGGCCGGCAGCTTGGCCCGATCGATACGGCACTGATGCCGATCGGCGCCTACGAGCCGCGCTGGTTCATGAGACACGTGCACGTCAATCCCGAGGAGGCGGTTCGTGCCCATCAGGATCTCGGCGCCGCTCGCAGCTTCGGCATGCACTTCGGCACGTTTCAGTTGACCGCCGAAGCGATCGACGCGCCGCTCGTGGCGCTGGCGGAAGCGCGCTCCCAAGCCGGCCTCACCGAATCAGAGTTCTGCACGCTCGACTTCGGCGAGTCAGTGTTGTTATAGAGGAAGGGCAAATCGCAGAAATGATGAGTGATGAATGATGATCGATGATTGATTGATGATTCACGGGTGTCGATGAATCGTCGCTCCGATCAATCATTGATCCAATCAAATCATCAATCATCAATCATCAATCATCGATGGAGAGGTGATGGCAAAGAAGACGGTCAAACAGCCGGCCAAGAAAAGCAGCGCGGGTGATTGGCGCGAGAAAACGCTGAGCGGGATGCGGGCGCTGATTCTCGAAGCCGACCCCAAGATGATCGAAGAGCGGAAGTGGCGGAAGCCCTCGAACGGGATGGAAGGGATTCCCGTCTGGTCGCACGACGGGATCGTGTGTACTGGCGAGACCTATAAGAGTGTCGTGAAGCTGACGTTCGCTGATGGCGCCAGTCTCCCGGATCCCGCGCGCCTCTTCAATTCGAGCCTCGAAGGCAATACGCGGCGGGCGATCGATATCCGCGAAGGGGAGACCATCGATCCCCGCGCCTTCAAGGCGCTCATCAAGGCCGCCGTCGTCCACAACGTTACGGCGGCGAAGAAACGCTAGAGTGCATTCGTGTTCCGTGTCGTTCGAGTCGTTTCCGCGCGATGTTCGGTCGCGGCGACGACGCGAATCGTCCCCGTCGCCGGCAGACGGCTCATGGCCTGACTGCGAGTGTGGCGCAACGCCAGGACCGGACGGCGGAAGCGAACCTTGCGAGCGGCCTGTCGCCCGCGACAGACGGGAAACCGCATCGAGAGCGCCAGAAGTCCGCGCAGCTCACGGAGCTGCGCATGCCACCGACAAGTCGCGGGTCGATGCGGTTTCCCAGGCCGTCTCGCCTGGTTCGCTGGAGCCGTCTGGTCCTGGCGTGTCGGCGAGCGCCGGTCACGCTAGACCGAATTCGAAAGGGGTCGGGCGTGGTTACCGCCGTTCGAAGGCAGTCGGACGCGGGATCGGGTTCACCCAGTTCGGGTCGTAGGCGGTGTTCATCACTTTGCCGCCCTGGATGACCGTGCGGATGTTGCGCGTCGTCGCGATGTTCGTCAGCGGGTTGCCTTCGATGATCACGAAATCCGCAACCTTGCCCACTTCCACGCTGCCGTAGTCCTTCTCGATGTGCAGCGCCTCGGCCGGCCACAGCGTCGAGCCCTGAATCGTCTTCATTGCCGGCACGCCCATCGTGACCATGCCCTGCATGATGAGATGCTGCGCGAAGCCGGGGACGATCGGGCTGTTCTCGACGCCGTCGCTCGACACCAGCAGCTTCCCGCCGGCCGCGGCGTACTGCTTCATGAACTCGCCGACAACTTCCGCGCCCACGCGCGGCGCGCCAGGATCCGTGACCCAGGCTTTCTTCTCGGCGTCGGGGATGAACTTGAGACCGGGATCGTTCGCCAGCCGTTGAAGCTCCGGAAGAGCAGCGCGCCAGACTGGCCGCGGCACCCAGCCGTAAAGCGCGATGTCGACGATGACGGTCTGCTCGACCATCTGCTTGATGAGCGGGCCGAACTTCGTCGGGTCGACTTTGAGGAGCAGTTCGCCGCCTTCTTCGGACCCGGCGGCTGGCAACGCCTTCCCCTCGCGCACGAGCTGTGCGCGCAGGAACGGCGGCAGGTGTTCCATTTCCTTCATGCCGAAGCGCATGGCGGCGTCGATGTCGCGCAGGTGCCCGAGGACCGGCAGCTTGAATTTCCGCGCTTCGTCGATGATCGCTTCGAGCTGTTCATCGGTGATCACCGAGTCGACCTTCACCATGTCCACGCCCACGGCGGCGAGGTAGCGGACATAGGCGCGCGCCTCGGCAACGTCTCGCACGTACCCCTGGCCGAACGCTCTCGGCGGACCTTCGAGCAACGGACCCTGCACCCGCGCGCCAGAGACGAAGAAGCGCGGTCCCTGCATCACGCCGCTTCGCTGCGCTGCCCGCTGCGCGATGATCCACGCCGTGTCGCTGTGGATGTCGCCGACTGTGGTGACGCCGTGCGCCAGGTAGAGCGGGACCTTCCAGCCGCGCGAGTGGAGGTGCATGTCGATCAGACCGGGCAGAATCGTGCGGCCCGTGGTCTGGATGACGTTCGCGCCGGCGGGCACCGGGATTTGTCCGCGACGCCCGATCGCCGAGATGCGGTCGCCTCTGACGACGACGACTGCGTCGTCGATCGGCGCGCCGCCGCGGCCGTCGATCAGCGTACCGCCCTGGAGGACCAGCACCGACTCCTGGCCCGCGAGCGTGACCGCTCCGACGAGTGCGAACAGCACCGACAGCATCCGGACTTTCACGATGGTCTCCTTTTTGAAGCCAATCCGGCTAAAGCCGGATCCCACATCAGAGCCGGGCGAAACTACCGTGAGCGGGCGCGCAGGTCAAGAAACAGATTGTTTCAAGACCGGGACGTATAATTTCGCCGTCTGACGCCTGCAACGCTACCTCCCGGGACTCGCATCGGCTCGTATGAGGTCATCGCCAAGCTTGGCGAAGGCGGCATGGGCGAGGTGTATCGCGCGGCCGACACCAAGCTGAAACGCCACGTCGCAATCAAGGTGCTGCCGGCGGCGTTCGGCACCGACGCCGAGCGCCTGGCGCGCTTCAGGCGCGAGGCGGAAGTGCTGGCGGCACTCAATCATCCGCACATTGCCGCGATCTACGGTTTCGAAACGGGGCAAGCGGGGCCGGCAGGGCAAGCGGGGCAGGCAACACCGGAGTCGCCCGCCTCGCCAGCCCAGCCCGCCTTCCCTGCCTTCATCGTGATGGAACTCGTCGAAGGCGAGGACCTCGCCGAGCGCCTGACCCGTGGGGCGATTCCGCTGGATGAAGCGCTCGCCATTGCCCGTCAGGTGGCCGACGCCCTCGAAGCGGCACACGAGCAAGGCATCATCCATCGCGACTTGAAACCCGCCAACATCAAGGTCCGTCCCGACGGTACCGTCAAAGTGCTCGATTTCGGATTGGCCAAGGCGGTCGAGAGCGGCGGCGTCCGGCTTCAGACCGACGCGGCCGTGTCACAGATGGTCACGTCGCCGGCCATGACGATGGCGGGCATGGTGCTGGGCACGGCGGCCTACATGAGCCCGGAGCAGGCGCGGGGCAAGACCGTCGACGCGCGGGCGGACATCTGGGCCTTCGGTTGCGTCCTCTACGAAATGCTCACCGGCCGTCGTCCGTTCGAAGGCGAGGATGTGATGTCGGCGATCGGCGCCGCGATTCGCAAGGAGCCGGAGTGGACGGCGCTCCCGCCGCGGCTGCCCGCCGCAGTGCGGTCGACGATCGTCCGCTGCCTGCAAAAGGACCCGAAGCAGCGCGCGCGGCACATCGGCGACGTTCGCCTGGCGCTCGAGGGCGCGTTCGGCGCGTCAGAACCCGCTGTCGTGTCAGCAGTGCCTCAGCCGACTCGGCGCCTTGGACCTCCCCTTGCCGCCGCGGTATTGGTCACAGCGCTCGCGACCGGTTTCGGCGCGTGGACGATCCTGCGCCCGGCGCCTGTTGAACGACGCGCAGTGCGCCTCAATCTTGCCCCCGCCGCCGGCAGCGCCTTTTCGAATTTCTTTGCGCTCTCGCCTGACGGCCGTTCGATCGCCTACATCGGTCTCGACCAGGCGGGGCAGGGTTCGATCTGGGTGCACGTCTTCGAGTCCGGCGAGTCGCGGCCATTGCCGCGAACGGTCGGTGCTCGCAGTTCGCTCGTCTGGTCTCCGGACAGCCGCTCGCTCGCCTACTCGAACGGCACGACGTTCATGCGGATCGGCGCCGACGGCGGATCGGCGCAGCAACTCGGCGACGTCGCCGGCTGGGCGGGTGGCGACTGGGCGCCCGACGACACGCTTGTGTACGGCCGTGTGGCCGGGGGGTTGGCGAAGATTCCGGCCAGCGGTGGGCCGGCCGTGGCCCTCACCGAGGTGGATGCGTCGCGTCAGGAAACGGGTCACACCAATCCATCGTTTCTCTCCGACGGCAAACACTTCGTCTACTTCCGCTGGGCGCGCGGCGCGAGCCAGGCGGGGATCGCGATCGGTGCGCTCGATCGGCAACCGAACGAACAGGCGAAGGAACTGCTCCTCCCGACCGCTGAGCATGCGGTCTACGCCAAACCCATTCCGCCAGAGACGGTTGGCCATCTGCTGTACCTTCGCGACGGCGCGCTCGTGGCCCAGGCGCTCGACGAACGCACTCTCAAGCTCACCGGCGAGGCCGTGCAACTCGCCGAATCGGTCGGCGTCGGTCCCGCCACGTACGCGCAAATCTCTGTCTCCAACTCTGGGGCCCTGGCGTATCTGGCGCCGCGTCGTGACCTGGGCGGCGTGCCCGGCTGGTTCGATCGGACCGGTCGCGAGGTCGGAACAATCGCCGTCGGCCCGTCGGGAAGCGCGGCCTATCCGCGTCTGTCACCGGACGGCAAGCGCGTCGCGCTGATCGTCGACCGCGATGTGTGGGTGTACGACATCGGCGGCCGGCCGCCAATCCGTGTGACGCATCTTGAACCGCCGGACAATGCCGGGTCGCCGTTATGGACGCCCGACGGCACCGGCATCGTGTACGAGTCCGTCGGGTATCGCGGGGTCGGTCTGATGCCGGCTGATGGCAGTTCGACGCCGGAAAAGATCGTCACGATCCCCGGGCACTACCATCCGCACGACTGGTCGGCGGACGGCAAGGAACTGATTGCCGTGCGCTTCAACCGCGAAGCGCCGACGCTCGCCGATCGGACCTGGAACATCGTTCGCGTGCCGCTGGCGGCGCCGGCCCAGGAATCCGCGATTCTCGCCTCGCAGACCGACGCGGGACATTGGGGAGCCGCGCTCTCGCCCAACAAGCGCTTCATGGCCTACGTGACGAACAGCACCGGCCGCGACGAAGTCTGGGTCCGGCCGTTTCCGGGACCCGGCACCGCCGAGCGCGTGTCGCCGCAGGGTGGCACCGAGCCGCTCTGGTCCGCGAACGGACGCGAACTGATCTATCTCGAGAACGATCGCTTCATGACCGTGAAGACGACGACCGAAGGCGCGTTCTCGTTTACGCCGCCGACGATGCTCTTCGAGACCCCGGTCGCACGCCTCAGCCAGCCGCCCAGTTACGGTCTGGCGCCCGACGGACGACTGCTGGTGATCAAGCGTCCGCCGGTCTCATCCCTTCCTCTCAGCATCATCATCAACTGGCAGGATCTGCCGGCGGTTCGTGCCGCACGCGGCAAGTGAGGTCGTCATGTACGCTGCATTTCGCGTCGCGTCGGCGGTCGTAGTCGCGGCCGCTACGGTCGGGACAGGCTTCAGCCTGTCCGTTGCCGAGGCGCAGGACTTTGCCGGCCGCGACAAGCTGCGCGCCCAGTCGACCGAATTCCGAAAGGAATTGATCAAGGTCGCCGATGGCGTCTACGTCGCGGTCGGTTTCTCGCTCGGCAACTCCATCCTGATTCAGGGTGACGGCGGTTCGATCGTCGTCGATACGACGGCGAACGTGGCCGACGCGCGAGCGGTGAAGGCGCAGTTTGCGACGGTGTCGCGGACGCCGGTGCGCGCGATCATTTACACGCACTTCCACGCCGATCACGTCGGCGGCGCGACGGCGATCGCCGGGACCGACAAGCCCGAGATCTACGCGCATCAGCTGCTCGTCGACCGCGCGCCGGACGTCGGCCGCGCGGGTAGAGACGGCGGGAATCAGTTCGGCTCGCCGCTGCCGGATTCGCTCTTCATCAATGCTGGCATCGGCCCAAGCATCGGGCGGCGTTCTGCCAGCGCGGTGCCGGCTGGTGAGAATCCGGCGGCGATCCAGGACGGCTACCTGGCGCCGACGCGGACGTTTCGTGAGGACCGCCTGGCAGTCACCATCGCCGGCGTCCACCTCGAGATCCTCCACACGCCAGGTGAGACGGGCGACGCCGTGTCGGTCTGGTTGCCCGACAAGCGCGTGCTCCTTCCTGGCGATGACTTCTATCGCGCCTTCCCGAATCTCTATGCGATTCGCGGTGTGCGTCGGCGTCCCGTCGACCAATGGATTGCGAGTCTGACGAAGATGATCGATCTGGGCGCCGAGCATCTGGTGCCGAGCCACACGCGTCCAATCTCGGGAACGTCTGAAGTCCGCGCCGCGCTCACGGCGTATCGCGACGGCATCAAATCCGTGCTCGATCAGACGCTCGAGGGAATGCGAAAAGGTGAGCGGCCCGACGAACTGGTGCAGCACGTCAAGCTGCCGCCGCAGCTGGCAGCCAGTCCGTATTTGCAGGAGTTCTACGGCACCGTCGCCTGGTCGGTACGCGCGATCTACACCGACTATCTCGGGTGGTTCGACGGCAACGCCACCAACCTGTTTCCGCTGCCGGAGCAGGAGCGGGCGCGAAAGACGATTGCGCTCGCCGGCGGCGCCGCTCGAGTGCTGGCCAGTGCGCGCGAGGCTCTGGCCGAGGGCGATTTCCAGTGGGCTGCGGAGCTTGCCGACGACCTGCTTGCCGTGGATGGCACGAGCGTGGATGCGAAGCGCCTGAAGGCGCAGGCGCTGACCGAACTTGGCGAGCGCCAGACCAGCGCGAACGGTCGAAACTACTATCTGTCGTCGGCGCAGTTCCTGCTGCGCGGGCTGCCGGCAGCCGGCCAGGCCGCAGCGGCGCAGGCGCCAGCGGATGTCCGCGCTCAGGTGATGGCGGCAGAGCGGGCATTCGCGAAATCGATGGCCGATCGCAATCTGTCGGCATTCGCGGCTCTGGTCGCAGACGACGCGGTGTTCTTCAGCGGCCCGGAGCCGAGACGCGGCAAGACGCAGGTCGTCGAGTGGTGGTCGCGGTTCTTCGCGCCCGGAACGCCGGCGCCGTTCTCGTGGGAACCGGACACGGTCGAAGTCCTGGCATCAGGGAACCTCGCCTGGTCTACCGGACCGGTCCGCGATCCGCAAGGCCGCGTCGTGAATCGCTTCAATTCAATCTGGCGCCGCGAACCCGACGGCAACTGGCGCATTGTCTTCGATCGGGGCGACTCGGCGCCGCCGCAGTAGATTTTCAGCCAACGGTGGAGGCGATCCGTGACTGACGCTGAAGCAATCTGGGCTGCGAAGTCAGACGAGGAACTGCTCGAAGCCGCGGGCGAAGTTTCTGGTTTCACCGAAGAAGGCGAGCGGATCATCCGTGCGGAGCTGAAGCGGCGCGGCCTGCCGACGCCGGCTCCGCCGATTGGCCGTTGTGTCCGCTGCGGCAGGGCCATTGGCGCGGACGCCTCAGGCGACCAATGTTCTCAATGCGGAGAACCGTTTCCGTCTGATGTGTTGCGTGACCTTGGACGCGACGCACCGGACATCGAGCTGGTTCAGGTTCTGCGCACGGGCGACTCCGGGCTCATCCTGCTTGCCAAGTCGCTGCTCGACGCCGAAGGGATCGACCATATCGTTCGCGGCGACAGCATTCAGGATCTGTTTGGCGTTGGACGCCTGGGTAGCGGATACAACTACATCACCGGCCCGGCCGAGTTCTGGGTGAAGGCCGACGATGCCGAGCGCGCACGGGCAGTGCTCGACGAATTGAGCGCGGCTCCGCGGCCGGATGCGGAATCCGACGACGACACCCATGAGTAAGCCTTCGAATACGATTCGCCAGATGCGGCGACGTCTCGGAGCCGCCGGTCTGGTAGCGAGCTCGTGGATTGCGGCCGCGTCGGCCCAGCAGCCCTCGACGGCGCCGCAGCAGCCCACTCGCGCCGACATCCTGCGCGGCGAATACGGACGCTACCGCGCCAACAACGACGTTCGGTTCTATCACCTCGACGTCCGCATCGAGCCTGAGGCGAAACGGATCTCCGGCAGCAACCGCATCCGGTTCCGGATGTTGAAGGGCGACACACGCGTCCAGCTCGATCTGTTCGCGAATCTCACTGTCGACCGGATCATGCTCGGAACGACCGCCCTCAAGTACGAGCGTGAACTGAACGCGGTGTTCGTTGACTTTCCAGAAACGCTCGCCGCCGGCCGCGAGTACGAGATCGTCTTCTACTACTCCGGTCAACCACAGGAAGGCGGACGCTTCGGCGGGCTGGCCTTCCGCACCGACCCGGCCGGGCGGCACTGGATCAATTCGTCCTGCGAAGGACAAGGCGCCGCCAGCTGGTGGCCGAACAAGGATCAGTGGCGCGACGAGGCCGACGAGGTCGAGATCAGCGTCGCCATTCCAAACGATCTCGTCGACGTGTCGAACGGCAAGTTCCTCGGCAAGACCGATCTCGGCGACGGCTACACGCGCTGGGACTGGCGCGTCCACAACCCGATCAATTCGTACAACGTCTCGGTGAACATCGGTCACTACGTTCAGTTCAGCGATCGGCTGGGCGATTTGCCGCTCGACTTTTTCGCGCTGCCGGAGAACCTGGACAAGGCCAGAATCCAGTTCGCACAGGCCAAGCCGATGCTCGAGGCCTACGAGAAATACGTCGGCCCCTATCCGTTCAAGGAAGACGGCTACAAGCTGATCGAAGTGCCGTACGCCGGGATGGAGCATCAGAGCGCCGTGACGTACGGCAATCGTTTCGCCAACGGCTACATGGAGCGCGACTGGACCGGTGTCGGCATCAGCTCGAAGTTCGACTTCATCATCATCCACGAGAGCGCGCACGAGTGGTTCGGCAACGCGGTGTCGGCCGCCGACGTGTCCGACATGTGGATTCAGGAGGGCTGGGCCACCTATCTCGAAGGCATTTACGTCGAACACCTGTTCGGCCACGACCAGGCGATGCAGTATCTGAACGGCTACAAGTCGAAGATCAAAAACGAAGCGCCGATCATCACGACGCGCGGCATCCACCGCTCGCCCTCACAGGATCAGTATTTCAAGGGCGCACTCTTCATCAACACGCTGCGAAGCGTCGTCAACGACGATGAGAAGTGGTGGGCGCTGGTGCGGGCGATCTACGAGCGGTTCCGCTACCAGAACATCACGACCGAGGACGTCGTGCAGTTCGTCAACGAACAACTGCGGATGGACCTGACACCTGTCTTTGACCAGTACCTGCGTCACGCGGCGCTGCCGACTTTGGAGCTGAAGTTCGATGAGGCCGCCGGCACGGTGTCGTATCGATGGCAGGCGGACGAGCCCGCGTTCGCGATGCCGGTGCGCGTCGGACGCCCCAGCGCGTGGGAGACCATCGAGCCGACGACGGCGTGGAAGACGATCCGGGCGCCGGTTCAGAAGTCCGACTTTCAGGTGGCCACGGACTTCTATTACATCAACGTCTCGAAGCCGTAAGGGACGACGCGGGCATGGAGAAAATCAATCTCGCTCAGAAACTCGAGTTGATCGGCGAGTATTGGCGTCCGAAGGTTGTCGCCGAGCTGAACGGACAGGAAGTGAAGCTCGTGAAATTTCAGGGTGCGTTCGTGTGGCACCATCACGAACACGAAGACGAGCTGTTTCTCGGCGTCCACGGCCGCTTCCGCATCGAGTTTCGCGATCGATCCGTCGACATCGGTCCCGGCGAATGCATCGTCGTCCCGCGCGGCGTCGAGCATCGCACCGTGGCGGACGAGGAGGCTCACGTCCTGGTCTTTGAACCCTCGGCGACTCGCAACACCGGCAACGTCGAGCATCCCACGCTGACCGCGCCGAACGGCGCTCGCGTCTGATCTAGGACCGAGAACCTCTAGAACCTCTAGAACCTAGAACCTCTCGAACCCCCCGAACCCCTCGAACCCCCCGAACCCCTCGAACCCCCTACTTCTTGTCATTACTCTGCCTATCGCCACCGCCACCGAATCTGAACACCCGCCCCCAGAAGCCGCGCTTCTTCGGTGTTTCGCGCGGCGGCGCCGCCTCGATTTGCGCCGGACGTTCTTCAGGCAACGCTGCGGCGACGGTCGACGCCGGCGCCGGGGCCGGCTGCGGGTGCGGCGCTTCGTATCGTTCGTGACCGGGAAGTCCGGTCACAGCTTTGGCGATTGGTGTGTCCAGATGGTCCGTGCAGTAGCCAACGGGCGCCCGACCGCTGACGAAGTAGTCGGTGTAGATAACCGGACGCTGGCCTTGCGCGCGCGCGTCGGCGTCGGCGTTGAAACACGCCGTCGTCGCGAGCTGTCCGGAAACGCGGCAGACCTGGACCGCGACGAGGCCGGAGGGCGCCTTGAATGGTTCCGGCTTGGCGCCGCGCGTGGCGTCCTTCATGAAGCTCGCCCACATCGGCACGGCGACGTCGGCGGCGAAACCGCGCGGCAGGATCGACTTGGGCTGGTCGAATCCGACCCAGACGCCCGCCAGAAGCGACGGCGTGTAGCCGACGAACCAGGCGTCGTAGTAGTCGTTCGTCGTCCCGGTCTTGCCTGCGGCAGGCAGTGTGAATCCGGCCGAGCGGACGCCGGCGGCCGTGCCAGCGTTGACGACGTCGGCCAGCATGTTGGTCATCAGATACGCGGTCGTGGCGCTGATCGCGTGGGTCGTCCGTGTTTCCCCGGCGTAGAGCGTCCGCCCGTCCGAGTCGTCGACGCGGCGGATGAGCAGCGGCGTCGGGACGTCGCCGGCGTTGGCGAAGCCGGCGTAGGCGGCGCTCAGCGACAGCAGCGTGGTCTCGCCGGAGCCGAGCGCCAACGACGGAACCGCCGGCAGATTGCCGAGACCCATCGCCTTCGCGTAGCGGACGGTTCGGCCGATGCCCACGTCCTGCAGGAGACGCACCGCGGCGCGGTTGCTGGACGTTCGGAGCGCGGCGCGCAGACTGATCGCGTCGCCGTCCAGATGCTCGTCGTCCGGCGTCCAGGCGCCCTGGAGCGTGTCGATGGGCGCGCTCAAGTCGTGCAGGACCGTCGCCGGCCCATAGCCGGACTCGAGCGCCGTGGCGTAGACGAACGGCTTGAACGCCGATCCCGGCTGCCGCTTGGCCTGCACGGCGCGATTGAAATGACTGGCGTCGAAGTCGCGGCCGCCCACCATCGCCAGCACGTAACCGGTCGACGGGTCGAGCGCAATCAGCGCGGCTTGAAGTGGTTCGGGATCCGGCGGTTCCTTTCGCTGCGCGAGGCTCGCCGCGCGCCGGCCGTCAAGAGACTTGAGCGCCGCCGCGACCGCGGCATCGGCCGCGCGCTGCAGGTTCATGTCGATCGTCGCGTAGACGCGGAGACCGCCCTGGTAGACGCGCTGCCACCCGACGCGCTTGATCAGTTCCTGACGAATTTCTTCCTTGAAGTAGAGCCCCGTCGGGTCGTCGCTATAGAGCGAATCGTGGAGCACGACCTGTTCCTGACGCGCGGCTTCGTATGCGTCCTTGTCCAGCAGCTTGGCATCGCGCATCGCGCCGAGCACGACATTGCGTCTGGTGATCGCTCGCTGGAGACGCACCGTTGGTGCGTACGACGAGGGCGATTTGACGAGACCAGCGAGGAGCGCGCCTTCGGCCGGCGTCACGTCGCGAGCGGACTTGCCGAAATACCCGCGAGCGGCGGCCTCGATGCCGTACAGCCCGCCACCGAAATAGGCCTTGTTCAGGTACATTTCGAGGATCTGCTGCTTCGAGTAGTTGCGCTCGATCCGGCCAGCAAGCATCAGCTCCTGCAGCTTGCGGCGGACGGTGCGCTCCGGCGTGAGGAAACTCATGCGCGCGAGCTGCTGTGTAATCGTGCTGGCACCCTGCGTGATGCGGAGATGCCGCAGATTGGCGAGCGCCGCGCCGCCGGTCCGGATCCAGTCGAAGCCGCGGTGCCGGTAGAACCGCTGGTCTTCGATCGCCAGAACCGCGTTGATCGCGTTCGGCGACACTTGATCGAGCGTCACTTCAATCCGTTGTTCCGTGGAGATGGTGAATGCGAGCTGATCGTGCGCGTCGAAAATTCGCGTCGACTGGTCCATCTCGCTGATCTGGCGCAGCGCTTCGCCGGACGGCAGGTCGCGGCGCAGCACCAGCAGGTAGGCGGTCAGGGCGACCAGCACGAGCAGAAACGCCCCGCCGCTGCCAAACAGCAGTCCGCGGACGAGCCGTGGATGGGTCCGCTGCAGACTGTTCCAGCGGTCCATCAGCTGTTGCCGGCGTTCGAGGAGAACACGTTGCCAGACGGGGGGAATGAGCACGTGCACCCTTGTGCAATGCACGCGCCAGTAACGAACCTCACCGATCAGGCGGATTTTGCCGTGCTGGTGGTCGCAAGCAGCACCCGGCGTGTAGGTTAGGGCTGCGGACGACATGGCAGGGGTGTCAGCTACGACATATGTGAGTGATGAATGACGAACGATGATTGAAGAATGGATGAGTTGGACGACGAGCCACTGGCGTCTCTGTTCTCGGTGTCTAAGCGCGCATGGCCTTTGTAAGGGCTCTCATATTTCTTATCGGAGCGTTCAGTCTCGGGGGTTTTGCCCCGGAGCCCGACCTTTCGGGACACTGGTTTCTCGTCGATTCGAATGTGCCGGACGCATCCGAGCGGGTTCGGATTCGCAGCGTGGCCACGGAGTTGAACGTCCTTCTGAGCCCTCTGTCGATGAGCGTCGAACACGCGGGTACGCGAGAGGCGAGCCATCCGCGCGCTGGAACTCACCAGTTTCTGGCCGGCGGCACGGTCGGGAACGGCGGCGCGAGGTCCGAGCACGGGATGTTCTGGTTTGGCGACGAACTCATCATTACCGCGACCTCGCAAGCCGCCAGGCCTGACGGGGGACATTCGAGTTCAAGCGAGAAGTGGTCGCTCGAGGCCGACGGGCGTCTGATCATTCAGGTCGTCGAAGAACGAAGTGGGACGCCGATTGAAAGGGCGACGCTGGTTTACCGACGAAGATCAATGATGAACGATGATTGATGAATGATGATTTGAGGTGGTGATCGATGAGCCAATGAATTCATCAATCATCGATCATCATTCATCAATGGTCATTTCTCGATTTTCCACAGCCAAAGCTACGGGGACAGGTTCGTCTGTCCGTTCTGCGGATATGCATAACGACGATCGGCTCGGGTAGACTGACCGGACGCGCGGCGCATTCAATGGACGATTTGCTCACGTGGGGACGGCAAGTCCTGGCCTCGCAGCCGTTCAGCGTGTTGCTTGGGGCCGAGCTGCTCGCGTACTCACCCGGTCACGCCGAACTCAAGGTGCCGATTCGCGACGAGCTGAAGCAGCAGCACGGCTTCGTGCACGGCGGCGTCGTCAGCTACGCGGCCGACAACGCCCTCACGTATGCGGGCGGCAGCACGATGGGCCGCGGTGTCGTGACCTCGGAGTTCAAGATCAACTACGTGCGGCCGGCGATTGGCGAGTATCTCGTCGCCCGCGCCACGGTCGTGCACGCCGGCAAGAATCAGGCGGTCGTGCGCTGCGACGTGTACGTATACGACCAGGGCAGCGAAGCCCTCTGCGCTGTGGCGCAGGGGACGATCGTGAGGCTCAGTGAACCGGAGCGCTAAAACTTCACAGTGAGCCCGCAAAACACGCAGAGACGATCAGGGGGCTGTGGTGGCTTCATCCAAGTTCAACTCTGTGGTTTCTGCGAGCTCGTTGTGAAGTCTTCTTCGTGGCAGGCGGCTAGCGCTGTAAGGTTCGCGCTGCGGTGCGCTGTCGAGCACCAAATCGGCGACGATGCGGCTGCCCAGCACACAGGCGACTGTGCCAAGGCCCGGCCAGGTGGTATCGCCGCATTGCCAGAATCCCGGGACGCCGAGATCGTGCGGAATTGATCGCTGGTTTGCGTTCGCGAGCGTCAATCGGTACCCGCCAACGGCGCCGCGCGGCCGCCGCGTGAATCGCTCGAAGGTCCGCGGCGTGGCGATTTCGAAGACGACCGGCGCGTGTCCCAGGTCCGGATAGACGCGGCGCGCGAAACCCAGCAGACGATCGCCGACCGCCTGTTTGCGCGCGTCGTAGTCCTCGCGACTCATCCCTTCCCAGTCCGCGAGCTCGCAATGGGTTGAGATCATCACCGCCCGGTGTCCCGCCGGCGCGCTTTCGAGATCGCCTGGCGACGACACGGAGATGAACATGTTGTTGCCGTTGCCGAGCCGCGCGTCGTAGTCCTGCAGCAGTTGGTGATGCGTGAACGGCTGGGCGGCGACTTCGTGTTCCGGCACGCCGAGAAACATGACGACCGCGCCGCCCAGATGCCGCTCGTTGCGCCGCAGATGGGGTGCGAGTGCTTCCTTGATGGCCGGTGGTCCGATCCGTGACGTGAGTGCAACCGGAACGGCGCTCACCACGCGGCGCGCCTGAAATGTGCCGCGGCTGGTGTCGAGCGTGAAGCGGCCGTTCGCGCCGTCGATTTTCGTGACCGCCGTCCCGCCGCGGAACTCGCCGCCGAGCGCCCGATAGTGAGCGGTGAAGCGCCGCCAGAATCCATACATGCCGCCGCGGGCCCGGGTCAGTCCGGCGCCGCGGATGGTGGCGCCGAGCGCGCCGTTGATGAGCGGCGCCTCGTCGACGGGCGCGTGCACGGTGTCCTCGAGCAGCATCCCGAGCAGGCCGCGCAGCGCGGCATCGCGTTCGAGTCCGTGTGCTCGCAGGGCGTCGCCCATCGTCCAGGTCAGGTGGCGAAGTTGCGGCAGATGTCGAAGACCGAGCGCGTGGATGGTGTGGACGAGGTCAGAGAGCCGCCGCATCGGCACCTTCACGCCGGCCCGGCTTGCCGCCCAGAACGCGTGCGCGATCGCGTCCAGCCGAGACCAGAAGCGACGGTGCGCGTTGGTGCCTCCAAGGCAACGGAGCCGCTCGGCGGCCCAGCGCGCTGAATCTCGATAGAGCGTGACCCGACGATCGGGCAGCCAGGCAATGTAGCCGGGGAGGACCTCGCCTTCGAACCGCGGCATGCCGATCGTCTCGAGCAGTTCACCGCCGACGCCGCCCGGCTCGAAATCCACCAGCGTGGTCGCACCGACGTCGAACGCGAAACCGGCGCGGCGAAAGTAACCGGCGCACCCGCCGGGCAGGGCGTGGGCTTCGAGGACGACGGTGCTCAGGCCCGCGGCCTGGAGGCGCGCGGCGGTGGCCATGCCGGCGATGCCGCCGCCAACAATAGCGATGTCAAAGACCCGCGCTGGTTCAGGGTTCAAGGTGCTGGGTGCAAGGTCCGGAGAATCCGTCCGCGCCCCGCCATTATTGAACATGTTCAAACACTACGGGGACGGACCGTCTCCCGTCAAGTGTTCTCTTGAACATGTTCAAAAGTGTCCGCGTCGACCGCTGTCGCCCGGGCCCTTGTGCCGGTGTCCGCACCACAAGTACGCTCATGGTTCGCGGGACCCCATGCCAATCACCAGTCTGGACGACCTCCGCCGCCACCTGCAGTGGGCCATCGAACTCGAACACAGCACCATCCCGCCGTATCTGTGCGCGCTCTACTCGATCAAGCCGGGATCCAACCGCGAGGCGGTGGACGCCATCGCGTCGGTGGTGATCGAAGAAATGCTGCACATGACGCTCGCGGCCAACGTGCTGAACGCCATCGGCGGCACGCCGGTGATTGACCGGCCGGACTTCATCCCGCGCTATCCGGCGTTTCTGCCGCACAGCGCCAACGCTTTTCAGGTGCCGCTGGCGCGCTTCAGCCCGGAGACGATCGACATCTTCATGAAGATCGAGAGGCCGGAGGCTCCGCAGGCGCCGCCCGAATCCGATCGCTTCGACACGATCGGTCAGTTCTATCGGGCGATTGGCGACGCGCTGCAGGAACTCTCGCGGACACTCGGCGAAACGGCGGTCTTCAGCGGCGACCGGTCGCGGCAGATCACTCCGCAGGCGCTGACCTACCGCGGCAGCGGCCGCATTGTCGCGGTTTCCGATCTGGCGTCGGCGCAGGCCGCGATCGCCGAAATCGAGGATCAGGGCGAGGGGCTTCGTCACAACGAAGTGTGGGACGGCGATCGCGACATGTTCCACGCCGAGCGCGAAGAGGTCGCGCACTACTTCCGGTTCGTCGAGCTCAAGGAGGGCCGCGCCTATAAACGCGGTGACACGCCGCAGTCGGGACCGAGCGGTCCTGCGTTTGCCGTCGACTGGAACGCGGTCTATCCGATGCGGTCCAACCCGAAGAGCGCCGATTTTCCCGCAGGCAGCGAGATCCGCGCGCAGATGGACGCTTTCAACGCGCTGTACTCGGAAGTGTTGCGCGCACTCGATCGCGCCTTCAACGGCGACCCTGCCGAACTTGCGGTCAGCGTCGCCGCCATGCTCGAGATGAAGCAGGTCGCGCAGGCGCTCTTGCAGATGCCGACCGGCGACGGCGCCACGACCGCGGGGCCGTCGTTTGAGTACGTGCCCAGAGAAGCAGTGGCAGACGCGGCGATGACGGTCACCGTGATGCCCAACGGCCCGTACGTCGTCCACGGGGCGCCGCTGACGCGCAAGGCGATCGTCTACTCCGAGCTGCACGAGCCGTCGACCTGGCGCAAGACGGCGGATCTCGAGACCGAAAAGGTCTATCGGCTGTGCCGCTGCGGCCAGTCGTCGCAGAAGCCGTTCTGCGACGCGACGCACCTTCGCGTGAACTTCGACGGCACTGAACGCGCGTCGACGCGGCCGACCGCGAAGGCGCAGCATCGCTTCGAGGGCTCGCATATCACGATGACCGACGATCGCCGGCTCTGCACGCACGCCGGATTCTGCGGCAACAAAGTCGAGAAGGTCTGGGACATGATCGAGCGGACCGACGACACGCGAGTCCGCTTTCAACTCATGCAGATGGTGGAGCGATGTCCGGGCGGCCGCCTCGGCTACGAGCTGCACGACATCAAGCACAACGTGGAGCAGGGACCGATCGAACCGGACCTGCCGGCCGCAATCGCCGTCACCAAGGACGGACCCTACTGGGTGACTGGCGGCATTCCGGTGACGATGTCCGATGGCCGGACGCTCGAGGTCCGCAATCGCGTGGCGTTGTGCCGGTGCGGACAGTCGGCCAACAAACCGCTCTGCGATGGCACCCACACGGAGATCAAATTCCGCGAGGGTTGAGTTTCGGTAGGGACAGGGTTTAGCCTGTCCGCCCACGTTGATTCCGGTAGGGACAGGCTTTAGCCTGTCCGTTCAGGACGGTTCATGTCTTCAACCCAGCGGTCACGGATCGTCGCGGCCCTCATCGCGCTGACGGCGATCGCGCCTGGCCTCGTCATCGCGCAGCAGGCGGCGAGACCGGCGGCAGCCAGATCAACGGCGTGGTTTGGCGTCACCCTGCCGCCGCCCTTCCAGTTCGACAAGGCACCGGTCATCTTCGGAACTGACTACGGTCCGCGGCCGGTGACGGTACCCTCCGGCGAAGAACGCTTCGCCGCGCTCAAAGGCGATGCGATCCGCAAAGACCTCGAGACGATCGTCGGCTTCGCGAAATGGAGTCGCGAGTCGAAGGAAGTCGGCTCGGGCCAGTTGTGGGGCCGCATCACCGGCATGCCGTCGGGTCAGAAGACGATGGACTGGGTCGAGCAGCGGTTCCGTGCGGCCGGCGTGCCGAAGGTCGAGCGGCAGTGGTTCGACCAGACACCGCGCACGACGCTCTGGCTCCCGCTGTCGTGGGAAGTCAAACTGCACGCGGACGCGGCGTTTGGCGCCGGCACGCGTGACGTGATTCTCGAGTCGGCGATCCCCGCCGGCGGCACGGTGCTGCCGCCCGAAGGACTGACCGCGCCGCTGATCTTTGCCGGCACGGCGCGCCCCGCTGAACTCCAGTACATCAACGTCCGCGGCAAGATTGCCGTGCAGCACATCACGCCGAAAGGGCATCTCTTCCTCGAACGCGGACCCGCTCGGGCGAAGGCGGAGGAACTGATCAAGCGCGGCGCCGTCGCCGTTTTCAACATCGTCGATCAGTCGGGCAACATGCGGACGCGCGACATCAGCAACTGCGGCGGCCCCTGCTTCAACTTCGGCGGCCAGGACGGGCGCTTCCTCGAAGAGGTGATGGACGCCGCGGCCAAGGCCGGTGTCGCCGACAGCATCAAGGCGACGCTGACGATGAGGGCCGAGGAGCGGCGCGGGCTGCGCGCCTCGAACGTGATCGGGATCGTGCTGGGCGCCAGCGACGAGAACATCATCGTCAACGCGCACGTCGACGGCTGGTTCGACGGTGCGAACGACAACGCCGACGGCCTCGCCGTGCTGGTCGGACTGGCCGAGCACTTCGCGAAACCCGAGAACCGGCCGGCGCGGACGCTGGTCTTTGTCGGCAGCGCGGGACACCACACCGGCGGCCTGAACGGACCGGATCAACTCGTCGGACTCAATCCGGCGCTCGTCGCGAAGAACGTGCTGGTCGTGAATCTCGAACATGTGGCGGTGCGGCAACTGAATCCAGCGCGGACCGACACGCTCGGGATCCGCGACATGATCACCGACGCCGGCGAGAATTTCACGATGAACGGGCTGAGCAAACGCTCGCCGTTTCTCGAGGGGATCATCCGCGACGGCGGGCTGCGTTACGGGCTGAACTTCGTGTCGGCAGCGAGCACGTACGGGGCTGGCGACAATCCGGACGTCGAGAGCCCGCTCCTGCAGCTGATTCAGGGCAATCCGCTCTATCACACCAGCGGCGATATGCTCGAGACGATCTCGACACCCGGCCTGGAGCGCGTCGCGCGCTTCGTCGCCTATTTTGTCAACCAGGTCGGTGCCGCTCCACGCGCGCGCGTGCTTTCGACGGCGCAATAGACACGTGTTTCCCGGTGGCGTCCGGCTGTAGCCGGATGGCAGAGAAAAGCTTCACATCGAGATCGCAGAAGCCGCAGAGATCTTTCTTATGGCCCGCCTACGCGGACTGCGCAGGCGTCTAAACGCAAACGAGCAGACAGGAACGGCGACAGGAGGCCTGCATGCGGACATCGATCATTCTGTGGATGCTTTCGGTAGCGGTCGCGGCGGCTATTGCAGCAGGCCTGACGGCTCAGGTGCTGCCCAGACGATTGGACGAACCACGTGTCCTCTCCGGAAGCGACGTGGGTTTTCGTGTCGAAGGCCAGCGACGTGACCCGCGGACGGATCCCCAGACCGGACGGACAGCCCCGACCGACATCTTGACTGGTCAGTTGGTCGTACGAGTCAACGGCCAATGGGTTGAAGCGGAAATTTCTGGCGGCAGGATCCGCCCGTTAACCAACTAGACCCACCCAAAAGAAAAAGCGGCGGTTCCAAAGAACCGCCGCCCTTGAAGTGACGGACAGCCTAAAGGCTGTCCCTACCGATATGACTGTCTAGAATCCCGGAGGCGGCGCGCCGCCGCCGCGTCCCGCCGGTGCCGGAGCGTTGGGATCGACCTGACCGAGTCCGATGAGCTCACCTGACGCCAACACGTGATCCTTCATCGCGGTCGTCAGCGCGTCGAGCGACGCGCCAGCGGTCGCCGCGTCGAGCGTCGTGTCGAGCGCGAAGACCTGGAGGTGATAGCGGTGCTTCGGGCCCGCCGGCGTGCGCGGTCCCATGTAGGGCTGGTTCGCGCCGCGGATGTTGGGCCCGTGGGTCGCGCCGGCCGGCGCGGTCGTCATGCCCGCGTCCAGCTTCGTGCCCGACACATTGAACATCGTCCAGTGGAGGATCGGCCCGCCGCGCATCATCGCGTCGGTGTCCTGCATGATGACGACGTAGGACTTGGTGCCGGCGGGGCCGGCGGTCCATTCGAGACCCGGGAACTTGTTTCCCTGGTACTGGGTGTTCTCGAACGGGATGTCGGCCATGTGCTTGAACGCCGGCGACGTCACCGTCAGCTTGGCCCCGCCCTTGGCGGGAACGTTCGTCAGCGCGAGCGCGCCGATGCCAACTTCCGTGGCCGGCGGCGGCGCCTGGGCGAACGCGGACGCCGCGCTCAGCAGCGTGGCCGTCCACATGGTGATGAGGGTCTTACGGTTCATGAAGTGTCTCCATTCCAGTCGGTGGTGCGATTCTAAGAGCCTCTAAGGATACTGCCAAAGTACACGGACCATAATAGCTGGTGGTTCTAGGTGCACGGTTCAAGGTTCAAGGTCCGGGTTCAGTTTCGGAGTCGCTTGAAACACACTTTTCACATTTCCGACATCACCGAGGTGATTGAAGAGGCGGCGCGGACGCTGGTGCTGCCGCGCTTTGCTCGCCTTGCCGCGCACGAGGTCGAAGCCAAGGGCGGCGATCCCGAAGACCTCGTGACGATTGCCGATCGCGAAGTCGAGGCGTATCTCATCAAGGCGTTTGCCGCGATCACCCCGTCCGTGGCGGTGCTCGGCGAAGAATCGACGTACGAACAGTCCGATCTCATCAACCTGATCTCATCCGACCAGCCGCTGTGGATCATCGATCCGGTGGACGGGACGAAGAACTTCGCGGGCGGTCACGACGGCTTCGGCATCATGGTCGCGTATGTCGTGGCCGGACATGCGCAAGCGTCGTGGGTCGTGCTGCCGGCGCGCCGCGAGACCTACGTCGCCGAGTCGGGCAGCGGCGCGTTTCTCAATGGGCAGCGGATCCGGGTTCCCGCGCACGGCGTCGAAGGCGGGCTCGCGGGGCCGGTGCTCGCGCGCTACATGCCGGACGGCGTTGGCGATCGGGTGAAGCACACGCTGGCGCAGTACGCGCGGCTCGATCCCTCGTCAGGCTGCGCAGCGATTGAATACACCGATACGTTGAACGGCCGCCACGACTTCGTCGTCTACTATCGGCTGTTGCCTTGGGACCACGCGGCGCCGGCGCTGCTCCTGACCGAGGCCGGCGGGCAGGTTGTTCATGCCAGCGGCCGGCTGTACTCCGCGCGCTCGGAAAGCCAGTTGACCATCGTGGCCAGGTCACAAGAAGTCGGTGAGCGCCTTCAGAGTTGGTTGCCATCCGATCGTCCGTGACGCCGATCGGCTCTCGGTGTCCTCAGTGATCTCGGTGATTTGCAAATCCGATCAGGATCTGGCCAGCGGGTTGCTTGAAGCAGCCGCATGGCTTCTCCGTACATCGACTTCATCTCCGCGTACTGCGACGGCTGGTGCGAGCGCTGTCCGTTCACCGAGCGCTGCTCCGCCTTTGCCTGCCGCACCGCCATCGCCATGACCGGCGACGTGAGCGCCGGCATCGAGCTCGCGGTTGGCGACCCCGCCGATCCCGACGAACCGCCATCGACGCAACCGCCTGCCGGGCACTTCCTACCCGACGACCTGGAAGAACCTACCCCGGAGGAGATCGCCGAATTTCAGCGCGGCTGGGAACAGCTGAAGGCCAAAATCGATGCGAATCCGCTGTCACGCCGCGCGTATGCCCACACCCAGGCGGCGCTCGCGTGGATCGAGGCGCATCGCGAGCTCGCCGAGCACGCCGATCCGATCGTCGTCGAAGCGTTTGCCGTTGCCTGCTGGGACCTGTTCCTCATCGAAGTCAAACTGATGCGAGCGCTCCACGGTCAGGAGTCGTTGGAAGACGACGATCTGACGCTGGAAGAACGGCTGCAGAGCGACTGGAACGGATCGGCGAAGGTGGCGCTCCTGTCGATCGATCGCTCCGCTCAGGCGTGGACCTTGTTGGGCGGCATTCTCAACGACGCGGCCGCGATCTCGGTGGCGGAAGGCCTGGACGATTTGCGCGCGCTGGTCGATACGGTGTTCCCTCACGCGAGGGCGTTCAAACGTCCTGGTTTCGACGAACCGATGTAGATCCGGCTAGGATCCTGGGTCGCTGACCGGCGGCCTCCAAATGCTTCATCCTCATGCTCTGTTTCATTATGTGGGCATCGTCCCGCACGACGCGGGCGTCAATGGCTTCGAGTGCTGCATGCGTTCCGCGGACTGGAAAGGCGAGCCGCCCGCGCCGAAACGCCCTGTTAGTCTGGTCGGACTCAGTCCCACCATGCGCGTAACCGACGGCGAGAACGTGACGACGCTTGGTGGTGAATTTGATTCAGTTTCATGCAGCCGGATCACCCTCGAGGCGACTGACCCGCCGTTGGCGTGTTGCGCGGCTGCGGCCTTCAAGGTGGACAGGCGCCTGATCGCGGCGCTCAGAGCTGGCGATGTCTTTCACTGTGCTCGACAGTCGGGGGGCGTCGGACTTTCAGTTATCCGTGACCGTGAACTGCTGCTGGCATGCGGAGCGGTGACGGCCGTGCCATGCGGCCGCGTGAAGGTCACGATACCGTGGCAGCTGATGCAACGGGCCGAAGTGCCGCTTCAAAGTCGCGACTCGAGTTTTGCATTTCCCCAGCATCCCTTGCAGTTTGAGATTGACGATCTGATCAAGATCATGTTCTTGGGACGGTTCGAGAAGAACGAGTTTCGGGTCCGGGTGTTCCGGCCGTTCGGCAATGGCCGCCTGATCACGAGCGATGAATGCGTGGCGATCAATCGACTGGGAATGAAACTCGAGGGGCCCGTTCATGCGACGTCGCTGCTGTTGTCCAAACCGTCGGCGCTGTCGTGGACGAAATGGCCTGGCGCATGTGCCTTGCCGCAATGATGAACCACGCGCAAGCGGCGACGTACTTTCGTACGGCGCTGCTGCTCGGTCTCGTGCGCGGCGATGTCGTCCAACAGTGGGCGACGGCGGTCATCGAACGGGAGCCGAGCCCGCCGCCGGCGTTCTTTGATCTCGTCTCGGTGGCGCCAGACGATTTGAGCGAGCTCCGTCACGCGCTCTGGCCGCTCGTGACCGAGCCGCCTCCCGCCGGCGTGCTGCAGGCGCTCCTCGGCCGCCTGCATCAGCAGCTCGCGTCGGGCGGGCGGAGCCTGGCCGACACGCTCACGGTCCTTCGCCAGATGCGCAGCATGCTGCGTCTGCCGGCCGACTTGTATGCGGATCTCAATGCGGCCATGGTCGCCCACGCCGCCGCGGCCGATCGCGGCGCGACGCTGACCGTCTGGTTGAGCCAATTCGCTCAGGCGCGAATCGATTTCGAGGCGCCCGCCGACGGCTAGCGCAGCAGGCAGTACGTGGGCTCCGGCTTCAGCCGGAGCCGCATGAATCCGGCTAAAGCCGGATTCCACGAGCTTGGCATGGCTACTACGATCTGTTCGGCGCGGGCGACGACGCCCTTTGTATGCTGTGCGTAGCGATCCGTTCGCGGAGCGGTGCAGACGGTCGAGGTGACGCATGAGCAAGAAACGATCGGCGCCGGCGCGGCGCCGGCCCGCCGCAGCCGCATTCATCAGCCACTCGTCGGCGAACGCGGACCTGGCGGGACGCATCGAGCGCGCGCTCGAGGACGACGGCCTGCCAGTCTGGCTCGACCGCTCAGAGATCCGTGCCGGCCAGCTGCTGCGCCAGGAACTGCAGGGCGCGATCAAGAACAGTCGAGCGCTGGTGCTGCTCTGGTCGAAGGCCGCGGCGAAATCCCGCTGGGTCGCAGCGGAAATCCTCACGGCCTTTCATCTCAACCGCTTCGTCGTCGCCTGCGTCTGCGACAAGACGCCGCTGCCGTATTTTCTGCAGAACACCATCTTCTTGAACATCGCACCGCGGACGCGGGGCTGGGTCGAGCCGCTGCGCCGCGCGGTGCGCGAAGCGCCGGCGGCCGCGAACGACGTGCCGGTTCGGATGGCTGGCCAGGACGCCGCGCGCGACCAGGCGATCCGCGACCTGGCCAACGGACAGACCACCGTGACCGATCCGCTGCAGCGAAACGATCGTGCCGCCGCACAGAAGGCGCAGCGCGCGCTCGACACGCCGATGCGTAAGGCGCTGAGGAAGTGGCCGCTCGAGGCGATGATCCTGAATCTCGCCGGCTATCACCACAAGAACGCCTTCATGGTGAAGCAGTGGCCGGCGATCGTCGCCGGCCGGCCGCCGCAGCAGGACCCGCTGCTCGCTCGCGCCGAACGCTGCTTCTACGACTCGCTTTTCGCCGATCCCTTCGACTACTCGGCGCTGAACGGGCTGGGCAGCATCCTGTTCTACGAGCGGGATCTCGATGCCGCTGAATTCTTCATCCGCCGCGCCATCGATCTGGCCGCAAAAGCCGGTGTGACGTATCCCGCGGCACTCCACGATTTGCAGATGGTCCTGGACTGGAAGGCCCGCAGCCGCCGGTAGCGACAGGCTTCAGCCTGTCCGCGATTTTCTTATCGCGTCAGACGGCGCCTACATCAAGTCCAGCCGTCGAAAGCGCAAGATCGCCAGTTATGGAGGCGCGCATGACACAGGCGAACGAACACGGACTCACGGCGGCGGACGATCAACGGCTTCGCGACATGGTGCACGACTGGACGCAGGCGCTTCGTTCCCGCAACTGGGCCAGGCTCTTGGCGCTCTGTGCGCCGGAGATTCAGTACATGCCGGCCGATCACCCGATCCTGCGTGGTCACACTGAGCTGCGGGACTGGTTCGATGCTTTTCCGCCGGTCACGGAACTCGATCAGCCCGTCGAATGGATTGACGGCGCCGGCGGGGTCGCGGTACTGCGCGCACGGTTCACGGCCACGCTCGACGTCAACGGCCAGCACATCAGCAATGTCGGCAAGGTGCTCTGCAGTTTCCGGAAGGCGCCGTCCGGTCAGTGGCTCGCGACCGCAGTATGCTGGAACTGGGACAAGGCGGCCGGTTGAGCGGGGAGGAATCTTGCGCATCTTTCAGTTGACGCTGCTCGCGGGGATTCTTGCTGGAGCGGGCACCGCTGCGGTCTCCGCCCAGCGTCAATCCGCGCCGAACATGGACGCGAGCGCGTGTCAGCTGTTCACAATCGACGAGATCACCGGCGCGATGGACCGCAAGGACTTCGGACGCGCACGGCCGCGGCAGTCCGAGCCCGGGGTCAGCACCTGTTTCTACTCCGGCGCGCGCGGCAGCCTGACGGTTGCCGTCAACTCGAACAACCCGAAGAAACAGTTCGACGAGTTCAAGAAGCTCCTCACCGATTCCGGCGACAAGCTCGAACCGATTGCCGGCCTTGGCGATGAAGCCTTCTTCTGGGGCGATCGCCTCGTCGTCCGCACCGGCAGCAAGAGTTTGACGATGTGGATTGGCGAGAGCAGTCCGGCGACGAGCGCGAAAGTGCGCGCGGGACTGACGGCGCTCGCCAAGATCGGCGTTCCCAAACTTCGTTGAACCCTGAACCGGAACCCGGCACCCGGCACCCGGCACCCGGCACCCGGAACCGAATGACCCACCACGCCACCATCACGTATTGCACCCAGTGCCGCTGGCTCTTGCGCGCCGCCTGGATGGCGCAGGAACTGATGACGACATTCGACGAGGAACTGGCGTCGGTGTCGTTGACCAAGGGCGTGGGCGGGATCTTCGAAGTCCGCGTCGACGACACCCTGGTCTGGTCCCGCAAGGAACGCGGGCGGTTTCCTGAAATCAGCGAGCTGAAACAGCTGGTGCGCGATGTGGTCAGCCCGGACCGGGATCTGGGTCACGTCGACCGCACGTCCGAGGAGCGGTAGGGACAGGCTTCAGCCTGTCCGATCAGCGCGATCTTCCTTCCGATCCATCCGGCCGGTCTAATGAACGCGACGGGCCGATATCTCTCTTGGTTCCCCGTCACGGATTTGCGATCATCCGGGCTCTGCAATCCGCCTAAAGGCGGACACCACCGAGGTAGGCATGAAAGACTGTCTGTGCCACAACCGTTTGCGGCCGAGTGAGGCGCTGACCTCACGTCGTCAGTTTCTGGCCCGATCGGGCATGGGGCTGGGTGCCCTCGGGCTCGCCAGTTTGCTGTCGGAGGATCTGCTGGCGGCCGTGACCGCGCAGGGCGGGCCGGCCGGACTCGTCAAGGCGACGCACTTCCCGGCAAGGGCCAAGCATGTCATTCACATCTTTGCGCAAGGCGCGCCGTCGCAGGTGGACACCTGGGATCCGAAGCCGGAGCTGACGAAGTACGACGAGAAGAAGCTGCCGGGCCTGTCGGGCGTCGCGATGGCGTCGCCGTTCAAGTTTGCGAAGTACGGGACGTCGGGCATCGAAGTCAGTGAAGTGTTCTCGAACATCGCCGCGCACGTCGACGATCTCGCGGTGATTCGGTCGATGCAGACCGACATCCCGGCCCACGACGTGGCGACGGTGATGATGAACACCGGATCGCTGCGGATGGCGAAGCCGAGCATGGGCGCGTGGGCGCTCTACGGTCTCGGCAGCGCCAACGAGAACATGCCGGGCTACATTGCGCTCCGGCCGGGCGGCGCGATGCCGCCGGGCGGTTCACTCAACTGGGGTTCGGCCTTCCTGCCCGGCGATCTGCAGGCGACCAACATCAACACCGCCGCGCCGACGATCGACGGGATGCTCCCGAACATCCGCAACGAGTATCTCGGCCGCGAGGAACAGCGCCGCGAGCTGGATCTCGTCCAGAAGCTGAATGCGGCCCAGGGCGGCCTGTCGCCCGATCCGCAACTCGAGGCGCGCATCCAGTCGTTCGAGATGGCGTATCGCATGCAAATCGAAGCGACCGATGCGTTTGACGTGTCGAAGGAGCCGCAAAGCATTCACACGCTCTACGGCGATTCGCCGCAGGGCAAGCAGCTGATGATCGCGCGACGGCTCGTCGAGCGCGGCGTCCGATTCGTGCAGGTCTGGGCCGGCGGCTGGGACCATCATCAGGACATCGAAGATCGGCTGCCGGCGAGCGCGGCGGAAATCGACAAGCCGGCGGCGGCGCTGCTGGCGGATCTGAAGCAGCGCGGGCTGCTGGATAGCACGCTGGTCATCTGGGGCGGTGAATTCGGCCGCACGGTCACGCGCGATCAGAACGGCAACGACAACCCAGGGCGGGATCACAACAACAAGGCCTTCAGTGTGTGGCTGGCTGGCGGCGGCGTGAAGGGAGGAACGGTCTACGGTTCGACCGACGAATTCGGCGCCAAGGCCGTGAAGGATCCGGTGCAGATTCACGATCTGCACGCGACCGTGCTGCACCTGATCGGCTTCGATCACACGAAGCTGACGTATCGCTACAACGGCCGCGACTTCCGCCTCACCGACAACTTCGGCACCGTCGTGAAGGGGATCCTGGCATGAGCCGCGTACGGCTTGTGGGGTCCGGCCCGGTAATCTCGGTGAGGTCCGGCTTCAGCCGCCGGGCATCGGTAGGGACAGCCTTTAGGCTGTCCGTCTTTTGGACACTCGCCAGTTGCCTTTCCCTGGCGATTGGCGTTCAAGTCGTCGCGCAAAATCGTCCAGCGACTCCAGCTCCCGCGCGCCCGCTCACGCGCGAGCAGACCGAGTTCTTCGAGAGCCGCATCCGCCCGATCTTCGCGGACAACTGCTATCAGTGTCACAGCGGCAACGCGCCGGTCGCGGGTTTGGAACTGGACTGGAAGGGCGGCTGGGAGCAGGGGAGCCTCGGCGGAGCGGTCGTCGTTCCCGGCAATCCCGATCAGAGCAAGTTGATCAACGCGGTGCGTTACGCGAATGCCGATCTGCAGATGCCGCCTGACGGCAAGCTGACCGACGCGCAGATTGGCGACCTGGTGTCGTGGGTGCGCATGGGCGCGCCCGATCCGCGGACGACGCGGCCGGGCGGCGCGGCGCAGACCTACGGCGGCCGCGGCAAGGATCACTGGGCGTTCCAGGCGCTGACCAAGGCCAATCCACCGTCGGTGCGAAACGCCGCATGGGTGAAGAACGACGTCGATCGCTTCGTGTTGGCCAAGCTCGAAGCCGGCGGCATGACCGGCAACGAGATGGCCGACAAGCGGACGTTGATTCGCCGCGCCTACTTCGATCTCATCGGGCTGCCGCCGACGCCCGAGCAAGTCCAGGCCTTCATCGCCGATTCGTCGCCGAACGCGTTTGAAAAAGTCGTCGACGGACTGCTCGCCTCGCCGCACTACGGAGAGCGATGGGGACGGCACTGGCTCGACGTCGCCCGCTACGCGGACAGCAAAGGGCAAAACGATCGGCGGCGCGAGAGCTCCATCTATCCGTATGCCTGGACTTACCGCGACTACGTGATCGACTCGTTCAACCGCGACCTGCCCTACGATCAGTTCATCCGCGAGCAGCTTGCCGCCGATCGCGTCAGCCCCAAGGATCCGCGTTCGTGGGCGGCGCTGGGCTTTCTGACGCTCGGCGATCACTTCAACGGCATGGCGAGCGACGTGATCAACGATCGCATCGACGTGACCACGAAAGCCTTTCTCGGGCTCACGGTCACCTGCGCCCGCTGCCACGATCACAAGTTCGATCCGATCCCGACGGCTGACTACTACTCGCTCTACGGCATCTTCTCCAGCTCACTGGAGGCGCCGGATCGGCTCAAGCCGGTCATCCTCCAACCCAATGCGGCGAACGCGAGTTACCTCACGCGCCGCAAAGCGATGGACGATCGCATCCAGGCTCTTCGCGATCAGAACATGAAGGAAGTATTTGGCGACTACCGCCGCCTGGGCGGCGTATATCTCCTGGCGACGACGATGCCGGCGCGAGACCGGGACGGGTACTTGAAGAAGAACGGCGCCGATCCGTCGGTGATGGAGAACTGGACACGCTTCACGCGTCAAGGCGGCCGCGCCGCCGTCGCGTTCTTCGGCGTCTGGAACGCGCTCGCGCGCATCCCGGCGGGCAACTTCCAGCAGCGCGCGCCGCGTGTGCTGGCGAATCAGTTCGAGAAGGGGCGCGTCGAGCAGCTCAGCCCGCTCGTGCTGCAGGCCGTCCGCGGAAAGACTTTCCGGTACATCGGCGACGTCGCCGAGCTGTACGGGAATCTGCTGGCGAGGACCGACGAGGCCTGGGAGGAAAGCTTCTCCGCCGTGATCAGCGACGCGGTGCTGCGCTTTCAGCCGCCGCGAAACCGGAATCAGTATTTCCAGTTGCGTGAACAGAGCGACATGCTCGAGATGACCGACGCCGGCGCGCCGGCGCGAGCCAACGTTCTCGTCGACAGTCCCACGCCGAAAGACTCGCCGATCTTCATCCGCGGACAGGCTGAATCGCCCGGGCAGGTCGTACCGCGACGCTTCCTGTCGGTCCTGTCAGGAACGAACCGGCCGACGTTCAAGAACGGCAGCGGCCGCCTCGAACTGGCCAATGCGATCGCGAACAAATCGAATCCGCTGACCGCGCGCGTGATGGTCAATCGGGTCTGGCAGTACCACTTCGGCGACGGCTTCGTGAGCACGCCGGACGATCTCGGGAATCAGTCGGCGCCGCCGACGCATCCGGAGCTGCTCGACTGGCTGGCCAACCGCTTCATGGCCGACAACTGGTCGGTCAAGAAACTGCACAAGGTCATCCTGCTCTCGGCGTCGTGGCAGCAGAGCACGCGTCACAACCCGCAGTACGCCGAGCGCGATCCGTTCAACGATCTCCTCTGGCGCGCCAACGTCCGCCGCCTCGAGTTCGAGCCGCTGCGCGATTCGATTCTTGCGATCGGCGGCGGCCTGGATCGGACGATTGGCGGCCATCCCATCGACCTTTCCGGCGGTCTGCGACCGCCGCAGAACAACGGTCGCGGCGCCGGACCGTTTGCCGCGCCTGGCGCCGAGGTGCCGCGCCTGGCCACCACCGCGCGGCGCTCGATCTACGGCTTCATCGATCGCGGCGATCTGGCGGACGTGCTTTCGACGTTCGATTTTCCGAGCTCGGATTCACCGTTCGGCAAGCGCTTCGAGACCATCGTGCCGCAACAGGCGCTCTTCCTGATGAACAGCCCGCTCGTCATCGAACAGGTCCGCGCCGTCGTCAATCGCGACGCCTTCCAGCGCGCCACGTCAGACGACGAGCGCGTGCAGATGTTGTACGAGCTGTACTTCCAGCGTCCCCCGACGGCGGAGGAAGTGCGCGTCGGCCGCGACTTCGTCGCCGCGTATCGGCCAGCCAACGCGCAACCACCGCCACCGACGGATCCGGCGACTCCAGGATTTGGCGGCCGCGGACGCGGACGTGGCGGGTTGGGTCAACCCGGTGCCGCAGGGCAGCCCGGACAACCCGGACAGCCGGGGCAAGGTCGCGGCGGACCCGGTCGTGGCCGCGGTGCGTTCGGTCCACAGGCGCCGCCCGCACCGGTTCGCCAGCCGCTCACCGCGTGGCAGGAGTACGCGCACGCGCTGCTGCTGACCAACGAAGCCGCGTTCGTCAACTGAGTGCGTCCGCGCGCCGCTGAACTGATCGCCGCGCTGGGGCTGCAGCCGCATCCCGAGGGTGGTCACTATCGGCAGATCTTCCGGTCGGCGTCCGATGTTCAGCCGCTCGATCAGCGGCCGCCCGATCCGCGCTCACGACGATCTACTTCCTGCTCGCTTTCGGTGAAATCAGTTGCTGGCACCGTGTGGCGTCGGACGAAGTGTGGCATTTCTACGAGGGCGACCCGCTCGAACTTCTCACGGCCGCGGACGGCTTCGAGGATGTGACGCGCCTCGCGCTCGGACCGTCCGAGGGCCAGCGTCAACCCGTCCACGTCGTGCCCGCCGGACGCTGGCAGGCGGCGCGAACGACCGGCGACTACACGCTGGTCGGCTGCACGGTCGGTCCGGGGTTCGAGTTCGAAGACTTCGAAATGCTTCGGACGAGTGACGCGCGGGCTGATCAGCTGCGCCGCCACCACACGGACCTGACTGTCTTCCTCGCACTAGACTAGGGACTGGGGACTGGACTAGGGACTGGGGACTGGGGACTGGGGACTGGGGGTTAGTCGTCGCCGACCATGCTGCAGCTCAGACCGAATTGCGAATGCTGTGACCGCGATCTGCCGCCGGATTCCACCGCCGCACTGATCTGCTCGTTCGAGTGTACGTTTTGCCGAACCTGCGCCGAGCGCGTGCTGAGTGGCCGCTGTCCGAATTGCGGCGGCGAACTCGTCGCCCGTCCGCGCCGGCCATCAGACAAGCTGGCGAAGTACCCGGCATCCACTCAGCGGGTTTTTAATCCCAAACACGCCAGCGGCCGTTTCACGGTTGCGCCGCTCTCGTCGTCCGCAGTGACCGACGCGGAGCTTGAAGGGTTGCTGCAGGACGTCTACGTCGGCGGCGGTTTCACCGAGCCGTCCGTCGCGGCGGATGCCTTTGCCGCCGCGAGCGTACGTGCGCGCGGCGAGACGCTGGTGGCGACCGACGCGCAAGGCGCGCTTGCCGGCATGGTTATCGTCGTGCCGTCGGATTCACCGGCGCGGCGCCTGGCCGGCGACGGCGACGTCGAAATGCATCTGCTCGCCGTTCGCTCCGCGAGGCGACGCGGAGGTGTCGGGACGGCGCTGGTTCGCGCCGCCATTGCGGCGGCGGAACGCGACGGCGCGTCGCGGATGATTCTCTGGACGCAGCCGCCGATGGTCGACGCGCAGCGGCTCTATCGCCATCACGGCTTCGAGCGTCTGCCGGATCTGGATTCACGTGGCAGCCGGTCGTTTCTCGTCTACGCGCGGGCATTGCGTCGCCGCGAGGCTGCGGAACTCTCGTGGTCAGGCCACTAGAGCCCGCTTCAGCGCACGGAGTCGCCGCCGTGTCATCGCGTCGACAGACGAGGCGCTGATATAGTTTCGACAGTTTTCACAGGAGGCACGCGTGCGATTCTTCACAGGGCTGCTGACCGTCATCGGGTTGCTGGCCGGCGTCCGTCCGGCGGTCGCGCAGACCGCGCCGCCGTCCGCGCCGGGCACTGAATATCTCGGCACACTGCGCATCGAGACCGGCACGCGTACGGTGGTCGAGAACGGACCGCAGGGCACGCGAACCATCGTCCAGGTGCTGGGCGGCCGTTTCGAAGGTCCGCGAATGAAGGCGACGGTGCAGACGCCGGCTGGCGACTGGATCACCAATCGCGCCGACGGCAGCTACAAGCTCGATGTCCGCTTGACGCTGCGCACTGACGACGGGGCGCTGATGCTGGTCACGTACAACGGCGTCGGGCAGGCGACGGCGACCGGCGCCTCGCTGCGCGTCGCGCCGCTCTTCGAGACCGGCGATGCGCGCTACAGCTGGCTCACGCGTCTGCAGGCCGTTGGCGTCGGCGAGCGCGTCGGCACCGAGGTCAAATACGACATCTACGCGCTCAAGTAACTGAGACACGGGGTCAGACACGTGTCTGACACCGTGTCTGACACCATGTCCGCGCTCAAGTAACTGAGACACGGGGTCAGACACGTGTCTGACACCGTGTCTGACACCATGTCAGTTTTTGCCATCGATAAATCGAGATGGTTGGCAATTTTGATCGCGCGATGTTCGCCCCACCACAAGGAATAGACAACCATTCAGCCGTGACCGCAAGTCGGTGTCAGACGTGGTGTCAGACACGTGTCTGACCCCAGAGCCCCCAAAGCTGACACCCAAGCACAGCAGGCGATTGGGGTCTTTGACTCCGGCGTCGGGGGACTGTCGGTCCTCCGCGAGATTCGCCGCGAGCTGCCGGCCGAGGACCTCTGGTACCTGGCCGATTCCGACGCGGCGCCGTACGGCGATCGGCCGGCGGCGTTCATCCGCGAACGGGCCCGGACGATCACGGCGTTTTTCGTCGACGCCGGAGTGAAGGCGGTCGTCGTCGCCTGCAACACCGCGACGGCCGTCGCCGTCCGCGAGCTGCGCGAGACGTTCACGCTGCCGATCGTTGCGATCGAACCGGCGTTGAAGCCGGCCGCCGAACTGACGCGATCGGGCGTCGTCGGTGTGCTCGCGACGACCCAGACGCTGGCTGGAGAGAATCTCGCCGATCTCGTCGCGCGATATGGACAGCGGGCGCGGATGCTGCTGCAGGCCTGTCCGGGTCTCGTCGAGCAGGTCGAACACGGCGACCTCTCCGGGCCGCTTACCGAGGAACTCGTGGCGCGCTACGTGCGGCCGCTCCTCGAGCAGCACGCCGACACGATCGTGCTCGGCTGCACCCACTATCCGTTTCTGCTGCCGGTGATTCGCGCCTGCGCCGGCCCCGACGTGACGATTGTCGATCCCGCCGTCGCCGTCGCGCGCCAGCTGCGCCGCCGTCTCGACTCGGAACACCTGCTGTCGACCGCGCCCCGCGGTCGCGAACGATTCTGGACAACCGGCCGACCCGCCGCCGTGCAGCCGGTCGTGGCCCAGCTCTGGGGCGATGACGTGACGCTCGCCCCCGCGCGCCTATAATCGGCGCGTACATCGCCGCACGTGGAGACGCCCGTGATCGATCGCCCGGGGCCTGCGCCCATGCTCTGCCTCGTCGCGCTGCTGACGCTGACGCTCCCTGGTCTTGCGCAGCCAACAAAGCGTGTCCTGACCAAGAGCGACGGCATGATACGAGCGATGACGCGCGCGACCGAAAGCTAGCCCTACAAACACGGACAGGCTGAAGCCTGTCCCTACCGTTGACACTGGAGCAGACCGATGAGACGACGAATGGTGGCGCTGGTGTTCGCGGCCTTTGCCGCCGTCGCCTACCCGCACGCGCAGACGCCCGGTGAGCGATGGGTCGGCACGTGGTCGACCGCGCTGGTCGGCCGGCCGCAGAACCCACCCTTGCCGGCGCCGCCGGGACCGGCGCCCTTCATGGCCAACGCCTGCACTCCTCCTCCTGCACCGGCGCAGGCGCCGGCGACGCCACCGCCCGGACAGACCTTCGCGCCGCCGCCCTTCGTGCATTTCACGAATCAGACCCTGCGCCAGATCGTGCGCGTCAGCCTTGGCGGTTCACGCGTGCGGATCGTCGTCAGCAACACGTTCGGCACGACGCCGATCACGATCGGTGCGGCGGCGCTCGCCATCCGCGACAAAGACGACGGGATTCAAGCCGCCTCGAGCCGTGCGCTGACGTTCAGCGGGCGGCCGACGATCACCATTCCCGCCAACGCCGTCGTCTACAGCGATCCGGTGGCGCTCGCGATGCCGAAGCTCGCCGATCTGGCGATCGATTTGTACCTGCCGGGGACCACGAACGTGTCCGCGCCGCTGACGGTGCACAACGGCGCGCTGCAGACGAACTACATTTCGGACACCGGGAATCATGTCGGCACAGCCAAACTGCCGACGGTGGCCACGATTCGAAACTGGGTACTGCTGTCGCGCGTCGAGGTTGACGCGCCGGACGCTGCCGGCGTGATCGTGACCTTCGGCGACTCCATCACCGACGGCACCGCGTCCACGCCGGATCGAAACACTCGCTGGCCGAACATCCTGGCCGAGCGGCTGCTGGCATCCCCGACGCCGCTCGCGATGGGCGTGCTCAACGCCGGCATCGGCGGCAATCGGATTCTGAGCGAGCTGGCCTACAACGCCGGCATCAACGCCCTGGCGCGCTTCGAAGTCGACGCGCTCAGTCAGACCGGCGTGACGCACATCGTCGTGCTGGAGGGGATCAACGATATCGGCAACGCACGTCAGAATCCCACGCCGACGGCCGAAGATCTGATCGGCGGCCACAAGCAGCTGACCGAGCGCGCCCACACCCGCGGCATCAAGATCTTCGGCGCGACGCTGACACCGTTCTGGGGCGCGGCGTATTACACCGATGTCGGCGAAGCCAAACGGCAGGCGGTCAACGAGTGGATCCGGACGTCGAAGGCGTATGACGGCGTCATCGACTTCGACAAGGCGACGCGAGATCCAGGCGATCCCAAGAAGTTTCTCGCGGCCTACGACTCCTGCGACCACCTGCACCCGAACGACGCCGGCTACAAGGCCATGGCCGAGTCGATTGATCTGGCGCTGTTCCGAACTGGCCGGTGACGGCGATCATCCCATTTCGCCCGGAGCACACATCGGGCGTGGTCGGTGTGATCCTGCCGATTCAGCAGCACGAATTCGGGATTCCGATTTCCCTCGACGCGCAGCCGGACCTGATGGACATCACCGCGTTCTATCAGACGGGGCACGGCAACTTCTGGGTGGCCGTGGACGATGGCGCCGTCGTCGGCACGCTGGGACTGCTGGATATCGGCGAGCGCCGCGTGGCGCTGCGCAAGATGTTCGTGGCCGCTGCCTATCGCGGATCCGCGGGCGTTGCCGGCCGTCTGCTCGAAACCGCGCTGGCGTGGTGCCGGTCGCGTGGTGTGCAGGAAATCGTGCTGGGCACCACGTCGCGATTCCTCGCGGCGCACCGGTTCTACGAGAAGCATGGATTTCAGCAAATCGGCCGCGATGAGTTACCGTCAACCTTTCCGATCATGTCGGTGGATACCCGTTTCTACCGGCTGAGTGGTTTCGATCGGAACGTGGAGGCGTGATGATGCGTCGCGTGACGATGCTGTGTATGGGGCGGATGCTGTTGGCGGTGTGCTGCGCGCTGAGCGCGGAGATCGCTTTTGCCCAGGCTGCCACTGAGCGATTCGACAACCCGACCGCGGGCGTCTCGCTCACGCGTCCCGCGGGATGGGAAACCGTCGCGCTGCAGTCGATTCAGGAAAATCGCGCCCGCGTGCAGCTTTCTGACGCCGAACTGCAGGCGGCGATGCAGCGCATGGCCACCGCGCCGCTCTTCGCGTTCATGAAGCACCCCGAGCCGTTTTCCGACGTCAACCCGTCGATTCAAGTCGTCCTGAGACCGCTCGGTCAGCTCGCGGGTCAGACGCCGACCGCCATCCTGAACGCGGCGATCGACGGGATGTCGAGGGCGATGGCCGACTTCGCGTTTGTCACGCCGGTCAGCGACGCGCGCGTCGCGGGGGCGCCAGCGGCGCACATGCGAGCGACCTTCACGATGAAGACGCAGGACGGCGCCGCGTACAAGGCGTTGGCACGGATGTGGATCGTGCCGCGCGGGGCGTACATGCTGCTGATCGGGATGAGCGGGCCTCAAGCCGGCCCGGATGTCTCCGAGGCTGAATTCGCGGAGACGCTGGCGTCGATTCGGCTGCAGTAGCGCGATGGCCAGGACACGTCGCTGGACGGTCGTCGTTGCGATCGCGCTCGTGACGCCGCGTGCCTGATCCTGCAACGAAGGCGGCCACGAGCCGCGGACAGGCTGAAGCTGACGTTCACGCGGACAGGCTGAAGCCTGTCCCTACCGGCGTCCACGTCGCGGCATCGGTAGGGGCAGCCGTTAGGCTGTCCGTCTTGGTAAGCTAGCTGCCCATGGTCGATTCGCGTCGCACGGTCCTCACGATTCTGTTCGCGTTTTCCGCTCTCATCCTTCCACTCAACGCCCAGAGCGAACTGGACGTCGCCATGCGTTTCTTCAAACAAGGCGGCGCGTACTGCTTCCGCCTTGCGCCCGAAGGCGAGAGCCTGTCGGACGAGACGTCCTGGACCGTGATGGTGCTGACGGGTGCCGCGAACTCGAAGAACGAGTTCCGGATCAGGACGATGGATCCGGGGGGCACTGGCGTGAGCGGCACTCCGCTCAAGAATATCGGGCTGTCGATCACGTCGATTTGGCGCCGAGACCGTTTGCGCGACGAGTTCTTCGAGCAGTTCGCCGCGGGCATTACCGCGAGGACCGTGCGGGCGCGGATAGTCACCCTGTCGCCGCCCAAGCTGGCCGAGATGAATCCGCGCGGCCGGGCCGAGCTGTACTTGAAGTTTGCCGATGGTGGCAGCCGCGTCGACTTCAGGAAGTCGCCGG
This sequence comes from uncultured Bifidobacterium sp., assembly GCA_964577955.1. Classification (GTDB taxonomy): domain Bacteria; phylum Acidobacteriota; class Vicinamibacteria; order Vicinamibacterales; family CAVVIG01; genus CADEEX01. Next base: position 80,514 of record CAZOAZ010000006.1, on the reverse strand, counting down.
ATTTGACCGCCGATCAGTTTCTCGCGTATCAGACCTATCTGCCGGACTGAGACATGCGCGCCCTGATCGTCGCCTGCGTGCTTTGCGCCTCGGCCTGCGCTCCGGCCTCTTCGGGCCGCTACGTGATGGCGTCCGATCCCGGCTCGCGCTACGGCTTCAAATACGTGCGCGACCGGACGACGGGCAACTGGATGCACCGGGAGTTCGAGATTCGCGTCGATCTGCAGCGCGAACTGCCGCCGCTGCTGGTGGCGTCGGAAATCGGCAACAGTTTCACCGTGCAGCTGTTCCGCTCCGAGTCGCTCGGGAGCGGCGGGATCTTCAGTGCGATTCCGGTCATCGAGGGCGGCTACCGCGTGTGGCGCGGCGCCGACGTCATGGACGACGACGACCTGCTCGGCCGGGCATCCTACGGCGTGGGTGTGTCGTTTCCGCAGCCGGGGCGCGAGTCGCGGCACGACCCGATGGAGATCTTCAGCATGCCGCCGCTCGGCCAGACCATTCCGGAGCAGTGGACCAACTGGGAAACCGCGGCGTCGATGCGCGCGGGAGCCTTCGGCTGGTGGGAGGAGGTGCACGGCGCGCCGCCCGAGCCGCTGCCGTCACCCGCGCACCCGTTCGAGTTCCGCTGGCGGCTGGTGTTTGCCGAGATTCCTGGACGGATTCCGTGATCGATCGCGATGCAACTCTCTGACATCCGCGCCGAGTTTCCGGCGCTCGACGACATCGCCTATCTGAACACGGCGACGATGGCGGTCGGATCACGCTCTGCACGCCAGGTGTTGGAGCACGCCGTCGAGCGCTGGTCGGCGGGCCGCTTCGACTGGACCGAGAGCGAGCGCGCCGGCGACGAAGCGCGAGCCGTCTTTGCCGGCATCATCGGCGCTCGTGTCGAGGAGGTGGCGCTGGTCCCGGCCGCGAGCGTCGGCGCGGCGATCGTGGCTCACAACCTGCCCGACGCGCAGCGTGGCGAAAACGTCGTCGTCGCAGATATCGAGTTCAGCTCGAACTATTTTCCGTGGCTGCTGCTCAAAGAGCGCGGCTATACCGTTCACACGGTGTCGAGCGGCGATGGATTGTCGGTGGACGCCTACGAACGGATGACTGACGGCGGCACGCGGTTGATCGCGGTCAGCGCCGTGCAGTCGTCGAACGGCTATCGCGCGGACCTCGCCGGACTGAGCGCGCTGGCCGCACGATCGGGAGCCCGGCTCTTTGTCGACGCTTCGCAGGCGGCCGGGGCCGTGCCGATCGACGTCATCCGCGAGGGCGTGGACTATCTGGCCGCGGCCAGCCACAAGTTCCTGCTCGGGTGCCGCGGCTTCGGCTATCTCTTCGTGCGTCAGGAGCGGCTCGCCGAGATGCATCCGGTGGTGCCAGGCTGGAAGGCGGCCCGCAAGCCGCTCGAAAGCTTCTACGGCCCGATGATGGATCTCTCGGCGACGGCCTCGAAGCTCGATGCCTCGCTGCCGTGGTTTTCGGCGCTGGCCGAACGCGCCTCGCTGGGACTCTTCACGCGTTTCGGCATCGACGCGATTCTCGAGCGCAATGCCGACCTCTCACGCCGCCTCCACGAGAAGCTCGCGGACAGTGTGACGGGTTTCACGCCATTCGAGCCGGCGAGCCGTTCGACGATCGTCTCCCTGCCGTTGCCGTCTGTCGATACGGTGATGGCGCGTCTGCGGGAAGCCGGCGTGGTGGCCACGGCGCGGGCCGGCCGGCTGCGCTTGTCGGTCCACTTCTACAACAGCGACGAGGATATCGATCGGGCGGCCGCGATTCTCGCGGCCAACGGCTGACCGCGTCGGTTCGAGGACTGTGATGCCGGCTCGCAAACGACGCTTCGCGATTGCGCTTTCATTTCCGGGCCAGCATCGCGCGTTCGCGCGCGGCGTGGCGGCTCATCTTGCCGAGGCGCTCGGCAGGAAACGGGTCTTCTACGACGACTGGTACACGCCGGAGCTGCGCGGCAGCAGCGGCGACCTGAAGCTGCGGCGTATCTACGGAGAGGACTCAGATCTGCTCGTGCCGTTCTTCTCGAAGTTCTACAACAAGCCGTGGTGTCAGATCGAATGGCACACGATCCGCGCGGTGCTGGCGAAGCGCCGCCAGGACGACGCCGTCATTCCGGTGCACATGGACGACACCGAGGTCGAGGGTTGGGAAGCCATCGACATCGGCATCCGGCGCGGACGGCAGTCGGCGCACGACATCGCGCGTGAGTTGGTCGAGGTCTACAACACGAGGGCGGGCAGGGCTGGCGGGGCTGGCAGGGCAGGCAGGGCGGACAAGGCAGGCGGGGCTGGCAAGGCAGGCGGCAAGGCGGGCGGGGCGGGCAAGCCGCGGGCGTCGAAGAAGCGGGCGATTGTGGTGTTGATGGATTCGACGTTGCCCGAAGTGGTCTACGACGCGGACACGCGGAAGAAGGGTGGCACCAACGCCGACGACATCACGGACGTGATCGACGATCTGCCGATTGTCGCGATCAAAGAGACGACGAGCCTGGCCTGGCACCGTGACGAGGAAGTGCTGCGGCTCAACCCGGATCTCATCGTGCTGCACTTCTCGGCGTTCTACGAGACCACGTCGACATCGGATCCGGAGGACCGGCTCGGCGACTTTCTGCGGTACGTTGCCGGTTCAAAGGCGCAGATTCTGATTTATTCGCGGATGGACGACCGGCAACTCGCCTGGCTGACCAGATGGGTCGCCGACCTCGTGAAGCAGACGCCGAAACTGAAGCAGCGGATTCAGATTCTGCGCGTCAAGCGCGGGCCCGGCGCCACGTTCCGCAATCCGGACGTCGCGCGCCAGCTGAAACTGCAGGTGAAGACCCTGCTCGGGATCTGAATCCGCGCGCTGGTCTAGCGCCCCTCGCCGCGATAGACCGACTCTTTCGGGAACGTCTTGCTGTCGTCGATATAGCGGCGGATGTCCTGCGCGATGGCCTTGTTCTTCGCGAGCATGATCCAGTGATCGTCGTTGGGATAAAGCTTCACGCTCAGGTTCGGCACCCACTTCTCGAGCCCGCTCAAGTGACCGGTCAGGATCGCCGTGTCCTGCATTCCCCAGATGACCAGCGTCGGAATCCGGATGGTGGTCGACTTCGCGCCGGCGGTCACGTCCTTGGCCGACCACGAGGTCGGAATCGTCGACGCCGGGTGGCGATCGTTGAACGGCGGATTGCGATGATTGGCGCGGTAGTAGTTCAGGCCAGCGGTTGTCGACCCGGCCTGTGACCAGTTGTCGATCCACATCTGCCGGTCTTCTTCGGTGTAACGGCCGGCTTTGACTTCAGCGTCGACAAATCCGGTATGCGCGCGTCGTGTCGCGCTGTCTTTCGTGTTGCTCTCGTCCACCGGCTGTTCGCCTGGCGCCAGGTACTTGTTGAAGACGAAGAAGTAGTTGCTCGCGTAGCGCTGCGCCGGGTTTTCCTGGAGCTCGCGCTCGGAGATGAACGGGTGCGCGCCGTTGACGATGATCAGTTTGTCGAGCATGTCGGGGTGGAACATCGCGAAGGCCCAGGCGACGTTCGCGCCCCAATCGTGGGCGACGAGCGTGAACTTGTTGCCGCGGCCGGCGATCTTCTCGACGAACTGGCGCACATCCTCGACCAGATGCTTCATCACGTACGGCTCGAGCCCCTCTGGCTTCGACGACAGGTTGTAGCCGCGCATGTCGAGGCCGACGGCGAGATGATCGCGCCCCATCTCGGCCATCTGATCCTTCCACTGGTACCAGAACGACGGATAACCGTGGAGGAAGAGGACCAGCGAGCCCTTGCCGATGCTGGCGTAGTGCAGGCGGACGCCGTTCACGTCCGCGTAATTGTGCTCGAAGACCGGTTTCGCGGTCTGGGCGCGCGCGGCGAGGGGACACGCCAAAGCGGCAGTGACGACGAGCGCGAGAACTCTGTTGTTCATGGGCGGAGTCTAGCATCACGCCGCGCCGCCGATCTGCGGCACAATGGCTCGCGGCTTCGAACCCGGCACCCGGCACCCGGCACCCGGAACCCGGAACCCGGAACCCTGACTGTGATCGGCATCGCCATCGTTTCCTACGATCCTGACTGGCCCGCGGCATTTGCGGCGGAAGCGGCGCGCATTCGCGAGGCGCTCGGCGCCCTTGCTCTGAGTGTCGATCACCACGGGTCGACGGCCGTCCCCGGCCTTGGCGCGAAGCCGGTCATCGACATCCAGGTGTCGGTCGCCAAGCTGCAGCCGATGGACGGCTACCATTCCGGGCTCGAGTCGCTCGGCTACCAGCACGTGCCCAGCCCCGACGATGATCGTTGTCCGTTTTTTCATCGGCCGGCGGCCTGGCCGCACACGCATCACGTTCACGTCGTCGAGCACGGCGGGCGCGAGGAACGGCGGACGCTGGCCTTTCGCGACTACCTGCGCGAGCATGCCGATGTCGCGCGGACCTATGAGCTTCTCAAACGGACGCTGGCGGTGCAGTTCGCCGGGAGCGACGCCGCCTCGCGCGAGTCCTACGCGCGCGCCAAGAGCGATTTCGTCGAGCGCGTTGTCACGACGGCGTTGACCTCAGGATATCCACGTCCGCGCGTGCCGGTCGAGCGTGGGCCCGCGCCTGATTGACGCGTCAGAAGGGGCACCATGGAGCTTCGCACAGGCTTCCGATTCTCGCCGCACGTGCTGGTACTGCCGCTGACGTTGTATGCCGCGACGTGGCCGCTCGCGGGACTCCTCGTGTCCGGAATCAGCTGGTGGTGGGATACGTCGTTTGCCAAGGTCGACTACGTCATGGACGAAGCGCGGCCGAACGACGGATTTCCGTACATTTCGGGTCATTTCGACGGCACGACCGAGCCGTACAACCTGGTCGGGCGAACCGTCGGCGAGACGATAGTGCTTCGCGATGTTCCCAGTGAGGCTTTCGCCGCCGGCAAGCACGTCCCGGTCTGGTATTCACCCGAGGCGCCGGACTTCGTCGCGTTCGGGAAGGATACGAACGGGATTCCCGTGGCGTTCATGCCGGAGCGTCCCGGCTTCGCGTCGGTCATCCTCTATCTGGTCTGGCTGCTGGCGACGTTCTATGCCGGTCTGTGGATCATGGTGCGCGTCGCGGCGCGCTGGTCACGCGTCGGCGGACGCTCCATCAAGATGCCGGATCCGTTCTGAATGCGCCACGAAAACACGAAATCACGGAAGGCCACCTCACCCTCAGGGACTGACGAATCGCTAGATCAAAGCGTTGAACACAGAGATCGCAGAGATCACCGAGTTAGACCATAGACGGGACTCGACGCGGCGCCGCGAAGCGGCGGCGTCAGTGTGATCGGATCCCAGAAACGAGACGAGCCCGGATCGATATTCGTCTCGTTTCTGAGATCCGTTCACACTGAGCGCTCGGCCGGCTCCGCCGGCCGGCCCGCGTCGAGACACGCCAAATCGATTTCGTGGTTTCGTGCTTTCGTGGCGCATTTGTTCTTGCTCTGTGTTCTCCGTGATCTCTGTGGTTGAATCCTTTTCCGTGTCCTCCAGTATTCACGTCGTCCTCGTCCATCCGGAGATTCATTGGAACACCGGTAACGCCGGTCGCACGTGTCTCGCCGTGGGGGCGACGCTGCATCTGATCGAACCGCTCGGCTTTTCGCTCGACGAGCGGCAGGTGAAGCGCGCCGGCCTGGACTACTGGGAACACGTGGAGCTGCGCGTCTGGCCGGACTGGGACGCGTTCGAGCGGGCTCTGCCGTCGCTCGGCGAGCCGTACTTCTTTTCGACCAAGGCCACGCGCTCGCTGTGGGATGCGCCACTCGGCACACCGGAACGCGTCGTGCTCATCTTCGGGCGGGAAACCGCCGGCCTTCCTCAATCGCTGCACGACCGCTACCGCGATCGCTTTGTCGGGATGCCGATGCCGTCGCCCCTGGTGCGCTCGCTCAATTTGTCCACGAGCGTCGGCATCGCGGTGTACGAAGTGCTCCGGCAGCGCGGGACGATCATCCCGTCAACGTCCGCGGACGCGTAACTCCGGCTCAGCTTGCGTCGCTGCCTGTTCGCTTTCAAGATCGCCGGCGTTCAGAGCCGATAGACCAGCGCAGCAATCCGGCCCTGAGCGCAGTCAAAGGGCCGGACGCCACCGCTGCCGCACACTTCAGCAACCCGAGGAGAAACGACATGGCTCGTGCGACGAAGACGAAGGGTGAATCGAAGTCCGATCCGTTGCGCATCCGGAAGGCCGACGATGTGAAGACGCGGTCGGCTGATGTGCATGTGTATGGGCGCGGCTTCCGCTGCGACACCGACACCCGCGGCCACGCGATGCCGGGCGGACGGCCGCCGGTGGAAATCGTCGTGGACGCGTCCGAGGGGTTCGTGCCGCTCTGGGCCAAGGGCGTCACGCTGCGGTGGCGGTTCCGCGAGTCTTCGCTCAAGGCCTTCGCGAATCCGGCCAAGGCCAAGACGGCGATTCGCAAGCTGTTTGGCGACGCGTTGCTGGCGTGGGGTGACGCCGCACCGGTGAAGTTCGCCGAGCGCACCGACAACTACGACTTCGAACTGGTCGTCAAGAAGAACGACGACTGCGACAGCACCGGCTGCGTCCTGGCCAGCGCCTTCTTCCCGGACGCCGGCCGTCATTTGCTGTACATGTATCCGAAGATGTTCCAGCAGGATCGGCAGGAAATGGTCGACACGCTGATTCACGAAATCGGTCACGTCTTCGGCCTGCGGCATTTCTTCGCCAACGTCAGCGAGACCGCCTGGCCGAGCCAGATCTTCGGCACCCACAAGCCGTTCTCGATCATGAACTACGGCAACCAGAGCGTGCTGACGCCGGAAGACAAGGCCGATCTCAAGAAGCTGTATCAGATGGCGTGGAAGGGCGAGCTCACCAAGATCAACGGTACGCCGATCAAGTTCGTGAAACCGTTCCACACGATGTCGGCGCCGGATCACCTGGTCGAGGTCAATCTGCCGAAGGCGGCAATGACCGCCGAAGCCTGACCGGTCCGCGTCGAGTGAATGCCCGAAATACTTCTGTGTCTCAGTGCCTCCGTGGCGCATTTCGTGTAGTCGCGTCTTGGTGGCGCATTTGTGTTGAGCGCTGCGTTCTCTGGGCGACAATACCGCGTCTATGAAGAAGCCAGGCCTGATCGCGCGCCGTGAATACTTTGCCCTCGTCCACGGCGTGACGATCCGCGCGTTCCGCGCGTTCAGCGACGAGGAACTCGACTATCGTCCGCGGCCGGAAATGCGCAGTGTGCGCGAACTGGCGTTTCACATCTACGCGCAGGAGCGCGCGGCCGCCGAAGCGGTCAGCGCCGGTGAATACACAATGGCGGCAGCGGCCGCCGTCAATCCGGAGCATCCGTCGGCGCGGCCGGCGCTCGATCGCCTGCGGACCGTCGACGACCTGGTCGCGTTCGCGCGCGAGTGCCACCAGATCGCCGAGGTGACGTATCGCGACGCCTCGGAGGAGGCGGTGACGCGGCCGATTGCGTCGCCGTTCGGCATGTTTTCCGGGATCCAGTTCAGCACGTTCGTCTCCGACGAGCTCTGGCATCATCGCGGGCAGCTCTATACCTACCTTCGCCTGCTCGGTAAAGAGCCGCCATCGCTCTACGACTACGGGTCGTAGCGGCGATGGCGAAGGAGTTAAGAAATTTGTAGGGACGCTTAGCGGACGACGTGAGCGGGCGGCGGCGTGGTCACCGTTGTCTGAACGTGCATCGGACAGTGACCGCTGGCCATTGAGACGAGAATCGCGAACGAACCAAGCAGCTTCTTCATGATCTCTCCTTGTGTCTACCGGTTGAAGACGAGATCAAACCAAACAGCCGCTGAATCGGGACTGAACGCGATGTTCATCTCGCGTTCAGGTCGTGGTTCTGGATGCGCCACGAAAGCACGAAATCATCCCAGAGATCACCGAGTTGGACCATAGACGGGACTCGACGCGGCGCTCGGCCGGCTCCGCCGGCCGGCCCGCGTCGAATCGCAATCGGAAATGCCTCCGTGTCTTGGTGCCTCTGTGGCGCATTGGAGACAATAGCGCCAAGATTTCGCGCTTTCGTGTTTTCGTGGCGCATTTGAGAACCCGACCCCCGTGCTCCGAGACGAGGCGCGCGTGCTAGAGTCATCGGGTTCAGGACAGGGAGGGTGCGCGTGAAGACAGTCAAGCTGTTCACAGCCGCCGTCGCGGGCTTGCTGCTCGCCGCGAGCGGAACCGGCGCCGCGGCGGGCAAGAGCGTGCTGTTTCTCGGCAACAGTTTTCTGTTTGGATCCGGGTCCGCCGTGCGCTTTTACCGCGCCGACACGGTGACGGATCTCAACAGCGAGGGCATCGGCGGCGTCCCGGCCTTGTTCAAGTCGTTCACGCAGCAGGCCGGCCTCGACTACGACGTCGCGCTCGAGACGCGCGGCGGCACGGGTCTCGACTTTCATCTCGAGAACAAACTCGGCACCATCGGACGTCGCGGCTGGGATGTCGTCGTGATGCACGGCTACAGCACGCTGGACGCCGACAAGCCACGCGATCCCGCCAAGCTGATTGCCACGACCAAGCAGATGGCCGACTTCCTGCGCGGCCGAAATCCGAACGTCGACCTGCATCTGATGTCCACCTGGTCACGGGCGGACCAGACCTACCCCGAGAAGGGCGCGTGGGCGGGACAGCCGATCGATGCGATGGCGCGCGATGTCCGCGCCGCGTACGACAAGGCGGCCGCGGGCGCGAACATCAAGAGCGTCATCCCGGTGGGCGAAGCGTTTACCCGCGCCATCAAGACGGGGATCGCCGACGCGAACCCCTACGACGGGATCGAGGCGGGCAAGATCAATCTCTGGACGTTCGATCATTACCACGCCAGTTCGCATGGCTACTACCTTGAAGCGCTCGTGATCTTCGGCACCGTGACCGGACGCGATCCGCGTACGCTCGGTGAGAACGAGTGCTCGGCGTACGAGCTGGGCCTGTCGCGGGCGGAAACCAAATCGCTCCAGCAGCTGGCGTTCGATCAGCTGTCGCCGTCGCTGAAGTTGAGCGGCACGCCGCTGGTGCTGCCGAAGGGCGTCAATCCCGAGCGCTGCGTCGCTCGCTAGCCATCACCCGTCGAACGCGATGACCTCGCCGCTCCCCGAGCCCTGGCTGCGCGGACCGCTGCCCGGCATTCCGGCGCCGCTGCAGCCGGCCGCGCACGCGTTGGTCATGGCGCGCGAGGATGTGGTCAAGGCGCTCGACGGATTGACGGCCGAGGATCTGTGGCGGCAGCCTTCCGGTATCACGCCGCTCGGCTTTCATCTCGCGCATCTCGCCGGAAGCACGGATCGTCTGCTGACCTACGCCCGCGGCGAGACACTGAGCGCCGCCCAGCGCGACACCCTGGCGCGTGAGCGCAGGCTGCTGAACGATCGTCCGTCACTGCAAGAGCTGTCTGAGGCGTGGCAGCGGACCGTGGACGCGGCGCTCGCGCAGTTCTCGGCCACGCCTGAGCACACGTTGTCCGACCCGCGCGCCGTCGGCCGCGCGCAACTGCCGTCCACGGTGTTCGGATTGCTGTTTCATGCGGCTGAACATGCGGCGCGCCACACGGGGCAGATCGTCACCGCCGCGCAGGCCGTCCGCCACGCCTCGGGCCGGTCCACGACCGGATTGGAGAACTGCTGATGTTGACCGGTGCGCACGCCATCATCTACAGCAAGAACGCGGACGCCGATCGCGCGTTCCTGCGCGATGTCCTGAAGCTTTCGCACGTCGACGTCGGTGGCGGATGGCTGATCTTTGCGCTGCCGCCGTCGGAGGTCGCGGTCCACCCGCACGACGCCAACGACCGGCACGAGCTCTACTTCATGTGCGACGACGTGCATCGCTTCACCGGCGAGATGGCACGGCACCACGTCACCTGCGACCCGATTCAGAATCAGGGGTGGGGCCTGGTCACGCACATCACGCTTCCTGGCGGCGGCAAACTCGGCGTCTACCAGCCGCGCCACGCCCGGCCGCCTGCCGAACTGCCGGCGCGCGGCTGACACGATGGCTCGCGCTGTGTCATTCACGTCGGCGACGACGCGTGCCACCGGTCAGCGGCGGCGGCGCTGGCCGCCGCTGCTCGCGTCCGGTCAGGTCGTCGCGAGTCCGGAGACCGGTCTGCGATTCCAGGTCCAGCGACTGCTGGGAGCGGGCGGGTACGGCGAGGTCTACCTCTCGCGGCGCATCGGCCGTTCGCCGCGGATTCCCGAGCTGGTTTGTATCAAGGTCAGCCCGTTCGTGGACGGCTGGGTGCGGGAGGCCTATTTCGGCCGGCTGCTCGACGGTCACCCGCGCGCGCTTCAGATCTACGACGCCTTTCCGCTCGTGCGCGAGGACGGCCGGTTTCTCTACTGCCTCGTCCTCGAGTGGGCGCGCCACGGCGACCTGCGGGCCTTTCTCCGCGCCGGCGACAACAGATGGACCGAGGCTCTGGTCAGACGCGAGATGGCCGGTCTCCTCGACGTCCTCGGCACGCTGCATCGCGGCCAGCTGCTGCACCGCGATCTCACGCCGATGAATGTTTTCGTCTGCGATCGCCGCACCCTGAAACTCGGCGACTTCGGCATCGTCCGCCAGCAGACCGATCGGCGCGGCCTCGCGGTCACCACGCTGGGCGCGCTGACCGCGCCCAGTGAGTTCCTCGCCGGGACGATCCCCAAGTGGCAGACGCGCGACGACGTGTTTCAGGTGGGACAGTTGCTCGGGATGCTGCTTCGCGGCGACGCCGCCACGCGGGTTCGCACCGGCGACGTCCGGCAGCTCGCCTGCAGCGACCACCTCAAGGAAATCGTCCACCGCTGCATCGGCGAGCGGCGGAAGCGCTACGAGAGCGCCGCGGAGCTGATCGAGGCGCTGCGTCACCGGCCGCGGGCGCTGCGTGCCGGCGTCCGGCGGTCGCTCAACGGCGTCCATCTGGCGTTCACCGGCATCCTGACGCGTCCGCGCAAGGAGGCCATGGCCGCGGCCAAACGGGCGGGTGCGATCGTGCACGGCGGCCCGTCGGCGAAGACCACGGTGCTCGTGCGCGGACGTCCGAACGCGCTCCAGGCCGCCGGTCGCGACGCCGGATTGAAGCTGATGGAAATCAAACGGCTGCGGGCGCTCGGTCACCGGATCACCATCCTGAACGAGGGCCAGTTCTGGCGGCTCGTTCAGCGAAAGAGTCCGTAGTCCGTATACCAGCTGCGCACGCGTTCGAGCACGAGGCTCGACTGCGACACGTCGTCGTGATCGGCGCCCGGGTAGACGACGAGTTGATAGGTGACATTGCGCCGCGACAGCACGCCGGCGAGCCGTTGATCGTTGGCGATCGGCACCACGAGATCGGCGTCACCGTGATGCATCTGATACGGGATGGCGATGCCGGCAACCTGCGACTCGGTGGGTGCCGCCGCCGAGAAGCCGTCGGGAATCGCGCCGCCGGCGGTATGTGACGCGACGAGAAACGACGCCGAATCCGCACTAATCAGATACGCAGTCAGGAATGCGCCCATGCTGTGTCCGTGGGCGGCGACGCGGCGCATGTCCACGTAGCCGAGCGCGCGCAGGATGTCGAGAAGCTTTTCGGCGCGCTGGAGGTTCGGCGTGCTCGCGCCGGGCTGTGTCAGCGAACCGGGCGCGCCGAGCGGCACGCCGCCGGCGTGCGTGTAGTTGGTCGCAATGACGACCAGGCCCCACTGCACCATCACACGAGCGATGGCCGACGAGTAGCCGGTCGAGTTCCCGCCGGCACCGTGGCTCACGATGACGGCGGGGAAGGGACCGTTTCCGGCCGGCTTGAACAGCACACCGCGCAGGTCGTAGGCGACGCCGTTGTCGGTCGCGCGGTACGTCCAGCTGGCGCCCGCCGCGCCGGCCGGATCGCCGGCCAGTTGTAGCGCGGCAAGCGTGCTCGATGTCGAAGGACCGCCGGGTGCGGTCGGCGGATCGCTGGCGGTTGGCGAACTGCATCCGGTCAGCGCCAGGCCGACGATCACCGCCAGTAACAGGGAGGGAACGCGGCGCTCAGTCACGAACCAGATACGGCGCCAGAACGGATTCGATCTCGTTCGCCAGGAGACCGACCTCCACGGCGATGCCGGCGTCTTTGAGAATCTCGATGCCGCGGCCGCGGTTGCGCGGATGAGGATCGATGATGCCGACAAAGACCCGACCGACTCCGGCCGATACGAGCGCCTTGGCGCAGGACGGCGTCCGGCCGTCGAATGAACAGGGCTCGAGCGTCACATACACCGACAGCTGGCCGGCGGCGGCCGACCGCGCCAGGCTCCGGAGCGCCATGGCCTCCGCATGCGGTTGGCCCGGCGGGTTGGTGTAGCCGCGCGCCACCACTTCACCCTGAAAGGCGATCACGCACCCGACGGGAGGATTGGGAAGACACGCGGGGAGCGCCCGCGAGCTTTCACGGAGCGCCTCTCGCATCAAGGAGACGTGTTCGTCAGCCACGTTCTTGCGTCGACTGTAGCAGATTGCAGGTGATAGGTTTCTATCCGCAACCGCGTGTATCACGTTGGCGCCCGGCGATTCGCGGTTGCGGCCGATCCAGGAGCCCGCGAATCGCACGGCCTGGCGATGGTGAACTGCTGGCGGGAAGCGCCGTCGTCAGGCGCAGCCGTCGTTCCGAGTCGCGTGACCCGGACGCTACCGGAACTTCGCACTTCAGTACAATGCCGTACGATCTCACCATTCGACGAAGGCTCGCTTTCTCGCACCAGCGGATCGTATCCCGTGGCCTATCAGTTCCTGACCTGCGACGTCTTTACAACGACCCGTTTCGGCGGCAATCCGCTCGCTGTTCTACCGCACGCGAGCGGTCTCTCCGGCCGGCAGATGCAGCAGATCGCGCGGGAGTTCAACTTCTCCGAAACGACGTTCGTGTTTCCAGCGGAAGCTGGGCACACGCGCAAGGTTCGCATCTTCACGCCGTCGAGCGAAATCCCGTTCGCCGGTCATCCCAACGTCGGCACCGCGTTCGTCCTCGCTTCGACCGGGGAATTCGGCCAGGTTCACGGCACACGGACGGTGACGTTTGAGGAAGGTGCCGGCCTGGTCGAGGTCACGGTTCACGAGGCACATGGCCAGATCACATCGTGTGAACTCGCCGCGCCGCAGCCGGTCGCACTCGGGAAGGTGCATCCCGCCGCCGCGGTCGCGGCAGCCGTTTCGTTGCACGCCGACGACATCGTGACGGCGCATCATCCACCGCGCGTCGCCTCGGTCGGCTTGCCGTTTCTTGTCGTCGAACTCCGCGACCGGGCCGCGCTGGAGCGGGCGAAGGTGTCGTTGCCGGCGCTCGAAGCGATCGCCGCCGGCGAGAGCTGGACCGGGGTGCACCTGTACGCCAGAACGGATGACGAATTCGATCTGCGCACGCGGATGTTCGCGCCGCTTGCCGGCATCGTCGAGGATCCGGCGACCGGCAGTGCCAATTGCGCGTTGGCAGGACTGCTCGCCGGTCTTCAACCCGAACGCGACGGGATGTTTCGCTGGCGCATCGCGCAAGGCGTGGAGATGGGGCGGCCGAGCACGCTCGAGGCACGCGCCGAGAAGCGCGACGGCGCGGTCACCGGCACCTGGATCGGCGGTGCCTCTGTCATGGTCACCGAAGGTTCGATTCATCTGTGACGCGCCACCCGGAACCCGGCACCCGGCACCCGGCACCTGATATGGACTTTCGCCTCGATCACGCACTACCCATCCTGAAGCGCACTCCCGTCGTCGTCGACGATCTCCTTCGCGACCTGCCGGAGGTCTGGGTCAATGCTGTCGAAGGCCCCGGCACCTGGAGCCCGTACGATGTCGTCGGACATCTGATTCATGGCGAGCGGACCGACTGGATGCCGCGCGTCGAGCATCTCCTGCAGCATGGCGAAACGCGGCCGTTTCCGCCGTTCGATCGCGAAGCGATGTTCACGGCGTCCCAGGGACGGACACTCGAGGAACTGCTCGCGACCTTCAGGACGCTGCGCGCCGACAGCCTCGATCGCTTGACGCAGCTGGAACTCACCCACAGCGACTTGTCCCGCACCGGCCGGCATCCCGAGTTTGGCGTCGTCACGCTGGGTCAGCATCTAGCGACATGGGTCGCGCACGACATGTCGCATGTCAGCCAGATCGTGCGGGTCGTGGCGCGCCAATATCAGGAGGCGGTGGGTCCCTGGCGCGCGTACTTGTCGATTCTCAAACGACCCTGATCAGCCTGTCGCGAGCCCGGCGATCACATGCGAAAATGCCCGGCACCCGATGGCCACGACGATTCGCAAAGCGGTGTTTGGCGACGAAGAGCGCCTGGCGCGCCTCAATGGCTTCGTCCAGGACCGCCACCTGGTCGTTCGGCCCGATCACTTCAAGCCGACCAGTCTCCCGGACTTGATCGAGTGGTATCACACGCTGCTCGAACGTCAGGGCGCGCGCGTCTGGATCGCGGAGCTCGACGGCGCGCCGGTGGGTTACGTCGTGGCGATCGTGCATCAGCGCACCGCGAACCCTTTCTCACAGCCGCGGCGCTGGAGCGAAATCGATCAGATTGCCGTGGATCCGTCGTGCCGGCGGCAGGGCATCGGCCGCGCGCTGCTGGGCACGGTGATCGCCGGTGTCCGCAGCGAGGGGATCGACGACGTGGAGGTCACCTCGTGGTCGTTCAATCAGGAGGCGCACCGGGTGTTCGAGCGGCTCGGATTCGTGCCGCGGACGGTGTGTTTCGAACTGCGGCATGACGACGTGAGCCGGAGCCAGCCGGTGCCGCATTCGGCCACTGGCCATCTGGATTCCGCATCGCCGACGTTTGTCGTACCGGACGTGGAAGCGGCCTCGACCTGGTACGCCAGCGAACTCGGTTTCCGCGTCACCGGCCGGTTTCCCGACACCGCGCCGTACTCGTTTGCCGCCGTGACTCGCGACGGCGTCGAAATCATGCTGCTGGCGCTCGCGGGCTACCGCAAACCTGACTTGACGACAGCGCGGCCCGAAGGCGTGTGGGAAGCGTACATCCGGATGCGCGGCGTCCGCGCTTTCTATGAGACGGTCCGCGATCGTCCATTCATCCATCGGCCGCTCTCGAAGCAGTTCTATGGCGACTGGGAATTCGAAGTCCGCGATCCGAATGGCTACGTGCTCGTGTTCAGTGAACTGATCGACTGATACTCCTGAGAATTGTCATGACCGCGACGCGACTGCGGCTTGGTGTGATGCTCATCGGGATCGTCTGCGGCGCGTTCCGCGCGTCGCCGCTGGCCGCGCAGACGGCGACCCGCGAGCTGCCGCTGGTGTGGGTGCTCGCCACAGGCGGCACGATCGCCGGTCGCGGCACGTCGCCGACCGACCTGGCGAACTATCGCGCCGGTTCGGTTGCCGGGGAGGACCTGGTTGCGGCGGTGCCGGAAATCGCGAAGGTCGCGCGCGTCAGGGTCGAGCAGATTGCCAACGTCAGCAGCTCCGACATCACGGTGCAGCACTGGCTCCGGCTGGCGCAGCGGATCAACGAGATCTTTGCCGCCGACGCCAACGTCGCCGGCGTGGTGGTCACGCACGGGACCAATACGCTCGAGGAAACGGCGTATTTCCTCAACCTGACGGTGAAGCACGATCGGCCGGTCGTGGTCGTCGGCGCGATGCGGCCGTCCACGGCGATCAGCGCCGATGGTCCGCTGAACCTGCTCAACGCGATCCGGACCGCGGTGGCGCCGGAGTCGCGCGGCAAGGGGGCGCTCGTCGTGCTGAACGATGAGATCAATGCCGCTCGCGACGTCACGAAGACCAACACCTACCGTGTCGAGACGTTCCGCGCACCCGAACTGGGTGTCCTCGGTTACGTTGACGATGACAAGGTGAGCTACTACCGTGCGTCGACGAGGCGGCACACCGCGCAGTCGGAGTTCGACGTGCGCGGCATGACGGCCCTGCCGCGCGTGGAGATTCTGTATTCGTACGTGTCGTCGAGCACGAACCTCGCCGAAGTCCTGGTCACCGACGGCGCTCGCGGGATCGTGTACGCGGGAACCGGCGCCGGCGGACTGTCGACGCCGGAGCGCGATGCGCTGCGGCCGCTCCTGGCCTTGCCGCCCGAGTCACGGCCGGTGATCGTGCGGGCGAGCCGGACCGGCAATGGCCGTGTCATCGGGACGGCGACGGCGGATGCGATGGGGCTGGTGGCGGCGGATACGCTCAATCCGCAGAAGGCGCGCATACTCCTGATGCTGGCGCTGACGAAGACGCGAGATGTGAATCAGATTCGCCGGATGTTCAACGAGTATTGATGGTGAGCGGACAGCCTGAAGGCTGTCCCTACCGGAGCGGAACCGAGATGGCTGCTGTGAAACGTCCTGACCCAGGCGATCAACTCGCGCGGCTTCGCGCCTACAACACGGCGCTGCCGCCAAAAACGCGGCGCGTGATGAAGGCGCTGCGGACGATCATCAGGGAGGCCGCGCCGGGCGCGACTGACGCGTTCAGCTACAGCATTCCGGCGATGCGTCTCAACGGCCGCATCCTCATCTGGTACGCGGGGTGGAAGGCGCACACGAGTCTCTATCCGATCGGCGCCAAGATTCGCGGGGCCTTTGCGAAGGAACTCGCGGGCTACGAAACCTCGAAGGGCACCGTCCGCTTTCCCCTGGACGAGCCGCTGCCGGCGGCCCTCATCAAGAAGCTGGTCAAGGCTCGCGTCGCCGAGCTGGGATGACCTGATGTCGCACGCATCCTCGCGCCGGACGTTTTTCAAGTCGCTGATTGGCGCCGCTGCCGCCGGCGAAGCCGCTCATGTCGCGGCCCAGTCGCCAGGCGGCATCCGCGGCTTCGACCATGTCGCGTTGCCGATGCAGAACGTCGACGCGATGCTGGCGTTCTACCGCGGGCTCGGCCTGCGCCTGAACGAGACGCCGAATGTCGTGTCGGTCTATGTCGGCGATCAGATGATCAACTTTCACCGGCCGACGCTCTGGCAGAATCCGCAGTTCACGCTGAAGGCGCCGAAAGCGGCGCCTCCGTGCGGCGATTTGTGCTTTGTGTGGGACGGCTCCGCGGCGGACTTGTCAACGCTCATCGCCAAAGTCGGTGCGACGGTCGTTGAAGGCCCCGTCGCACGATCGGGTGGTCGGGCGCGTCAGGGCACGAGCACCTACATTCGCGATCCTGATGGCAATCTGCTCGAGTTCATCATCTACCCGGCGGCGGGCGGTTAGTCTCGACAGCGGTCTCACATCATGGCACTGACGGCGCGAGAAGAGGTGACCGAGGTCGGCCTGGGTTCGTCAAATCCATGGCTCGGCCCCGTGCGTCGGGCCTTTGACCGGCCATGGCATGACGCACCTGTGGATTGCCCTATCCGTCGGCGCCATCGTCTACGGCTTGGCCGCCGGCCGCCGATATCGACCAGCGTGGCAGCGACGGCCGACGGACAGCCTAAAGGCTGTCCCTACCGAAGTCTGACTTGACCGCCGTCCTTCATAATGGATATGTTGTCCATTATGGTGGAAGCTCTCGACGCCCCGTCCGCAACGAACCTCAATCAACGCATTGCCGAGCGAGTCCGCGAACTGCGCGCCGCGAGAGGGCTGTCGCTCGACCAGCTGGCGGCGAAGAGCGGCGTCAGCCGCTCGATGATCTCGCTCGTCGAGCGCGGCGAGTCGAGTCCGACCGCGGTCGTGCTGGAAAAACTGTCCGTCGGGCTCGGCGTTGTCCTGGCGTCGCTCTTCGATCCACTGGCTGCGGATCGCGAAGCCAGCGGTCCGGTCGCGCGACGGGCCGATCAGCCCGACTGGCGGGATCCGGAATCGGGCTACCGGCGGCGCAACGTCTCGCCGCCCAACACCGGGCAGCCGATGCAGATCGTCGAGATCGAGTTTCCAGCCGGCGCGCGAGTGACGTTCGACAACAGCTGGCCCGACCTGCGCGTCCATCAGCAGGTCTGGGTGATCGACGGCACGATCGAGATCGCGATCGGCCGCGATCGCTACCGGCTCAAGAGCGGCGATTGTCTCGCGATGCTGGCCGATCGGCCGACGACCTTCCACAACCCCACCCGGAAGACGACCCGCTATGCCGTCGTGATTGCGTCGGCGCCGGTGGTGCGGCGATGAGCGCCACGGTGACGGTGCGGCGCGTTGCGCCCGTTGACGCCGGCGTCATCGACGGCCTCACCGACGTGCTGCTCGACTGCGTTGCCGGCGGGGCCTCGGTGAGCTTCATGGATCCCCTGACAGCCGGGCGGGCTGCCGCGTTCTGGCGGCGTGTGGCGATCGGCGTCGCGCGTGGCGAGCGCACGCTGCTCGTTGCGGAAGATGCGCAGGGGATCTGCGGCACGGTGCAACTCGTCTACGACCTGCCGGAGAACCAGCCGCATCGCGCCGATTTGGCCAAGATGCTGGTGCACCGGCGGGCGCGGCGGCACGGCGTGGGAGCGGCGCTGCTCCGGGCAGCTGAAGCGGCGGCGCGCGAGCTGCGCAAGACGCTGCTGGTGCTTGACACGGCGAGCGCCGACGCCGAGCGGCTCTACGAGCGCAGCGGCTGGGTGCGGGTTGGCGTCATTCCGAACTACGCGCTGCTTCCGAAAGGCGGCTACTGCGACACGGCGGTGTACTACCGCGACCTCAGCGACGGTGCGCGATGATGACGATTCGCCCGGCGACGCGCGCGGATCTCGACGCGGCATGCGCGCTGCTCGAGCGCGTGATCGCGGGCATGCGCGCCGCGGGGATCGAGCAGTGGGACGAGATCTATCCGACGCGCGCCGTCCTCGCGGCCGACATCGACGCCGACACGATGTTCATTGCGAGCACGCTGCCTGGAACGCTCGCCGGTCTCATCGTCCTGAACGACGAACAGAATATCGAGTACGCCGAGGTGCCGTGGCACTTCGCCGGCCGGCGGATTGGGGTGGTGCATCGTCTGATGGTGGATCCTGCGGCCGAACGCCGGGGCGTCGCGCGGGCGCTGATGGCCCATCTCGAGCGCCGGGCGACGGAGCTTGGTTGCGACGTGTTGCGTCTGGACGCGTTTACGCAGAATCCGCGCGCGCTCAGACTCTATCCGGCGCTTGGCTACCGTGACGCCGGCGGCATCCGGCTGCGAAAAGGCCCGTTTCGCTGTTTCGAGAAGCGGCTGTCCGGCGGAGAATAGATTTCTCCATGATCACCCGCGAACAATTGAACGAGCGCAGCCGTCATCATCTGCCGGGTCACCTCGGGATCGTCGTGACCGAGGTCGGAGCCGGTTCTCTTACTGCCGAACTCGAGATTCAACCGTTTCACATGGCGCCGAACGGGTATTTGCATGCCGGTGCGATCGTGACGCTGGCGGACACGGCCGCCGGCTACGGCTGCGTCGCCAACCTGCCGGAGGGCGCGCGCGGATTCACGACCATCGAACTGAAGTCGAACCATCTCGGCACGGCGCGGGAAGGCTCGCTGCAGTGCGTGGCGACTGCCGTGCACATGGGCACCAACACCCACGTCTGGGATTCGGTCGTCACGAAGAAGGGCTCGGACAAGCCGATCGCCCTCTTTCGCTGCACCCAGATGATTCTGTATCCGCGGAAAGACGCGTAACCGCGCCTACCAGACGGGGAAGCGAAGGCGTCCGCTTCATGACGATCAAGTCGTATCTGATCTCGCTGCCCGAGCGGCTGCTGCGATCCACGGTCGGCCTCGGTGCGGGCGCCGTGCGCGAGGTCGGCGAACTGACGCTGCCCGATGGTGTCCGTGAAGGTCAGCTGTACAAGAATCTCGTCGACGCGACGCTCCGCTTTCTGATTGAGCAGGTGGGCGGCGTCGAGGGCGTCTATCAGGCCAAGGGCACGCTGCCCGAAAACTTCCTTGCCCGGCGAGCCGCCGGCAACGTGGTCGAAGTGATGGGTGTCGTGGCCTTCCGCGCCTCGCCGGTCTGGGTGCTGGCGGCGCTTGCGGATCTGTGTGGCGCCGGCCGCACGTTGATTCCCGAGATTGCGGAGGCGTTGAAGGCCCAGGGACTGCTCGACAAGCACGCCGAATTCCACACGATGGATCAACTGCTTGACGGGCTCGAGCGCACATCGGGTCACCTGGCGCAGACGATCAATACGCCGCCGCTCGACGTCGCCAGCCTGCGACAGGAGTGGTCGACGCTACGCGAGGACGCACGGCACCTGCCCGCCGCCAGCTTGCCGTCGCTGACGACGATCAGTCTCGTGTGGAGCGACCTCAAGGCGGAGTCCGAGCGGCAGAAACAATCAGTCTTCGAAACCTCCTCGCTCATGGCGATGTCGGCGGTCCGCAGCGTGCCGGAGAAAGTGCGCTGGTTGTCGGCGTCAGCCAAAGTCAGCGCCACGACGACCGGGCACGTGGTGGCGACGGCGCTTCTCGATCACTACAAAGAGACGCTTGGTGAGATCAGGAAGGTCGGCTACCTGACCTACGCGAACCGGCAGTTCGGCCCTTACGTCAGAGCGGCCGCGGGACAGTTCTCGCCGTCGCGCCGGACGTTGACTGAGCGTGCTGTCGAGCGCGTGCAGGCTTGGAGGGAGAAGAGGGCAGGCAAGGCAGGCAAGGCAGGCAAGGCAGGCGAAGACACATGAGCGACCTCGAACTGCGCGCCGCGATGCTGCGCGATCTTCGTCGAGAGTCGGCCGGCCGCGGCGCGTCGCGAAAACCGATACGGGGAGTATCAACAGGCACAGGATCGTGAGGTGCGCGCATGAAGCGGCACAACATTTCGAGCGGGACGGTCTGGGAGCCGAAAGTCGGCTACTCGCGTGCGGTTCGCGTCGGCGATCGCATCTGGATTTCCGGCACGACGGCGACAGGCGCGGACGGGAGCATTGTCGGCATCGGCGATCCGTACGCGCAGGCGGTTCAGGCGCTGCGCAACATCGGGACGGCCCTTGCCCGCGCCGGCGCGCGCTTCGAGGATGTGGTCCGGACACGGATTTATGTGGTGAACATCTCCGCCCACTGGGAAGACATCGGCCGTGCGCACGGCGAAGTATTTGCCGCCATTCGGCCGGCGACGGCGATGGTGGAGGTCCGCGCGCTGATCAATCCGGACATGCTGGTCGAAATCGAGGCCGACGCCGTCACTCCGATCGGCGCGAAGTCGCGGCGTCCGCCCACGCCGGCGCGCCGGCCCCGCACCGGACGCCGCACCGCCCGTCGACGCTAGCGTATGAGCTTCACTTTTCGCCTTTGCCCTTAGCCCTTTGCCCTTCCACCATGTACATACCTACGTCGTTCGACATCAAGGACTCGGACATCATCGAAACATTCATGCGCGAGCACGACTTCGCGACCGTCGTCTCGCACAGTGCGCAGTCGGGGATCGTGGCGTCGCATGTGCCGGTCATCGTGCGTCGCGTTGATGGTGAGCTTCGTGTTTCCGGTCACCTTGCCCGCGCCAATCGGCATTGGCCGTTGATGGACGGTCAGGCGGAATCGATGCTGATCTTTCACGGGCCGGACGGTTATGTCTCGCCGTCGTGGTACGCCGCGCCGCGCGACTCAGTGCCGACGTGGAACTATGCGGTCGTTCACGCCTATGGTCGGCCGGCGGCGAATCACGACGCCGGTTTTCTCGACGGCGTGCTGAACGATCTGGCCGCGCGCTACGAGGGCGGCCGCGAGCCGGCCTGGTCCGCGACCGCGATGTCCGCGGGAAAGTACGAGAAGCTGCGTCGCGCGATCGTTGGCTTTGAGATGGTGGTCACCCGCTGCCAGGCCACGTTCAAGCTGGGGCAGAACCGGTCGGAGGCCGATCGCCGAGCGGTCGTGGCCGGCCTTGAACGCGAAGGGACCTCGGCCGCGTCAGCCCTGGCGGATTTCATGAAAGAGCACGCCGGCATCTGACGTTGCCTTCTGCCCTTTTCGTTCTCCGGCGGCCGGAGCGAACGGGGCGGCGCTGAATAACGTAGGTATCCCGCAGGGAGATCCGACGATGCGATTGACGACGGGGACGGTGGCACTGGTTGGCCTGAGTGGACTGCTTGCCGGCGGCTGCCGCATGGGGCCGGTCGGCGAGATGCAGACGATCACCCGCTCGGTCGAACTCGACCAGGCGGAATCGGTGGACGTGGACCTGAAGATGGCGGCGGGCGAACTGCGCGTGAGCGGCGGCGCGCGGAAGCTGACCGAATCGACGTTCCGGTTCAATGTCCCCCAAGTGGGAGCCAGTCGTCGACTACAAGGGCGGTGTCCGCGGCTCGCTCCGCATTCACCAGGGTGAGCGCGGTCCGTCATTCGGGCGGACCGAGAACGACTGGGACGTGAAGCTGAGCAACCGAGTTCCGGTCGATCTTGTGGCGCATCTGGGCGCCGGGCAGGCGACGCTGTCGCTTGCGACCCTGGACCTGCGCAGCGTGGAAGTCCACATGGGCGCCGGCGAACTGCTGCTCGACCTGACCGGTTCGCCCAAACAGAGCTACGACGTGCGCATCAACGGCGGCGTCGGCTCGGCGCGTATCCGCGTGCCGCGTTCGGTCGGCATTCGCGCCACGGCCAAGGGCGGCATCGGGTCGATCGACATGCGCGGGCTCGAGAAGCGCGGCGACGAGTGGGTCAATGCCGGACACGAGCAGGATCCGGTGACGATTCACCTCGAGGTCAGAGGTGGCGTGGGTGAAGTCGTGGTGACAGCGGAGTGATCGGTGAATGGGGAAGGGAAGATTGCAAAGGGCAAAGGGCAAACTGGCAAAGAACAGACTGGAGGAGGCGCCGCTAGACTGAGGCATGCTTCCGCCAGGCACGTCGTCCGTCGAAGATCTCCGCTTCACCGCCGACCTGCTCGTCAAGCCGCCGCCGCGCGGTCTCGCCGTCGAAACCACACTCGAGCACTTCGCCATCGTGACCTACTGGGTCGATCCCGCCGCTCTGGCGCGCCATCTTCATCCGCGCTTCGAGCCGGTCGCGCTCGCTGCGGATGGCGTCCAGGCGCGGGCACTCGTCTCCGTAGTCACCTTCCTCGACCGCGATTTCCGCTTCGTCGCGTTCCCCTGGTGGACGGGACGCTTTGGCCAGACCAACTATCGCGCCTACGTTCGAGATACCGAAACCGGCGAGCACGTCGTCTGGTTCTTCGGCACCTGCCTCGACTCGCTGAGCGTCGTCGTGCCGCACTACGCGTGGCGATTGCCGTGGCATCGCGCCAGAATCGCGTTTGATTGCCGCTATGACCGGGCGGCGTCGCGTTATGCGCATTTTGCCGTGACGACAGAGTCCAGCTGGTCGCCGGCCCGCCTGGTGCTCGAAGACTCAGGATCGCCCGTTGCCCGATTGGCTGGCGTCGGCAACCTCGAAGCGGCCCTTGTGTTTCTGACACATCCGTTGCGAGGTTACTTCTTCAGGCGCGACGGCGCGCTTGGCAGCTATCGGATCTGGCACGAGCGGGCCAACCTGACGACCGGCCGGGCGATTGCGGCGGAATACCCGCTGCTCGACCGCCTCGGTCTGGTGGCCATTGCCGACCTTCAGTCCGTTCACAGCGTCCTTCTCCAGCCGGCCATCGACTTCACGATCTATCTCCCGCCACGACGCGTGCCGTAAGAGGTGCCGGTTCGAAATGCGCCACGAAAACACGAAAACACGAAAGTGCGCCACGGAGACACTGAGACACAGAGTGCCATCACTCGGTCGAAGTAAATCTGCCGCGTCGAGCTCAACTGTCTCCGTGCTCACCGTGCTCTCTGTAGATCTCTGTGTTCGATTTTTCAGCCGCGAAGCGGACGAGCGAGCACTGTAGACTGACAGCAATGGTTGCGCGCACCGCATTGATGATCAGCTCGGCGTTGATCTTGACCTTCGGAATCGCACCCGCCGCGCACGCTGAGGCGATCGGCTACGGCGTCGCCGGACCAGGCTGGCTCTCGGGGTTCTTTTCCTCCGGGAACTTCTTTCAGGTCGGCGCCGGCGGCGAACTCGCTGCCTCGCCGCGCGTCGCGCTCGGTGGAGAAGTGGGCATTCTCGGCGATCTGGGAAGCATCCTGCTGATCGCATCAGCGAATGGCGTCTACCGCTTGACCGACCGCGACGCTCGCATCGTGCCGTTTGTCTCTGGCGGCTACACGCGGATGAACAGCGGCGAGGGCTCGTTCAACGCCTTCAATGTTGGTGCGGGCTTCGACTATTGGCGGCGGCCGCGATTCGGAATTCGAATCGAGGCGCGTGATCAGGTGAGGCCGGATTCGCGCGGGACCGTGCAGTACTTCACGGTGCGCGCAGGTCTCGTGCTGCGCACCAACTAGGGGCTGGGGACTGGGGGCTGGGGACTGGGGGCTGGGGCTGGGGACTGGGGACTGGGGCTGGGGACTGGGGACTGGGGACTGGGACTATAAGGGCACGGGGCAGAGGTTAGAGGTTAGGATGCTGCGCATGCGTGGCCTCGTGGGAATCCTCAGTTCGACGGTGGCGTTGAGCGGGGTGGTTGTCGCACAGCAAGGACCGCGGACGCATCGGCTCGAAGCGACGCCGGCGACCGTCGCCTACGGTTACTACTGGTCCGAGGCCAGGCCGGTCCTCACGATCACGTCGGGCGACATCATCGACGTCGATACGCTGCTGACCAACACCCCGCAGGGGCTCGAGCGTGCCGGCGTGGCAGCGGATCGGGTTCAGCCGTCGCTGCGCGCGATCGTCGGCGAGGTCACGGGCGATCGCCGTGGACCAGGCGGCCACATTCTGACCGGGCCGGTCTTCGTGGAAGGCGCCGAACCTGGCGACGCGCTCGAAGTGAAAGTCCTCTCGATCGATCTGCCGATTGACTACGGCTATAACGGCTGTAGCGGCTTCGTGCCGGCGAACTGCGAGCGCGGCCTGCCGTCGAAAATCTTCACGCTCGATCGCCGCCGGCTGATCGCCGAGTTCAAGCCGGGCATCGTCATTCCGCTCAAGCCGTTCTTCGGCAGCATGGGCGTGGCGCCGGCGCCGGCGCTGGGGCGGGTCAGCAGCAATCCGCCGGGCCGCCACGCCGGGAATCTCGACAACCGCGAGCTCGTCGCCGGCAGCGTGCTCTACATTCCAGTCTTCGTGCCGGGTGCGCTCTTCGAGATCGGCGACGGCCATGCGGCACAGGGCGACGGCGAAGTCGATCAGACAGCGATCGAAACGTCATTGCGCGGCCGCGTCCAGCTGACGGTCCGGAAGAACCTGCCGCTCGTGTGGCCGCGCGCCGAAACCGCCGCCGACTACATCAGCATGGCGTCGGACGAAGACCTCAAGACCGCAACCACGCTGGCGATTCAAGAGATGGTGGACTTTCTGGCCGCAACGAAGGCGCTGACGAAGCACGAAGCCTATCAGCTGGTCAGCGTCGCCGGACACGTGGCGATTACGCAGCTCGTGGATCGGCCGGTATACGGCGTCCACGTCAAACTGCCCAAGAGCATTTTTGCGCGATGAGTAGGGACTAGGGACTGGGGACTAGGGACTGGGGGCTGGGGGCTGGGGGCTGGGGGGATTTCAAATTGCAAACTGCAAATTGCAGATTTGGTGCGACGTGCGCGGTGCTGCTGGCGCTGATCGGGACGCCAGGCGTTCAAGCCCAGGATGCGGCATCGCTCAAACTGCTGCGGCTCGTGCAGAATCCGCTCATCACCGTCAAGAGCTCGCCGACGCTCGAAGGCAACGTCAACGGCGTCACGGTGATTCGGGTGCCGGCCTGGGTCCAGCGTCCGCTCGGGCGCTACTACATGTACTTCGCGAACCACATGGGCACGTTCATCCGGCTCGCCTACGCCGAGGCGCCCGAAGGGCCGTGGCGGATCTACGAGCCGGGGGTGCTCCAGGTGCGCGACACGGCGTTCTACCGGCCGCAGCCGGATCCGCAAGAGACGCTCGAAAACTTCTACACGCACGTCGCCTCGCCGGAGATCTACGTCGACGAGGACCGGAAACAGCTCGTGATGTGGTTCCACGGCTGGTGGACCAACGGCGAGCGCTGGCCGTCCGAGCCGCGCGAGGCGCAACGCTGGGCCAACCAGAAAGGCTATTCGCAGTCGTCGCAGGCGGCGGTGTCGTCCGACGGTCTGCGATTCGAAGTCCGTCCGGAGATCACGCGGACAAGCTACATGCGGGTCTTCCGCCACGGCGGCGCTTTCTACAGCATGTCGCGCCTCGGACTCCTCTCGCGTGCGGCCACGCCCCTGGCCGTGTTCGAGACCGGTCCCAATCCGTTTCGCGACGGCCCGTTCGATCGCCGCGTCCGCCACGTCGCCATCGTCCCGCGGCCGGGCCGTCTGCTGGTTTTCTTCACGGCGATCGGCGACGCACCCGAGCGGGTCTACCTGACGACGGTGCCGCTCGAGGGCGACTGGACCGCCTGGCGCGCCACGCCGGCCACTGAAGTGTTGCGGCCCGAGGCGCCCTACGAGTGCGTCGACCTGCCGAACGCGCCGTCCGAAGGCGGCGATGTCAACGTGCCGGTGCGGCAGATCCGCGATCCCTTCGTTTTCGAAGAGGGCGGCCGGTCATGGCTGTTCTATTCGACGTGCGGCGAGCAGGGGATCGCCGCCGCGTCGCTGTCCCTGCCATAATGGCCCTGCCATGCCAACGCTGCACCTCATCTCCGGGTTGCCGGCCTCGGGCAAGACGACCTACTCGACCCAGCTCGAAGCGCGGACCGGTGGCGTCCGGTTTTCCCTCGACCGCTGGCTGATTACCGCGTACGGCCGTTATGCCATCGCCGATATCGGGCACGACGAGCACGTCCGCCGCGTCCTTGGCATGCGCGAACTGATCTGGGAAGCGGCCGCCGAACTGCTCAAACGCAGCGTCGATGTCGTCCTCGACGATGGGTTTTTCTGGCGGGAGAATCGACAGGACTTCGTGGCGCGGGCACAGTCGATCGGCGCGCGGGCGACGATTCATCATGTCAATACGCCGATCGATTTGATTCGACCGCGCCTCATCGCCCGCAACGCCAACTTGCCGCGCTACAACTTCTGGATCGGCCCCGACACGCTCGACAACTTCATGAAACAGTACGAAGTGCCGTCGCGCGAAGAAGGCGCCGACATCGTCGAAGTCGAGTTGAGTCGCGCCGCCGCGTCACACTCCTCGTAAATGCGGCGGTCGTCGAATCCCAAAGCGCTGCTGATCGATTTCGGCGGCACGCTGGTCGAGGAGTGCGGCTACGACCTGGAGGCTGCCAATCGTTGGCTGCTCGCGCAGGCGGTCGATCCGCCGGCTCAGGTCACCGTGGAAGACGTCATGGCCCGCGCCGCCGAACTGTCGGCGACGCTGACGGCGATGCGCGAGCCGTCGTGTCTCGAGACGCCCTGGCCGGCGCAGACACGGCTGATTCATGACGGACTCGGCATCCGGTTCGATCAGCCGATGGCCGATCTCGAGCTCGGCTTCTGGGACAGCGCCGCGCGCACCAAGGCGCTTCCCGGCGCGGCGGACGCGCTCGCGGCGTTCCATGATGCGGACGTGAAGCTGGCGGTCTTGAGCAATACCTCGTTCAGCGAAGCGGTCATCGCGCACGAGCTCGACAAGCACGGCCTGACAGAGCATCTGGCATTTGTGATGGTCTCGTCGGCCTACGCCGTGCGCAAGCCGCATCGTCTGCTGTTTGAAGTCGCGGCGGCGCGGCTGGCGCTCGATCCGGCGGATATCTGGATGGTCGGCGATCGGCTGGATACGGACATCGCCGGCGCCAAAGCCGCCGGGATGGCGGCCGTGTGGCTCAACCCATCGGCGGCGGACGGCACTGCCCATGACGCGGATCTCGCCGTCACCGCCTGGGCGGAGCTCGTGAGACACTGCTTCGGATGAGATCGCTCGACGCGTCAAGGCGTGCGCAATTCCTGAGATCCACGTCGGTCGTCGATTTCGACGCGCCGGTCGTTCGCGCGCGCGCGGTCGCACTGCGCGGAGCAGCCACGATTGAGACGGCGCGGCGGTCATTCGAATGGGTCCGCGACGAGGTTCGTCACGCTGTCGACCATCACCTCGATCCGGTGACGTGCATGGCCAGCGAAGTGCTGACGGCCCGCGGCGGCTTCTGCTATGCGAAGAGCCATCTCCTGGCCGCGCTCCTTCGCGCCAACGGGATCCCGGCCGGCTTCGTTTACCAGCGCCTCTTGCTCGATCCAGCGGCTGGGACGTTCTGTCTGCACGGACTCAACGCGATCTGGCTTGACGAGTACGGCTGGTACCGCGTCGACGCGCGCGGCAACAAACCGGGTGTCGATGCGCGCTTCGATCCGCCGCGCGAACAGCTCGCGTTCGCGGTCACCGCGCCAGGCGAACAACTGTTTTCCGGCATCTATGCCGACCCGTTGCCTTCGGTGGTCGATGCGTTGACTCGCCACCGTCACCGGTCGAGTCTCGAGGCGCATCTGCCGGATGCCGAGGCTCTGGAAGCGGCCCTGCCGGCCTAGGCGGTTGCGCTCATGACAGACCGCCAGCCCGTTGTGCTCATCACCGGCGCGAGCCGAGGCATCGGCGCGGCGACGGCGCGGCTGGCCGCGTCGCGTGGCTACGACGTTTGCGTGAACTACTACCGCAACCGTGCGGCCGCGGAGCAGGTGGTGACTGAGGTCGAACGGATCGGCCGCCGTGCCGTTGCGGTGCAGGGCGATGTCGCTCACGAAGCCGAGGTCGTCAAGGTCTTCGAGGCCTGCGACCGCGCGCTCGGCCGATTGACGGCGCTGGTGAACAACGCCGGCATGCTCGACACCCAGATGCGCGTGGACTCGATGGACGCCGCTCGCGTCACCCGGCTCTTCGCTGTCAACGTCGTGGGCGCGTTCGTGTGCGCGCGCGAGGCCGTCAGGCGGATGTCCACGCGTCATGGCGGCGCCGGCGGAGCGATCGTCAACGTCTCGTCTGGTGCGGCGAAGCTCGGTTCACCCGGGGAGTACGTCGACTACGCCGCCACCAAAGGCGCGCTCGACACGATGACGATTGGTCTCGGGCGTGAAGTGGCGGAGGAAGGCATTCGCGTCAACGGCGTCCATGCCGGCTTCATCTACACCGACATCCACGCCAGCGGCGGCGAGCCGAACCGGGTCGATCGGGTCAAGGCGATGGTGCCGATGAAGCGCGGTGGCAGCGCCGAGGAAGTCGCGCAGGCGATCGTGTGGCTGATGTCGAGCGAGTCGTCGTACACGACGGCGTCGTTCATCGATGTTCAAGGCGGCAAATAAGAAGAGGAGCGGCAAGATGCACAGCGCTCCGGCACGGAAGGTAATCGCCGTCGTGGTCCTTGCCAGCTGGTCGTGGACCGCGATGCCCGCCGCGCAGCGGCGTGATCCCAGGACGATTCCCGGCGAGTGGCGGCCGTTCGCGCGGCAGGAGCCGATGCCGCGACCGGGTGAGGCGCCGTGGGTCACGCCGCAGATGATCGACGCGATGCGAGCACAACTCGCAGCCGTCGCGGACCTGTTTCGCCGGACGCCGGTGTTGGGTGCGCCCGTAGGGTTTGTCGTGTTTCCGCACCGCAGCATTCAGTTCCAGCGCAGTTTCACCGAGCCGCGTACGACCGACCAGCGCTGGGCGCTGCCGGCGCATCTGCAGCTCGCGGCTTCGCATTTTGAAGACGATGGGAAGGTGTTCGATACGGGCAGCGAGTTTTCACTCAACCTCGAAGTGAACAATCTCGGCATCGTCTTCAACAACAGCTCGCCCTGGGCCAGGGACGGCGAGAGCACGATGTATCTCGAGCCGCCGGCGCCCGGCAAGGAGACGCACGGCCACGCGGTGTATCCGGCCGGTGTCCTGATCACGCATCGGACGGCGCCACCATATGTGCCGGTCTCCGTCGAGCGCGTCCTGCAGGTCAAGCAGACGCAGATCGACGCCTTCGTCGCACAGGCGCGGCAGTACGTCCAGCAATTGGCGTCCAGTCCGGCGTCGGATTTCGTCAACGACCTGCGCCGGGCCGCCGCGGGACAGGTGGCCATGGGTGAGTCCCGTGCCAAGGAGATCCGCGATCAGTTGGCGGCCCTCGACACGAATGCACGGCGTGCGCCGGCCCATGCCGCCGTCGGAGCGGACCTCAGTCAACCGCTCGTCGGACGAAACGCCGAGGGTGCGCGCATGGTCGTCCAGCCGAATCCGGATTTCTTCGACGCCAGCCGGCCGGGAGACATTCAGGCGCTGGTGATTGCGGCGCCTTGTGACGACGGGCGCTGCGACTGGCGATCGCCCTTCGTCGAGCAGGCGATGAACCAGCTGGATTGGCAGGCGCTGGGAGCACTCGTCAAGTAGCTGCGCCAGACGGCGGCGTTGAGCGTTAAGGCGCAGATGTGCCGTTAAGTCCTGAAGATCCGGGGTCCGGATTGACTGGGCGCCGGCCACTCCGTAGTCTGGAAACACACCATTCTCGTTCGACAGACGCCACCGAGGCCCGATGCTGCACAGTCCCTTTGACGCGGGCTGGCCCAGTCGATCTATGGACCATCCCAAGCGACCCGAGCGCCGGACCGCCGAGCGCGAACCCAATCCTCCGTGCCCCAAGTGCGCGTCCGGCGCGAAGACCGCGCCGACCTTGAGGACGGAGCACGCGGTGTATTTTCGTGCGGAGACTGCGGCTATATCTGGCCGACGCTGAAGCCGCACGTGCGCCAGCCGCAGTGACGTGAGGTGGGGCCGGCGGCGTCAGGACACGCGAACGAGCGGGTCATCGTCCTCGGCTGATCGGTTTGCGGCAACCAGTCGCGCTTGTTGCTCGAAGCGCCGCGCGACCTCGGTGCGAATGCGGTACAGGCGCGGCCCGAGTCTGACGGCTTCCAGCGTGCCGGCGTCGATCTGCTTGTAGATCTGTTTTCGACTCACCTGCCAATAGTCTGCGAGTTGCGCAACGGTCACGTACGCTTCGGAGTGCGTTGCCAGGTTCGACAGTCGCTTCCGACTCGGCATAGCCCCTCCTTTCACCGCCCAGTTGGAGAGCAACTTCAGGGCCGTTCAGTTCGAGGCAGCCCGGCTGCCAACGCCGCCCTCAAGCGCGGCTGTACCCGCGATCACCGGCGTAGAAACATCGAAGATCTGACCTGGTGAGCGGCGTGCGAGTCCGAATGGGTAATCGGCTACACACACCCGATCGATGCGCCCTTGAGTAAGATGCCCGGGACATGAGCGCCGCCAGTCAGTTGTGGGTCGAGGTCGTTGGCGATTTGATCATCGCCAGGGTTCGCGGTGTCCCGTCCGAAGCGCTCATCCGCGACTGTCAGGAGCAGGTGCTGCATCTCGTCCGCGACGCGAGACGCGGCAAGGTGCTCTACGACACGCTCGAAATGCTGCCGCCGCCGGTCGACGTCCCATGGGCGCAACGCGCACTGGACGAACAACTGGGTGAGATCCACTTGCGGCGGGCGTGCGTCGTGCCGAACAGCAAGATTGCCTTTCTCGCCAGGCTCGCCTTCGGCGAAGGCGACTACCGGGTCTTCTACAACGACATGGTGGCGGCCGTGAACTGGCTGAGTGAATAGATGGCGATTCGGATCGTGCGGCTGGGGACGCCAAGGCACACCGATGAAGGCGTCAGGTTGGGAACCGTGCGCCGGCCGCCGCGCGGTGTCCGCAAGTCGCGCTATGCCGCCGAACACTGGTTCGATGTCTGGCTGCCGAACCTCTCGCCCAGTCAGGCCTTGATCGCGCAAGCGCAGGCGGCCGCGAGCGACGGCGCCTGGCGGACGTTCAGCAGACGGTATGTTGCGGAAATGGCGCGTCCGGAGAATGCCCGCGTGTTGGACACGCTGGCGGCCCTGTCACACCACACGAACTTTTCGGTGGGCTGCTACTGCGAGAACGAGGCGCGCTGCCATCGCAGCGTGCTGCGCGCGATTCTGAAGAAACACGGTGCGCGCGTCCTCGACTAGGTTCCAAATGCGCCACGAAAACACGAAAACGCGAAACAGCGCCTGAGGATTGCCGCTAGACATCTCCGTCGCGAGGTCCATATCGACCGAGGATTCTCGATCCAAATGCGCCACAGAGGCACCAAGGCACAGAGGGCCCCTTCAAGTTGACGCTCGGATTCGACGCGGGCCGGCCGGCGGAGCCGGCCGCTGATGCCGCCGCTTCGCGGCGCCGCGTCGAAGACCTTGATTTCGTGATTTCGTGTTTCGTGGCGAATTTCTCTCTGTGCTCTCCGTGACCTCAGTGGTTGGTGTTCTTCGAAAATCCTTATTGCTTGCGGGCCTCGGCAGGGCGTAGTACCGTGAGCGCCCATGAACAGGCGCGGATTCCTCTCGTTGACGGCCGGCGGCGCGCTCGGATGGTTGGGGACGGCGCGGGCGCGCGCGCAGGCGCAGGACGAGATTCCGTACGGTGAAACCCGCCTGGGGATCTCCGACAATTTCCGCGACGGCACGCTCTACGTGCCGAAGTCCTACAAACACGGCGAGCCGATGCCGCTCATCATGATGCTCCACGGCTACAGCGGCGGCGGCACCAACGCCCGCTTCAGTTTTCCGCTGGCCGAGGAGTTCGGGGTCATCATCATTGCGCCGGAGTCGCGCGATTTGACGTGGGGCCAGTCGATCCCCGGTTTCGACGCCGATGTGCGGTACCTGGGCGCGGCCTATCGCCACGTGACGGGCATGCTGGATGTGGATCGCTCGCACGTCGCGCTCGGCGGCGTCTCCGACGGCGCCGGCTACGCGCTCTCGATGGGCCTCGCGTACGGCGATGTCTTCAATCACCTGATGGTCTTCGCCGGCGGACTGATGATCCCGTTCCGCAAACAGGGCCATCCGACCATCTTCGTGGCGCACGGGACGAACGACCGCCAGATGCCGATCGATCGCACGGCGCGGCGCTTCGTGGCCGAGCTCAAAGATGGCGGCTACGACGTCACCTATCGGGAATTCGAAGGCGGCCACGGCGCGCCCGCGCCGATCGTCCGCGAAGCCTTCGAGTGGTTTCTCGCGGACCGAAAGCGCCCGTAGCTGGCTCAGTCCAGGTTCTGGTTCACCGCCATCGGCCTCTGGCTGATGTTGATCCTCACCGAGGCGGCCAACGGTACCTTCCGCCGCATCGTGCTCGACCCGCGTGTGGGCGACGTGCGCGCCCGTCAGATCGCCGTCGTGACCGGCTCGGTGCTCATGCTGATCGTCATGTGGAACGTGCTCGATCGGCTGGGCCGGCAGACCGCAGCCCGCTGGTGGGCGGTTGGCGGATGCTGGGTGCTGCTCACGCTCGGATTCGAGCTCGGCGTCGGACGCCTGGTGGGGGTGTCGTGGCCGCGGCTGTGGTCGGATTTCGACGTGACCGCCGGAGGGTTTCTTGGATTCGGGATGCTCCTGATTCTCGTGGCGCCGCGCCTGATTGCCGGCCGGAGACACCTGATCTCGGTCTAACATGAACATCGTCGTTCTCGATTGGAGATGTCCATGCGTCTCTCCACGAACAAGCCGTGGCGTCCGGCTTCGGCCGGACCGTACTTGCTTGGTGCCGCGCTCGCGATAGGCCTGGCCTCGTCCGCTCAAGCCGAGCCCCAGCTGCGCGGCGGCGCTCCCGACCGACCCGAGAGTTTTCTAACTCCCAAGCCGAATCCCGATGCGCGGCCCGCCGATCCGTTTGGGTCCCTGTTCGGCGGCAAGTCGGCCGAACAGCGACTCCCAGTCCTTACGCGGACACTGAATCAACCCGGCTCCGCCGACCGCAAGCCGCGCGTGGCATGCGGTACGGTCGTGATTCCGGCCGATCCCGCGTTCGACGCGAAGATCCGCCGCGACACGCCGGTGTGGCCGAAGCCGTCGGTACGCGCGATCACACCGACCTGTCCGTAAATCATCATTCATCATTCATCAATCATCGATGTTCACCCTCGATCGCGTCGTCCCTTGGGGGCGATCCTTCGACGAGTACCGGCGCATGTTTGCGCTCTCGGATGCGGACCTGTCTGGTGTGATTCTCGGGTGCGCCGACGGCCCTGCGAGTTTCAACGCCGTCGCGGCCAGCCGCGGGCTTCGTGTGATCTCGACCGATCCGGTGTATCAGTTCTCGCCGGATCAAATCCGGCGGCGTATTGCGGAGACCGCCGACGACATCCTGGCGCAGACGCGCCGCAACCTTCACGAGTTCGTCTGGGATGAGATCGCCGGCGTCGAGGACCTTGGCCGCCTGCGGATGATGGCGATGACGACGTTCCTCGAAGACTATCAGGTGCGGGACGGGCGAACCCGCTATGTTGCCGCCGTTCTCCCGGCGCTGCCGTTTGCCACGGCCGCCTTCACGCTGGCGGTCTGCTCGCACTTCCTGTTTCTCTACAGCGCGCACTTTGATGCCGCGTTTCATGTCGCCGCCCTCGAAGAACTTGGCCGCGTGGCCGGCGAAGTGCGCGTCTTCCCGCTCCTGGCACTCGGGGGCGAGCGCTCCGTGCATCTGGAGCCGTGTTGTCGTACGCTCGCGGAGCGCGGCTGGCAGGTATCGATCGAACGCGTGCCGTACGAGTTTCAGCGCGGCGGCAACGAGATGCTGCGGATGAAGAGGCCGGAATGAAACAGGCACTCGCGTGGGTGATCGGACTGGGCGCGCTTGTGGTCGCGGTGGCCACCTGGTGGTCGCCGTCAGCGACGCTCGACATCTACTTCATCGATGTGGAGGGCGGCCAGTCGACGCTGATCGTGACGCCCGAACGGGAAACGCTGCTCGTCGACGCGGGATTTCCCAGCGACGGCACCTTCGATTCGCTGCCCGGCGATCCGCAGTTGGCCCGCGACCCGCAGCGGATTCTCGCCGCCGCGCGCGCCGCCGGCATTTCCGCGATCGACTATCTCCTGGTCACGCACTTCCACGCCGACCACGATGGCGGCATTCCCGAACTCAGCCAGCTGCTGCCGATCCGGACGTTCGTCGATCACACGAACGTGTTGCCAGAAGCCGAGACCCGCTCGAAGGGCACGCTCGCGGCGTTCGATCGTTACGCCGCGGTTCGCGCCAAGGGGCAGCATCTTGCGCCGGCGCCCGGCGAACATGTGCCGCTGAAGGGCGTGGATCTCACCATCGTCAGCAGTGCGGGCACGACCTTGGCCAGGCCGCTCGACGGCGCGTCCGGCGCCAACGCCGCGTGCACCGGGGCTGGCCTCCCGGCAGGAGAGCCGACGGAGAATCCGCGTTCGACCGGTTTCCGGCTGCAGTTTGGCCGCTTCCGGTTTCTGGATCTCGGCGATCTGTCAGGCGAACCGTTGTTCGCGCTGGTGTGCCCGAACGATCTCGTCGGTCCGGTGGACGTGTATCTCGTTGCGCATCATGGCGGGGACGACGCCGCGGAGCCGGCGACGCTCGCGGCGTTCAAGCCGCGTGTCGCGCTGGTCAACAACGGTCCGGCCAAGGGTGGACACCCGACGCTGCTG
Organism: uncultured Bifidobacterium sp.; assembly: GCA_964577955.1. Classification (GTDB taxonomy): domain Bacteria; phylum Acidobacteriota; class Vicinamibacteria; order Vicinamibacterales; family CAVVIG01; genus CADEEX01. The sequence goes on along the minus strand of CAZOAZ010000006.1, from coordinate 45,260 downwards.
ACGATGCTGCAGGGAGTGAAAGGCACCGACACCTGGCAGCTGCACCGCGCGACGGCGGCGGGTGCGGTGAATAACCCCGACACGCGAATCGCGAACCTGGATGCGACGACAGCGCACTGGATCAAGGTGAGCGCGAAGGAAGACGGATCGTTCGCGGTGATCAATGGACGGACGGGGGAGAGCGTTTCGTACGCGAAGTAGTCCGGCTAAAGCCGGACGCCACCGAAGTTAGAGGTAGCTGAGCCACCAGGACCGGCCGCGCGACTTCACCCGCGCGAACCACCAGCACGGTCCATAGACCAGCGCGATCACGATCGCCCATGCGGCGTAGGTGGTCGCGAGGCTGTAACCATAGTCCGGCGGATAGCCCGACGACCACGGCAGCGTCGACGGCGGCAGTCCGGTGAGAAATGCCGCGCGGCCGTAGGCGAACCAGGCGAAGACCATCGCCAGGCCGTGCAGCACGTACCAGTGGAGGATGTAGTAGAAGAACGGCACCTTGCCGAACACGAGGAAGGGATTCCAGGATGGCAGCTGCACGCCGTCCAGCAGCCCGAGCACGACGATCGACGGTCCGAGCGTCATGAGGAGAAAGAGCAGCGACGGCGGATATTTCGACGCGTTCAGGAACGACAGCAGCGTGAAGGTTCCGGTCGGCTGCGGTGACCACGGGTTGGGATCGCCGTAGACGTTGACGAACCGCAATGCGACGAAGAGCGCGATCGCCGCGGCGCCAAGCTGCAGCATCGTCCGCCGCCGCGCCGGCGCGTCCAGTTCCATCACGGGCCCGAAGCAGTAGCCAGCTCCCATCACGCCGATCCATGGAATCAGCGGGTAGATCACGACGATCAGCTGATTCTGCGAGACCTGAATCGGGGCCGGTCCAACGTGCAGAATCTGCCACAGCCAGGCGAGACCGCCGAACTGTTCCGGACTGATGCCGTCGAGCAGATTGTGTCCGGCGATCATCCCGAGGCTGACGGCGAGGAGTGCCGTCCGCGGCAGGTGAATCAGGACCGCCAGCGCCAGCATCGACCATCCGATCGCCCACATGACCTGCCAGATGATCACGCCGTAGGACAGATTGAAGGTTTCGCCGCCGAGGACGAGCGTGTTCTCAATCACAATCAGCCAGAGGCCTCGTGTGACCAGAAACCGCGAGAGCGCCGCGCGTCCACGGCTGCGCCCGCTCAGATAGGCGCTGGTCCCGGCAAAGAAGACAAACGTCGGTGCGCAGAAGTGGGTGATCCAGCGCGTAAAGAAGATCGCCGCCGTCGTCTTGGTCAGATCTTCCGGCGCGAACTGCATCGCCGCCGCGTGAAAGAAATCGCGCACGTGATCGATGGCCATGATCACCATCACCAGGCCGCGGAGAATGTCCAGCGACTGGATGCGAGGGCGCGACACGGACGGGACTATACCAAGTGCGAGGTGCTAGATTCCAGGTTCTCGCGCCGGCGGCGCTGGGCGCGCACGGCCAGCATCGCCACCAGCGCAAAAAGACTGAAGGGTGCCGCGAGCAGGAGGAGGATCCCGGCGCGAAATGCGCCGGCGATCTGCTGCCCTTCCGGCGTGAGCAGGAGCGACCGGCACATCGCGCACTGCGCCGCCGCATCAGCCGGCAGCGCGAGAATCGCCAGCACGGCGACGATCAGCGCCGCGGCCAGTCCGCCGCGCCCGCGTCGCCTGCGGTGGTTATGGCCGCTGTGCCATCTCATGGATCCGCACCGCGTCGGGCGCAATCAGCGCATACAGAACCAGCCCACACACGAACAGGCCGACCACGACGGTCAGAATGAGGCCGGCTCGCTCGAACCGCAGGTGCATGAAATTCCCGGCGATCAGCGTGGCCTTGACCGCCATCGCGCCGAGCATCAGGACCAGAAACGGCGTCCGCGACAGCGCGGCGCCGTCGAGCAGCAGCATCAGCAGGGTGATGACGAGCAGCGCACCCCAGGTGATCCAATAGACGCGAAGATTGACGGCGGTTGCCTGTGACACGGTCACACCAGATAGAAGAGCGTGAAGATGAAGACCCAGACGAGATCGACGAAGTGCCAGTAGAGTCCGGCCATTTCGATGCCGTCAGCGCTCGACTGCCGGCGCGAGGTCCGGAACGCCGTGATGAGGAGCACCAGCACGCCGGTCAGCACATGCGTGCCGTGGAAGCCGGTCATCAGGAAGAAGTAGGCGCCAAACGCCGCATCGCCCCACGGATTGGCGTTCAGCCGCGCCCCTTCGCCAATGACGTGCGACCACTCGTAGGCCTGCATGCCCAAGAACACGAGGCCGCCAATCGCGGTGGCGAGCACGAACCGGAGCACCGAGCCCCAGCGCTGCTGGCGCGCCGATTCAACCGCGCCGGCCATCGTCGCGCTGCTCGAAATCAGTACGAACGTCATCGCGGCGATGTAGGGCAGGCTGAACACCTCGGCGCGATCCGGCCACTGCGAACCGAGCAGGCGTGCATAGCCGTACGAGGCGAGGAAGCCAGCGAACAGCAGGCCGTCGGTGACGATGAACCACCACATCATCACTTTCCGCCAGCCGGCGTCGAAGGGGCAGGCGCCGCCCTGCCAGCGGTCGGTCAGCGGCGCGGTTGCAGTCGTCATCGATGGCTCCTATGCCGTCGCCAGCACGGCGAGGACGAACAGCCAGACGCCCAGGAGAAAGTGCCAGAACGTGCGGCAGAGCGTCAGCGACAGTGCCCAGCCGCGCGGGTCTCGTTCGCCGTCGCCGCGGAGCGTGATGGCGACGCCGCGGAGGAGTACGACGAATGCCGCCACGACGTGGACGCCATGCGCCCCGGTCATGACGTAGAAGAATGAGCTCGACGGATTGGCCGGCAGATAGAATCCAGCGGCCGCGAGCGACCCCCAGGCCACTCCCTGTCCGACCAGAAACGCCGCCCCGAGCCCACCCGCCAGAATCAGCGTCAGCGTGGCGAGCGGCCAGCGACGGCGCGAGCCGAACCATGTCCCGGCCTCGAGCGCCGCGCTGCTCGCGGCGAGCACCAGGGTGTTGACCCACAGGATCGGCGGGAGCGGCGTTGTCCGCCAGTCGCTGCCGCTGCGCCGGACCACGTAGGCGCTCGTGAACGCCGCAAAGAGCATGGCCACGGTGGCGAGGAACATCCAGAGCCCGAGTTGAAGGGTCTCCTCGCGACGCCCGTCGACAGAAGCAACGGCGTCCTCCGGCTTCAAACGGACGGCAGCCGCGGTCGTCATGCGGTCACCGGAACGCGTTGCGCGGGCACGCTCTGCGCAGCGAAGTCGTCACCGGAGGCGTCGACGCCGTACTCGTACGCCCAGCGATGGACGACGGGCTCGCTGCCGAAGTTGCCGTGCGGCGGCGGTGAACTGATCGTCCACTCGAGCGTGGCGGCCCGCCACGGGTTGGCATCGGACGCTCGACCGCGCACGAGGCTCCACAGAAAGTTGACCAGGAACACCAGCTGTCCGGAGAGCAGCACCATCGCGGCGATGCTGATGACGAGATTCTCGCCGCGCGTGTGCTTCAAGTAGTCGAAGGCGGTGAACGCGTAGTAGCGGCGCGGCGCACCCTCGATCCCGAGGAAGTGCTGCATGAAGAAGATCGTGAAGAACGGCACGAACGTCATCCAGAAGTGGATCCGTCCGAGCAGCGGGCTGGTCAGGCGGCCGAACATCTTCGGAAACCAGTAGTAGATGGCCGCGAACGTCGCCATCAGCGTCACGCCGCCGATCATCATGTGGAAGTGGCCGACCACGAAGTAGGTGTCGTGCAGCTGCATGTCGGCGGTGGCGTTGCCGAGAAACAGCCCGCCCAGGCCGCCGCTGCCGAACAAGGCGATCACCGCCAGCGCGAACAGCATGGGCACGCTGGTCCTGAGCCTTCCGCCCCAGAGTGACGCCAGCATGTTGACGCCGAAGATCGTCATCGGCACGGTGATCGTCAGCGTCACCAGCGAGAAGTACTCTCCGGTGAACGGGCTCATGCCGCTCACGAACATGTGATGGCCCCAGACGATCATGCTGAGCGCGCCGACGCAGACCAGCGACCAGACCGAGATGCGGTAGCCAAACACCGGCTTGCGCGTGAAGGCCGGCAGGATGTCGCAGGCCACGCCGAGCGCCGGCAGGATCAGCACGTAGACCTCGGGATGGCCGAGGAACCAGAACAGGTGTTGCCAGAGCAGCGGCGATCCGCCTTGATTGGCGAGCAGCTGGTTGCCGACCACCAGTCCGCTGGGCAGGAAGAAGCTGGTGCCGAAGTGGCGATCGAGCAGGAGCATCACCGCCGCCGCGGTCAGCGGCGGAAACGCCAGCAGCCCGAGGATCGACGCGATGAAGTACGACCACACCGTGAGCGGCAGGCGCATCATCGACATGCCGCGGGCGCGGACGCTGAACACCGTCGCCACGATGTTGAGACCGCTCATCGTGAACGACGCGATGAAAAGCGCCATGCTCAGGATCCAGAGCGTCTGACCCATGTGCGAACCTGGCACCGCTGCCGCGATCGCGCTGAGCGGGGGATACGCGGTCCAGCCCGCGGCGGCCGCGCCGCCGGCGACGAAGAACGATCCGATCAGCACCACGGCCGAGAGGAAGGCGACCCAATACGACAGCATGTTGAGGAACGGGAACGCCATATCGCGCGCGCCCACCTGCAGAGGCACCAGGTAGTTGCCGAATCCGCTCACCAGCACCAGCGACACGAAGAAGAACACCATGATGGTGCCGTGCATGGTGACGACCGCGAGGTAGAACTCGGGCGTCATCACGCCGCCCATGTAGCCCGTCGGCAGCAGCCGTTCGAGCAGCGGCCAGGTCTGCTCGGGCCAGCCAAGCTGCAGGCGAATCAGTCCGGCGAGGACGGCGCCAAAGAGCGCCATCACCAGGCCGGTGATGATGTATTGAATGCCGATGACCTTGTGGTCGGTGCTGAAGATGTACTGACGCACGAACCCGAGCTCGGGTGCGGCGTGTCCGGCCGCGGAGTGTGTGGTTGCGTCCTTCTCGAGGACAGCAGTCGTCATGGGGTCCTCTGCTTCTGCAGCCAGGCGTCGAACTCGGACGCGGACACGACGTTGAAGAAGCCGCGCATCCGGTAGTGCGCCAGCCCGCACAATTCCGCGCACGCGATTTCGTAGGTGCCGGTTCGCGTCGGCAGGAACATCACCTCCGGCGACATGCCCGGGACGGCGTCCTGCTTCACACGGAGGTTCGGCAGAAAGAAGCTGTGAATGACATCCTTCGAGCGCAGCGTGAGATGCACGACGCGGTTGACCGGCACGGTGATCTCGTTCAACCCGACGATGTCGTCGGCCGCTGCCGGGTCGGTCTTGTCGAGCCCGAGAGGATTGGTGGTGTCGTCGACCAGCGAGGCCCGGGTGCGGCCGAACGTGCGATCGGCACCGGGATAGCGGACGTTCCACATGAACTGCTGACCGGTGACCTCGATCGCGATCGCATCGGGCGTGGGCGCCGCGTCGAAGTACTCAGCCCAGACCGGAATGCCGATGGCGAGGACGCCGCCTTCGGCGATGAGCGCCATGCCGAGCCCGAGCGCACCTGAGAGGAGGAGCTCCGTGCGCCGGGTGGCGACCCGCATCCCGATGCGATCGCGTCGCGCCCCCTGCCAGATCAGCAGGGCGAGCGCGAGATAGCCGATCAGAAACAACCCGCCGACAGTGACGAGCAGATAGGTGAGCATCGAGTCGATGCCGGCACCGTGGCGGCTGGCCAGCTCCGGCAGCCGCCGCCCGCTGCCGTACCAGACGCCGCCGGTGCCGAGCACCGCGAAGAGCAGCGCCACCGTGGACGCCTCGAACACGCCCGCGCCCCGGGAGGTGCTTCGATTCGTCATGATGACGCGACTCCTTTCGGATTTACTGGCCGGTCGTCGTGCGGGCCGGCGCGCCGCCCGTGACCTTGACTTTGACCATCGCCGTCGTCCAGCAGCAGCCGGCAGAACTGCCGCCCCTGCCGGTGAAGTCGTTCGCGGTCACGTGCAACACGTAGTCGCCCGGCTCGCCGAAGGTGACGGTCGTCTTGGTCGACCCGGCGAAGTCCTCCGCCGGTTTTCCGCCCTTGGTCGCGTTGATCGTGCGGTGACCGTCGGACACCGTGACGCTGCCCGGACCACGGTACTTCGCCACCACCAGCGTGACCGGCGGCGGAGTCCGCGTCCCCATCGGGGCGTTCGATCCGCTGGTATACAGCGCGTCGTCCTCGACGAAGAGCTCAAGGTCCATCGGCACGCCCACCGTGGCGGTGCGTTGGATGGCGGTCGCGACGGAGGCGACCGGAGCCTGGCTCGCCGGACCGTTGGGCGCGAACCGCAGCACCGGCGGCGTATTGAACTTGCCGCCGGGGCTTTCCTCGGAGGCGCGCTGCGGCGTGATGTTGTAGTCCGGGCTCAGGACCAGCCCGACGCGTTGGGTCACGCCGTTGAGCGTCAGCACCCACCAGAGCCGATCGGTCGGCGCCATGTTCTTCGGGACTTTGATCGTGAACATCCCGAAGTTGCGGTTCGGCAGGAAGTGGGTCGGCTGGCCGCGATCGGGCTCGCCCGGCTCGAAGTGATTCGCCGGGCCGACCGGAATGTCGACCTCCGCGGTCCAGTTCCGGTTGTAGTACCCGACGAGCATCGTGTAGGTGCCGTCGGGATTCGTGTACCAGCCGTCATAGGCTGGCGTGATGCTGGCGCCGAACGCCTTCTTCGGCGAGTCGGGCAGCATCTGCTGCGCCGAGACGACGGCGCCGCCAGCGGCCAGCACGAGCGCCAGAGCGATTCGGGACATGGGTGACGTGCGCATCGGAATCTCCTCTGTCCGCTACTGCTGTTGCTGTGTGCCGCCCGCCGCCGGACGGTGCGCGGCGAGCCAGTCCTGGTACTCCGCGTCACTCAGATAGACGACGTTCATCCAGGCGTGCGCCATTTCGTCCACCGTGCGATCGCCCCAGCCGACCCACTGATCCGGATCCGGGTTGCTCTTGTTCGCCTTGGTGTTGTCGTAGTAGGCGCTCACGTGGATGATCGTGCCCTTCGGGAACGCCGGCGCGGCGTCGTCGGCGAAGATGTAGTTCGTCATCCAGTTGAAGTTGAAGTTGTCGACGTAGCTGATCACCTGCGTCCGGCCGTCGGGAAAAATCGCCTCGACCTGCATCGCCTTGCCGCGCAGATGGAAGTGCGGCTGGAAGTTGGTGATGATGGTGTTCTCGCGCAGCACAGTGAAGCCCTCGGTCCGGGCGACCGAGTTGGGCGGAATGTCGAGCGCGTCGGTGCCGTTCTTGAGGCCGGTGAAGCCCACCAGGTAGCTGCGCTTCTTCGGCTCCTGGCCCTTCGGGTAGAGCCACAGCCCGAGTTGCGAGGCGCTCGTCACTTCCTCGCCGGCGGCGTGGATGTGCTGATCCCACGAGATTTTTTCGCCCGGCATGATCACTTTTCCCGTGCCGTCCATGAAGCGGTCGTAGCCCTTGCCGATCGCCCATTCCATCAGCTGCGGCCGGCGCAGCACCACTTCTTCAGGGGACAGCGGCGCGCCGCCACGGGCGCGGCCGCCGATGCCCTGGTTCACCGCATCGGCATTGTCCTGATTCAGGATGTGATACGCGATCGAGTGGTGGAGGATCTTGCGGCCTTCGATGTTGGCGGGACGGATCTCGACCATCCGCACCCAGCGCGGCTCGGTGACCGGGATCTCGCTCACCGGACGCCACCATTCGTCCTGATGGACCGCCGGCATCGTCTGCATCGGCGCGCTGATCACGATGTCCGGCGGGCCGTAGCCGTCGCGCTCGCCCTGCCAATAGAGACCCGTTGCGACCGGCTTGGCCTTGAAGTCGGCGGGATTGCCCTCCGGCGCGCCTTGATCGACCCAGTTCACGATCGTGGCGACCTGCTCGTCGCTGAGCGACATGTCGTTCTTGAATTTCTGCACACCGACGCTGCGGTCGATGTGCCAGGGCGGCATCTGACGGGTCTCGACACGGTTCTTGATGGACCGCGCCCACGGACGCGCATCCTTGTAGGTGACGAGCGACATCGGCGCAATCGATCCGGGTTCGTGACAGGACTGGCACTTCGCCTGAAGGATTGGCGCCACATCCTTCGAGAAGCTGACCGCCTTTGGCGCGTCCGCGGCCCATGCGCCGCTGCTGCCCATGGCGAACCACGCGCCTGCCGCCCACGCCGCCGCCGTGCATCGTGTTCTCGTTGCCCTCATCGTCGGTCCCTCCTGCCGAACGTGGTGCCGTCCGCCGGCTCCGTCGGCACGGTTTGCACGAGGTGTACCGGAACGCGCCGGGGCGGATGCGCTCTGAAGCGGAACCCGTCCGGCGTCAAGGGTGGGAAGTTTTTCGGGGTGGGCGGGAAAAATTTCCGGTAATGTGCCAGGGGATGAAACGCGTCTGTGTCTTTGCCGGTTCGAGCGTCGGCGTGCGGCCGGAGTATCGGCGGGGTGCGGCGGATCTGGGGCGGGCGCTTGCCGAACGGCGAATCGGTCTCGTCTACGGCGGCGCCAGGGTCGGGTTGATGGGCGTCGTGGCCGACGCCGTGCTCGCTGCGGGACAGGAAGCCATCGGCGTGATTCCATCAGCGCTGGTTTCGAAGGAAGTGGCGCACACCGGGCTGACCGACCTCCGTGTGGTCGGGTCGATGCACGAACGCAAGGCCCTGATGGCCGACCTCGCGGACGGCTTCATTGCCCTTCCCGGCGGCTGGGGCACCCTCGACGAGATGTTTGAAGCGCTCACGTGGGCGCAGTTGGGGATTCACCAGAAGCCGTGCGGGTTTCTCAACGTGCGCGGGTACTTCGATCGTCTCCTGACCTTCATGGACGATCTGATGGCCGAGGGATTCGTGCGCCGCGAGAATGCCTCGCTGGTGCTGGCCGCCGACTCGGCGCCGGCACTGCTCGACCAGATGGCGGCGTATCGTCCGCGGCGGACGTCGAAATGGATCCCCGAACCCTCATCTGCACCGCCCTTGCGTTAGTCGCGTTCGGCGCCAATTCGGTGCTGTGTCGCGTCGCGCTCCAGCAGACGACGATCGATCCGGCGACGTTCACGACGCTGCGCGTGGTCTCTGGCGCGGTGATGCTGCTGATCGTGCAGCAACTGACCCGAACCCGTGCGCTCCCGGGGAGCGCGATGGCACTCCGCGCCGCGCCGACCTGGTCGTCGGCAGCCGTGCTGTGTGTGTATGCGGTGCCCTTTTCCTTCGCCTACACCGGGCTCACCGCGGGAACCGGCGCGCTGCTGCTGTTCGGATCGGTGCAGGTGACGATGCTGGTGGCGGCGTGGCGGATGGGTGAGCGGATTCAGGTGCCGCAGTGGGCCGGCCTTGTCGCTGCCGCGGCGGGGCTCGTCTATCTGGTGCTGCCGAGTCTTGCGACGCCGGCGTGGGATGCCGCGCTGTCAATGATCGTGGCCGGCGTGGCGTGGGGGTTCTACTCGCTCTGGGGACGCGGGGCGGCGGACCCACTGGCCAATACGACGACGAACTTCGTGCGATCCGTTCCAATCGCCGGCGCAGTGAGCCTCGCGCTCTGGTCGCGCGCGCATGTCGACACTCGCGGCGCGCTCCTGGCGATCACCTCCGGCGCCGTCACGTCCGGTCTCGGCTATGTCGTCTGGTACACCGCGCTCCGCGGCCTGACCGCGGTCCGAGCGGCGCTGGTGCAATTCACGGTGCCGATTCTCGCCGCCGCCGGCGGCGTCCTGTTCCTGAGCGAAACCATTTCACTTCGGCTCATCGTCGCCGGACTGCTGGTCCTCGGCGGCCTCACGCTCGCGCTGCCAACCCGGCGCCCGACTTAGCGCGCACCGCCAAAGCTTTCACAACGAGCCCGCGGAACACGCAGAGATTCATAGCGAAAATTCGTCAGAACCCGGCACCTGGCACCCTGAACCCGGCACCCTGAACCCGGCACCGGTACGTGGTAGCATCCCCGCCATCCCACACTCTCTTCATCGTCCACCAACACCCGCCATCGCGATCTATGGGTGTGCCGCCGTCGTGATGCTGGCGGGCTACTGGTTCGATGAGTCCACCTGCCTGTGGAGAGCGGTGACCGGCCTTCCGTGTCCTGGCTGCGGGATGATTCACGCGCTGCTGGCGATGGCGCGCGGTGATGTGCGGGCGGCGTGGGATTTCAATCGTCTCAGCCTGGTTGCCGTTCCGATCGTGCTGACGACCGGCGTGCGCGCCGTCAAGGAGCGTCTGACATGAGCCCGATGCCTGGTGACGGAATGGTTCGCATTTCGAGCAAGAGTAAAGACATCCTCGTGCTGCTCTCGGCTTTTCTCGGCGCGTTCGGTGCCGACCGGTTCTACAAAGGCGAGATCGGTCTCGGGATTCTCAAGCTCTTGACCGTCGGCGGCTGCGGCCTGTGGGCGCTCGTCGACCACCTCATGTATCTGCTGAGCGATCTGCCGAAGGACTCGACCGGCGCCTACATCGTCGATCACAAGACCGTGCAGCTGCTGCGATCGGGCGCGCCGGTCGTCGACCAGTTCGGCCAGACCCTCAAATAGCGACTTCGGTCTTGCGCCGGCCGTGCGCCGTTCCTATGATGCGCGCATGAAGCAACTGGCCATCCGTCCGTTCGTCGCGATCGTCGTCCTCCTCTCGGCGCTTTCGGCTTCGGCGGCGCTCCCTGAGCCGGTGAAGGTCGAAGGCGGCCTGCTCTCCGGGGTTGCCGGTGCGGCTCCGGACGTCCGCGTCTTCAAGGGCGTGCCGTTTGCCGCGCCGCCCGTGGGCGACCTGCGGTGGCGGGCGCCACAACCAGCCGCCGGCTGGTCCGGCGTCCGCGCGGCCGATCATTTCTCAGCGAACTGCATGCAGCGTGCGGCGGGCGGCGGTGCCTTTCCGCCGTACGGCGGCGACCGTTCGGCCACCGCGATGGGCGAGGACTGTCTCTATTTGAACGTCTACACCGCGGCGGCGACTGCCGCGGCGAAGCAGCCGGTGATGGTCTGGATTCACGGCGGCGCGTTCACGAGCGGCGCCGGCGCGATCTACGAAGGCGAGGAACTGGCGCGGAAGGGCGTGGTCGTCGTCACGATCAACTACCGGCTTGGCGTCTTCGGTTTTCTCGCGCATCCCGAGCTCTCCAAGGAATCGTCCAACCATGTCTCGGGCAACTACGCCTTCCTGGATCAGATTGCGGCCCTCAGATGGGTGCAGAAGAACATCGCCGGCTTCGGCGGCGATCCGTCGCGGGTGACGATCTTCGGCGAGTCGGCTGGGTCCTGGAGCGTGAACAACCTCGTCGCGACGCCGCTTGCCAAGGGGCTCTTCCAGCGCGCGATCGGCGAGAGCGGCGGTCAGTTCACGATCACGCGGACGCTCGCCGAGGCCGAGCAGAACGGCACGCGGTTCGCCCAGGAGGGCGGCGCCGCGTCGCTCACCGCACTGCGCGCGATGCCGGCGGCCGCGGTCAACGAGCTGCGCAATTTCTCGACCTCCGCGACCGTCGACGGCTACGTCTTTCCTCAGGACGTGCTGATGACGTTCCGCGCCGGCAAACAGAACGACGTCCCGATGTTGATCGGATCCAATGCCGACGAAGGCAGCATCTTCACGCGCGAGACGACGATGGCGAGCGTCCGCCAGGATGCCGAGCGTCAGTTCGGAGCCGACGCCGCGACCTTCCTGAAGCTGTATCCATTCACGACCGACACGGAAGCCCGTCTCGCCGCGGCGCACAGCATGCGCGATCGGACGTTCGGCTGGGAAATGCGGACGTGGGCGCGTGCGCAAACGCAGACCGGAAAGTCGAAGGTCTATCTGTACTATCTGAGCCGCGTGCCGCCGCTCGAGAACGCCGCGTGGCTCGGCGCGCAGCATGGCGCCGAAATCCCGTTCGCGTTCAACTGGCCGAACGGCACGTACAGCACGAAGGTCCCGTGGACCGCCGCCGACAAGGCGTTTGCCGAACAGGTGTCCTCGTACTGGGTGAATTTCGCCGCGACCGGCGATCCGAACGGCAAAGGGCTGCCGGCGTGGACGCCGTTTCAGACCGGCACCGAGATGGCGATGAGTTTCGGCGACACTCCCGTCATGATGGCGGTTCCTCACAAAGCTGCCCTGGATTTCCTCGATGGCTACTTTTCGCGATTGCGCGCCGCCGGCGCTGACGCCCGAGCGGCGCGATCGAGGCAGAACTAGGTTCGAGAGGTTCGAGCGGTTCGAAGGGTTCGACAGGTTCTCGGTTCTCAGGTTCTGAAGCGGCACGTCGATTAAGCTTGGAGAACCCGGAACCTATCGAACCGTTCGAACCCTTCGAACCTATCGAACCCTTCGAACCTATCGAACCCTTCGAACCTATCGAACCCTTCGAACCTATCGAACCCTTCGAACCCATACAGGAGCGAGCGTGTTAATTAGTCGCGAACTGAACAAAGCGTTCAACGCCCAGATCGGTCACGAATTCGGCGCCAGCCTGCAGTACGTCAGCATCTCGGCACATTTTCAGCAGCGGCAGCTGACGCTGCTCGCGAAGCTGTTCTTGAAGCAGGCCGACGAGGAGCGGATGCACGCGATGAAGTTCGTGCAGTACCTGCTCGACACCAAAGGCGACCTGCAGATTCCCGCGACGCCGGCGCCGACGCCACGCTTTTCCTCGGCGGTCGAGGCCGTGCAGGCTGCGCTCTCCTGGGAGCAGGAAGTCACGCACCAGGTCACGGCGCTGATGGATCAGGCCGTGAAGGACAACGACTACCTGGCCCAGAGCTTCCTGCAGTGGTTCATCGACGAGCAGCTGGAAGAAGTGGTGAAGATGGATCGTCTGCTGAGCGTCATCAAGCAGTCAGGCGAACGGAATCTGCTGATGGTCGAAGCGTATCTCGTGCATATCGAGAAGGCCGGCTGACAACGGCCCCACACCGGTTCCGGGTTCCGGGTTCCGGGTTCCGGGTTCCGGGTGCCGGGTGCCGGGTGCCGTGCCGAGTGCGGATTTCGAGCACCGAGAACCCTGAACCAGCACCCGGCACCCTGCACCCTGAACCCGGCACCGTTTCTGTCATGTCTCTGACCGCCACCATCTATAACTTCGACATCGATCTGGCCGACAACGATCGCCAGGTTTACGAAACGCTCGCGCTGCGGGTTGCGCGGCATCCGTCCGAGTCCGAGGAATTTCTCTGGGCGCGGGTGCTGGCGTACGCGATGGAGTACGGCGAGGGGATCGAGTTCTCACGCGGCGGGCTGTCGGACACCGACGCGCCGCCGATCGCGATTCGCGATCTGACCGGCGCCTATCGCGCCTGGATTGAAGTCGGGACGCCGGACGGCGACCGGCTGCATCGCGCGTCGAAGGCCGCGCCGCGGGTGGCCGTCTACGTCCAGCGCGATCCATCGCAGTGGCTGGCGCGGCTCGCCGGCACGCGCATCCACCGCGCCGAGGCGCTCGAACTGTGGAGCCTCGACCGCCCGTTCCTTGCGGCGTTGACGGCCCGGCTCGAGCGGCGGATGGCGTTCAGCCTTTCGATCACCGATCGCGAGCTGATGGTCGCGTCCGGTACTGAGATACTGACCGGCCCCGTGACACGGCTCGTAATTGATTAGGGACTAGGGACTGGGGACTGGGGACTGGGGACTGGGGACTAGGGACTAGGGACTGGGGACTGGGGACTAGGGACTAGGGACTGGGGACGGACCAAGCACTAGGGACCAAGGCCCAAGGACCAAAGCGGCCCAAGGCCCGACAAGGAGCAGCTGATGCGATACCTGATTCTCGTGGCGCTCGCTCTCTTCCAGACCGCGACGCTCCCGCCGGCCTACCCTCGTCCTGGGACGAACAAGCTGTTCGACAACGCGCGGGTTCAAGTCTGGGATATCGCGTGGCTGAAGCAGCAGTATCCGCTGCACCGGCATGTCCACGCGCTCGTCGGCGTGTACTACGCGCCTGGCGACCGCACGATCATTTCGACGGAAGGCGCGCGGCGTCCGGTGTCGACGCCGGCCTGGGGCACGGTGTTTCAGGCCGCCGGCGTGACTCACGTCGAAGAAGGCGCCAGCGACGAGCCGCTGCGCGCCGTCTTCATCGAGATGAAGGACGAGGCGCCGCGCGCGCCCGAAGCGGCGCCGCCGTCAGTGCCGCCGCCGTTTCCCGCCGGGGCCGGCAAGCAGACGCTCGACAACGAACGCACCACGGCATGGGAGTTCGTGCCGCCACCGTCAGTCCGCACCAATCATCGCCACGCGCACGATGCGGTGATCGTCGCGTTCACCGGGCGCACGCCCAAGGTTTCCTTCGTTTCGCGTGGCACCGTTCACGCCGACGAAGGCGTGACGGGCGCGGACCGGTTGTATGTGTTCGAAATCAAGTAGCCAGGCGGGGTCGGACACCGGCCTTAGACTGCGCTCAGGCCGCCCTGAGTTCATCGAAGGGCGACACGATCGCCGGGTGTCTGACCCCGTGCGAAGTGGCGCGCAGGAGGGCTCGTGAACGTCCACGACTATCGGCGGATGGCGCTCGCCTTCGCCGGCGCGATTGAAAGCGCTCACATGGGGCATCCGGACTTCCGGGCCCACGGGCGGATCTTCGCGACGATCCAGAACGACGAGCGCGGCGGACTGATGCTCACGCCCGAGCAGCAGAAGATGCTCATCAACGACCATCCCGACGTGTTCGTGCCGGAAGTCGGGGCGTGGGGGCTGCAGGGCGCGACGCGCGTCTTCTTCGCCAAGGTTGACGAGGAAGCGCTCGGCGAGGCGCTGACGCTGGCGTTCCAGAACAGCGCCGCGCGCGCGGCCGCCGCGAAAGCGAAGAAGCAGGCGCCGAAGAAACCGGTGAAAGCCCGGGTGAAGAAGCCGGCGAAGAAGCCGGAAAAGAAGCCCGCAAAGAAACCGACAGGAATCGCGAAGCGCCGGAAACGGTAGCTGGAGTGTGAAACAATGCCTGTCACGTCGATGGCGGGCTATTCCGGAACGCCGCTCGCAACCAAGCTCGGAATCAAGGACGGGACCGAGGTCTGTGCGGTCAACCCGCCCGCCAACTATCTCAAGCTGATCGCCCCGCTGCCGTCGCGCGCGGCCATCGCGGCGCGCGTGTCGGCGTCGACCGATCTCATTCACGTCTTCACCGCGAAGAAGTCGGAACTGACCAGGAAGCTGGCCGCGCTGCGCGATCGCATCAAGCCGGACGCGGCGATTTGGGTGTCGTGGCCCAAGAAGGCGTCGAAGGTGCCGACCGACATCACCGAAGACACCATTCGCGCCATCGCCCTTCCGATTGGGCTCGTGGACGTGAAAGTGTGTGCGGTCGACGACATCTGGTCGGGACTGAAGCTCGTCATCAGAAAGGAACTGCGTGTGAAAGGGCGTCGATCGTGAGTCTGCGTCGCGCGTGGCGAGCGCAGGTGCTGCTCGCGGCGGTGGCCGTGGCGGGATGCTACGAATCCAGGATCCCCTTGTCGGCGCCCGCCACACCACTGGACCCTCGGTTGCTCGGCTCGTGGCTGTGTGTGCCTGAGCCCGACCCGAAGGAGTTCGCGATCATGCGCGTGAAGGCGTTCGACGAGTTCCAGTATGTCGCCGAGTGGCGGGATGAGGACCGCGTCACCGCGTACCGTGCCTTCGGAACGATGCTCGGTTCGACCGCGATGCTGAACGTCCAGGAATTGAAGGATCGCGACAACGATCGGCGGTGGTTTTTCTTGCGCTACACGCTGATGGGATCGGATCGGTTGTCGCTCGCCCTCGTCCAGGAATCCGCCGTGAAGGGCGCGAACGAACGGGCGCGCATCGACGCGGTGATTGCCGGCGCGGCCGGATCGGCGATCTACGACGAGCCGTTGACGTGTACGCGACTGCCGGCGTCGCGAAACTGAGGAGAGGCATGCACCGCCGGGAGTTCATCAGCGCCGCGGCCGTCTTGCTGGCATCGACGCGCCTCAGGGCGGCGGCGAGCGTGACGACGCTCATCGGGACCGGGACACCCGGTCATTCCGATCGCGAAGTCGCGAATCCGTACGGGATTGTGATTGGTCCAGACGGCGCGTTCTATTTCTGCGATCTCGACAACCAGCGCGTGCGCCGTCTCGATCCAAAGAGCGGACAGACGCGAGACATTGCCGGCAATGGGACGCGCGGGCACAGCGGCGACGGTGGGCCGGCGACAGCGGCCTCGCTCAACATGCCCCACGAGGTCCAGTTCGACCGGCGCGGCAACGTCTACATCGCCGAGCGAGACAGCCACGTGGTCCGCAAGGTCGAGACGGCGTCGGGAACGATTTCGACGCTCGCGGGGACCGGCGTTGCCGGTTTTTCCGGGGACGGCGGGCCGGCCGCCGCGGCGCAACTCCGCCAGCCGCACAGCATCGCGGTCGACGGCCAGGATCGGCTGCTCATCTGCGACATCGGCAACCAGCGGATCCGCCGCGTGAATCTCGCCACCGGAATCATCGAAACCTTCGGCGGTACCGGCGTGGCGCAGCCGACGCCCGATGGCGCGCCGCTCGTTGGGACGCCGCTCAACGGGCCGCGCACGTTCGCTTTTGCCCCCGACGGGAGTTTGTATCTGGCGTTGCGTGAAGGGAACGCGATCTACCGGATCGATCCACGAACGAGCACGCTGCATCACGTCGCGGGAACCGGCAAGCAGGGCTATTCGGGCGACGGTGGTCCGGCGAAGACCGCCGAACTCGGCGGACCGAAGGGGCTGGCGTACGACGCCGTGCATCGCGCGCTGTTCGTGGCGGACACCGAGAATCATGCGATCCGCCGCATCGACGTCGCGACGGGTGTGATCACGACCGTTCTGGGCACGGGGCAGCGCGGCGACGGTCCGGAAACCGATCCGCTGCAGTGCAAGCTGGCGCGCCCGCATGGTCTCTTCGTCGATGCGGCGGGCGTACTGTATGTCACCGACAGCGAGGCGCACCGGATCCGCATATGGAAAGCCAGTTAGCAGAACTCTCCGGAGTTTTTGTGGCCAAGGCCCGGCATTTTCTGGGTGTCGAGTACCGCACCAAGATCCGTCATGCGGTCGAGTCGATACCCGCCGAGGCCTTGTGGGCGCGGCCGAATGAAGCCTCGAACAGCGTCGGCAATCTCCTGCTGCACCTCGCCGGCAATATCCGGCAGTGGATTGTCAGCGGCGTCGGGCGGCAGCCGGACGTGCGGCACCGCGCCGCGGAATTCGCGGCCACCGACGGCCCTTCGGCCGCGGCGCTGCTGGACGCGCTCGATCGGACGCTCGACGAAGTCGACGCGGTCCTCGGCGCGCTGACGCCGGACCTGCTGCTCGAGCGGCGGACGATTCAGGCCCGCGAGATCACCGTGCTCGACGCGGTCTTCCATGTCGTCGAGCACTTCAGCTACCACCTCGGCCAGATCGTGCTGGTCGCCAAGGCCTACGCGCCGGAACGGATTCACTTCTACGAGGATGCCGGCGGCAACGCCCGTCCAGCGTGGATTGATCTGGTGAAAGCGAAAAAGGCGTGAACTAGAATGCCGCTCCTATGAGTGATCCCATGAACCGTCGTGACTTTCTGACCGGATCCGTCGTGGCCGGCGCCCTCGCGCCGCTTCTCGCCGCGCGCGCTGCCGAAGCCGGTGGCGCTGGCGCGGCCCCGGCCGCCGCCCAGCACAAAGTGATGGTGTTCGACACGTTCGGCACCGTCGTCGACTGGCGCTCGGCGGTGATCGCCGAAGGCAAAGACCTGGGGAAGGCCAAAGGGCTGAACGTCGACTGGGCGGCGTTTGCCGACGCGTGGCGCGGCGGCTACGGTCCGTCGATGAACCGGGTCCGCACCGGTGCGCTCCCCTGGACGAAGCTCGACGTACTGCACCGAGCCACGCTCGACGAACTCCTGGTTCGCTTCAAGATCACGAATCTCAGCGAAGAGGAGAAGGTTCACTTCAACCGCGTCTGGCATCGTCTCAAGGGCTGGCCTGATTCGGTGGCGGGGCTCACGCGGCTCAAGAAGAAGTTCGTGATCGCGCCGCTTTCGAACGGCAATCTGTCGCTCCTCACGAACATGGGGAAGTTTGCCGGCCTGCCCTGGGACTGCATCCTGTCGACGGAGCTGGTGCGGCACTACAAGCCGGACAAGGAAACCTATCTGATGCCGCCCGAGATGTTCGACCTGCCGCCGTCGGAAGTCATGATGGTGGCCGCGCACATCGGCGACCTGCAGTCGGCCAAGGAACTGGGTCTGAAGACGGCGTATGTGCACCGTCCGCTCGAGTACGGTCCGGATCGCAAGCCGCCGGCGCCGCCCGAGGCCGGCCGCTTCGACTACATGGCCAAGGACATGCGCGACCTCGCCGCGCAACTGGGAGTGTAAATGTCATCGAGAACCGCCGCTATCGCCGAAGCCGCCAAGACGTTTGGCGGCCAGCTGATTCAACCGCACGATCACGGGTACGACGAGGTGCGTCGCGTGCACAACGGGCTCGTGGACAAGAAGCCCGCGGTCGTGGCGTGCTGCCGCGGCACGGCGGACGTCGCCGATGCGGTCATGCTTGCGCGCTCGCTCAATCTCGATCTCTCGGTCCGCGGCGGCGGCCACAACGTCGCCGGACGTGCCGCCTGCGACGACGGCGTCATGATTGACCTGGCGCCGATGAAGGGCATCTACGTCGACGCGCGGGCGCGGACCGCCCGCGTGCAGGGGGGCGTCCTCTGGCGCGAACTGAATCGTGAAACACAGGTCCACGGGCTGGCCACGACTGGCGGCGTCGTCGGCTCGACCGGTGTCGCGGGGCTTACGCTCGGCGGCGGCCTCGGCTGGCTGATGCCCAAGTACGGGCTCGCGCTCGACAATCTGCGTTCGGCCGAAATCGTCACCGCGGACGGCAAGATTCTCGACGTCAGCGCCGACCATCATCCGGATCTGTTCTGGGGCATTCGCGGCGGCGGCGGGAATTTTGGTATCGCCGCGTCGCTCGAGTTCAATCTCCATCCGGTCGGGCCGATCATCACCGGCGGCGTGGTCGCGCATCCGTTTCCCAAGGCGCCCGACGTGCTCAAGCTGTTTCGCGAGGTCTGCAGCACGGCGCCGGACGAAATGATGCTGGCCTGCGGGCTTCAGACCGCGCCGGACGGTTCGGGTCACAAGCTGGCGGGCATCGTCGCGTGCCATTGCGGGCCGCTCGATCAGGGCGCGCATGACGTGGCCAAGCTGAAGGCCTACGGTCCGCCCATCCTAGACGTCATCGGACCGATGCCATACACCGTCCTCAACGGCATGATCGACGGCGCGTTTCCGCGCGGCGCGCTGAACTACTGGAAGGCGCAGTTTCTCTCGGAGCTGAGCGACGATGCGATTCAGGCGATCGTCGAGGCCTTCGCGCGGTGTCCGTCGCCGATGAGCCAGATGCTGCTCGAGCATTTCCACGGCGCGGCGTCCCGCGTGCCGGTCAGCGCGACCGCCTGCGCGATGCGCATCACCGGCTACAACGTCGTCATCGCGTCACAGTGGACGGAACCGAAGGAAAACGAGCGCCACATCGCCTGGGCACGCGAGACCTTTGCGTCGCTCAAGCCGTATCTCGGGCACTTCCGCTACGTGAACTATCTGGCGACCGACGAAGGCGGCGACGCGGCGATCGCCTACGGCCCGAACCTGCACCGGTTGCGCGAAGTGAAGGCCAAATACGATCCCCACAATGTTTTCAGGCACAACGTCAACGTGCTTCCGCACTAACGACGGTGCGCGGTGCACCGCGCACCGTGCAAGGTGCAGGTGCAAGTGCCAAGGGCGGGGTGCGAAGTGCGTGCGAAGCGCCGCTCCTCTTGATTCACCGGCGCGCTTCGCACGTGCTGGCGCGCTCCTCAGCCACGCGAGCGCCAGCACGCACCACGCACCCCTTACCTAGCACCGCGCACCAGCACTGTGCACCGTGCACCACGCACCGCGCACCGGTGTTAGTGCAGGTGCCTTTCTATCCGTCTGTCCGGCACCAGCCAGATCGCCGCGACCAGCACGTAGAGGAGAGTCGACAGCCACGGATTGACGAACGCGAGGCCGATCGCGGCGAGGTAGAGGAGCGGCGACAGTTTGCCTTTGAAGTCGCTGCCGAGCATGCTGGCCAGTCGCGACGTTGGGCCCTGCACCCTGATGATGGTCGTTTGCAGGATCAGGTACGCGAACGCGGCCGCCAGCATGACGACTCCGTAAATCGCATTGGGCAGGGCCGTGGCGTGGTTTTCGCCCATCCAGCCGGTGACGAACGGCACCAGCGAGAGCCAGAACATCAGGTGCAGGTTCGCCCACAGCACGCCGCCGCTGATGCGCTCCGTCGCGTGGAGCAGATGGTGGTGGTTGACCCAGTAGATTCCGAGATAGACGAAGCTGAGGGTGTAGGTCAACGCGACCGGTGCCAGCGGCGCCAGCGCCTCCCATTCCGCGCCGTGCGGTATTTTCAACTCCAACACCATGATGGTGATGAGGATCGCCATCACGCCGTCGCTGAACGCCTCAAGCCGCGTTTTGGTCATGATTCACTACCTCGCACCCTCCACCTGGCACCCTGCACCAGCACTGTGCGCCGTGCACGCCGCACCCCGCACTGTACTGCTATCATCGGCGTCCAACCAGAAACGGCAGCTGAGAGAGAGCGATGAATTATCTATTCCCCGGAATGCGTGCGTTGCACATCCTGATGGCAGCCTTGTGGCTGGGTTCGACCGTCCTGATGACGTTCATCCTCATGCCGGCGGCTGAGAAATCCGGTCCGGCCGGCGGTCAGGTGATGATCGCGATGAATCGGGCCGGCATGGCGAAGTTCTTCGGCATCATCGGCGGCGTGACGTCGCTGACCGGCCTCTATCTGCTGTGGCGCTTCACCGGCAGCGCGCACGAGAACATGATCCTCGGCATCGGCGGACTGGCCGGCATCCTCGCCACGATCCTCGGCGGCGCCGTCGTTGGCCGCAGCGCGAACAAGAACGTCGAGCTGATGACCAAGGCGGGCCCGATGCCCGACGGTCCGGCGAAGGCGGCGCTCATGCAGGAAGGCGCGGCGCTCAGGCAGAAGATGAAGACCTGGGGCCACGTCGTGTTGTTCCTGCAGCTGGTGGCCTTCGTTCTGATGACGCTGCACCTGTACATCTAGCCTCGTGTCGGAGCGCGCGATCGCCACACTCGTCGAGCACGCCGAAGCGCAGGCGTACGCGGATCTTTTCGCCGCCGCGCCGGCGGACTTGAAGCTCCACGCGTACGAGTTCGACGCGGCAACGATCCTGGTCGCACCGGCCCTCGACATCCCGCTCTTCAACCGGGCGATTGGACTCGGGATCGACGAACCCGCGTCGGAAGCCGCGATCCAGTCGGTCGTCACGATTTTTCGGGAATCCGGTGTTCGCAACTTCGCGTTACAGGTCAGTCCCGTGGCGCTGACCGCGCCGATGCAGGCCTGGCTCGAAGGCGAACGGCTCGCGGTCCGCGATCGCTGGTCGAAAGTCTTTCGCTCAGGCGAGACGCATTTCAGGAGCCACACCGATCTCCGAATCGAATCGGTTGACGCAGGCCAGGCGGGGCTCTTTGCCGCGGTGGCCTGCGAGGGGTTTGGCATGCCGCCGATGCTGATCCCGTGGCTCGAGGCCACCGTCGGCCAGCCGGGTTGGCATCACTATATGGCGTGGGACGACGATCGGCCCGTGGCCACGGGCTCGCTGTTCGTGCGCGACCGCATCGGCTGGCTGGGGATCGCCACCACCTTGCCGTCGCACCGGCGGCGCGGGGCGCAGCTGGCGTTGATGGCGGCGCGGCTGCGCGACGGGGCCGGCATGGGCTGCGAGTGGTTCGTCACCGAGACCGGCGAAGACACCCCGCAGCACGTCAACCCGTCGTACCACAACATGATGCGGGCCGGCTTTTCGCTCGCCTACCATCGGCCCAATTACATGAGGGCGGATCCGTGAGAACGTTGGTGCGACGTGCCACGCGCACGGTGCACAGTGCTGGCGCACAGTGCACGGTGTTTGGTGCGTGGTGTGTGCGAAGCGCCTTCACTCACTTTGGCGCGCGCTTCGCACGCACCGTGCCCTCCGCACCGCGCACGTCGCACCTGCACCCTGCACCGTGCCCGGTGCACCTCGCACCGTAGTCGTAGTGTTTGGCACCGTCCTCGCTCTGCTATCCGCTCTGGTGTGGGGCTGCGGCGATTTTGCCGGTGGCCTGGCGACCCGCAAGGCCGATCAATTCCAGGTCCTCGGACTCTCGGCGCTGGCCGGGTTCGTCCTTGTGGTGCTGCTGGCGGTTGGTGCGCGCGAGCAGGTTCCATCGCTGACGACGGTCGCCTGGTCCGGGGCCGCCGGGGTGTCCGGCGCGATCGGCATCGCGTCGCTGTATCGTGGTCTCGCTACTGGGAGCGCGGCCACAGTCGCGCCGACGGCAGCGGTGGTCACCGCGGTGTTGCCGGTCGCCGTGACGGCGGCAACGCTCGGTCTTCCCGGCACGGTGCCGCAGATCGGCTTTGGGCTGGCGATGATCGGCATCTGGCTGACCGCGCGATCGGCGGACGGCCACGCTGCCTCCGCGAAAGGTCTGCCGCTGGCGGTACTCGCGGGAATCGGCTTCGGCGGGTTTCTCGTGCTGATCGCGAACACGCCGTCCAACGCGGTCTTTGGTCCGCTGGCCGTCGCTCGATTCGTCGCGGTGGTCACGGCAACGATCCTGTTGGCGGCGCGGCGGGGGGCGTGGCCTTCGCCAATCGGTCATCCGTTCGCGATTCTGGCCGGTGTGCTCGACGCGGGCGGCAACGCGCTCTACATGGCCGCGCGCCAGTATGTGAGGCTCGACGTCGCGGCCGTGCTGTCGTCGCTCTATCCGGTGGCGACGGTGGTGCTCGCGTGGCTGATCCTGCGCGAGCGCATCAGTCCGCTGCAGTGGACCGGGGCAATCATCTGTCTCATCGCGGTCGCGATGATCAGCGCACCATGACGGACAGGCTGAAGCCTGTCCCTACCGGTACGAGGTGACGTGTGACATCGGTAGGGACAGGCTTTAGCCTGTCCGCGTGCCAGACGTCGCGGGTTCTCGATGCCGATCGACCCAGAACGCGAAGAGCGTCAGAATGACCGCGCCGACGATCGCGGCGGGCCAGAGCGCTTCGACTGAGGGCGGCGCGCCGGCGACGATGTTCGCGACATACGACACGACGATGATGGCCGTGAGCGTCACGAGCCCCCACGTGCCGACGCTGTCGCGCGCGCGCGTCGCATGCACGTAGACCCACAGCCCGATCGCGAACATCACCGACTCGACGGCAACCGTTGCGGGAATCGAGCGCCACAACTCCAGCCCGTACTTCGCGCTGCCTGGATAAAGAGGCATGTCCGGCCGGTGAGTGACGTAATCCAGCACCCAGTGGCTGATGACGAGCGCGCTGAGCACCCAGACCGAGCGGCGGCCGCCGGCGATGGCCCGGTACACGCCGCCGACCACGACGCCCCAGATGAGCAGGGCTGCCAGCGAATGCGAGTAGGGATAGCTGACGAAATCGAGCGGCGTCATCGCCGTATTGCCCGGATCGATCCGCACCTGCTCGAGCCCGAGTCCGAGAAAGATCGGCCAGAGGCAATCGGCCCACTGCGCCGCGAGCAGGAGCATCGCGAGCGAAACCTGCGGTGTGACCCGTTTCGCCGCGAGCCCGACGGCGAGGTGCCCGATGAACATCAGCTTGAATCTTACAGGCGTTCAGCGTCTGGGCTTCGCCACGTAGGCCTTGGCCTGGGCGTCGACGATGTCGAGGAGGTTGCCCATCGCCAAGTTGATGTCGACGAGATGCAGGCCCCAGTTGGCCTGGAGCGCCGGTCCGATGCGAAGATCGCCGGGGATGTCGTCGACGCGTGGATCGGCGGGGTTGCCGTTGACGATGATCTTGAGGAAGCTGCCGTTCTCGTTGGTGGCGCACTCGGCGGTGAGCAGACCGGGCAGGCTCACGAACGGTGTGTCGACGGTGGCGCTGCCGCTCCACTGTGTCGGGGGTGCTGTGCCGACGATCAGACTGCCGCTCGCGGACAGATAGGCGTGGAGCGCGCCGCTGCCGCCGCCGAGCGCCGCCGGATTGACGCAGGCCGCGGCCTGCCCGGCATCGGGAACGCGGCCAAAGAGCGTGTTGGCGGGCGGCGGAACCGTCGAACGGAACGCGGAGTAGGCGATCGCGCAGCCGGTTTCACCCGCTTTAGTGCAGAGCGGCATGTGCGCAAACACTCCGCCGACGGTCTTTCCCTTGGGAACGGGGAGCGCCGCGCCTGGCATGATGGCCGACACGATGCGCGACTCGATCGGCTTGCCGTCGATCTCCTGGCGAATCAGTTCAATCAGCGCGAACGATCCCTGCGAATGGCTGACGAGGACCACGCCGCGGCCGTTGTTGTCGTGCTCGAGATAGTAGTGCCACGCATCCTTCACGTCGTCGAACCCGAGCCCCTTGTCCATCGCCACCAGACCGGTGGCCAGGCCTCGCGTCAAGCCGGCGACGGTGACCTGCCGGTAGAGCGGAGCGAAGATCCGGCACTTCGACGCAAAGCGTGCGAACTGCTGCGCGACGACGTTCAGTTCCCGGGCGTCCGCGTTCATGTCGCTGTAGGTCGTCGTGTCGCTCGAGACGGTCGGATAGACGTAGAAGCAGTCGATCGCCGGGTTGCTAGCGGCGCTCCAGGTTTCCTTCGTCACCGTGCCATTGGCGGCGACGACGCTCGTGGTGAGGTCGATCGCGCACGCATCCTGACGGCCCGGCCGGCAGAGCCAGCTCTTGTCGCTGCTGTAGTCGTTCTTGGGCTCGGGGGCGGTGGCGGGCGCCGGCGTCTGCGCCTCGAGGGCGCCGCCAAGCATGACGACCAGCGACAGGGCGACGAAGGACGGTTTCAGCACAGAGCCTCCAGAGCGCGAATGCTAGCAGAAGCGGGGCTGGTTCCAGGTGCAGGGTTCTAAGTTCTAGGTTCAAGGTGCGGGTTCTGGTGCCAGGTTCCAGGTGCGGTGGGTAAAATGCGCGCATGAGAGTCCGGACACTTAACACCGTGGGCCTCGCGGTCGTGGCGTGTGTCGCTGGGCTCAACGCGGCGACGGGACCGGTGCAGCTCTCACCTGAGGGCCGCGCCGCGGCGCTGGCCGAGATCGCGAAAGACCGCGCCGAAGCCCAGGCGTGGCTCAAGGGCAACCCGCAGTCGTATCTCGCGACGATCGCGCGGATGGATTTTGCCGGACGGACGACGCTGACCGTCGGACGCGCGGCCGACAACGATATCCGCATCGACGATTCCACCGTGGCCGCGCACCATCTGCGCGTCACGGTGCAGGGTGACGAGTTCCGTGTCGTGGCCGTCGACGCCAACGCGACATTTGTGCCGCCGCCGGCTGCGGCCGCGCCGCCGGGTGCGGCTCCGGCAGTCCCTCCCGCGACGCGCGACGCGGTGCTCAAGCCGTCGGCGATCACCATTGGACGTTTCCTGCTCCGGCTCTCGCACCAGCGCTATCCCGGGCTGATCGTCTTTGATCCAAAGAGCCCGCGGTTTGCGGAGTACAAGGGGCTCAAGTACTTCCCGCCGGATCTCGCGTATCGCTTTGAATTGCCGCTGACGAAGAATCCGCAGTCCGAGATCGTCACGATCCTCTCGACCCGAGGCAACCTGCGGCGGGCAGAACGCGTCGGCTGGTTCGATCTGCTCATCGCCGGCCAGCCGGTTCGCTTCGAGTGCATGCGTCTTCTCGAGCCGGGCATTGGCGACGACGTGCTTGAAATCTTCTTTCGCGACGGGACGGCGGGGAAGGACTCCTACGGTCTCGGCCGGTATCTCGAGGTGAAGAAGCTCCCGAGCGGTCTCTATCTCGTCGACTTCAACCTCGCCTACAACCCGGCCTGTGCGTACTCCGATCACTACAACTGTCCCATCCCGCCCAAGGTGAACACCACGCCCGTGCCGATCCGAGCCGGCGAGATGGATTCGCACTATCACTGAGCGCTACAATTTGTCGCCGTGCTCAGAAAAGTCTTTCGCATTCTGATTTATCTCGGTCTTGCGTTGGTCGTGGTGATGGCCGGAGTGGCCATCTACGTGTCGCAGAACTGGAATCGCACCTGGGACACGCCGCTGCCGGATCTGCACGCATCGACTGACCCGGCGGCGATTGCCCGTGGCGAGTACCTGGTCTTCGGTCCGGCGCACTGCGTCGTCTGCCACGGTGGGTCGATCGCCGACTTCGACAAGTGGGCGGCGAGCGGGGAGCGCCCGGCATTGACCGGCGGCTTCGAGTTCCCGGCGGCACCGCTCGGAGTGCTGCGCTCCAAGAACATCACGCCCGATCGTGAGACCGGCATTGGCCGTTACAGCGACCCGCAGATCGCGCGCATGCTGCGCTACTCGGTGCGGCCTGACGGGCAGGCCTCCGTGCTGCCGCTGATGCCCTATGGCGATATGAGCGACGACGATATCGTCGGCATCCTGTCCTATCTGCGGGCGCAGCCGGCGGTCCGTCACGAAGTGAAAGACAACGAGTGGACGATGGTCGGGAAGGCCATCAGGACCTTCGTCGGGACGTTCAAGCCGAGAGAGAACGTCAACCCTCCCAAGACCGCTCCAGCGCAGGCGCCGACGAAGGAGCGTGGCGCGTATATCGCTCGCGGGGTCGGCAACTGCACCAACTGTCATACGCCGCTCAATCAACTGACCTTTGCGCCGGACGGGCCGGAATTTTCCGGCGGCATTGCCGTCGAGCCGGAGCGGCGCGCCGGGGTCGACACGACCCTGTGGTTCAAGCCGCCCAACATCACACCGCTCAAGGGGAGCGCGCTGATGAAGTTTCCCGACCGGGAGACGTTCGTGGCGCGGTTCAAGAACGGTGGACGGAAGTACGACGGATCGCCGATGCCCTGGGAGACCTTTGCGCGGATGACGCCGGAGGACATTGGCGCTCTTTACGAGTTCCTGCACAGCGTCCAGCCGGCCGGTCAGCCGGCGCCCGAGGATCCGCGCGTCAAGCAGTAGAGCGGGCGATGGCCGACACACCGACGTTCTTCAAGGATGCGAGCCGCCTCCGCACCTGGCTGCGGCGTCACGGCAGCACCCGCGACGAGTTGATCATCGGGTTCTACAACCAGGCCTCGGGGAAGGGCGGCCTCACCTACAAACAGGCGCTCGACGAGGCGTTGTGCGTCGGCTGGATTGACGGCATCCGCTGGAACGTCGATTCCCGCAGCTACGCGCAGCGGTTTTCACCGCGGCAGCCCAAGAGCCATTGGAGCCGGATCAACATCACGCGCGTCGGCGAGCTCGAGGCCGAAGGGCGGATGACCGCCCCGGGCCGCGCGGCCTTCGAGCGGCGGGACGAGTCGAAAACCATCAATTACCGCCAGGAATTCGCCTCGGCGCGCTTCGCGCCGGCGCTCGAGAAACGGCTCCGCGCCAACCCGGCCGCCTGGGCATTCTTCCAGTCGCTCTCCCAGGGAAGACAGCAACAGTGCCGGTTCTGGGTGATGAGCGCCAAGCAGGACGCCACGCGCGAGCGCCGCATGGCGCGGCTCATCGAGGATTTCGCCAAGGGGATTCCGCATGGCCTGCTGGTCGCCAAGAAGCCCGCTCCCAGGGCGGTACGTGCCCGCGCGCCCAAGCGCCGTCCGCCGGGCGCCTGAGCGCATCGGCACTGCCCCAGAGGGAATTTCTCCTCTGAGGAAGCATTTCCCCAGAGAGAAATCCTGATTTCGTGGTACTCTCCTCGCGACGCATTGTGCGTCGTCATAGGAGACGGCATGGCAAAGAAAGCTGCGAAGAAGAAGACGGCCCGCAAACCGAACGCGGCCTTCATGAAACCGGTGACGCCGAGCGAGACGCTCGCAGCGGTCGTCGGCGCGAAGGCGATGCCGCGCACGGAAGTCACCAAGAAGCTCTGGGCTTACATCAAGAAGAATGGTCTCCAGGACAAGAAGAACAAGCGGATGATCAATGCCGACGACAAGCTGAAGGCAGTCTTCGGCGGCAAGGGATCCGTCAACATGTTCGCGATGACCAAGCTGGTGAGCAAGCACCTCAAAGCGTAGGGCTCTGCCGCCGCGATGGCTCGGAGGGCGACGGTTTCGGCCGTCGCCTTTTCTTTTTTGCGGGGAGAATGGCACGGCATCGGTGGCGTCCGGCTTCAGCCGGATTACACGGAGAAAGCACACCATGAAGACATATTTGCTGACGCTGACCGTCACGCTCTCCCTCACGACGATTGCCGCTGCGCAGGATCGGATGCCGCCGATTCCCGCGTCACAGCTGACCGAGGCGCAGAAGAAAGCGATGGCGGAATTCGAAGCGGCGCGCAAGGCGCCGATCTCGGGTCCGTTCGTGCCGCTGCTGCGCAGTCCCGAAGTGATGAGCCGCGCCCGCGCGATGGGCGACTACCTGCGGTTCAACAGCTCGCTGCCGCCGCGCCTTAGCGAGTTCGCGATTCTGATTACCGCGCGGCGCTGGTCGCAGAACTACGAATGGGACGCGCACAACCGGCTCGCGCTTCAGGCCGGCCTGTCGCCCGACATCGTCAAGGCGCTGATTGCCGACAAGCGGCCCGAGAAGATGGCCGCCGACGAGGAGGCGCTCTACAACTTCTGCGACGAACTGCACAAGACGCAGCAGGTCAGTGACGCCACGTATGCCCGCGCCGTGGCGGCGTTCGGCGAGAACGGCGTCATCGACATCGTCGGCATCCAGGGTTACTACACGCTGCTGGCGATGGTGCTCAATACGGCGCGGACGCCGGTGCCTCCGGGTTCCACGCCGGCGCTCACGCGCATTCCCCGGTAAAAGACAGGTAGAATCTCTGCCGCTTCATACACCCCGCTCTCAGGGGTGGTCTGTCCTTTTGCGGGCGGTTTTAGGAGGTTCATGAACTCGCGGCGTCTACTCCCCGCGCTGCTGCTGCTCTTTGTCGGCAGCGGCTGCGCGGCTCTCATATACGAAATCGTCTGGTTCCAGCTCCTTGAACTCGTGATCGGGGTCTCCGCGGTGTCGATGGGCGTCCTGCTCGGGACGTTCATGGGCGGCATGTGCCTCGGGAGCCTGTTGCTGCCGCGGCTGATCTCGCCCGAGGC
This sequence comes from uncultured Bifidobacterium sp., assembly GCA_964577955.1. Classification (GTDB taxonomy): domain Bacteria; phylum Acidobacteriota; class Vicinamibacteria; order Vicinamibacterales; family CAVVIG01; genus CADEEX01. The sequence continues at coordinate 16,247 of CAZOAZ010000006.1, read as the reverse complement.
GCATCCGCTGCGGGTGTACGCGTACCTCGAGGCCGGCATCGGCGTGCTCGGCCTGATCATCCTGTTTGCGATGCCGCTGGTCGGCGGCGCCTACACGGCGTGGGCCGGTTCGGGCTTCATGGGCATCGTGCTGCGGGCGATCGCGGCGGCGGTGTGCCTGCTGCCGCCGACGCTCCTGATGGGCGCGACGCTGCCGGCGATTGCGCGCTGGGTGGAACGGACGCCGGACGGCGTCGCCTGGCTCGGGTTTTTCTACGGCGGCAATACCGCCGGCGCGGTGCTGGGGAGTCTGCTCGCCGGGTTCTATCTGCTGTCGTTCTACGACATCTCGGTCGCGACCTATGTCGCGGTGGCGCTGAACGCGGTCGTTGCCGTGCTGGCGCTCGTCGTCGCGCGATTCGCGCGCCACTCGCCGGCCGAGGCCGAGACGATGGGCGAGATGCGGCGGTCGAAGGGGAGCGGCACGGTGTACGTCGTGATCGCGCTGTCCGGGTTCACCGCGCTCGCGAGCGAAGTGCTGTGGACGCGGTCGCTGTCGCTGCTCCTCGGCGCGACGGTCTACACCTTCGGGCTGATCCTCGCGGTGTTCCTGGCCGGTCTCGGCATCGGCAGCAGCATCGGATCGATCCTCGGTCGCAACATGAAGAACCCGCGGGTGGCACTCGGCTGGTGTCAGATCGGGCTGTGCGCCGGCATGGCCTGGGCCGGTTACGTGCTCACGCAGTCGCTGCCGTTCTGGCCGGTGAATCCGTCGATCTCGCCGAACGCCTGGTTTCAGTTCCAGCTCGATCTGGTCCGCGCGCTCTTCGCCATCCTGCCTGGTGCGATTCTCTGGGGGGCAAGCTTCCCGCTGGCGCTGGCGGCGGTGTCGTCGAATGACGAGGATCCCGCGCATCTCGTGGGCGGCGTCTACGCGGCCAACACCCTTGGCGCGATTCTCGGCTCGCTGATCGCCAGCCTTGGCCTCGTCGTGTGGATTGGCTCGCAGCGTTCGGAGCAGGTACTGATTCTGGTGGCCGCGCTGTCGGGTCTGCTGCTGCTTGCCGAAGCGAAAATCTCGACGCTGGCGCTCGCCGGAACGGCGCTCGTGGCTGGCCTGCTCACGCTCAGCATTCAGCCGATCCCAGGCATCTTCGTCGCCTACGGCCGTTACACCGCGACCCAGATCGGGCAGTCCGAGATCATCTATGTCGGCGAAGGCTGGAACGCCTCGGTTGCTGTGTCTGAACGTTCCAACGGCGTCCGCAACTATCACAACGCCGGCAAGGTCCAGGCCTCGAGTGAACCGCAGGACATGCGGCTGCAGCGGATGCTCGGCCATCTGACGACACTCGTACCGAAGAGCGCGAAGACGGTCGTCGTGATCGGCTGCGGCGCTGGCGTCACGGCGGGCGCCGTCTCCGTTGACCCGGCCGTCGAGCACGAAACGATCGCCGAAATCGAGCCGCTCGTGCCGCGGGTCGTTTCCACCTACTTTGCGGAGCACAACTTCGACGTCGTCAGAAACCCCAAAGTGGAAGTCCATCTCGACGATGCGCGGCATTTTCTCTACACGACCAAGCAGAAGTTCGACGCGATTACCTCTGACCCGCTGGATCCGTGGGTCAAAGGCGCGGCGATGCTCTACACGCGCGAGTTCTTCGAGCTGGCGAAATCGCGGCTGAACCCGGGCGGCATCGTCACGCTCTTCGTGCAGCTCTACGAGAGCAACACCGAAGCGGTGAAAAGCGAGATCGCGACCTTCTTCGAGGCGTTCCCCAAAGGGATGATCTTCGCCAATACCTATAACGGAGCCGGCTACGACCTGGTGCTGCTCGGTCAGGTCGACGGCACGACGATCAATCTCGACGAGATCGAAGCGCGCCTGCAGCGGCCCGAGTACGCGCCGGTCAAGAAGTCACTGCAGGATATCGGGATGACCTCGGCGGTGGACCTGTTCGCCACCTATGCCGGCAGCGCGGCGGACATGCAGGGATGGTTGAAGGACGCGCAGATCAACCGCGACCGCAACCTGCGGCTCCAGTATCTGGCCGGCCGCGGCCTGAATCTCTATCGCGCGGATGTGATCTACGCCGAGATGCTGCCGTTCGCGAAGGAGCCGGCACCGGGACTCTTCACCGGATCGCCGGATCTGATGGCCTCGCTTTCGGCGAAGATCCGGGCTGGACTTGGTCACTGATGGCGGTGGCGTCCGGTCCTTCGCCGGCTTGACGGTGGCGTCCGGCTTTAGCCGGATTACTGAGGCGACGCATTGAAAGTTTCGCGACGCATCCATGCCGCGCTCGCAGTCCTCGCGCTGGTCGGGGGCACGCTCCCGGCTCGGGCCGCGGCGCAGCCGGCGGCTCAGGCGACTCGCGATCTGAAGGCTGACGAACGCGCCGGCGGACATACGCTGGCGCGTCACGTCGGGAAGACCGACCAGGAACTCCTCGAGCGGCTGTCTCGAGAGAACATTTCCGCGGCGTCGACGTACACGGACGCCACCACGGCGGCAGTCATCGTCGCCGCCGCGCTCGATCAGTCGGCAGTGAAGCTGAAGGCGTGGCTGAATCGGCGCGGTTCGCGGCCGAATCTCGTCATCAACTATCTGCAGCCGAAGGGGCCGCCCATCGGCCGATCGATTCGCCGGGGCCAGAAGCGCGCGGTCAGTTGCTATCGCGCGCTGGTGGTTGTGCGTTGGGACGACCGCCGCAGCGCGTGGTACGTGCTCACTTCCTATCCGGAGGCCTGATCGGTGCCGGCTCGATCATTCAAGGCAGGAAAGGCGGGAGGGGCGGGAAGGGCAGGCAGGTTGCGCCCGCGCGCGCGAATCGCGCCTGAAGATTTTCCAGCGCTCGCGCAATTTCTCGCCGGCTATCTGCATCAGGACTTCCCGGCGATCCACGGCACGCCGCAGGCCGCGCTCATCGCCTTCCGCGCCGAGGCCACGATCAAGGAACGCCGCGCTTTTGCCGTCGACGCCCAACGATTTCTGGCGGCCACCGCCACGCTGTCATGGCCGGCGATGAAACGCGCGCTGGCGGCACTCGGCGGCGCGTGGGCGCCGCCTTCACGCCTGGCCGTCGAGCGTCTGCTCAGCACACGATCGCCGAAGTAGCAGGCGTGCCGCACCCCGCACCGCGCACTTCGCACCGGTTCTAGTGGGTCAGTCCGTAGATCAGGTAATTGACGCCCAGCTTGTAGGCTTCGTTGGTGTCGTCGAACGGCCGGAACCCGCGTCCGGACCACTCCCAGTACTGCGAGATGTCCGTGTTGTAGTTGATGATCATCAGGAGACGCTTCTTCGGATCGTTGTCTTCGTAGACGCCGCGGAAGATGGCCTTCCCGTCCGTGTAGGCCTGCGGAAAGTCGTCGAGCGTGGTGATCTCGAAGAAGGAGTGGAAGATCGGATCGCTCGGCTCCATGTCGTAGAACTTCACGCCCGGCAGCACGCGTTTGACGCTGTTCTCGAACGGCTGCCAGCCGCCGCCGGGCAGCCCGCGCCAGCCCTCGACCTTGAAATCGTCGACGATCAGGAAGCCGCCTTTCAGCAGGTACTCACGGAGATGCTTGGCTTCGCGATCCGTCGGCGCCCACCAGCCGACTTCGATGATGTAGGCGAGCGGATATTTGAAGAGTTCTGGATCGTCGAGCGTCAGCACATTGGCCTCGTCGCGGTGCGCGTCGAGCAGCGACAGCTCGCTCATGATCTGCATCAGGTTCTGTTCGGCCAGCGGATAGCCGTGCACCCACGACGGCCGGCCGCCGGCCCAGTTCCCTCCGAGCGACGACGTGTACCGGATGCGCGCAAAGGTGAAGCGGCCGTCGTAGGGGATGTTGCGCACGCTCTCGTCCCAGCCGTAGAAGCCGCGCTGCGCGCCGAGCACAGCGGCGAGGCCGAGCAGTGCCACGACCGTCGTCCACGCCGTCCGACGAAAAGTGCCGCGCATCGTCTGCTGATCGAAATCGAGCATAGCACCGCGCACCTAGCACCTAGCACCCCGCACCTGCACCATGCACCGTGCACCTCGCACCCAGCACTTCGCACTATACTGATCACTTCCAATCATGCTGAGAGCCGGAATCGTCGGGCTGCCCAATGTGGGCAAGTCCACCTTGTTCAATGCCGTGACGCGTACGCGAAAAGCGGAAGCGGCCAACTATCCGTTCTGCACCATCGACCCCAACGTCGGGATCGTCACCGTGCCGGACGTGCGTCTGGCGCCGCTGCAGAAGATCGCCAAGACCTCCGTCGTCATTCCCGCCGCGATCGAGTTCGTCGACATCGCCGGGCTCGTCAAAGGGGCCAGCCAGGGTGAAGGGCTCGGCAACAAGTTCCTGACCCACATCCGCGAAGTGGACGCCATCGTGCAAGTCGTCCGCTGCTTCGAAGACGAAGACGTGCACCACGTGTCCGGCAGCGTCGATCCGATCCGGGACATCGAGGTGATTACGACGGAGCTCGTGCTGGCCGACCTGGACGTGGTCGCCAAGCGCCGCGAGCGGCTGAGCAAGGACATCAAGCGCGGCGACAAGGGCGCCGCCGCCGAAGAGGCGGTCCTCGCCAAGATCGAGGCCGCTCTCAACGACGGCAAGCCGGCGCTGACCGTGGCGCTGACCGCCGACGAACGCGCGCTGTCGCGCCCGTTCTTTCTCCTGACGGACAAGCCGACGATCTTTGCCTGCAACGTCAAGGATTCAGATCTCGCTGACGCCGACGCGAATCCCTATGTCGGTGCCGTGCGGACCTATGTGCAGACGCATCTCTCCTGCGAAGCGGTCGTCATCAGCGCGCAGATCGAGAGCGAGCTGGTCGACCTGTCCCCCGAAGAGGCGGACGCGTTTCTCAAGGATCTGGGCGTGGCGGAAAGCGGGATTGGGTCCTTGATCAGAGCGACGTATCACCTGCTCGGCTTGCAGACGTTTTTTACCGCTGGCGAGAAAGAAGTGCGGGCCTGGACGATCCACCGTGGCGACACCGCCCCGAAGGCCGCCGGCGTGATTCATTCGGATTTCGAACGCGGCTTCATCAAGGCCGAGACCGTGGCTTACGACGACCTCGTACAATGCGGTTCGATCGCCGCCGCCCGCGACAAGGGACTTTACCGGATGGAAGGGAAGGAGTATGTCGTCGCCGACGGGGACGTCATGCTGTTCAAATTCAATGTCTGAGTAGGTTCGAGGGGTTCGACTGGTTCGAATGGTTCGACAGGTTCTGGGTTCCGATGACATGAACCCTTCGAACCGCGAACCAGTCGAACCTATCGAACCCTTCGAACCTTTCGAACCGCCAAGAAGATGACGATGAGAAGCACCCTCGAGAAGGCGAGCCTGTTTCGATCTCTCCATGACCGTGACAAGGCTTTCGTCATCCCAAACCCTTGGGATGCCGGGACGGCGCGCATCCTGGCGTCGTTGGGCTTTGAAGCGTTGGCGACGACGAGCGCGGGATGTGCGTTTTCGCTCGGGCAGCGCGATTACTCGCTGAAACGCGACCAGGTGCTGGCGCATGTGCGCGCCATCGTGGCGGCGACCGATCTGCCGGTGAGCGCCGATCTGGAGAACGGCTTCGGCGACGCGCCCGCGGCGGCCGCCGAGACCATCCGCCTGGCCGCTGAAACCGGACTCGTCGGCGGATCGATCGAAGACTCGACACGGTCGGGTGATGTGCCGGTCTACGACCTCGGGCTGGCCCGCGAGCGCGTACAGGCGGCGGTGGAAGCGGCGCGCGCCGCGGCGGTCCCGTTCCTGCTGACGGCACGTGCCGAGAACTTTCTCGTCGGCCGTCCGGACTTGCGCGACACCATCGCCCGTCTGCAGGCCTATCAGGATGCCGGCGCCGACGTGCTGTACGCGCCGGGTCTCGTGAAGAAGGACGACATCAAGGCGGTCGTCAGCTCGATCGACCGGCCGCTCAACGTCCTCATTGGTTTTCCCGGCCCGCAGTTGACGGTGGACGACCTCTCGGCGCTCGGCGTTCGCCGCATCAGCACCGGCAGCGGCCTCGCCCGCACCGCCCTCGGTGCGTTCATCGCCGCCGCCAGCGAGATTCGTGACAAAGGGATATTTACCTCGGTGACAAACGCGATTGCTACGCGCGATGTCACCTCGCTGTTGGCGGGATTTTAGGATTTGAGGACTTCAGGATATGAGGATTTCGCACGAGCTGTCACGCGTGCCCAAAATCCTGAAATCCTCATATCCTGAAGTCCCTAAATTCCGGTGCCGACTATGAAGTATTTCGTTCTCGAGTACGAGACGGTTGAGGACTACGCCAACCGTCGCACGCCGTATCGCGAGGAGCATCTCCGGCTCGTCACGGCGGCGCACGCGCGTGGCGAGATCGAGCGGGCCGGGGCCAAGGGCGATCCGATCGACAGCGTGCTGATGGTGTTTCGCGGCGAGAGCCCGGCGGCTGCCGAGGCGTTTGCCAACGCCGACCCCTATGTCCGCCACGGTCTGATCACGGCCTGGCGGGTGCGGCCCTGGCACGTCGTCGTCGGGGGCGACAGCTAGTATGGCCGTCGCGACCGCGCTGCCCGGGCCGCCGCGTTCGCTCCGCACGCTCGTCATCTACGCGCCTGGGCGCGATCCGGTCGCCTTCTTCTCCGGCCTCGCCCGCGACTACGGCGACATTGCGGCGGTGAAGATGGCCAGCGAATACCTCGTCCTCCTGAACCACCCGCAGTTCGTCAAGGATGTGCTCGTCACCAATCAGCGCCTCTTCCACAAGGGGCGCGGGCTCGAGCGGGCGAAGCGCCTCCTCGGCGAAGGGCTGCTGACCAGCGAGGACGCGACCCACCGGCGGCAGCGGCGCCTGATGCAGCCGGCCTTTCACAAGGACCGGATCGCGGCGTACGCCACGGTGATGACCGACTACGCCGATCGCGCGCAGGCGCAGTGGGCCGATGGCGCCACCCTCGATCTGGCGCAGGAGATGATGCGCCTGACCCTCGGCATCGTCGGCAAGACCCTCTTCGACACCGACGTCCAGTCGCAGGCGAAGAGCGTCGGCGCGGCGCTGACCGACGTGCTCGACAGCTTCTGGCTGACGATGCTGCCGCTCATCGACCTGCTGGAGCATCTGCCGATTCCGGCGTTGAGGCGCGGCCGCGCGGCGCGCGCGAAGCTGGACGCCATCATCTACGGCATGATTGCCGAACGCCGCGCTCAGCCGACCGATCGCGGCGATCTGTTGTCCATGCTGCTGATGGCCCAGGACGAAGAGGCTGACGGCCAGGGCATGAGCGACGAGCAGGTTCGAGATGAGGCCATGACGATTTTTCTGGCCGGTCACGAAACCACCGCGAATGCGCTCTCGTGGATGTGGTACCTGCTGAGCGGCGCGCCCGAGGTCGAGCGGCGGCTTCACGAAGAAGTCGACGCCGTCCTCGGCGGCCGGACGCCGACGCTGGCCGACCTCCCGCGTTTGACGTTCGTCGAGCAGGTCGTGACCGAAACGATGCGGCTGTATCCGCCGGCGTGGCTCATCGGCCGGCGCGCGCTCGAGGACTATCCGATCGATCGCTATGTGATTCCCGCCCGCTCGATCGTCATCGTCAGCCCGTATCTGCTGCAACGCGACGCGCGCTTCTTCGTCGAGCCCGAGCAGTTCAACCCGGATCGCTGGACACCGGAATTCAAGGCGTCGCTGCCGCCGTTTGCCTACTTTCCGTTCGGCGGCGGGGCCAGGCGGTGTATCGGCGAATCGTTCGCGTGGATGGAGCTGATGCTGCTCGCGGCCTCAATCGCGCAGCGCTGGCGCTTCGACATCGTGCCGGGTCACCCGGTCGTCAAACAGCCGGTCGTAACCTTGCGGATGAAGCATGGGCTCAAAGTGATCGCGCGCCGCCGGCGCGATTAGCTCGGAGCGGCGATGTCGCGGCGAGGAAACACCACGAGAGCCCAGGCCATGGCGACGCCGATACCAGTCGCGAGGATCGCCAGGTCGGAAAGCCGGGCGTCGCCGGTGAGGACCGCTTTGGGCTGCAGGTAGTGGAATAGCGAGTAGGGTTGCAGCATGGCGGCGTCAGGCCACAGCGCGCCGAGAATCTCGAAGAAGTACATCACGATGACGATCGCCAGCGTGACGCCGAGGGCGGGCGCGAAGCGATCGAACGACACCGAAGCCGCCAGTCCGATCGCGGCAACCGCGCCGAAGAGCAGGACCCCGTTCAGCCAGAGCAGCGGCAGCCGGCCGAACGCGAGTTCGTGGCTCACGCCGGCGAACCAGGCACCGGCGAGGCTGCCGACGAGAAACGCCGTAATCGTGACGGCGACGAAACTGAACGCGGCTCCAAGCAGCGTGAAGTAGAAGACGCGACGCGAGATCGGTCTGGCGAGGGCAACTTCGAGCGTGCCGCGCTGGCGTTCGCCGGCCACGGCGGCGGTTGAGAATCCGACGGCAAAGACCGACGTCAGAATGATGGCGATCGGATGAATGAAGCCGAGCGCAATCGAACCGGCCAGACTGAAGATGTCGCCGCTGCCAATCCGCGCGAACTGCTCCGGCAGGATGCCGCTCTCCATCATGACTTTGAACTGGGCGCCGAATTGCGCGTAGATCAGCGGCGAAATGAAGCCCCACACCGTCAAGCCCGCCGACACAGCGGCCAGCTTCATGCGCTGCATGCGCCAGGTGTGCCGGAACAGCGGTCCGTTCATGCCGGGTCCGTATCGGAGTACAGCTCCATGAAGGCGTCTTCGAGCCGTGCCGGCTCGATGGTGACATCGATTACGGTCGAGCCCGCAATGGCGGCCAGCAGCGGCCTGACATCACCGGCCACGCGGCAGGTCAACCGGTCGCCGCTGACCACGATGTGCGACACACCGGGCACCTGTTCGAGGTGCGGCACCGTCGCCACGAAACGGATCTCGACGTGCCGCATGCGGCGGGCGAGAAGGTCGGCCACCTCGTCGACCGCGACGAGCCGGCCGCGGCGAACGATCGCGACGCGGTCGCAGACCCGCTCCACTTCCGACAGCACGTGCGACGAGAAGAAGACCGTGCGCCCTTCGGCTTTGCGCTCGGCGAGGATCTCGTAGAACGCGCGCTGCATCAGCGGGTCGAGCCCCTCGGTCGGCTCGTCGAGGATGGCGAGCTCGGGGTCGTGCTGAAGGGCCTGCACGATGCCGATCTTCTGTCGCATGCCGCGCGAGTAGTCTCTGACCATGCGGCCCAGGGTCCGGGTCGAGAGCTCGAGCCGTTCGCAGAGCTCGCCCCGTTTGATCGGCGGACGATCGCTGAGTCTGGCCATGTAGTCGAGGATCCCCTCTCCGGTCAGCGAGTCGTAGAGGCTGATTCCGCCGGGGAGGTAACCTACCTGACGTCGAATGGCCACGCTGTCCCGCACCATGTCGAGACCCAACACCTGCGCGCGCCCGGCGGTTGGATGCAGATAGCCGAGGAGCAGACGGATGGTAGTGCTCTTTCCAGCGCCGTTGGGGCCGAGGAAGCCGAAGATCTCGCCGTGTCGAACCGAGAAGTTGAGCGGTTCGAGCGCCGATACTCGCGAGTTGCCGACGAAGGGCAGCCGGGCCAGGAGTCCGCGGTAGCCGTACTGCTTCGTCAGGCCTGCGGTTTCAATCGCGTGCAAGCCCGCAATGTACGCGATCGGCGATCCCGCCGCCAGTTCAGCATGCGAAAGCTGGCTATCATGCGGTCGTCATCGTGATCACGCGGTTTGCGCCGGCGCCGACCGGATTCCTGCACGTCGGTCACGTCCTGAACGCGATCCATGTCTGGGGGATCGCCCGCGGGGCGGGCGGTCGCGTCCTCCTGCGCATCGAGGATCACGATCGGCGGCGCAGCCGCCCCGAATACGAAGCCGCGATTCTCGACGATCTCGAGTGGCTTGGTTTCATCCCCGACCGACCGTCGCTTGACGACTTCCGGCGTGGCCGGTGTGACGGCCGTCAGAGCGACCGATCGGCGCACTACGAGTCGGCGCTGGCATCGCTGCGATCGCTCGGCCTTGTTTACGCGTGCGACTGTTCGCGGACGCAGATTGCCTCGGCGTCCGCCGGCGAGGGGGAGCGCCGCTATCCTGGCACCTGCCGTGGCAAACATCTCGCGGAGCGACCGGGTGTGGGGCTTCGCGTAAAGCTCGCGCCCTCCCGCGAGCGATTCGACGATCTTCGTCACGGGCCGCGGTCGCAGGCGCCGTCCGAGCAGTGCGGAGACCTGTTGGTTCGCGATCGCGACGGCAACTGGACCTATCAGTTCGTCGCCACCGTCGACGATTTCGTGCAAGGCGTCACGCACGTGATTCGTGGCGACGACCTGCTCGACTCGACCGGCCGCCAGATTCAACTGGCGCGGTTGCTCGGCCGCCCTTCGTCCGCATTCTTCCTACATCATCAGTTGATCATGAAGTCGCCGACGCAGAAGTTGAGCAAGGCCGACGGCGACACCAGCGTGCGCGATCTTCGAGGCGCCGGATGGATCGCGACCGAAATCATCGCTCGCGCCGCGGAACGCGGCGGGCTTGTCGAAGGTGCAGAGGCACTCGACGCTGGCGCCGCTGGCCAAATCGTGTGGGAGAAGTACGCCGGAGTGATGCGATAATTCGCCTTCCTTTTTCGGCACCGACAGGCCGCAGCCTGTCCGACGCTGACGCACGGAGACCCACCCATGAAGTTCGCCTGGCGCACCTGGCTCGCGATGACAGCGATGGTGGTGGCGGCCGGAACGATTGGCCGAGGCTGGCAGATCGCTGCGCCGGCACCAGGGCAAGCGACACCCGGTCCGGCGCCGCAGGCTCCGCCTCGCGATACCTCCGCGTCCGCGACCGGGACCGCAGTGATTCGCGGCACCATACGCGCCGCCGACAACGGACAGCCGTTGCGCAGAGTGCAAGTGCGTGCTGCTGGAACTGAACTGCGCGAAGGGCGAATGGCGGAAACTGACGCGCAGGGGCGGTACGAGATCCGCGACCTCCCGCGCGGCCGCTACGTCTTGAACGCGTCGAAGGGCGGATTCGTGGCGCTGCAGTACGGGCAGCAGCGGCCGTTCGAGGCCGGGCGTCCGCTCGACATCGCCAATGGGCAGACGATCGAACGCGTCGATTTCACGTTGCCGCGGGCCAGCGTCATCGCCGGCCAGATTCTCGACGAGGCCGGCGAACCGGTGATGGACGTGCAGGTGAGCGCGATGCGCTACCAGTTCGTGCAGGGACAGCGGCGCCTGATGCCGACCGGACGGACCGCGATGTCGAACGACATCGGCGAGTTCAGGCTCTTCGGCCTGTCGCCCGGACAGTACTTCATATCGGCGACGCTGCGCGACCCTCTGGCCCTGGCGCAGAGCGTCCAGGCGGCCGGGTCGTCCGGATCCGGATACGCCCCCACGTACTATCCCGGCACGACCTCCTCCGCCGAGGCGCAGCGCTTGAACCTCGGACAGGGGCAGACGCTCGGTGGCCTGATCATTCAGCTGTCGCCGGTCCGTACCGTACAGGTCTCTGGTCGTGTGCTGACCGCGGCTGGACAACCCTCGACTGGAGGCGCGGTCGTCATGATGCCGAAGGGCGAGATCTCGTCGGCGTCGATGGCTCCGGCGCAGATTCGTCCCGACGGGACCTTCACGTTCAACAGCCTGACGCCAGGTCTCTACAGTGCCGTCGCGATGTCGGGGAATCCCACGGCGGGCGGGCTCGAGTACGCCCCAGCCGTCGACGTCAACGTTCCCACTGCCAATCTCACTGGATTGGAGTTCCGCGCGGTGAAGTTCTCGTCGTTGACCGGCCGGATCGTCCTCGACGGCACCGACGGCGCGGCGCCGCCGGCCGTCAACCTGATGACGATTCCCGCCGTGCCAGGTGCATTGAACCCGAACGCCCCGCCGACGCGGGTGGCCGACGATCGATCGTTCGATCTCAAAGCGCCGCCCGGTCGCCAGTTGCTGCGCGTCAATGGGGCGATTGGCCTCTGGGCAATCCGGACCGTGCGTTTGAACGGCCGCGACGTGACGGACGATGGGTTCGAAGTGTCGCCAAATGAAGACTTGAGCGGCTTCGAAGTGGAACTGACGAACCGGGCGACGACGATCGGCGGCGCGGTGACCGACCCGCGCGGCCAGCCCGCCACCGACTACGTCGTCGTGTCGTACTCGCAGGAACGGACGCGCTGGACGACGGTCTCGCGGCACATTTCGATCAGCCGGCCGGATCAGCAGGGCCGCTACAGGGTGCGCGTCCCGGCCGGTAACTATCACCTCGTTGCCGTCGACTACATCGAGCAGGGCGAGCAGTTCGATCCCGAGTTTCTCGAGAAGATGATTCCGTCGGCGTCGACGCTCTCGATTTCTTCCACTGAACAGAAGACGCTCGACTTGAAGCTCGTCGTCCGATGATCAAGACCTACGGTCTGACGCACGTCGCGGTCGCGGTCCGGGATCCGCAGCGCACCGCCCGCTTCTATCAGGACGTCTTCGGCTGCGTCGAGGTCTACAAGAGCGACGACTTCGTGCAGCTGCAGACGCCGGGGACGCGGGACGTTCTGGTGTTCGAGAAACGCGACCCCGGGAAGGTGGGGACGTCGGGCGGCATCGCGCACTTCGGGTTCAGGCTCCAGAACGTCGGCGACATCGATGCCGCGGCTGAAGCCGTGACCCGCGCCGGCGGCGTGGTCAAGGACAAAGGCGAGTTCTGTCCCGGCGAGCCCTATCTGTTTGCGAGCGATCCGGACGGCTACGAGATCGAGATCTGGTTCGAGATTCCGACGCCTGTCGATCCAAAGAGCTGAGGTCCGGCTGCCTTGTCCGCCGCAGCCTTGGCGGAAGTGGAAGCCGACCCCACAGCCCATATGCCTTCAGTCTTGTGACCGTGGACGACTGCGTTTGAGGTCGTTGAGGCTTTCCGCAATCTTCACCAGCCTTGCGAACTCCGCTCGGTGGCCATGCGGGTCCGCGCCCTTGTTCTGTGACGCCAGCGTCCACGCCTGTTCGTAGCTCGCCGTGCCCTTGAACTCGCTGTCGCGTAGCAGCATGCCGAACTCCGCAACTGCGGCGGCGAAACCGAGCGCCGCCGTCGGCTGCGCGCGCGTCGTCACCGGCACGCTGATCAGCGCGCTGGTATCGCCGTCCGGCTTCTTGTAGCGCAGCTTGACGGTCATCAGTTCCGCGCTGGCCGCCGCCCGTGTCGGCGCCGCGGGCCGCTGATACTTGAGCGGATCGACGCCCGGAAGCGTCGTCGCTTCTCCGGCCGGCACGAGTTCGTAGAGCGCGGTCACCGAATGACCGGCGCCCATGTCGCCCGCGTCCTTCTTGTCGTCGTTGAAATCCTGATCCTGGAGCAGCCGGTTTTCGTAGCCGACCAGACGGTACGCACCGACGACTCGTGGGTTGAATTCGATCTGCAGCTTGACGTCCTTGGCGACGGTGACGAGCGTGCCGCCGGCTTCGTCGACGAGCACCTTCTGCGCCTCGGTCAGCGAATCGATGTACGAATAGTTGCCGTTCCCGCGGTCCGCCAGCTTCTCCATCGTCGAGTCCTTCAGGTTGCCCATGCCGAAGCCGAGGACTGACAGCGAAATGCCGGTTTCCCGGTTCTCTTCGATCATCCGGATCAAATCGCCCTGATTGGTGACGCCGACGTTGAAGTCGCCATCGGTGGCCAGGACGACGCGATTGACGCCACCTTTGATGAAGGCGTGCCGGGCAGTTTCGTACGCGAGCGTGATGCCACCGGCGCCGTTCGTGGACCCGCCAGCTTGAAGACGGTTGAGCGCCTCGAGGATCGCCGTCGGATCGCCGCCCGATGTCGAGGGCAGGACCAGGCCCGCTGCACCTGCGTAGACGACGAGGGCGATCCGATCGCGGCTCGTGAGGTTGCGGGCGAGCATCGCGAGCGACGCCTTGACGAGCGGCAGCTTGTTTGGCGACATCATCGAGCCTGAGACGTCGATGAGAAACACCAGATTGCGCGGTGGCGTGTTGCCGCGATCGATATGTCGCGCCTGAAGGCCAATCAACGCGAGCTGATGCTTGGGATCCCACGGGCACGGCCCGAGCGACGTGGTGACGGAGAACGGCGCCTCCGCAGATGGTTCGGGATATTCGTAGCCGAAGTAGTTGATCAGTTCCTCGACGCGCACGGCGTCCTTCGGCGGCAGTTGACCCTGATTCAGGAACCGGCGCACATTCGCGTACGAAGCCGTGTCGACGTCGGTCGAGAAGGTTGAGAGCGGGCGGTTGCTGACCAGCGTCCAGCGGTTGTCGTCGATCTTGTCGTAGGCTTCGGTGTTGAAGTCCGGCCGGTAGACACCGCCACCCGTGCCAGAACCGTACGCTTTGACGGCCGGCGGGGCCGCTTCCAGCCCGCCAACGATGCCGCCGGTGATAGGGCCGATCTGCCGCGGCGGCGGCGGTGGCGCGGGTGCCGTCGGCACGGGCATCACGCGGTTCTCATCCCGCGACCGTTCAGGCGAAAGCGTCAGCGTGACTTCGGCCGTGCGCGAAGCAGTTACCGTGACCGACGTCCGCTGCAGCCCAAACGACGCCAACGTCGTGGTGATGGTGTACGCGCCGGGCGGCAGATCGCGAAAGACGAACTCGCCCTTGGCGTCCGACGTTGTCGTGCGTGTCAGGCCGTCCGCGCGCGCAATCGATACCGTCACGCCGGCGAGCGGTCCGCCCGAGGCGGCGCGGATGATGCCGTGGAGATGACCGAGAGTGGCCTGGGCGGAGACGAGCAGAGAGACGTTGGTTGCCAACAGGGCGACGAGCACACAGGTGAGGTACAGGGACCGGCGCATGGGCCCTCCTGTCAAAAGTGACGCTGGCACGTCTGTGCTATAGACACCGCGCCCGCGCGTTTGGTTTGGGTTCCGGTGGTTGGGAGAGGGCGCGGTCAGCCACCGGGACGAGCCCGGTGGCTACCTGTCGCAAACGCTCAGCGACGTCGTTCTAGATCTCGCAGGCCCTCGGCCGTCGCCTGTTCGTATCTCGACGATCCCTGAACGTCTCTCTCGACAGTCAGTCGCGATCGCGGTGCACGGTGGCGGGCGAGAATGCCGGCAGACAGACGGCGACGTACTCGGCGCCGCCCGCTTCGGGTGTGCTGTACCGAATCCATTCGCCAGGCTTCGTCACAATGGCCTGGCCGGCGTGGACGTCCATCGACCCGCCTTCGTACTCCACGCGGAGCATGCCGTGAAGGACGACGGTGATTTCCTCGAACTCCGGCCGTTGGCCCGGCTCCAACCAGCCCTGCGGACTCTTCATCCGCGCCACGCTGACCGCGGCGTGCCCGGAGTTCACGTGTCCGGCGTACTCTTCAATCCGCTTCGGCTTGTTGCCGGCGGATTCAATGATGGTCGGTTCGGCGATCAGTCGTGGCATGGGTGTCATTCTAGCGGTTCTTCAAAATGCGCCACGAAAACACGAAAACACGAAATGCGCCACGGAGACACAAAGGCACGGAGGGTCACTCCAAGTGTGGACTCTGAGCCGACGCGGGCGGCCGGCGGAGCCGGCCGGCGCTCAGCGTGATCGACTCACGAAAACGAGAGTGATGGATCGTGGCTCCTCTCGTTTTCGCGAGTCGTTCACGCTGAGGCCGCCGCTTCGCGGCGCCGCGTCGGCTGCCTGCGCTTTGGTTTCGTGTTTTCGTGTTTTAGTGGCGAATTTTCGTCTCGGCGTGCTCGGCGACCCCTGTGGTTTGCCGAGATCAGCTGGTACACTTCCCCTGTGAAAAAGATCTGTCCCACCATCCTTGACGCCATCGGCCACACGCCGCTCGTGCGCATCAACGCGATCACGAAAGGGCTGGTGCCAGCCACGGTTCTCGCGAAAGTCGAGACCTTCAACCCGGGCAACTCGATCAAGGACCGGATGGCGGTTCGCATGATCGAGGACGCCGAGCGCGATGGACGGCTCAAACCCGGCGGCACGATCGTCGAGGGGACGTCCGGCAACTCCGGCATGGGTCTCGCCATTGCGGCGGTCGTCAAGGGCTACCGCTGCGTCTTCACGACGACCGACAAGCAATCGAAGGAAAAGGTCGACGCGCTGCGCGCGTTCGGCGCCGAAGTCATCGTCTGCCCGACCAACGTCGAACCGGACGATCCGCGCTCGTACTACTCGGTGTCGTCGCGGCTCGAGCGCGAAATTCCCAACTCGTGGAAGGCGAATCAGTACGACAACCTGAGCAACTCACAAGCCCATTACGAAACGACCGGACCCGAAATCTGGGAACAGATGGAGGGGAAGGTGGACCACCTGCTGGTGTGGGTAGGCACCGGAGGGACGATCTGCGGTACGGGGCGCT